>CAZQXD010000001.1:0-3513 GCA_964597315.1 uncultured Candidatus Competibacteraceae bacterium
ACTCGGCCCAGGAACCCGCGGGGCCGCCTAGGCCGAAGCGATCCCGCAAAACCAACGGGACGCCGTAGGAATCTCCGGCCTTCAGGCCGGGGAGGATGTCAATGTATATACAATTATTGTTGTGGTCAAGATTGACTAGACCTCTTGAAAAAGCCATGTTGCCAGAGCGATTTCGAAGTTGTGGATCGCCGCGATCAAGCGGATGACAGGCTCCACCCGGAACCGCATCGCCGCGTGCAGACGATTGACCGCCTGTTGCTCGGGGCTTAGGGGCCAGACACTAGCCAGCCTATAACCGGCGCCGGGCGTCACCCCTCAACCGCCGCCGCGCCAGCAGCATCAGCAACCCCAACCCCGCCAGCACCAGTTCCAATGGTCCCAGGGCGCCGCTTCCGCCGTTGCCGTCACCCTCGGAGCCGTCACCGTCTCCCGAGCCGCCGTCGCCGGAGCCGCCATCGCCATCGCCATCGCCATCGCCATCGCCATCGCCCGGGCCATCGACGCCTGCCTCGGCAACCTGCACCAGCACATTATCAAAATCGCTGGCCTGGCCGTCGGACACCTCCAGGCGCAGCACATACGGACCTAGCACCGGCGCCGTGAAGGAAGGTGTGTGGCTATCGCGCCCAACAATATCGCTGTTGCCCAACACCCCATCCACCGGCACGGAAACCAAGAACCAGCGGTAGGAAAGCGTTTCGGAACCATTGGCGGTCGGCTGTTGAGATTGGGCGTCGGGGTCGTCGCTGGCGGCGGCGTCCAGGGTCACGACAGCCCCCGGTTCCACCCGCGCATCCGCCCCGGCGTGGGCGTTGGGCGGCACGTTGTCGGCGAAGGCGGTCAGGGTCACGGTATCAGTATGCTCCAAGTCGCCGTCAGCTACGGTAAGCTGGAGCCGGTAGTCACCCCCTAGATCGGCGGTTATTCCCGCCTCTGGGGCCAGGGGGTTGACCAAAGTAGCATCGCTCTGGGCGCTGCCCGGGGGCAGTTGTTCCCAACTCCAGCGGAAACCCAGGGCCTCCGGGCCTTGATCTGGGTCGAAGCTGGCCGCGCCGTCCACGGTTTCGGCCTGGAACAGGGGGATATTACGATCCCGCCCGGCCCTGGCATTGGGAGCCACATTGCCGGAAAAGGCCGTCACCTCGGCCCGATCCGGGGCGCTGTCGGCCTGGTCATTACTCACCACCAGTTCCAGGACATAGGTCCCGGCCACGTCGGGGCTGAATCGGGGATTGGGCAACTCCGGTCCCTGGATGAACGTATCGTCCAGAACGCTGGCCTCGGGCTTCTCTACCAACCGCCAGAGGTAGCGGATCAGGTTTTCAGTGGGATCAAAAGAACCGCTGCCGTCCAGGGTGACGGTACTACCCAAAAGGGTATTCCAATCGGGTCCAGCGTCGGCCACCGGAGCCAGGGCGCCCCCCTGGATGTCCCCCACGGTAACCACCACCTCGTCGCTACCTTGGGCTTGGCCGTCGGAGACGGTCAGTTGCAAGCGGTAGACCCCCGGTTGGTCGGGGGCAAATCCGACCTGAGGAGTGAGAATGCCGCTGATGTCACCCTCATCCAGGGTGCTGTCGCTGGGGGCTTCGAGCAGGGTCCAGATGAAACCGAGGCCCCCGGACCCGGAATCTGGGTCGAAACTGGCCGACCCATCCAGGCTGACGGTCTGGCCCATCAGTACATTCTGATCCGCTCCGGCGTCGGCCACTGGAGCCTGATTGGTCACCGGCGGCTGTGGCGGCTGTGGCGGCTGTGGCGGCGGTAGCGGCGGGGCCGTCACCGTCACCAGCACCTGGTCGCTGGCCTGATCGGCGCCGTCGGACACCGTGAGTTCCAGTACGTATACGCCCTCCACATCGGGAATGAAGGCGGGCGTGGGGCCGTTGGCGGCGCTCACATCGGCATCGCTCAGGGTGCTGCCCGCCGGCAGGGACACGAATCCCCATTGGAAACCCAAAGCCTGTGGCCCACTGTCAGGATCGGAGCTGGCGCCGCCGTCCAGGGTGGCGATTCCGCCTAAGACCGTATTCTGGTCCGGCCCGGCGGCGGCCACCGGAGGCTGATTAGCCGGCGGCGGTGGCGGCGGTGGGTCCGTCACTGTCACCTGCACCTGGTCGCTGGCCTGGGCGGCGCCGTCGTTCGCCTCCAGCCGCAGCACGTAAACCCCGGCCACGTCCGGCACGAAGGCAGCCGTGACCGTAGCCGCCCCAGTCAGGTCGGCATTGCCCAGACCACTGGCCACCGGCACGGCAACAAAGCTCCACTGGAAGTCCAGGGGCTGGGGACCACCGTCCGGGTCGGAGCTGGCGCCGCCGTCCAGGGTCACCGTCTGGCCTACCGTACCCTGCTGATCCGCCCCAGCCTGAACTTGAGGCGAGAGATTGGCGGCGCTGACGGTAATTTGCGTTTGGTCGCTGTCCTGGGCGGCGCCGTCGGACACCGTGAGTTCCAGCACGTATACGCCCACCACATCGGAGGTGAACGCCGGCGTGGGTCCGTTGGCGGCGCTCAGATCGGCATCGGTCAGGGCGCTGCCCGCCGGCACGGCGACAAAGCCCCACTGGAAGCTCAGGGGCTGCGGCCCCCCGTCCGGGTCGTCGCTGGCGCTGCCGTCCAGGGCCACGACACCACCGGGAACGGCCTGCTGGTCCGTGCCAGCCCGAGCGTTGGGAACCACATTAGCGGCAAACGCCGTCACCTCCACCGTGGCCGACACGCTGTCCAGAACGCTGTCACTGACCACCAGACTCAGCTGGTACAGGCCAGGGACGTCCGGGGTGAACCCTGGGGTTGCGGTGTCGGCGCCGCCGATGGCCGCGTCGCTCAGGGCGCTGCCAGGGGGCAGCGTCTCGAAACGCCAGTCGAAGCCGATCAGCTGGCCATCGGGATCGGCGGACCCCGAGCCGTCCAGGGTCACCAACACCCCCACCGGCACGTTGAGATCGGCGCCGGCATCGGCCACCGGCGCGGAATTGAGGGTGGTGATGCTTACCGTATCCGGGGCGCTGTCCGCCTGACCGTCGTTGACGATCAACTGGGCCACATAAGTTCCCGGTTGATCCACCACGAAGCCGGGGTTCACGCTACCGGGACCGTTGAGAGTCGCGCCGCTGCCCACCGGGCGGGAAATCAGCGACCAACCGTAATCCAGAGGATCATTGTCTGGATCGGAGGAGCCGGACCCGTCCAGGGTCACCAGATCCCCCAACCCCACGCTCTGATCCGGCCCGGCGGCGGCGATGGGTGGAGAGTTGGTGGTAGTGACGGTCACCGTGTCCGGGACGCTGTCCGCCTGGCCGTCGTTGACGATCAGTTGCGCCACATAAGCGCCGGGCTGGTCGGCCACCAGACCGGGTAGCACCGCCGCAGGATCGCTGAGGGTAGCCGTGGAACCGACGGGCCGCTGGAGCAGCGACCAGCGGTAGCTCAGGGCATCACCATCGGCATCCGTGGAGCCGGAGCCGTCCAGGGTCGCCGTATCCCCCACTTGCACACTTCGATCCGGCCCGG
>CAZQXD010000001.1:3613-151184 GCA_964597315.1 uncultured Candidatus Competibacteraceae bacterium
GCGCTGTCCGCCTGGCCGTCGTTGACGATCAGTTGCGCCACGTAATCCCCAGGCAGATCCACCACCAGATCGGGACTGGTTGAGCTAACATCGCTCAGCACGGCGGTGCTACCCGCCGGACGCTGGAGCAGCGACCAGCGGTAGCTCAGGGCATCACCATCGGCATCCGTGGAACCGGAGCCGTCCAGGGTCGCCGTATCCCCCACTTGCACACTTCGATCCGGCCCGGCATTGGCCACCGGGGCGCTATTGGTCGTGGAAACGGTCACCGTGTCCGGGGCGCTGTCCGCCTGGCCGTCGTTGACGATCAGTTGCGCCACGTAATCCCCAGGCAAATCCACCACCAGGCTGGGATTAACCGCTGTCGGATCGCTCAGGGCGGCCGTGGAGCCGGTCGGCCTTTGCACCAATGTCCAGGAATAGCTCAGTGGGTCCCCATCCAGATCCGTCGAGCCGGAGCCGTTGAGGATCACAGTCGCGCCCACCTGGACACCCTGGTCGGCGCCAGCGGCGGCAGTGGGCGCCGTATTGGGCGGCGGAGGCGACAGGCAGGTATTGGGACCGATGGGATAGCCGGACTGGCCGATGGCCCCGGACACGGCTTGAAAATCAATATTATCGACGCGGCCGTTGCCGTCGATGTCCGCGCAGCGGCAATGGGTTGCGATGTTCAGGTCCTGGCCGTTGCAACTGCCCACCAGGGACAGATCAAGGATGCTGACCGTGCCGTCGTTATTAATGTCAGGGTCCAGCACCTGGGCGAAGCTCGCCGAACCGGCCAGCAGCGTCACCCACAGCAGGAGGCAGCGGCAAAGGGACGACGTCCCAAAGGTCGGTTTCATGATAATCACCGTAGAGGTCGGGGTTCAGAAAAAGCGGCGCCAGACTGACTCGATCGAAACCGCGAGGGCACGCCCACGCCCAAATCGCGCCCACAAAGCGCGCCTGGATCGCCGCTCGCATCGGTCATTCAAAATTGATGAAAAAATGGCAGGTCACTGATGGCCATGGACGCCGAAAACAGGCAGAAGACAGGAATCCGGGAACTTTCCGGCCAACATCGGTGCAGGTCCGGCGCATAGTGGACCCCTCCTTAGTTTTTTTGGAGTCATTGTATTGAATGTGTAACAGGCAGGAGAAAGTATAGGAGAGGATTTCGAGTGTTCAATTATTATGAATGATATATCCATGCCAGCACACTATCCGGGGTTGTGCGTCCCATAGGATAAGAGCGTCTGGACAAAATCCAGGATCGCGCTGCGGTCACTGAAACGGTCGGACCTGAGGTATGGAAATGCTAAATTACGGGGTTTCCAATGATCCCAGCCTCAGGAATCCACCGTGTTGAACCCACACTCCACCCCACCCCGCCCGCCAGCGGAGCCGTCCCCATGAGCGCGGACCTGTCCCTGCCCATCCTCATAGGCGCCGGGCTGATCTTCTTTAGCATTCTGATCAGCCCCCTATCAGCGCGGATCAACGCGCCACTGCTGCTGGTGTTTCTGGTCATCGGCATGCTGGCCGGGGAGGATGGCCCTGGTGGCATCGACTTCGACAGCTTCGAAACCGCCTACCTTTTGGGCAGCGTGGCCTTGGCCGCCATCCTGTTCGACGGGGGCCTATGCACCTCCTTTACCACCGTGCGGGTGGCCTGGGCGCCGGCAATAGTCCTGGCCACCGTGGGGGTGCTGGTCACCGCCGGGGTGGTGGCGGCGGGGGGGGTGTGGCTGCTGGGCATGGCCTTCTACGAGGGCCTGCTGTTGGGGGCGGTGGTGGCCTCCACCGACGCCGCAGCGGTGTTTATGCTCCTGTCCCAGCGAGGCGTCCGGCTCCAGGGGCGGGTGGCGGAAACCCTGGAAATGGAATCCGGGATCAACGATCCCATGGCCATTTTTTTGACCCTGGTGTGTGTGCATCTGGTGCGCCTGGGCACCGTGGACATGAGCTGGGACAAACTGCTACTGGACTTCGGCGTCCAGATGGGCTTGGGGGCCGTGGCTGGCTGGCTGGGCGGGCTGCTGCTGGCCTGGCTGGTCAACCGCCTGGAACTGGCTACCGGACTGTATTCCGTGCTGGCCATGACCGGGGCGCTGTTGCTATTCGGGGGAACCCAGTATCTGGGGGGCAGTGGCTTTCTGGCCGTGTACCTGGCGGGGATCGCCATGGCCCACCATCTCACCCGGGGCGAGCAACAGGTACACGGCTTCCACGATGGCCTGGCCTGGTTGAGCCAGATCACCCTGTTCCTGATGCTGGGGCTATTGGTGACCCCCCGGTTTTTGAGCGCCGAATTGTGGGATGCGGCCCTGGTGGCGGCGGTGCTGATGCTGTTGGCCAGGCCCCTGGCGGTGTTCCTGTGCCTAGCGCCCTTCGGCTTCAGCAGCCGGGAGAAACTGTTCATCGGCTGGATGGGACTGCGGGGGGCTGTGCCCATTTTCCTGGCCATCATTCCCGTGGTCAGCCCCGGCCCGATCACCAGCGTGTTCTTCAATATTGTGTTTATCGTGGTGATCGCCTCCCTGGTGTTGCAGGGCTGGAGCGGAACCTGGCTGGCCCGGCGACTGGGGCTGGAAGCGGCCCCGGACTGATCCGGCCGGTCTCTTTCATCCGCCGCCGCGGCCCAAGCGCCGCCCCCCCAGCCAGGCCAGGACCAGGGCCAGCAGCACCAGCCCCACCGGTGACAGGGCCGGTATCCGGGCCGGGGTGGGCGTCGCCAGCCGCCGGGTCCAGCGGGTGGGGTCCGCCGCCGCCGCCGTGTCCGGGTCGTCGCTGCACACCGGTTCCTGCCCTTCCGCCACCTGGTCCCCCACAAAGCCGTCGCCGTCGGCGTCCCACTGGGCGCAACCCTGGTTTTCCAGAGCCGCGACCGCCGGACTCACCGTGGTCCGGTAGACAATCACCACCGCGTTGACGGCATCGGTCTCCGTGGTCGCCCCAAGGTCGGGGGCGACATCCCCTTCGTACACCACCTGATTGGCCACCGGGTCATAGTCACAGCGGCTGACAGTGGACGCCCCCCGGGCTTCGCAGCTCAGGCTGTCGTCCAGATAGTCGCTGGCGGCGGGGATGGGGTCGGTGATCCGCGCCCCCAGGGCGGTGGCGTTGCCGGCATTGATCCAGACCATTTGCCATTGCAGGTCCGGGGGTTGATCGTCCACCACCCGCTTGAAGCCGGAGGGCGGGTCGAACAGGGCCGGGGCGGCCACGGTCACCGTCACCGGCCCGGCCTGGGCTTCGCGGTTCTGGTCATCTCTCGCCGTGGCCTGGTTGGCGATCACCTCCCCCGACCCAGCCGTCGGACTGACGGTCATGACCAGGCTCACCGTGGCCAGGCCCCCTGGGGGCAGCGTGCCCAGATTCACCACCAGTTCTGGGGACTCGGCCACCACCGCCCCCTGGCTGGAGCTGACACTGCCCGCCAGCAGGGTGGCGTTGCCGGGCAGGGGATCCCGCAGGCTCAGGCCGGTGGCCGGGGCGGCGCCGGTATTGGCCAAGCCGAGGGTGAACCTCAAGGTCTCCCCAGGATTGACCCGGCCATCGCCGTTGGCGTCATCCAGCAGTTCCACTTGCTTGGTCAACGTTAGGACCGGCTCACCGGTCTGGGCCGCCGCTTGGGCGGTGAACACCGTGGGCTGGGCGCCGTCGTCGGCCTGGCCGTTGGCGTCGGTGAGTACTATCAGACCAGCGCCGGTGGCCGTGCCCTGGTTGCTGAACTCCCCGGCCAGGGTCACCGTGGCGGTGATGGCGAGGGTGTACACTGCCCCCGGCGCCAGGTCCAAGGGTCCGGCCTGGACCACGCCGCCGTCCAACACACCCCCCTCCACGGCGTTCACCGTCAGCCCCCCTGGCAATGGATCTCTAAACTCCAGGCCGGTGATGGGCGTCTGGCCGGTATTGGCGAGGGTCACCTGATAGCGCACCTGGTCCCCCACATTGATGGTCCCGACCGGGGCCACCGGATCGGCCACCAAGGCCACAGTCTTGGCGGCGCTCAGGGCCGACAGCGGCGGACCGGCCACGATCACTACCGTGGGCTGGTCCCCATTGCTGTTGTTGCCGTCGGCGTCGGTGGGTTCCGGCACCGTCTGCCCGGAGTCGGCCAGGCCCTGGTTGGAGAGCGCCACGCCAGCGGCGGTAAAGGCCGCCACCCGCGCCCGATAAAGAATCTCCACCGTGGCGGCGGCGGCCAGGCTGGCCAGTTCCACCCGTAGCAATGGGGCCTGGGAATCGTCCACCACGCCCAGGGTGGCGGCAAGGCTGCCGTCCACATACTCCAAACCGGCGGGCAGCCGGTCCAGATACACCACTGCGGTCAAATCCTCGGACGGAGCCACGAGTCGCACCCGGTATTCCAGGATATCCCCAGGATCGGCCGCGCCGTCCCCGTCCAGGTCGCCGCTCAGAGCCACGGTCTTGACCGCGTCCATGGCCACGGCGCCCTCGGGGATTACCGGGGCAGCCGCCGGGCCGCTGATGAGATCATCCACCCCGCCGTCGCCGTCCCGCTCCAGAGGAGCGTCGCCGGGCCGGGTGGAATACCTGGCCAAGGCGCTGTTCAGCAGGGTGGAACCCACCGGGGCAGCCGCCGCCACCCGCGCCCGGTAACTCAGGGTGGTGCTGTCCTGGGCCAGGGTCAGGGCCGCCACGGTAAAGGTCAGGGTTCGGCCAGCCACTGCGGGGGCGGGGCTGGCGGAGCCTGGCACATAGTCCAACCCCTCGGGCAGGGTGTCGGCCACCACGATGTCGTAGGCGTCGGCGCCGCTGACGGCGGCGTGATCCAAGCGTAGCCGGAACGCCACTTCATCGCCCAGGGTCACCCGCTCCCGGTCGGCGGTCTTGGTCAGGGTCAGCTCTGGCATCACCACCCGCAGATCCAGGGGCTGGACACCCGGCGTCAGAGAGTCGGCGTCAAAGTCCCGGGTCACGGTACCGGACGGCCCCTGGAAGCTCAGGGCGGCGTGGTTGCCCAGCACCACGCCAGCCTGGTTGGCAGGGATATTCTCCACCCGGGCCTGGATGTCCAGGGTGAGAAAATCATCCCCGGACTGGCCATTGGGCGGGTTGACCACCTGCCCCAGAGGGATGCTCAGGGTGCGCCCGGTCAGCCCCGACGGCGGGGTGTATTGGTGGGTCATGCCCAGATGCCCCACCCCCACGGCGACGCTGTCCAGGGCCAGGCCCTCAGGCAGGGTGTCGGTAACCGTGAGTCCGTTCACCGTGCCTTCCAGCAGGGCCACGGTCAGCCGGTAGGTGACCGACTCGCCAATGGTATAGGCCGTATCCGTGGGGTCCGGGTAAAACCGCTTGTCCAGGGCCACCGGGTCCCCCACAGTGAAGGTGGGGGCGGCGGCGGCGGTGTTGTAATTATTCAACTCACTATCATCGTCCTGATCCGAGCCGGGGTCGGACCCGTCCCGGCCGTGGGGATCACCCCCGGCGCGGCTGCCGAAGCTTGCCTGGACCGCTGCTTGGATGGACTGGCCGGGGCTGACGGCGGCGGCCAGGGTGGCGCTGAAACTCAGGCTCAGGCTAGCCCCCGGGGGCAGGTCGAAGGGGTCGCTATTCCAGCCATCGGCGTTACTGGATAGGACCGGCGTTCCGGCCCCGCCACTGGCGGCGGTCACGGCCAGGCCGCTAACGGATTCCAGTCCTGGGGGCAGCAGATGGGCCAGCACCACATCATAGGCGATGGTATCGCCACCATTGCCCAGGCTCACCTGGAAGGTCACGGTATCCCCGGCCTCTAGCCCGGCTCCGGCGCCGATCAGGGTCACGGCCAGGTCCAGGTGGGGTTCGCCCACGGTCACGGACGCGGTATCCTCCCGGCGCTCCCGCCCTGCCCCGCCCGGATCATCGAATTCAATGCCGGCCACGTTGTCCAGGGTCTGGTTGGCCTGGTTGGACAACTGGTTATCCACCTGGGCCTGGTAGTCCAGGGTCAGCGTCGCCGTCCCGGTTCCGACGTTGGCCAGGTCGCCCAGGGGCAGGGTCAAGGTCTCCTGTCCGGGACCGGGGCTGTCCTCGGCGCGACTAAAGTCGGCGGCCAGGCCTGGGGCGCTCACCCCCGTTGGCAAGACCACGTCCAGGCTGCCGGGGATATAACTCAGGCCCGGGTCCAGCACCTCGTCGATGACGCCGTTGCCCAGTTCCGCCCCGGCGGGCAGGCTCACCCGCAAGCGGTATTCCACCGGCTCGCCGATGGCGTAACGGGTCTGGGGATCGGATAGGGATTTGTCCAAGGCCACCGGTCCCACGGTCACCGTGGCCTGGGCGGCGGCGGCATAGTCGTTGGGACCGGTCCCGACGCCGTTGCGCTCTCCATCGGCGGCCCCGGAGACGCCGGGGGCGGCCCCGTCGCTGCCCTGGTCTCCGGGCAAGCTGGTCCAGGCCAGGGCGGCGGTGTTCAACAACTCCCCCTCCGCCAGAGGCCCGGATGCCTGGGCGCTGTAGACTACGGTGAGGCTGCCCCCCACCGGGAAACTGGCCACCCGCAGGTCCACGACCGTGGCGGCGCTGGCGTCGGTGACCCCGCTCACCCCGCCAGCCGGGATGATGCTGTCCACGGTCAGGCCGCTCCATTCCGGTCCCAGACTGTCGGTGAGGGTTAGGTCGTAGGCCGGGGCAGCGGTGGGGCTGGCCGGGTGGGTGACGGTGAGGGTGAAGCTCACCCGCCCACCGCTGCTCAGCAGAGCCGCCGGGTCGGCGCTCTTGATCACCTGTGGCGCTGGCTCCAGAACCGTCACCGTCGCCCCCACCGGGGTCAGGGTCCGAGGCTGGAACAGGGCGTCCAGCCAGCCCAGGGTGGCCGCGTTAGTCAGTACGGTTCCAGCCTGATTGCCGGCGTCGTTGGCGACCAGGGCCTGGTATTCCAGGGTGTAGCCCTCGGCATCGGCGTCGTTGTCGGAATTGATCACATCCCCCAGCAACACCCCCAGGGTCTGGCCCTGGAGGTCCAGCTCCACCCCGTCGGCAAGGGCCACGAACACCCCGTCGGCGGCGCTGTTGATCCCGCCGGGATTGCGGGAGGCGGTCAAGCCGGTGTCCATGCGCCGGGCCAGCCGAGCGCTGCCGGGCAGATAGCTCAGGCCATCGGGCAGGGTGTCCGTGAGTTCCGCCTCCCGCAGCAGCCCGGCGGGCAGCTCCACGGCCACCCGGAAGGTCAGCACTTCGCCGATCAGGGCCTGGCTGCCGACACTGTCCGCCTCGCTGTGGGCGATCACGGCCTTGCTTAGCCCGGCGGGACCGCCCGCGCCGCCACCGCTGTCCACCGGGATCAGGGTGGGGTTCAGGCCGTCGCCATCCGCGCCGTTGTCATCGCTGGGAGCGGTGGCCACGTTATCTCCGCCTACCGTGGCCTGGTTGGCGATCAGCACACCATCGGCAACGCCTGGCTCCACGGTCACCTGAAACCGCACCGTGGCCACGGCTCCGGCGGCCAGATCAGCCAGATTGATGGTCACCGGGTCCTCGGCCACCACTGCCCCCTGACTGGTGGTCACCGAACCGGCCACAATCCGGGTGGCGGCGGGAATGGCATCGCTCAGGCGCAGGTTCAGGGCCGCCGCCGAGCCGGTGTTGCGCAGTTCCAGGCGGTAGTCCAGGGTATCCCCGGGGTCCACTTGGCCATCGCCGTCGTTATCCACCGCCAAGGCCACCCGTTTTTCCAGGTCCAGGGCCGGAGCGCCCGCCACCCCGTCCACGGCGCTGATGGTGGTGGGCTGGTAGCCGTCCTCGGGGCTGGCGTTGCCATCGGTGGGGGTCGGGTCGGTCTGGTCGGAATCCGCCAGCCCCTGATTGACGAAGCGCTCGGTGGCAGGGTCGGCGTCGGCATCGAACAGGGGCGCGTCGATGGTCACTTCGAAGCGGGCGATAGCGAAGCTGTCCGGGGCCAGGCTGGGGATGCCGGTCCAGGCGACGCTCCCGCCGGTCACGTTCAGGGTCCCGACGCTGCTGGAGGCGGTGCCCGGCCGGAAGGCCAGGCCCTCGGGCAGGGTGTCGGCGAGGCTGGGATTGGTGAGATCGGAGCCGCCCCGGTTGCGCAGCACCAGGGTATAAGCCAGAGTGTCCCCAGGACTCACAGCGGCGTCGGCGTCGGCATCGTCGATCCAAATCACCCGCTTTTCGGCGTACAGGGGGTTGTCCAAGTCCGCACCGCCCCCCACGCTCACGGGCGTGGGCTGGTCGCCATTGCCGTCTACTCCGTCCAAGTCCGTAGGCTCGGCCACGGTTTGGTCCGAGTCCACCTGGCCCTGGTTGTTGATCACCGTGCCCGGAACCACATCGGCGTCCACTGTGGCCCGGAAGCCGACAATGACCCCAGCAGCCGGGGCCAGGCCGCCCACCGCCACCCGCAGTTGCGGCGCGGCGCTGTCATCGACGGTACCGACGGAGGTGGTCAGGCTGTTGGCCACGTAGCTCAGCCCTTGGGGCAGAACATCGGTAAACACCACGTTGCTGGCCGCCGGTCCGGCGTTGGTCAGCACCACGGTATATTCCAGGGTATCCCCAGGGTCCACCTGCCCCGCCGTAGCGCCATCCACCACCAGGTCCACCGTCTTGACCGCATCGAGAAAGGCCGCCGCGCCGGGGGTGACGTCGCCGCTGCCAGCGCCGGTGTAATCCCGCTCCACCGTCGGCTCCCCGGACAGGCCGTCATAGGCCAGACCGAGGGTATTGGTGAGGGTCTGGCCCACGGCGGCATCCGGGTCCACCCGGGCCTGGAAGCTGAAATCGGTCTCCATGGCCGCCAGGGTCAGGACGCCCACCTGGAACACCGGACGGGCCGGGTCGGTCTCGTCCACGGCCACCCCCAGGGTGGAACCGGGGATGTAGCTCAGCCCGGCGGGCAGAGGATCGTCCAGCACCACATCGAAGGCATCGGCGCCGCTGCCCGGGGCATGGCGCACCGTCACCGTAAAGGTCACTGGGTCCCCCAGGGACGGGGTGGCCTGATCCGGGGTCTTGGTCACCGTGAGGACCGGCTCCACCACCGTGAGGTCTTGGGTGTCCGGCCCGGCGCTGCCCTGGTCGGCGCTCACCGAGGCGCTGTTGCTCAGCACCACCCCCTGGACATTGCCGGGCAGATCATCCACCTGGGCCTGGAGACGGACGATCAGGAAATCGTTGCCCGGATCGGCGTCGGCGCTGTTGGTCACATCTCCCAGGTTCACGGTGATCGTACCCGCCGGGGCTTCCACCCCGAGGCCCGGTCCGGCGTAGCTGATATGGGGTCCGGCGATGATGCTCACCGGGTCCATATAGCTCAGACCGGTGGGCAGCAAGTCGGTGACCACGACGGCGTTGGTGACCCCCTCCACCAGGTCCACCCGCAGATCGAAGGATGCGGTCTCGCCGATGGTGAAGGCGGCGTCGGGCTGGCCGGGATCGAGAGTTTTCTGAATGGCGATGCCGGCGGCCAGGGTCAACGCGGCGCTGTCGGTCTCATTGTAGTTGTCCAGGTCCGAATCGTCGTCGTCATCGCTACCAAGATCGTTGCCATCCCGACCGGTCCCGGCTCCGTCGGCCAGGCTATGGTAGGCGGCATCGACGCGGTTGCTCAGCACCGATCCGGCTGTGGCATCGGCCCGGATCACCGCGTCATAGGTGATGGTCAGGGCGCTCAGGGGCGGCAGATCGAACAGGGGCCAGGTCAGGGTATCGTCGGTCTCGGTGGTGGTGATGAACTGGGCGTCCCCGGCGCTCAGGGGCAGGCCGTCGCTGTTGCGCCGCACCCCGTCGCCGGGGTTGACGAGGGCGATGGCCAGAAAAAACGGCCCGCCGCCGTTGCCCAGCAGTTCCGGGGGCAATGGGTCTTGCAGGTCCACCCGGAAAGCCGTGGCCGTGGGGCTGGTGTTGCTCACCACCACCTGGAAGCTCACGGTATCCCCGGCGTCGGAGCCGCTGGCCCCGGCGGTGAGGGTCTTGACGATCTCCAGATCAGGCTCGATCACCGTCACCGTGGCGGCATCCGTCGGCAGGGGGGGGGCAGCCCCCGTGAAGCTCAGGGTGGCGGTGTTGGTTAAGGTCACGGCGTTCTGGTTGGCCGCCACATTGGCCACCCGTACCGGATAGGCGATGACGATACTCTGGGCGCTGGCGGCGCTGTTGGTGACGGCGCCAAAGTCGAAAACCAGGGGATCGGCGCCAACGCCGGGGCTGGTGGAGGGGCTGTTGGTGGCGCTGAAATTCGCCCCCGGCAAGGTGATGGTGATGGGATCGCCCGTATAGACCAGTCCCGTGGGCAAGTCGTCCGTGACCACCAGGCTGGCGGTGTTGCCGGTGGGCAGGTCCACGGTCAGGGTCATGGTGGCCACCCCCCCCACGGGTAGGGCGGTATCCCCGGTCTTGGTGAGCGTGGGCCGACCGGCGGTAATCGTGGCGCTGTCCTGGGCCGTCAGGCCATTGACCGCCTGACCCAGCTCATTATTGAGACCACTACCCAGGCGCTCGCCGGTGGAAGAACCGGGGGCGCCAGGGGTCACGCCGCCCGTGCCGTTGCTCCCGGGCAGGCTGCTGACCCGGCCCACGGCGGTGTTGGTGATCTGTTCGTTAAAAGCCGCTGACGAGGCTAGAGTGGCGGTATAGACCAGGGTGATGGTCTCCCCCGGGTCCAGATAACGTTCGGCGGCGGCCAGGCAGTTGCTGTCCAGGCTGATGGTGAGGGCGGCCACGGTGACGCATCCGGCCAGGTCCACGCTGCCCCGGCTGAGGGTGGCGCTGACCAGTTGTAGGTTGCCGTAGCGGTTCGGTAGGGTGTCGCTGATTTCCGGTTCCCAGGCTCGGGACACGTCGGCGCCGGCCTGATTGCCGAACACCACGGTAAAGGTCACGGTATCCCCCACAGACACAGTGGCGGGGCTGGCGGTCTTGGTGATGCTCGGGTTCGGTTCGCCGATGCGCAGGGTCTCGGTGTCGCTCAAGACTTGGGGGTTGCCGCTTCGGTTCAGATAGGTCAGTTGGGCGGTGTTGGTTTTGGTATCGGCGCGGTTGTTGTCGGTGGTGTTCAGCACCAGCACGTCATAGGTGAGAATCAACTGCTCGCTGTCGGCGTCGTTGTCGCTGTTGGTGAGATCGCCTAGGTCGAACTCCAGCACCTGACCGTTGACTGTGGGATTAATGAGGTTGGCGGCTCCCGGAATCGGCCCGTACAGGCTGCCACTGATACCGGTGTCGGCCACGGCCCGGATAGTGGCGGTGCCGGGTAGAAAAGCGATATCGGCCAGATAGGCCAAACCGGTGGGCAGGGTATCGGTGATGATGGCGTTGGCGCCCCCGTCCTGGGTCAGCCCTTCGGGCAGGGTATAGACCGCCTGAAAGGTCAGCACCTCGCCGATGGCCGCCTGCAAGGGGGCGCTGTCGCTGGAGAAACTCTCGCTGCTGGCGCCCAGGGTTTTATCCACCCCCGCCGTGGCCACGGTCGCGGTATCGGTATCGGTGTCGGCGCTGGACCGTTCCCCCGTAACCGCCCCGTCCTGGCTGTCGCCGCTCACGGCGGCGGTATTGCCGAAACTGGAGCCGGTGATGACATCGGCCCGAACCTGGGCGGTAAAGGTGAAACTCACGGAGTCCCCGGCGGCCAGGCTAGTCCCCGGATCGGCGGCGTAGCTGACCGTGGGATTGGCATAGCTGAAGGTATAGCCCGCCGGGGTCGCGCCCTCGGCGACGCTGGCCAGGTCGAACAGGTCGCCGTTGTCGTTCAGGGTGTCGGTGGCCTGGATATCGTAGGCCGGGCCGGTGCCATTGTTGCGCACAGTCAGAGTCACGGTCACCGTGTCCCCGGCGTCCAGGCCGGTATCCGGAGTCATGACCTTGATGATGGCCAGTTCTGGTTCCACGAAATCCGCCGCCGCGCTGGCGGTGAGGGGGGCGGCAGGATTATCAGTGAAGTCCAGGGCCACGGCATTGGTCTTGGCCTGGGCGGCGGGCAGGCCGTCGTTGGCGGTTTCGGCCCCCTCCACCCGGGCCTGTAGGGTCACCGCGAAGGTATTGTTGGCGGAGTTATTGTCAACCGTCACCACAGTGGTGGCCGGGGAATCAAAGTCCAGGGTCACCGTCTGGCCGGTGGCCACGGTCCCCCCGGTGGTGACGCTGGGGCTGGTGTCCACGACGCCGACGAAGCCGGTAGTGTCCACCGCCACGCTGCCGGCCAGGTAGGCGAACCCGGCGGGCAGGGTGTCGGTGAGGGTCAGGTCCGGGGTTTGCCCCTCCGGCAGGGTGACGGTAATGCGGTAGGTCACCACATCCCCGGCGGCCAGATCCCCGCCCCCCGCTCCGCCGGGAGCAAGACTGTCCAGGGTTTTGGCCAGCCCTGGATGGGCGATGCTCGTCACCGCCCCGTCGTCGGACTGATCGGACAAGAGGGTGAAGTCCGCCCCCCCCTCCTCGCCACTGTAATTGAACAGGGTGGTGGTGTTGGTGATGGGCTGACGGGGGGCCACGGTGGCCTCCAGCACCAGATCGTAGGTGATGACGGCGAGGTTGCGCCCCCCCGTGTCGGCGGCTGTGTCCAGAGCGCCGCTGGGGATGGGAGTGGGGCCAGGGTCGGTCAGTTCGATACCCTGGTCGAACAGGCCCGAGCCGCCCCCCACGTTGACATGGGGGATGACTGCGCCGCTACCGTCGGTGACGCACAGGTTCAGACCGCCGCCGGGGATGGAGAACCCCGTCGGCAGGCTATCCCGGACCCGCACGTCGAAGGCGCCGTTCACGCCACTGCCGGTGTTCTCTACCACGATGGCGAAGCTCACCGTGTCCCCGGCGTCGGCCCCGGCCAGATCGCTGTCTATGGGGGTGGCGGCCAGGCCCTGGGAGTCCACGACGCCGACGAACCGGGGACAGCCCCCCCCTGGGGCCGAAAAGGCCACCGGTCCCACCGTGGCCGGGCTGAACACTGGCCCGGCGCTATCGGCGGCCACTATCCCCTTACCCATGGACAACAGCGGTTCCGTAAGCTGGAGCTGAACGACAGTAGTGGCGGTTGCGGCGCCGGCGTTGGTGGAGCCTTCGCTAGTCTGAACCTGATTGGTGAGGAACAGGCCGTCGACGAAGGGTTCGGGCTGGGTGCGCACCGTCAACAGCAGTTCGATCGCCTCGGGTCCGTCGCTAGTGTCGTTATAGTCCCCATAATCCAGGCTGGCGCTGTTGGCGTCGGCGTCAATGGCCAAGGTCGGCACAATGCCGGAGCGGGCAAAGAAGCTATCCCCGGCGCCGAACTTGACCGTGCCCGCCGGGGGCGCGGCGGCGCTGACCGTGGGATCAAAGCCGGTCAGGGTGGTGGCGTCGAACACCGGCAGGGGTAGAAAGTCGGTGAGGATCAGATCCTCCACATTGGCGGTGGGCAGGGTGTAATGGAGCCGGTAGGTCACCGTATCCCCGGAGGTTATCCGAATGGGAGTGGTAAAGCCGGTATCGCCGTTAATGGCATAAATGCTTTTGGTCAGTTCACCCCGGGGCAGGGCTATGGATGCGGTGGCCTCGTCGGCCTCGCTATTACCGTGGGGCGCGAAGTTGGCCACGGACAACAGGACCCCGGACGCCGAGACCTGATTGTCGAGCTGGTCGCCCTGGTCCACGGAGGGATTTTCGGGCAGATAGGTGTCGCTGAACTGCTCCTGGACTACGGTTCTGAAGACGATGCTCAGGGTGGTGGCCCCGGCGTCGAAAATGGCGCAGTCGGCGGGTGGGGTGGTGGGCGCGCCCGCCGCTCCCGGATCGGTACCAGCGGCGGGCATGCAGCCCCCCAGCACCCGGCCATCGGGGTGACGTCCCGGCTCCCGGGCCAGCAGTTCATCGGAGACCCGGAAGGTAAGGGTCGTGCCGCCGTCGGTGACCGGGTCGGTGTCGTTGCCGATGCCGCTCAGGTCCACGGTGATATTGGCGGCGTCGAAAGCCCCACTGGAGGTGGACCCGTGCTGGGTGGCGGTCAAGGTAGGGCTAAAGCTGCCGTCCAGGCGCTGGCCGTCGCTGAAAGTGTCGGCGATCACCAAGGTGTTGAACGCGAAATAATCGGCCACGGCCACGGACACGGTGTATTCCAGCGCGTCCCCGGGGCTGAGGCCGCCGCTGGCGTCGGCGTCCAGAGCCAGGGCTACGGCCTTGGCGGTAACCATGGACTGGTCGGTGCGAGTGAAGTCGGCGGCGGCGGTCACCGTATCCACCCCCACTGCGTCCCGACCGTCGATGGGCGCCCAGTCCCCCAGGGCGGTGATGGTGTTGGGGGTGGTGGTATTGTCGCCGTCGGCCCGGCCGATCACCGGCGCGCCGTCGAAATCGGCCTCGGCCACGTAGTAGTCCAGGTCGATCTGGGCGTTGCCGGACAGAGCGGCGTAGTTCACGTTTAGGACATTATCGGCGGGATCCACGAGCTGGCCGATGGCCGGCTGATCGGTCACTGCGGCCCCGGGTGCGCTCACCCCCAGATAGACGATATCCGTAGGCAGGGCGTCGCTGATATCCAAGTCAGTGACGGTCTGACCGGGCGCCACCTGGATGTCCAGTACATAGCGACGGGGATAATTCGGCCCGGTGGCTCCCTCGTCGCCGGTTTTGGTGAGCCTGATCAAGCTGGGGGTAGCCCCTGCGTTGGCGCTCCAGAGACTGCTGTCGGCGCCGGCATCGCTGACGATACTGGGATCGACCGCCGGGTTGTCCACTGGATCGGCTCCGAACTGGAAGCCGCCCCGGGCGCGGATGGTGAGCGCCACGCCCAGATCCGCCAGATTGCTCATGGAGGCGCTGAAGGCCACCGGCGCCGGGGGCTGCTCGGTCACGAAGGAGCCGAAGGGCAGTTGCACCACGATCAACTTATCCCCAGCCGCGCCACAGACCGGCTCCGGGGTGTCGGTGGCATCCACGGCGTAGGGGTGGTCCACGCAGCCGACGCCCCCCGGCCCGGCCCCGTCGGCGTCGGGAAACGTGAGTACCGTGCTGGTGACCGCCGAACCTAGATAGCTAGCCGAGATGAAATCCAGCCCATCCGGCGTGTCGGCGCCCGCCGCCCCGTCGGCCCCGTTCACCGGCAACACCACGTCCAGAAACGGCCCGTAACCTACTTCGGTGGGAGCGCCGGTGTTATCGAAGGTGACCGTGAAAGTAACGTTTTCGCCAATGAACGGCGCGGCGTCGGACACGTCCACCGTCACCACGGGCGTGGGCGCCGCCGCCACCGCGGTGCAAAACAACCCGGTCACACACAACCAAACCCATCCAGCCCATGACCTACAGACCGTCATTGCCCGTTATTCCTATCTATGTCTTTCGCGGAGCGAAATCATTTGAAATTCAGGGCTATCCGGCGTTGCGCCGGTTATTGGTATTGTTTAGTTCCCTATCCTTTCAGTCGATGCCGTACGGGATTCACGGCAAACCGTCACCCGCAGCCGCTAGTGGAAATAGTTTATAGCACAGGTGATCAAAAATTTTTTTTGCCTGGAAAGCTGTCAGCCGGTATGGCCGCCCTGGCCGTGACGCATTGCCGTAGATGCGGCGAGGCACGAACTGTATCGTTTAAAAACTTCAAATAATATCAATAAGTTGATCATCAATTAGATACCACCTTGGTTGTCAATCCGAGGAAGCCTCCTGAGATTGGCAAACCGAGCGGGGGGAGTTCACTGGAGAACAAAACACTGTTCCTCAGTCGGTCAGGCAGGTAAGACGAAATCTACTGGTTATTTATAGTGACGAACTGTCCGCCGCCGTGGTGGCGGGCCAGGGGATTTGACCCCAAAACCATCAACACTGCCTGCTTTCAGTCAGCATCCCGGCGGCAAGGGCAAGAAAATACTCATCGTCTACTGTATCCATTTGCTCAGGTTTCATGTATGCCTTGGCAAAGCGCAAATAGACCTTCTCCCTTATAAAAACCTCAAAAAGCAGGCCATCG
The DNA here is from genome assembly GCA_964597315.1 of uncultured Candidatus Competibacteraceae bacterium. Lineage (GTDB taxonomy): Bacteria > Pseudomonadota > Gammaproteobacteria > Competibacterales > Competibacteraceae > CAZQXD01. Next base: position 19,497 of record CAZQXD010000001.1, read on the forward strand.
AGTTTACCGTTTCTAACCATGGCAGCCATGATGCTCAGGGTTTCGCTGAGTATCTTCGCGGTTTTGTATGGACGATCACTCGAAGTGAGTGCCTCGAAAACGTCGGCAACAGCCATAATCCGAGCACGCAAAGACATTTGCTCACCAGTCAGGCCCTTGGGATAACCGCTACCATCCATATGCTCATGATGCCCTCCAGCGATCTCGGGTACATGCTGTAAATTCCTGGGATAGTTCAGAGATTCGAGCATTTTAATCGTGACATCAATATGATTATTAATAATATTGCGCTCCTCACGGGTTAATGTGCCTCGTCTAATGGAAAGATTATAAACCTCGTCCATGGTCAACAGTGGCCGTTCTTTTCCAGTAGAATCGATCCAGTGTTGTCGTGCAATGTCGGCCACTCTATCAACATCGCCCTGAGTCATGAACTCGCTACCGATGTTAGCCCGGCGCAAAAAATCAAGATCTTCCTCAAGTTGTCGAGTTCTACTACTATAAGTTTCAAATAATGCCTGCTCATCCAGTTTTTCTCTGTTTTTCAATGTAGTGATCTGAGCATTTAAAAGCTCAATTACTGCATCACGTTTTAACACTTCATAGCGTGCATCTATCAGTTGAATACGATCCGTAATTGTTTCCAATTTTGTGGATTTATTGATAACCCATTCGGGAGTAGTTATTTTTCCGCAGTCATGTAGCCAAGCCGCAATCTTGAGTTCGTATAACTCCTCCTCGGTAAAGCTATAATCTTTTAATAACTCGTATTGGGTTTGGCATACGGCCTCGGCCAACATCATTGCAACTGCGGGAACACGTTCGCAATGAGCGCCGGTATGAGACGATTTCTCATCAATGGCTTGGGCAATTAATTGAATAAATGACTCAAACAGTGCTTTCTGGGCATCGATCAACTGCTGTTTATTTAGCGTCACTGCCGCAAGAGAAGCCAAAGACTCGATAAGAATTTGATCCTCATCAGAGAAAGATATTATTTCACCCCGATCATCTAGGGCGTTTATAAGTTGTAGTACACCGACCACCTCCTGTTCGTGATTCTTCAAAGGCAAGGTCAAAAAGGATTTTGATCGATATCCGATAAAAGTGTCATAACGGCGGGTTCCTGAAAAATCGAACTCTTTTGTAGCGTATACATCCTCGATATTCACTACTTTTTCATTAATCGCACAATACGCCGCCACCAAACGCTCATTGGGGCGGCCGTCCGCATTATAAAGCGGGATTGCACTCAAGTGTATGTTTTCTAATTTTCCGTTTGTCGAAGCCAAATTCAAGGAATTGTTTTTTATGACTCCAAAACGGAGATAATTATCAGCCGTCTTGATGTAAATAGTACCGGCATCCGCCTTAGACAATTCCATGGCGCCGTCGAGTATTTTCTCCAAAAGCAGGTTAGCATTTGTTTCTGTCGATAGCGCAATGCTTAGTGCAATCAACTTTTCAAGGCGCTCAACAGTATTCATAAAAATACCTATTCTGGAAGCATAATGTCAGTTTCTGTTCGGTGCGTTTTTTCTAGCTCAAGGAAATGAAAAAATATTGCCCTGACAAGCTCTTTCTACCGCCCAGCCCATCAATTCCCGCTTATATTCCTCGAATACTGCAAGTTCATCACCTGGCTTCAAATGACTAATAACAATAATCGGCCGGTGTTTGAATTTTAAAAGATCCTTGGCCAGCCTCTCCGGTGTGTAATGGCCCGCCAAATGAGCAAGTTGGTGTTCTTGTTTTGAAAACGATCCGTCCACGATGACCACATCAAGACGAGGATACCCGTTGAGCGTGTCCCAAAATACGTCACTGCTTGTGGTATCGCCGCTAAAAGCAACCGCATTATCTCCATGAGAGACACAGTAACCGACGCAAGGAACTATATGGTTCACCGGAATGGCCTGGATATGCCTTTCATCAATTGATAATATGGAGAATGGTTGAAGAATCTTAAATATTATCGCAGGCCGATCAGGTCTTGGTAGAACAGTAAAATCAGGCCAGATTTGCCAATTAAAAATATGTTTCTTTATTGCCTTAATGGTAGACTCAATCCCATAAACCAGAATCGGATCTCTGCCTTGTTGTTCAAAAACCGTATCAATCAACAAGGGCAAAAATGCGATATGATCCAGATGTGAGTGGGTGATAAAAATATGACGTATGGCCTTTAGCTCATCAACTTGAAGGTCTCCTACACCAGTACCGGCATCAATGAGAATATCATGGTCCACCAAGAGAGATGTGGTCCGTGACCCCGCCGCGATTCCGCCGCTGCAACCCAGTATTTTTATCTGCATAGCCATTAATTAGATCACGTCAACTAACTTTTAAAATAACAAATTTTCATTTTCACTCTCACTCTAGCCGAACCATTACTATTATTATTGGCACTGAAAAATACAAAAACCAGATGCAGATCGATTATTTTTCACTGGCCACATAAACTCCACCCCAGTTATCTGGAGGTGGATTCTTGAGAAATTGACGGCAACGTTCAATAAAGATTTCCGTGGGACGATCACGTGGGTAATCCTGTTGGAGATCAATGAAGTACTTCATCGCCCGAGAAAAATCATTAGCGAAATAGAGTGTCAAGGCATGTTCGAATCGAATTACCAAGTTTTGCTTTACGGTATCGTTTTTAAATCCAATCAACTCATAAATCTCGGTTACCTTGGACTTTCCTTTTACTTTCAATCTATCCAATTTACGAAAGATATATTCATCGGTCATCTGACCGCGGGTACTTTCAGAGAGAATAATTCCTACTCCATAATACTTTGTGATGCTCTCAAGGCGAGCGGCAAGGTTAACTGAGTCCCCTATGGCGGTATAATCAAATCGCTGATGACTGCCCATATTCCCCACCACGGCTTCACCTGTATGGATACCGATGCCGATGTTCAATTTGATTCCATACTCCATTTCAAAAGCGTGATTCAATGCTTCAAGTTCTTCTAGCATGCGGAATGCCGCAGTAACCGCTCTTTGAGCATGATCCACCACACTTAGCGGAGCATTGAAAAATGCCATCAATGCATCGCCAATATATTTATCCAAGGTCCCGTTTTCATCCATGACGATACGGGTCATGGGCGCCAGGTAACGATTGAGAATCGGTACCAGATTATCGGGTGGTAACGATTCCGATAGCGATGTAAATCCCCGAATATCCGAAAACAAAATTGTAATTATTCGCTTTTCCCCGCTCAGCTTCAGGGCTTCGGGATTCTGAAGAAGTTTATTTACCAATATAGGCGATACATAAGTTGAAAATGCTTGTTGCAAAAATCGAGTATGACTTTGTGTTACCAGTATATAATAGGTCTGAAAAACCATATAGCCGATGGCAATGGCAATGAACGGATATACAAAACTGATTATCAATCCGTATTCAGTAATGATCATATAATAAATCCACCAACCCAAACCCAGGGTTGTGAGCAACGCAAATACCATCAGCATCGAACGCTGTAATCGGGACATCCACCAAACCAACATCATCGGCAGGGTTGCTACTAACAGCACATCGATCAAGACTGTTCTAGCATCACGATACAAATAGAATTCCTGAAGGATATTAGCCGCTGCCGTGGCATGAATCGCCACTCCTGGAAAACTGGCTTCAATGGGTGTTGGACGAACATCGGCGATACCAACTTCTGTTACTCCCACAAAGACGATACGGTCTTTAATCACCTCCAGTGGAATTGTTCCATGAAGTATATCGGCCGCCGAGATAATTGGAATAGGACTGGAGCGATTATAGAAATTCAAGGCCATGCGGCCAGCGGGGTCCACCGGAATTTGAAAATCTCCAAGCCTTATATCACCGATACCCTCGGCCGTTAAATTGATACCGATTCCCTGATTTATTTTTTTTGCCAAGGCCATCAAAGGCAGACTTGGATAATAATCCCCTTCGTAGCGTAACACCAATGCAGCGGTACGAATCAAACCATCCCTGTCCGGCAGGTAGTTAAAAAACCCGAATCCATTGAAATGCATGGCCAAATCTTCTTGATTGGTTTCTACATAAGGAAACTGCAAAACAGAGTCATCAACTCCATCTTGTTGGGTTTTTAGAGTGGCAACACGGTCTTTCTTCAGCAGCTCAAGGGCCTTGTCATTACCTTTTATGCTCTGCTCGTCCCGAAAAAAATATCCTCCGATCACTTGAGAGCCAGGCAAACCCAGGCTTTTTGATAACGCTTGATCTTCTTCAGTTGACTGTGGACGCAAATATATAATATCCAAGGCAATAACATCAGCCTCCAGACGCTTTAGGCGCTCAATCAATTCAGCTTGTAGCGAGCGTGGCCAAGGCCAGCGACCGTAGTGTTTTACACTTTTTTCATCTACCGCCACTACTATTATCCCAGTCGGAGGACTGGGTGCGGTACGCATTTTGAAAATAAGATCACGGCTTCGCACATCGAGATTTTCCAACAATAAGGGATGGTACCAATATAGAAACAAGCTAATGGCCGAGGCAACAACCGCGCATAAACCCGCTACGGCTTTTGACCTGAGTTGTTTCAAGCGCGATTGTGTTTGTCGGCTACTCATTTTTCACCACGATTCAGCGCCTGACTTCCCGATTCCAAAAGTTACCGTTAAGGTTTTCCATTGAATATCTCGAATAACAAAAACCGTCCCCGCTGTTGCGCTTCCAGTCGTTGTCCCGCCACGAAAAGCCGTTGCTCGCTGTCGAACACGATGCCATGGCCTTGTTCACTATGGCCATCGTCCAACCTGAGTTGGGACACCAAATTCCCTTGGGCATCGTATGCGCCGATCAAGACGTCGTCGTTCATGCCATTGGAGCTTCGTCCAACGGCATAGATAAAGCCATCCCTATCCATGGTGATATCCCGTAACTGACCGAATCCACCGGCGTTGTATACCGCGTTCCATTCGACGATAAAATCGGCATCCAGCCGCAAAATGTTCCAGTTGCCGGCGGCGTCGGTACCGGCGGCATAGGCAATGCCGTTATCGGATGGGGCCAAGGCCAGTATCGGTGTCGTCGGGGATACGGTGGCATCCAGTGCGATTGTCCCCGTCCAGGGTTCTATCAGGGCCAGCCAGCCACTGCGTTCCTGTACTCCTTCGGCGCCGCCGATGAGAGGCTGGCAGTGGCTTGGAATCCATCGCCCTTGCCGTTCTTCTTGGCTGCACCGGGTAAGCGCCACGGTATAGCCCGTATCGTTATGGGAGGTACTCCGGATGCTTTTCCAGATCAACTGGCCGGCGGCGTCATAGCGGGCGATCAAGCCGTCAAAGTCGTGATTGTTGTAGGTTTCACCCACCACATAGACGGCGTCGGCATCCGCCGCCACGCTGTAAAACGTGTCCACCAACCCACTGCTGGCCAGGCTACGTTCCCATTCCAGGGCACCGTTCATCCGGTACTTGAGCAGAACCGCTTGGTAGGCATTTCCGGACAGGCGGTAGCCGGCCACATAGACCGATTGATCCGGGCTGACGGTGACACCGTAGCCGTAATCATGGCCGCCTGAATCCACCACCTGGCGCCAGGCTAGCTGCCCGTCATGATCGTATTTGAGAAGGTGGATGTTGTAGCTTGCGCCGTCATAGGCATATCCCACCAGATACAGGTTACCGTCGGCATCGGCGGCAATATCCTCCAGGCTTTCGTCCGCAAGGCCGGCGCCGGGCGAGGTACTGCCCAGCGTTGGAATCAAGTAGCCCGACGGGATGGTATTGCCCTCCCCAGAAGATAAGACGGGTACACGGCCAGGTTCGGGTTCAGGCTCCGGCTCCGGCTCCGGCTCCGGCTCCGGCTCCGGCTCCGGCTCCGGTTCAGGCTCGGGTTCAGGCTCGGGTTCAGGCTCCGGCTCCGGCTCCGGCTCCGGTTCCGGCTCTGGCTCGGGTACAGGCTCCGGCTCCGGCTGCGGCTCCGGCTCCGGCTCCGGCTCCGGTTTTGGCTCCGGTTTTGGCTCCGGCTCCGGCTCCGGTTCTGGCTCCGGCTCCGGCTCGGGCGCTGGCGCTTGCGGTACGAAAACCGTTGTAGAGATAGCAGCATTGTCCGAGCCTTGGTCCGCCGCCAGCGTAGCGTCGAGGTTGAGCACCGTGCCGCCGGACAGCGGACTGGTAACCCGCCCGGTGACGGTGATCGCGCCCCTGACGCCCGGAGCCAGGCTGCCCAGACTCCACTGGTTGTCGGTCCCCCCATCCAGAACCGGGGCCGCCGAGACAAAGCTCACGTTGCCGGCGTAGCTGACCCTGAGCACGGCATTGGTGGCCGTCTCGGTGGCCGCAGCGCTGTTGCTGTAGGTGAGCGTGTAGGTCAGCAGTTCCCCCGGCCGCACCGGATCGGGGTTGTCACTGACCGTCACGGCCAAGGCCGGGGCGCTTTGCACCGTGGTGGTGGTGCTGGCGTTGGCGCTGACCTGGTCGGCGTTCAGGGTGGCACTGGTGCCGAGCAGAGTGCCGTTGGGCAGCGGGCTGTCGACCTGCACGGTGACCGTGATCGTGCCCCCCGCCCCCGGGGCCAGGCTGCCCAGACTCCACTGGTTGTCGGTCCCACCGTCCGGGGCCGGGATCGCCGAGACAACACTCACATTGGGATCATAGGCCCCGCTCAGCACCGTATTGGTAGCCGTTGCGCTAGCCGAGGCGCTATTGGAATAGTTCAACGTATAGGTCAGCACATCTCCCGCTTGTACCGGATCGGGAGCATCGGTTACAGACAAGGCCAGCAAAGGCGAACTGATAACCACCGTGGTGGTTTCCCCATTCGCCGAACCTTGATCGGAGGTGATGGTGGCTTGGTTGAGCAGCAAGGTGCCATTGGGTAATGGCGAATTCACCCTCACGGTAAGGGTGATAGACCCGCTCTGACCCGGCGCCAGGCTGCCCACCGTCCACTGGTTGTCGGTCCCCCCATCCGGCGCGGGAATGGCTGACTCGAACGCCACCTCCGGATGGTAGACATTGGTAATCACCACATCGGTGGCTGTCGCCGTCGCCCCGGGACTGTTGGCGTAGTTCAAGGTGTAGGTCAACAGCTCACCCGCTACCACGGGATCGGGACTGTCCGCGAGGATCAAGGTCAGGGCGGGAGAACTGGTCACCGTCGTGACGGCCTCGGCGGCTGTCGTGGCCTGATCAGAGGCCAGGGTGGCCTGGGCGCCAAGCAGGGTATTGTTCGGCAACGGCGAGGCGACGCGAACCCTGACCGTAATGGCGCCGCTCTGACCCGGGGCAAGATCGCTCAAGGACCACTGGTTATCAGTACCCCCGTCCGGGGCCGGGGTGGCCGACACAAAGCTGACATTGGCATCGTAGCTTTCCGTGAGCACCACATTGGTGGCGGTGCCCGTGGCAGCGGCGCTATTGGAATAGGTCAAGGCATAGGTGAGCACGTCACCCGCCACCACCGGATCGGGCGTATCGCTCTGGGTCAGGGTCAGATCCACGGTGGCGGGTATTAGGGGGCCGCGACTATAAATATCCCAGTTGTTATTAGGTTCGTTTTCCCCGGGAATCAGATTGCGGCCTTCGGAAGCAAACGCGACAAACCGACCATCGGCCGAAACACTTGGGAATTCCGAATCATCGCGGCCATTCTTGATACTGATGAGCGAAGTCTGGCCCACCGAACGCTCATGCACAAATATATCCCAGTCGATCTTGGACTCGTTGACGGAAACCACCAAATTTCTGGCCAGCGAGCTAAAAGCCACTAGGTTTCCATCACTGGAAATGCTGGGCGCCAGACTGTCGCCGTTTCCCCCAATACCCAGATCGTTCACACTGACGCGGGTCGTCAGCCCGGTTTGCCGGTCATGGACAAACACGTCCCAATCGTCGTTGGGATCGATCACGGCTGCTATGAGATTAGTCGCCCGAGAGGCATAGGCCACAAACCGCCCATCGGCCGAGATGCTAGGCTCACGGCTGTGATTGAGTGCCTCGATACCCAATGAACTCACACTGACCCGAGTCGTCTGTCCGGTCTGACGGTCGCGCACAAAAACATCTTCCGAGCCGTTCAAATCCAGCAGCACCAGATTGCTCGCCACTGAGACAAAGGCCACGAACCGGCCATCCGCCGAGATCGCCGGCGCGGTACTGTGATCATTGCCTTGCGTACCGGAAGAATTGAGACTCACCCGTCCGGTCTGTCCGGTCTGGCGGTCGTGTACGAAGATATCCGTTTGGCTGTTGCTGTCCCCGCCGACCAGGTTATCGGCCTCGGAGGAAAAAGCCACATAGCGCCCGTCCGAGGAAATGGCGGCGGATGAGCGGCTATGATTATTGCCCTCGACGCCCGTGGAACTCACGCTCACCCGTTCGGTCACCCCGGTCTGGAGATCGTGTACGAAAATATCCCAGGACCCGGCGGTATCCCCGGCGACCAGGTTGGTCGCCTCCGAGGTAAAGGCCACGAAGCGCCCGTCGGCGGAAATGACCGGGTTCTCGCTGGGCTTATCCCCCTGAATTCCGACGGAATCCACACTGACCCGGGTCGTCTGCCCGGTCTGACGATCGCGGACGAAGATATCGGCTTCCCCGTTGGTATCCCCGGCGACCAGGTTAGTGGCGTCAGAGGCAAACACCACATACCGGCCATCACCGGATACAGACGTGGCAGACCGACTGTGGTCATTGCCCATCACCCCGGCGGAATCCACGCTGATTCGTTCAGTGGTCTGGGCGAATGCTTCAGAGATCGGTAACAGAATCAGTATCCATGCCAGTAACCACGGATACTGGACCGCCCACTTGTCATTAACTACGGGTCGGGCTGAAACGCTACAGATCGAGTGGCTGATTCCCATCAAAAGTGATCCGGTCCATTCTCGGGTACTGGGTGATTATCGGCACAAAGACCTTTGGTCTTTATCGCCCCGGCGGAGTGGGCGTCCTGGGCAGCGGCACCGGCGGCGCCGCAGTCGAGGTAGCCGAGGTGGGGTCGTCGCCCTGTTCCCCGCCGGCCTGGAGATCCAAAGTCCCGCCGCTACCCACGGTAGAACCGATCAACGGTTGGGGAGGCGACGGTGGCTGGCCCTTACTGACGGTGGTGACCTGATTGCGGCTCAGGACCTGCCGTTGGGGAATGGCGAAATCCACATTCGCAACGGCGACCACCCCCTCGTACACCAGCACCCGGCTCACCAACGCCTGCACTTGCACGGCGAAATCCGTGCCCTGGACCCCGACAACCGCCGTGGTTGTCTTGACCTTGAAGGATTCCTTGCGCTGGGAAAACAGATCCGTGACGAAGGCGCGCAAACGCCCCCGGGCGACTTCGAATAAACCCGCCGGCTCGGTGTCCGTGACGTAATGGGCCACCTCAACCCGGCTGTTTTCCGCCAGGGTGATGCGGCTGCCGTCGATCAGGGTGACTTCCAGCAGCGCGCCGCTCTTGGTGCGTAGGATATCCTGTACATGCACGGCATCCCCCAGTCGCAGCTCCCGGGCGGGTTCGGCGCTGCGGGTGACATCCACCCGCCCCCGCAGGCGGCTGACTTCACCCACCTCGGCTGCCTGGCTGATCGCCATGACCCCTGTCAGCAAGATAATCAACCAGGCGATTTTTCCGCTATTCCATACCATGGCTTGTTCTCTTTTCAGTAGTGCCAACTCACGCTGAGGGATACCGTGCTGCGCTCATAGTCGTAAACGCCGATAGTCGAGCGATGATCCACATGCACTCCCCGCAGGCCGACCTCCCAGTGCTCGTTCAACCGATAGAAGAGACTGCCGAACCAAAGTATGTCCTTATCCCTGCGCTTGACCAGAAACAGATCATGGAGGTTGGTGTAATCCTGTCGGCCGTATTCAAAGCCCAGACTGCCGCTCAGATGGGGTAAAAACCGGTAACTGGCGCTGGCGAAGACACGGTATTCGTCCCGCCGCCAGTTGCGCCCATCGCTATTGTTTCGGCCGCCTTCGAAGATCAAACGCAGTTGGCCGCGCTGTCCTAGAAACGGCTGCAACAGGGTGATCCCCGCGCCGACGCTGTTGCCACCGCGTACCTCCGAGGATGTCACGTCTTCATCGAAGTGGTTGTGCCGGAAGCGGACAAACCCATTCAGGGTCGTGTCCCCTAGCCGGGTAAAGACACCCGGCGAAAAGGTATGGGAGCGCAGGTAGGTGTTGCCGTCCAGATAGGTCCCGGTAAACTCATAGGGAAACCTGGCTCCCTGGCTCTCCCCCGTCCAGCCGAGCCCCAGAACATAGTTGTGCCGGGTCTCGTCGAACTGCTCCAACTCGTTATGCAGGCTCTGGTAAAGATGGGCTTCTCCGAATAGCTCCCAGCCCCGGGCAACCGGGTACCGCCCCAGCAGATCCGCCGTAAAGACGCTGCGCAGGTCCGATTTGCGGTCCGCATCCAAGCTCACGGGGGCGGCCGTCGGTTCGAGAATGACGTTGCTGTCCCGTCCGATCCGATAGCCCAGATGAGCCTTGAACGTCTTGTGGTTGTCCTCCAGTTGCCCCAGGAGGGCACGCAACATATCCGCCTCGAAGGACGCCGGATCGGTTTCGATGGCGGTTCGGGCAAGCCGCCGCGCCCGCTCGATCTGTCCCTCCTGGGCATACAAGGACACCAGATGCTCGGCCACCCCTTGCCCGAAAATCGGATTACCTTGCCGCGCCCGCTCGAAGGCCGCGATGGCCGCGTCGGTTTCGCCCAGCGCCAGATAGATACGGCCTGCCAGGGCCTCCACCCGCTCCGGTTCCGGATGGCTTTGCCGTAGGGATTCGATGCGGGCGCAGGCCGCGTTGACCTCACCCAAAACCAACAAGGTCTCCGTCCATGCATAATTCAACCGGGCATCCGCAGCGAACGTGGCGAAAGCCATTTCCAGCAACGGGCGCGCCTTTGGGTACTCAAGCAGCCGATAGTAGGTGAGGCCCAGCAGGCGGGCCGCCTTTGGTGAGCGTTGGGCGGCATAGGCCTCTTCAAAAAGGACCAATGCCTCCTCGTAGTTCTCGGCGCGGTACTCCATAAGTCCCTGTTCCAGGACATTCGGGGCGGACAGCGCCGGTAGCATCATGGCGCAACAACACCAAAAGGCCAGCGGTTTGCTTATTCGGGAAGCCCCCGGAAAACCCTTTAAGATCGTCACCATTAATTGTTTTGGCATACTTCGGTTTCAAAAAACCGGAATTTTGATTTGTGAAAAATTGGCCAGGCCAATGGGAGGACTATCGACTGGAAAATGCCAAGCTTTAAAAGCGATGGGGTCGGACTACCGATGGGTAACCATGTCATTTCTTTGATTCCATTCGTTAAAGCCACAAGCTGTGGGCGCAACTGAAATTTCCATATCAACGATTTAAAAACTAATAATCGCCGATTTCCGCAGTAGAGAAATTCAATAAAAAAGCGGGCCCGTGGGGCGGGCTTTTCGACGAAAATGACGTCAAAAACTCGGTAAGCCTCAATTTTTCATTGGATTTTGCTACCGCAGAAATTGGCGATAATTGATTTTTCAAGCTTTGAATTTTGCCACCAAGCCCCGCAGCAGCCGCACCTGCTCCGCCTTACCCCCAAGCCCATAGCGCAACTGCGCGTACAGCCGACCGATGGTTCTGGCCCGTTCGGCCAGGTCCGGGCGCGCTTTAGCCACCCGCTCCACGAAATCCACAGGCCCCTCATGAGCCTGGCGGGCCAGCCCCCGGCGAGCCAGGCGGGCGCAGAACCGTTTCCAAGCCCGGGTAACCGGGTCGGCTCCCCGGCGCTGGCGCCATAACCATAGTCCCGCCAGAACCAAACCCACCGCCCCCAGGCCAGCCAACAGCGCCGCCACCAGCCCGGCCCCGCCCAGGGCCGCCAGCCCCAGGCCGGCCAGCAGTCGTTGTTGCCGCTCTGACCCATAGGCCAGCACCCATTGGTTCCAGGCGTTGTTCACAGCGTCCCAGCCCAGGGCCAGACGGCGCAGCCAAGACTCCCCCCGGCGGGCTAGAAACGACACTTCCGCCGGATCGGATAAGGCCGCGAACAGCCCCCGGCCCACCCGCTCCGGGGCCACCGCCGCCGTGGGGTCCACCCGGGTCCAGCCCATTTCGGGCAGCCACACCTCGGCCCAGGCATGGGCGTCGGCCTGACGGACGATCCAGTAATCCCCCAGGGTGTTGCGCTCGCCCCCCTGGTAGCCGGTAACCACTCGGGCCGGGACCCCGGCGGCCCGCATCAGGAATACGAAACTGCCAGCGTAATGTTCACAAAATCCCTGACGGGATTGGAACAGAAACTCATCGACGCTATCGGCGCCGATCAGCAGGGGTGGAGTCAGGGTATAGTGGAAGGGCTGGTCATGGAACGCGGCCAGGGCCTTGGCCGCCAGGGTGGCCGGGTCCGGGTCCTGTTCCCGCCAGCGAGCCGCCAGCTCCCGGGCTTTGGGGTTACCCACCTTCGGTAATTGCAGGGCCATGCGCCGTTCCCAAGGCCGCAATGGCCCGGTGGCATGGCTGGGATAGGAGCGCATGGGGTAGCGCAACACTTCGTCCACCGGCTCTCGGCGTAGCAACTGGAAATCCGTGGAAACCACGGTGTTCTTCGGCACTCGGGCCGGCAGATCCAGAGCGAACAGCCAGCGCCGACCATGAGGCTCCAGGGTGACCACATAGTCCACGGACTCCCCCAAAGCCCGGTATTCCAAACCCCCGGCGGCGCGTTCTGTCGGACGGGTCCAGGTCCGGCCATCGAACAGCCACAGTACCGGACCCCGCCAATATAATTGCTCCTGGGGCGGCGCCTCCCCCTCGAAGCTCACCCGAAAGGCCACCGCTCCCGATAGACTCAACCGGCTGATATCGCCCGGAGACATTTCCTCGGATAGCCCGGTGCGACCGCTAGTGGCGTCCTTGGGCAGATTCCAAAGCGGGCCGGGCAGGCGCGGGAACAGCAGAAATAACACCACCATGAACGGCGCCGACAAGGCCAGCAACCGGGCGCAGAAGCGCAGCAACTCCCGAGGCGCGGCCAGCACCCCGGGGCTGACCACCGCAGTCTGGGCGGCGCACAGCACCAACACCACCCCCAGCAGATGAACACAGGCGATCAGATTTTGGGTGGACAACAGATTGGCCATCACCAGCAGATAGCCCAGCAGCACCAGCACCAGCCCGTCGCGACGGCTACGGGCTTCGAGAATCTTCAGGGCGGTCATGGCCGCCAGCAGGGCCACCCCGGCCTCCCGCCCGAACACTGTGCCGAAACCGACCAGCACCCCCGCACCCACGCCCAGGGTAATGGGCAGCAGCAGCAGCCGATGAGGCAGGGGCAATCGGCCCCGGGCCGCCAATCCCCGCCACAGCAGGGCCACCAGAAACACCCCCCCCAGCCAGGGGGGCAGCCGGGTCAAATGGGGCAGCATGGCCAAGGTCAGAGCGACGCCCAGCCAGCCAGACAAGGGGCCGTCCCAGGGTAGGGCTGGGGAAGCGGCAGGACCCGGGGATGCCCGACGCCATCTCGCCAAAACGCCGATCAAGGCCGATCCTCCAGGCCGTGCAAGGCCAGGGCTTCCAGACAGGCCCGGCGTTGCCCCGAACTGGCGTCGGGGGGGTAGTCGATCCCGGGCAGTCGCAGCCCGTAGTTCAGACCCTGATCCCCGGCCAGCAACACCCAGCGGCAAAGCTGGGCCAGCCGGGCCTCGGGGGCGTCCGGTTCCAGCTCCCCCCAGTCCAACCACAGTTCTGGCCGGGCCTGGCCGGAGAACCGTTTTACCAGCAGGCTGTCGCTACGGGCCGCCGCCTTCCAGGCCACATGCCGGGGAGAGTCCCCCGGACGGTAGGCCCGCAGGCCGTTGAAATCCTCCCCCCCCGTCCCCGCCAGACCCCGTTCGGCGGCGGCCGCCAGGGCGGGCTGGGGCAGCGGCCGGTGGCCTCCTGGCCGGGGATAGACCAGACAACTGGGCTGAAACTCCACCCAGCTCCAGGCCCGGAACAACCCCATGGGAAAGGTCGTATGCACCCGTACCCGTCCCGCCCCCAGCCAGCCCCGATGCCGGGCGGGCAGATCCAGGCTTAGTTCAGCGCCGCCCTGGGCGGACAGGTCGGCCTGGCTCGCAGCGCTGTTGCTCTCCAGGGTCAAATCGTAGCGGACCTGGGATGAGGGGTTATCCACCCAAAATATCAGCCGCGCCGTCTGCCCGGCAAAGACCGGCTCGGCGTGAGGAGGGTGGATTCGCAACCCCAGCAGATTGGCGTGGGCCTGCCACATGGCCATGACCCCCAATGCGGCCAGCAGAAAGGTGAGTACAAAGCCCAGGTTGTTGTTGTAGTTGATGGACCACAGCAGCATCACCAGCAACATCAGGGCATAGGCGTAGCCGAAGCGGGTGGGCAGGATATAGATACGCCGCCGGTCCAGGGTCATGGCCTCGCGGGCTGGGGGATGATGGCGCTTGACCCAGTTCTCCAGCCAGCGACCGGGGGAGATGCCGAAGACAGGGATTACCACCATGGGGCGCGCTCCCTAAGGGGGAACGATCCGTGCTGGATCACGGTGGGAAATGGGTCAACCTCCCATGGGAGCAGGGTTTCGGCCTGGGGATGGTGCGCCATGGATCGCAGCGCTCAGGTCGGCAGCGGCACGGCTTCTAGCAGCCGACGCAGCAGTTCAGCGCCGGACCACTCCAGATGCTCCTCCCCAGGATGCAGCCGGTGGCCCACCACCGACGGCAACACCGCTTGCAGATCCTCGGGCAGCACATGAGCGCGGCCCTCCAGCAGCGCCCAGGCCCGAGCCGCTCCTAGCAGGGCCAACCCGGCCCGGGGCGACAGGCCACCTCGAAACCATGGGGATTGACGGGTAAAGGCCAGGATAGCTTGCAGATAGTCCAGCAAGGCCGGGGCCACATGCACCTTGGGCGTCTGGCGCTGCACCGCCAACAGGTCGGCGGGCGTCAGGCAGGCGCTCAGTTCGCTCAGCAGGGCGCGACGGTCCTCCCCGGCCAGCAGGGATCGTTCGGCCCGAGAATCGGGATAGCCCAGTTCGATACGCATTAAAAACCGGTCCAACTGGGACTCGGGTAGGGGAAAAGTGCCGACCTGGTAGGCAGGATTCTGGGTGGCGATAACAAAAAACGGCGCCGGTAGGGCGCGGGTTTCCCCCTCAATGGTGACCTGGTGTTCTTCCATGGCCTCCAGCAGGGCGCTCTGGGTCTTGGGGGTGGCCCGATTGATCTCGTCGGCCAAAATCAGTTGCGCGAAGATGGGGCCGGGATGGTACACAAAGCTGCCGCTCTGGCGCTCATAGACCGCCGCTCCCAGGATATCTGCGGGCAATAGATCGCTGGTGAACTGGATACGCTGGTAGTGCAGCCCCAGACTGTGGGCGATGGCATGGGCCAAAGTGGTCTTGCCCATGCCGGGCAGGTCTTCGATGAGCAGATGCCCCCTGGCCAGCAGGCAGGTCAGGGCGAGGCGGATAGCCGGCTCCTTGCCCAGGATGATGCCGCCCACCTGGCGGATAACCGCCTCCAGATGCTGGCGAGAATCGGGGACGGGGCGGGGTTGAATAGCGGACATGATGTTGCGCTCCTGGTTCCTTGCGTCGAATTGAACATCGCGGGTCTGGCCCGCGCCTACCCTTCCCTGCGCCCGGACAGGAGACTTTGCCGATAGGCCGGCCTGGCCCTGCCCCCGGGGTTCAGTCCTGGGTCCGTAATCCCGTCTGATAGCGCCGGAAATTCTCCACATAATGCTGGGCGGAGGCGGTGATGCCGCGAATTTGTTCCTCCCCCAGGTCGCGCACCACCCGCCCCGGGGAACCCATCACCAGGGAGCCGTCGGGGATGACCTTGCCTTCGGGAATCAGGGTATTGGCGCCGATCAAGCAGTTCTTGCCAATCACCGCGCCATTCAGAATCACACTTTTAATGCCGATCAGGCTGTTGTCTCCGATGGTGCAGCCATGGAGCATCACCAGATGCCCTACAGTCACGTCCCGGCCAATGGTCAGTCGGATACCCGGGTCCGTATGTAAAATGGACCCGTCCTGGATATTGGAGTTCTCGCCGATAGTGATGAGGTCGTTATCGCCCCGCACCACGGCGTTAAACCAGACGCTGGCGTTGTTCTCTAGCACCACGGAACCGATCACCGTGGCATTGTGAGCGATAAAACATTCGCCCCGCCGTCTCACCCGGCGTTCGTCAAGTGAGTAGATCACGAACCTATCCCTCTATAGCGGCAACCGGCCCACAGTATAACTACGGTACAGATGGTTCAGCAGGTTGAACAGGGTTTTCCAGCGGCGCTCGAACTCCCCCAACGCCCCCAAAGGGCGGCCCTCACCCTGGGCGCTTCGATCCAGCCGCCGCTCCACTGCTCGCCGACCGTCATTACCACAATCTCCAAAAGCTCGGGATCGCACTGGAACGCCCGCTTCCCGTCGGCTGTATCGTGTTGGATTTGTCGGCATGCCCTGCCGCTACTTGAGCATCGCGAACCCGGCTGCTTGCGCCTCTCGAACCAGCGTGGGATGCTGTCAAAAAAACAATAAGATCTAACCTCGTGAACTTCATCGAATTTCAACTGCTGTTTTTGATCGTGGTGGTCAACGGCGCGCCGGTGCTGACTGCGGCCCTGCTGGGTCGGCTGTGGGCCTGGCCGGTGGACGGGGGCGGGACGGCGCCGGACGGGCGTCCCTGGTTGGGACGGTCCAAGACCTGGCGAGGTCTGGCGGTGGCCCTGGCTACCGCCGTGGCCCTGGCCTGGCTGTTGGGATTGCCGCCGATGGCCGTGGGCCTGACGGTGGGGACCGCCACCATGGCTGGGGACCTCTTGTCCAGCTTCATCAAGCGCCGTCTGGGATTGGATTCCAGCAGTCACGCCCTGTTTCTGGACCAGGTTCCCGAGGCCCTGTTACCCCTGTTGGTCCTGCCCCATGGCTATGCCCTGGACTGGCCGTCCATAGCGGAAGTGGTGGCAGCCTTTGTGGTGCTGGAACTGCTGCTGTCCCAAATCCTGTTTCGGATGCGGGTGCGCAAGCGGCCCTATTGAGGGGATGGGCTGTGTTTAGCCCTGGCGTTCTAATGCCGCCCGCATCCTCGCCGGGTAGTCGCTGGCGATGCCGTCCAGGCCCAGGGCCGCCAACTCCAGGGCGGCGGCGGGATCGTTGACAGTCCAGCACAGCAGGCCCAGACCCGCCGCCCGGACCTTGGCGGCGAACGCCCCGTCAATGCCCCGGTAGTTGGGATCCAGCCCGGCCAGGCCCTCACTCAGGGCCAGTTCGATCAGGGCATCTGAATAAGCCCCACCGGCCTGGTCCCGATCCACCACCAGAAAACCCGGCGTACCTGGCAACGCCGAGCGACAGGCCCTGAGTACGTCCAGATGAAAGGAGATCACCGCCGCCTGGGCTGGGGCCAGGGCCGCGCCCAGGGCCGGGACAATCTCCGGCCCACATTTGACCTCGATCAACAGACCCTTGCCCGGAGGCGTCAGGGCTAGGACTTCTTCCAGATAAGGCATGGTCTCGCCCCCCCATAGGGATAGCTCCCGCAACCGCTGGCTGTCCGTGGCGGCGATGGCCAGGGGCTGACCGGCGGAGCGGCGGGTGTCCGGGTCGTGGTGGACCATCACCCGGCCATCCCGGCTGAGATGAACATCCAGTTCCAAGCCGTCGGCGCCCTGGTCAAAGGCCAGCCGGAAAGCGGTCAAGGTATTTTCAGGCGCCTGGCCCGAGGCCCCCCGGTGGCCAAAAATATCCATGGCCTAGAGCCGTTCCCGCAGCAGGGTTTCCAGTTCCTCGTCGCTAAGTACGATGGGATTGGTGCGCATGCTGCCACCCCGAGCCTTGGCGACAATCCCGGGCAGGTCGGCCTCGCTCACCCCGAACTGGCCCAGGCGAGGCAGTTCCAGGCGTTCGCACCAGTCTTCCAGGGTGCGGGACAGGGCTTCCCGGGCGTTACGGGGGTTATTGTGTTGACGATCGGCCAGAATATTCCCGGCTCGGGCGTATTTATCCCGGGCCGGGCTGTCAGGGTTGCGTAGTTTCAGGGCAATGATGTTGATCCGGGTGGCCGCCGCCACCAAGGTGCCGCAGACCACGCCGTGGGGGATGGGAAACAAGGCTCCCAGGGGCGAGGCCAGGCCATGTACGCTGCCTAGTCCGGTTTGGGCGAGACACACCCCCGATGTGAGGGCGGCGTAGGCCAGGCGTTCCCGGCCTTGGGGGGCCTGCTCGTCGTTTTCATAGCCATGAAACAGCCCGTCGCGCACCGCCGCCAGGCCGCTTTCGGCCAGGGCGTCGGTGAAGGGATTGGCCCGTAGGGAGACAAACGACTCCAGCAACTGGGTCAGGGCATCCATGGCGTTGGCGGCGATTTGGGCCGGGGGGCAGGAGGCCAGCAGGTCCGGGTCCACCAGGGCGTATTCCGGCACCAGCCGTTCATGGCGAAAGGATTTCTTGAAGCCCTCCGGTCCCTGGACGCTGAGTACGGCGTTCTTGGTGGCCTCGCTACCGGTGCCGGCGGTGGTGGGTACGGCGATATAGGGCAGGGTCGGACCCTGGTACGGCTTACCGACGCCCACCCCTTCCAGATAATCCATGACCGAATCGCCGCTGGGCAGCAATCCAGCGATGGCCTTGGCGGCGTCCAGTACGCTGCCGCCGCCAATCCCCGCCACTGCCTGGATATCGGCTCCGTGGAAGTCCCGCACCACGCCGTCCACCCGCTCCGGGGACGGCTCTCCGGCAATGCTGACCTGCTCCCAGCCGATGCCCAGTTCTTCCAGACCGGCCAATAGCCGCAGCCAATGGGGGCTGGCCTGAAAGGAATGGCCCCCCGTGACCAGCAGCACCCTCCGGCCATAGTGGCCCAGCAGTTCCGGCAGATGGGCGATGCAACCGGCGCCGAATTCGATGCGCGGCAGGCGGGCGATAGTGAACGATGGCATGACAAGGCTCCTCGGGATTATTGAACGCCGCCCGCCTGACGTGGACGGTCCCGGCATTCAGGGCAACCATAATCCATGCGTTACCCGTCCACAACCGCTGCAGCATCAGCACCGGATCCAAGCCGAGCCATCCACGGGCTAATAGGCGCTGCCGAGTCGCCAAACCATTGGTATAGTCTTGCAGCCCTCAACGCTGACAGCACAGGACCCAAATCGTGACCATTGACCGCTCTTTTCCCGAACTGACCAGTTGCTCAGGTGTGCTTACCGTGGAAATGGACGATACCGCCGACCGGCCGCCACCGCCCTTGGACCGGGACCATGCCCAACATCTGGCCACGGCCATGGCCGCAGACCTGAGCCGGATTCTCGGCGGCATTGAGCATCTGGGCATGGTGGTCCCTGGGGCGCTGTACGACCAGACCGAAATACTGCGACCGGCCCTGCCCTTGTTTAAGGCTCTGGACGCTATTTTTAAGGGGTCACTGGGGGAGGCTGGCCATACCCCGGGGTTGATCGCCCTGGGCTGCGCGTCGGGACGCTTTCCCATCGCCGCCATTGACCCGATCCGCGCTCCCGGCTCGGGACCGCTGTTGCTAGTGCCCTTTACCCTGGTGGGCCACCAGCCAGCAGTGACGCAATTGGCCGGCGCCATGGAAAATCACTTATTGCAAAACGGCGAAGCCTCCGTCGCCACCCGCCGCAGCATTCAGGACAACTTCGGCATCACTCCCCGCAACCTCTCCTATGCCACCGTGGCCGACCTGTTTGCCCTGCTTAAGGTGCAGTTGGACGACAACGGCTTCGGCCCCCTGTGGACATTGCTGGAGCATGCCCTGTTCAGCCACCCCGGGCCGCGCCAAAGCGTACTGGAGACCGGCAATCGCTTTGTGGTGGAACAGGGGCGCGTCCATACGCCATTTTATACCTTCGATGCCTGGGCCAGCTTCGGCCCGGGCCGGGAACAGGACGGAGGCGCCCTGGGGGAGGGCTACGCCGCCTGGACCCGCGCCCAGCGCCAGTATACCGCCGCCCTGGAGGCCTATGGGTTGGAGACGATAACCGTGGCGGGCGCCGCGGACCTGGAGCGCAACGATCCCCAGGAGGCTCTGGCGGCCTTGATAGAGGCCGAGACCCTGAGCGGGGCTTATCTGCTGGAGGCGGTGAGCCGCTCCGAAGGCGGCCCGGAGCGACGCTTGGAGATCACTCACCAACAGGCCGGGGATCTGGGCACCTTCGCCTACACTCTGCTGGCCCTGGATGGCGCCGGCATGCCCTTGACCCTGGAGCATTATTATCCCTTGACCCTGGCCGGTCTGGAGATCCTGATCCAAGACCTCAAGACCCGTAGTGAAGGGCTGGAGCGGCAGGTGCTGCACCCAGACGGCCCGGTGTGGTCAGTGGGGCAGCGGCGGCTGCAAGCCGCTAAATCCCGACAATCCGCACCAGACCGGCGGCACTGAGGCGCACCCATGGATGTCTTTTACTGCGACCGGTTTGTGCTGCCCCTGCCCGAGGGGCACCGCTTCCCCATGGACAAATACGCCCAGTTACGAACCCGGGTGGAGTCCGTCAACCAGGGCCAGTTCCGGCTGCGGCAACCCCCTGCGGCCCGAGATGAGGACATTTTGCTAGCGCATCAGCCGGACTATCTGCGTCGGGTGGTGGCCGGGGAGCTGAGTCCCCGGGAGTTGCGGGTGCTGGGTTTTCCCTGGTCGCTGCAACTGGTGGAGCGTTCCCGCCGCTCCAGCGGCGCCACCATCGCCGCCTGCCGCGCCGCTCTGAGCGACGGCGCCGCCGCCAACCTGGCCGGAGGCACCCATCACGCCTTCCCGGATCAGGCCCAGGGCTTTTGCGTGTTCAACGACGCCGCCATTGCCGCCCGGGTGATGCAGCGGGAGGGGCGAATCAAGCGGGTCATCATCATCGACTGCGATGTCCACCAGGGCAACGGCACGGCGGTGATTTTCCAAAACGATCCCACAGTGTTCACCTTTTCCCTCCACGGTGGGCGTAATTTTCCGTTCCGCAAAGAGCATAGCGATCTGGACCTGGAACTGCCGGACGGGACCGGAGACGAGCTGTATCTGGAAACCTTGGACCAGGGACTGACACGCGCCCTTGACCAGGCCGACGCGGAACTGGCTATTTATCTGGCCGGGGCCGACCCCTACGTGGGGGACCGGCTGGGGCGGCTGGCGGTGAGCAAGGCGGGGCTGGCGGCCCGGGACCGGCTGGTATTCGAGCATTGCGCCCACCACGGTCTGGGGGTGGCGGTGGTCATGGCCGGAGGCTATGCCCAGCCCATTTCGGATATCGTCGATATTCACTTTCATAGCGTGGCCCTGGCGGCCCGGTATTGCGCGCCAGTACCGGGTTGAAGCGGCCCAGGAGATAGCGGCTCAGGAGGCGGCATCCTTCTCCCGTTCAGCCGGCAGCCAGCGTTCCAGCACCGCTTGTAATTGCTCCAGCCGGTAGGGCTTGCTCAGGTAGTCGTCCATGCCGGCGTCTATAAACCGCTCCCGATCCCCGGGCATGGCGTTGGCCGTGACCGCTACGATGTGGCTACGATGGGATTTATCCCGCTGGGCCTCGCGAATCCGCCGGGTGGCATCCACTCCATCCATGACCGGCATTTGAATATCCATCAGAATCAAATCGTAACAACCCTTCAAGGCGCACTCCACCGCCCCCTGGCCATTGTCCACCACATCTACCCGGTGTCCGAGCTTGCGTAGCCGACTCACCGCCACTTTTTGATTCACTTCGTTGTCCTCGGCCAGCAGGATACGGGTGGAATTGGCGCTGCTCGGCGGCGGTGACGGAGCAAGGTCCGCCGGTTGGACAGCCGCCTTCGCCACCCGCGCTCCCAAGCCACTCCCCGGCGCCGGATCGGCGACCGGCGACCCGGCGACCGGCGACCCGGCGGCCCGCTTCAGGGGCACCCGGAACCAGAAGCAGGCCCCCTGCCCCGGATCGCTGTCCACCAGTCCGATCTCTCCACCCATCAGTTCCACCAGCCGCTTGCAGATGGACAGCCCCAGGCCAGTGCCGCCGTGACGGCGCGTCAGAGAGCCATCTACTTGGGTAAAGGGCTGAAACAACCGTGTCCTGGCCTCTCTGGCCACGCCCATGCCTGTGTCGCTGATGGTAAAGCGCATCATGGCGTAATGATCGCCGCCCCCCTCCACCGTCAGGCCCACCGCCACCGCCTCCTGATCGGTGAACTTGACCGCGTTGCCGAGCAGATTGAGCAGCACCTGCCTCAGCCGTCCGGCATCCCCCAGCAGGCTGGAAGGCACCGCCCGGTCCACGATGGTGGTCAGCTTCAGGCGCTTTTCGTGGGCTAGGGGCGCCAGCACCTCGGCGACGCTCTCCACCAGGGTCGCGGGCGAGAACGCCAGCTCGCTCAGTTCCACCCGGCCGGCTTCGATTTTGGAGAAATCCAGAATGTCGTTGATGACGTTCAGGAGAGACTGGGCGGAATTCTGGATAGTGATAGCGAACTCCCGTTGCTCCAGGTTTAGCGGTGAGTCCAGCAACAGATCGATCATCCCGATGACACCGTTCATGGGGGTGCGGATCTCGTGGCTGATGGCGGCTAGGAACTCGGATTTCAGCCGTGACGTCTCCAGAGCCTCGTCTCTGGCCCGTTCCGCTTTCCGCTGGGTCCGGTGGCGCTCGGTGACGTCAATCAGCACCCCCACAAAGCCGCCGGGGCTGCCGTCCGGTTCATAAAAAGCTGCCCGGGTAAACATCACATCCAGAGTCTCGCCAGCGCTGTTCTCCAGGCGGGTCTCCTGGGTCGCCACCCCTGGGCCGCCCTTCTCCACCCCGGCCAGCAGGTTGGCCACCAGGGTTTGATTGTTGCTGCCGTCGCGCTGGCCGGTGAACCGCTCGAAACTCAGATTGCAGCCCCGAAACCTTCCCGTCGCGTCGGTGTAGAACAAGGGAGCCGGTACGGTGTCGATCAATAATTGCTGGAAATCCGTCTGCCGGTGCAAGGCGCTCTTGGCCTCCAGCAGCCGCCGGTTGGCCGCCCCCAATTGTTCGCCCATGGCCACCACCCCCTGGGCCGTGTGCCGCAATTCGGACACTGGAAACGTCGGCGCACGCTGCTGATAATCCCCGACGCCGATCCGCTCCACCAAGCCGTCGATGGCGGCCAGCGGTCGGGAGATACTGTGGGTCATGGTTCGGGCGCGACGGTAAAGCACCATAAAAAACACTAAATAAAACAATACTAGACCGCCGATCATCAGGGCGCCGATGGTCAGTAGGCGTTGCCCCAGGGCGCTGGCTCGGGCGTAGATATTCGCCTCGGGCGCCAGCACCAGCAGAGTCCAACCGGTTTCCGGGATACGTCCCCAGGCCGCCAACTGCGGTCCGCCCAGGGTCACCCGCAGCACCCCGTTGTCCCCCTGGCCCATGGCCGCCGCCAGCTTTCCCAGCTCGGGGCGCGTGAAAACATTGAATTCCTCGGGCTTGAAGGTGTCCTGCAAAATGGCTTCGGTGTAGTGATGGGTGGTGAGTTCTTCAAGCCCCCAGTCCGCCTCCCCGGCCTCGGGCAAGGCCAGCAGGGCGCCGTCCTTGCCGATCAGCACCCCATAACCCCCCCAGGGTATGGTCAGATCCAAGATAGTGGCAACGATGGAGGCCACGGTGATATCCAGCCCCACCACCCCTTCCAGGGCCTCCCCCTGATACACCGGAGCGATGCAGGAGGCCATCCAGCCTTGGCCCGCCGGGTCCACATAGACCTCGGTCCACACCACCCCTCGGCCCGGGTTATGGGCGGCGTCGGCTTCGTAATAGAAGTTGTAGCTGGGGATATCCATGCCCGCCGGGTACTGCTCCAGCACGTCGAAATAGGGATAGATGCGGTTCAGGGAATCGTGGGTGTTGTAGTACACCGCCGCCACTAGGGGATGAGTCTCCTGGATGGTCTTCATCAGCGGGTCGAGCCGGGCGCTGACGAGGGCTTTTTCCCGCTGGGCCTGGCCCACTGGAACGGCGCCGCTGTAGAACAGCGCGCCGCCACCGTTGTCGTAGCGGCTGTAGTACACCCCGGTCGGGGAGTACCCGTAACGGGCTTCTTCTTCAGGATTGGCTAGGAGGGGACCGGCCATGATCTCCGCCGTGCGCCGACGGAACAGTTCGGTGAGCCGGGAGACCGCCTCCAACTGGCGCTGGATCACTACGGATTCCCGGTGGGCGATGCGCCGCAACTCATCGTTGGCCAGTTCCCGCACGGCGTCCAGGTTTTCTTCAGTGGCCAGGTGGTTAGCCGCCAGGTAGACGCTGATGATCACCACTTCCACCAGTAACAACGGCGCCAGCGCGGTGCGAAAATACGAACGCCAGACCCATGTCAACAAAGGCAGGGTCGCAGTGGGTTTGGGGCTCTGGTAGGTTTTAGTTTTCATCCTGCCGCTGACCGGAGGGCAACGCTTGAGTGTCGCTGGGCAAGGCCGGTGCCGTCTCCCGCATGGCAGTGCCTTAAGGATTATAGAATCGACCGCAGCAGGAAAAGCTTAAGACTGCGAAAAACAGAGGAAAATTAACATTTCGCCACAATTGGGAGCCGGTTCTTCAGTGGCTGATCCGGGCAGTGCCGTCATAGCCGGTCAGCACCCGCACCCGCTCTCCCGGATAAAACGCCTCGTGGGTTTCCTGGACCACCGCCAGATAGCGGCCATCGTCCATGCGCACGGTGATTTCCAAGCCCTGGCGTCGGGTGATGGCTTCTTCCGTCGCCGCCCCCATCAGCCCGCCGATCACCGCCCCGCCGATGGCGCCGACGATACGCCCCGAACCGCCCCCCACATGACTGCCAGCCACTCCGCCGGCCACGGCGCCGGCCCCGGCCCCGATCTCGCTTTTGGTGCCCTCGATCAGCACCGGGCGAACCCGATCCACTACCCCCAGTTGCACGGTCTGGACACTGCGAACCTGATAGCGGTCGTAGGTGTCGCTGGACAGACGAGGGGCGCAGCCAACCAGCAGCGGACCGACCATGAGTATGACGATAAGGGCGCGAACAGCGAGCATGGGTCGACTCCCGATAAACGATCTTTTTGATTGGACCGAAATTCTCAGCCAAGGCTCCCCGGTTTAGGGAATGAATAGTTCCCCCGGCTCCATATACAGTACCTGCACCCGCCCTCCCAGCAGCACCACGCTGCCGTGGCGACGGCTCTGTCCCTGATCGTCGCTGAACTCGAACACATAGGTGCGCTCCAGGCGCAGTCGGCCCCGTTGGTCACGGCGCGGCCAGATCCGCTCCAGGGACACGGTATCGTCTAGCAACTGCACCCCGTAGCGACGGCAGGCCTTGCCACTCTCCGCCCTGGCCCGCTCCCTGGCCCGCATACTGTCGCTCCATAAGGCCGCCCCCAGCCCTAGGAGCAATAACAAGGCCAGCACTGTCCAATAGCTCACGAAGGCTTCCCCCGCAGTCGTTCCAGAATGTCCTCCCGGGCCTGGGCCAGCAGACTGTCCCGGTCTAGAGAATCGAGAATGCTCTTGACCGTCCGTTTTGGACCGCCAGCGCCCCAGGACCTGCCCTGGGCGAAGTAACGCTCGGCGGCCCGGCCAATCACATACGTACCGTACCAGGCCATTGCCCCCTGGGCGCTGGCAGTCACCACCGTGGACAGCCCCAGGCTGACCCCTTTCAGGGCCGATGAGGCCAGATGGAAACCGTACACCGTCCCCATCAGCACCGCCAACTGGGCCATGATGGTGGCCAGCAGCCGTCCGGCCTCGGCCCGAGTGATGGGCAGGCCGTAGACCCGGCTTAGATGACGGATCAGGGCGGCGTCGGCGGCCACCGTGAGCAGATCGGCCAGGGGCGCCGGGTTGAGGGCCACCGCCACCCCCTTGCCCAGGCAGTAGTTGCGCAATACCTTATCAGCCAGTTGTCGGCGCAGAGCCAGGATCTCGGCGGCCAGTCGATCCGACAGGCGACCGGCGAACAGCCCGGCGTTCACCGCCGCCAGAGATTTACCCTCCGCATCCAGCAGCGCCCACAGCCGCTCCTGCAAAGCCGTCACGTCCGGGGGCGGACGGCGCCGTTCCTCTTGCTCTCGGCCCTGGGCGTCCACGCTCAACACCAGCCGCTCCCCAGGGTCGGCGGCGCAGGCCAGCACATTGTCCGGGGGCACCAGGCCCTGGGCGTGGCGACGCAGGCTGGCCAGCAGCAGTTCCAGTTCAGCCTGGGTGTAGCGGTCAGCCTTGTTGAGCACCAGTAGCAGAGGCCGGTGGTCGGCGGCCACGGTGGCCAGGGCCTGATGCTCGGCGGCCGTCAAGTCCCCGTCCACCACGAACAACACCACATCGGCCCGCTCGGCCACCTCCAGGGCCAGCCGCTCCCGGTCCTCTCCGTCCACTTCGTTCAGCCCCGGGGTGTCGATCAGGAACACCCCGCCGCTTTGGTACTGTTGCCAGCGGGAACGGTCCACGGTGGCGGTCTCTCCGTGCAGAGGGCTGACGGCGAAGCGTTGTTCCCCTAGCAGGGCGTTGAGCAGGGCCGACTTGCCGACGCTGACCCGGCCACAAGCCACCAGATGGATATGGCCATGCTCCAGTTTGTCCAGTTGGGCCTGCAACTCCCGGTAGTCCTCGGCCAGGGTGGCCCGCACCGGTTTCGGCACCCTGGGATCGTCCAGCAGTTCCCGTAGGCTGTCCCGAGCCAGGGCCAGATGTTCGTCACCCTTGGGAGGAGGTGGGCTTGGAACCGTCGGTGCGGCTTTGTTCCGCGACCAGACGGACCAGGCGCCGCGTACGCGCTTCCAGATCGTCACTGAGTTGGTCCTCGAACAGACGCAGGGCCGGCCCCAGGGCCAGCTCTCCACGGGTTTCCAGGGACTGGGCCACGGCCTTGCCCAGGCTTTCGAAAATAAGCCCGTAGGCCACGGCGTGGAGCATCCCGCCCACCACCGTACCCAACCCCGGAAAGGCTTTGCATACATTGCCCACCAAGGCCAGCAACAGGCTCCAGCGCTGGCGGGCCTGGCCACTGGCCTGCTTCAGAAACCGCTGTATGTCTACTTCCCGGGGTGTCACCCCGTACAGGGCCGCCAGTTCCCGGACCATGCTCATGCCCAGATAGCCCTGGATCAGCACATCGGTGCCCGGCCCCACCGCCGCCAGGGCGCCAAACACCGCCTTGCGGGAATAGCCTATCACCAACGCTTCGGCCTGTTGCCGGCGCTGGGCGGCCTGGGCGGCGTCCAGGCGATTTTGGGCTAGCACGAATACGGCGGCGTCCCGCAGCCGCTCCAGGGCCGCAGGATCGGCGTCAATGCGCCGCCGCACGGCCCGGGCCAGGGCCTCCACTCGGGCTGGCCGGGGCCGGGTCAGCCGTTCCTGGCCGCCGCTGGGCAATTCCCGGATCAGCTCCTCCTCGCCCCCGGCCTGGACGGTGACGATGTCCACCTCCGGCCCTAGCCGCTCGGCCAGCCGCCGACACAGCAACTCCACGTCTTTGGCCGAATAGCGGTCGCTCTTGTTCAAGGCCAGAATCAGGGGCTTGTCCAAGGCCCGTAGGGCCTGCACCGCCCGAAACTGGTCCCGGGTCAGGTCGCCGTCGCACACATAAACCACCACATGCGCCCGCGTGGCCTCGTCCCGGGCCACCCCCTCCAGGGCGCCGCCGGGTTCATTGAGTCCCGGCAGGTCGGCCAGCACCCATTGATCCCCGGCGGGGCTGGTCCAGGTGTGATGGACCACCGCCCGGGTCGTGCCGGCCAGGGGGCTGGTGGCCACCTCGGCCCCGGGCAGCAGGGCGCGGATCAGGGAGGATTTACCGGCGCTCACCTCTCCGAACAGGGCCACCACCACCACCCCAGCCTGTCGGCGTCGGTCCAGTTCCGCCAGTTCCCTACGGATCGCGTCCGTCTCCATCCCAGCGGCCTCGGCGTCCAGCAGGCGGGCCTGAAGTCTCGCCTCATCAAGTGGGGTCTCGGGATGGGAAACCGGCCCCCGCCCGAAGCGCGACCCCCGCCGCAGCAGCCAGCCCCCGCCCCCGACCAACAGCGCCAGGACTACCAGCCAAACCAGCCACACCGCCGCCGGCGCTCCGCTCAGCCGCTCCCAGACCCGCAAGCCCAGGTCGGTAAGGTATAGGACTAGCACCAGCAACAACCCCAAACCCAGGCTCAGAGCCAGGGCCAGGACCAGACGCAGGGGCGGCAGGGATTGCATTCAGGCCAGACGGGTTTCGCGGAAACACGCCAGAAACCGCTGGGGAATCCGCTGGATGGTCCGGGCGGCGTAGTCGAAGAACACCATGCCGTTCTTGGCCCGGGCCACTTCCCGACCGCTACTGGCTTCGCTGACCCGGTAGACGAAATCGAAACCGTAGTCGTTAAAATCCCGCAAGGCCAACTCCACCCGCAGCCGCTCCTTGTGGAAGGCTTCCGAACGGTATACCACCACGGCGTCGGCAATCATCAGACCAGCGCCCCCCGCCTCCCTTTCGGTGAATCCGTATTGGGCCAGCAGCCGCTCCCGGGCCTCCTGTAGCAGCAGCAGCAACGCCTCGTTGCCCAGGTGGCCGGCGTAGTTGATATCGCCGATACGCACCTCCAGTTCGGTGGCGTAGAGAAATTGCTCCGGCAGTTCCAAGTGTACCCGCGCCATGCTGTCTCGTTCTCCGATGGATTAAGGTGGAAATGGGACCGGTATCCCCTTGGAAGGTTCAAGGTGGCAGGACCGGGAAGCGGCATATCCTTACACCAATAAGGGTAGTAAAATCGCCATCCCCGCCATCGTCGGCGCGGAAACCTCGACTACGACGTTATTCAAGAGACAGGCGGATGCCCCACAACACTTTACTCAAGCTGCACACGGAAACAGTACGCCCGGAGTGGATCGACCATAACGGCCATATGAACGTGGCCTATTACCTACTGGCCTTCGACCACGCCACCCAAGCGTTCTTGGATTATCTGGGCATTGGTCCCTCCTATGTGACCGGCACCCACCATTCCCTCTTTACCCTGGACTGTAATCTGTCCTACCGCCGGGAGGTGCGCCAACAGGACCGGCTGCTGTTTACCACTCAGTTGCTGGATTTCGACGCCAAGAGGTTGCATTACTTTCATTCCATGTACCACGCTGAACAGGGCTATCTGGCCGCCACCTGCGAACTGTTGAGCATCCATGTGAATCTCTACACTCGGCGCTCGGCCTCCTTGCCCCTGGGCATCGTCCGGGTACTGGAAGCCCTGTTGGAAACCCATCAGGAACTGCCCCGGCCACGCCTGGCCGGCCGCAAAATCGGCCTGCGCCGCCGCGCCGCCGCCAACCCGCACCCCAAGACCCCATGACGACCTTGCTGGAACTGCATACCGAGATCGTGCGGCCCCAGTGGATCGATTACAACGGCCATCTGAACCTGGCCTATTACCTGCTGGCCTTCGATCACGCCACCGACGCCTTTTTCGACTATCTGGGCATCGGTCCGGCCTATCTGGCCCAAAGCCACCGCTCCACCTTCACCCTTGAAGCCCATATCACCTACGAGCGGGAGGTCAGGGAGGGCGCTCCTTTGCGTTTTTCCACCCAGTTACTGGACTACGATCACCAGCGCATCCACTATTTTCACCGCATGTTTCACGCCGGCGAGGGCTATCTGGCCGCCACCAACGAACTCATCAGCCTGCACGTGGACATGGCCACCCGCCGCTCGACGCCCATGGGTGAGGCGGTGCTGGAACGGCTGGAGGCCCTATGGCGAGACCACGGCCACCAGCCCCACCCGGAGCAGGCGGGTCGGGTGATCGGCATCCGCCGCTGATCCGGCCCGCCTACCCCGGTCATGGTGGGAAGCGGTGATTTCCGCCACCGGCTTTCAGTTCCACGCAATCGCCCCTGGCGTCCTAAACTCCCCGTCCCAGTTTCCGATAGGGGGAGCTATACCCATTCTTCAGGCGGGTCGCCGGAGCGCCGGAGCGCCGGATCGCCGGAGCGCCGGATCGCCGGGCCGCCCTGTCTGATCTTCGATGGAACCGAGGTTCAGAGGTTGGCCTATGAAACTTTATGATCTTACGGTGCTGCTGGTGGAGCCTTCGGATATCCAATCCCGAATCATCACCGACTACCTGCACGAAGTAGGCGTCACCCGCTGCCAAGGGGTGCATACCGGCGCTGCAGCCCTGGAGATTCTGCATCAACAAGATGTGCATCTGGTAATCAGCGCCATGCACCTGCCGGACATGACCGGTCGCGATCTGATCCAGGCCATGGATCATATCGACCGACCGGTGCGCCCCACGTTTCTATTGGCCTCCAGCGAGACCAGTCCGGCGCTCATGGAACCCGTCCGGCAGGCCGGTCCCGCCGCCATGCTACCCAAGCCCTTTAACAGTGGAGACCTGCGCGAAGCCCTGCGGGTGGTGATCGACTACCTGGAGCCGGGGGTGCTGCACCTTCGCGATCAAGAACCGGAGGACCTGCGGGTGCTGCTGGTGGACGACTCCACCCCGGCCCGGCGCTTCGTGCGCAAACTGCTGGCCGAGATGGGCCTTGCGCATTTCACCGAGGCCGACGACGGGGCCACGGCCATACCGCTGATCCGCGAACAATTCTTTGACCTGATCATCACCGACTACAACATGCCCCAGATGGACGGACTGGAACTGCTGCGTTTCATCCGCAAGGAGAGCGATCAAGCCTCGGCGCCGGTGGTGATGATCAGCAGCGAAACCGATCCCGGACGGCTGGCGGCCATCCACGCAGCCGGAGTGTCGGCCCTCTGCCCCAAACCCTTCGATGTGGCGCTGCTCAAAAACCTGCTGCAAAACCTGCTGAACGAGGGCTGAGGCCCGGAGCGGCGCCTTTGGTTTGTCTGGTCTGAGCTGATAGCACACCAAGTCCACAGGGGTGTGCGTGGGCGCCCGGCTGGGAGAGATAGCCACCAGCGGCTATACCCTGCTGGACATTCCCAATCCCCGCCAACGACTGGCGCAGGTGTTTCTGGACCCCACCGAACCGGGCCGGGTATACCGCCCGGAACTGGCGGTGGTGGCCTCGGCGGAATCGTTTCTGGCCGCCCTGGCGGAACTGACCCCGCCGGACCCGCCCTGGACGGACTGGACCGCCTCGGCCCGGGCCGACTACCAAGATTACATCCGACCCCGGGACACCCCCGGCTCCCTGAAATTGGAACGGGTGATCGCCTGGCTGCGTGACCATCTGCCCCGGGACGCCGTCCTCGCCAACGGCGCCGGCAACTACACCGCCTGGGTGCATCGTTACTACCCCTACGGCAGCTATCGCTGCCAGCTCGCCCCCCGCTGCGGCTCCATGGGCTACGGCCTGCCGACGGCCCCTGAGCGCACGGTCATCTGCTTCGCCGGGGATGGGTGTTTTCTGATGACCGGCCAGGAGCTGGCCACCGCCGCCCAGTACGGCCTGGGGGGTGCATCCTGGTGGTGAACAACGGCATGTACGGCATCATCCGCACGCATCAAGAGCGCCACTATCCCGGACGGGTGATGGCCACTAGCCTGCGCAACCCTGACTTCGCCGCCCACGCCCACAGCTTCGGCGCTTATGGGGAAGTGGTGACCCGCTGGAACTGCGGGTAGACCCGGAGACCCTGACCCCAAGGCTCAGGCTCGGCGAGCTGGCGGGGACGGGGTGAGACTATCTCTTTACCTAGATCGCCGATAACTAAAGTGGCGCCGCCGCTGGTACCGGGGAGTACGTCGGACTGGAAAGCATGCTCTGTTCCTGGGCCTGCTGGAACCAGGTGTCCGTTGCAGGCTTTTGGATTGACTTTCACGGAGTCTATTTCAATTTCAACAACTCGTCGTCCAGCCCATACCGGGCCACGTCGATCCGGTCGCCGCGTTGAGATACGAAATCGCCGGTCACCACCGGAAGCTGGAATGGAAAAAAGGCCGGGTTGTTCAACAACAGGCCCAGCGATCCTTTAGCTCCTGGGGTGGCGTGAAGCGCCGATTCGAACATCAAGATGGCCAAATCGGTGTCAGTCATGTTCACCGGGGTTGATTTTTCGTAGCAGCCCTTGGCTTCGGAATCCTTCAGGACTCCCCAGGCGACAAACGAGCGGATGACAAATCGCCCATAGCGGCTAACGGTCTGCCGGTCGCCATATTGCTCCTTGATACGATTAATAATTTGCGTTTGGGTCACTTGATCCTGCAGGGTCAGCAAGCGGCCGGTCTGTCGCGCCACATTGAACCAGAACGGATAGACCGCCGAGATCATTCCCCAATGAACCGCCAGACTCATGGACGGGTGTTGCCGCAGAAACGCCAGCGACGCATCCCGAAAAGGGACCAGATCCGGATCGGCAGACACCCAGATTGTCATCAGATTATTGACGGCAAAGGTTCGGGTCTGAACGCTTCGCCCACCTTCGGAGCCGTTGCCTTTTCTGCCCGCAAGACACTCATGCAGCTCCTGGCGGATCGTCTTGGCGTCCAGTCCCGCCAGCATCAGGTTGGTAACTTTCTGCATCCATTCAAAGCGGATCACCTGCTTGATACCGATGGCTTCATGCCTTTTACCCATCACCGTGTCCCCCTTTCAAACTTCACAAGGGGCACGATGACTTCTTCGATAGCGATACCGCCATGGCCGACGATGGCGTCTCCAGGGTTTACGAAAGCATCCCGTCCGCCGGCAACCAGCGGGAAATAGTCCGCCGGCAGGCCGACCGGTTGCCATTCGTGGGCAAACGTAAAGGCTTCGGCGACCTGGGTGCGCAACTCCGGGGTAGGGTAAACACGAACCCGCTCACCGCGCGTTTCGGCAATCACGCCTTCGGAGGGACGGCCCTTGCCGTCACATTCGATGTTGCCATGATCGGCCGTCAGCCAGACCTCATAGCCGTAGTCCAGTAGGTGTCCGATCAGCGCGGCCAGGAACCCACCCTGGCACCATTGCTTGATCTGGTTGTGCATCCCGGCCGAGCCGAGTTGCATGCCGTGCATGATCTTGTCGACCTTGTCCACCACCAGCCCCACTACTTTGGTCTTGCCGGGATGGATTGCGGCGTCGAGGACGTTGGAAGCATCACCGTCACCCAGGCCGCGTTGGTAAGCGATATCCAGCCGGGACAGGCCATGGCCTTCCCAGAACTGCTTCCAGAGTTTCTCTTCGCTATGGGTCGAGTTGATGGTTGACGGGAAATAGAGCGGCGGCTTGCCCGAGAAGATCGATTGCCGCGATACCGAGGTCAGTGTTGGAATCCAGGCGAAAGTCGCGGATTCGCGCATAACCAGATTGGCGTCCTGCTTTTGCAGAAGCTGACGAATGGTCACCCACTGATCCAGGGCAAGGCCATCGACCACAATCAACGCCGCACGGCTGCTACTGGAGTCCTCGATATTCCGAGCCAGACGGCGCGGCACATGGTGCAGCATGGCCGGATTGGTCGGCGGCAAGTTGATCAGACTGGAGTAGTGGCCAGCCAACCAACCGGCAAAGGTCGTGTTCAGCGCATCGCCGATTTCTCTGAGTCGGGTCTGATGCTCGGTGCTGTTGCCGCAATGAACCAGGGAAGACAGTTCAGCCCATTTCAATGCAAAGGCGGTCCAGTCCGAGTAACGGGCTTCTGCGGTGGGCAGCTCCTTTTCGACAAGGTCAAACAGGCGGGAAACACGAAGCGCTTCGTCATCCACACCGGCCATGGCGATGCCGCTTCGAACCCAGGACTCGGCATCCACTTCAATATGATCCCCATGGACCGGAGCAAGCTTTCCCTCGATAAACAGGTTGTCGATGTAAACCTTGATATCCTGGTGATCGAACGGCAGAAGGTCGGGGCCAGGATATTTGAGACTAACTTCAGGAGGGTCTTCCTTGATCTGATTCGCCTTGACCAATCTGGCAAGGAATACTGGCCAGCGTTCTTGGAGAAAGGCGAAGAAGGCCTCCTCGTCCGGCACGATTTCTGGGAGCGGCCAGGTCTTGAACCCATCATGACCATTGAGAACCTGGATGAGCCGCTCGGCCAGCATCAACGGGAGCTGAAGCTTGCTGTAGTGCAGCCGGAGCAAGGCGCGAAGCAGCTCCACCTCGTTTACAATCAGTTCCGCGGCGATGCCGAACACATGACGGAGAATGAAATCCTTGGTGGCGTTGTCGCCCATGCGGTCCGGCGGCGACTTGCGCTGGGCCTCAAAAAGCGAATCCAGCAAGCTCCTGTCGAGCTTTTCAATGACCGGATAGCTCAGGTTGGGAAAGAGATCCCCCAAGTTGAATGAAAGCTTGCGGCCCGCTTGGAGCAGGTCGTAGGGCAAGGATTCCAGCTCCGCATCCTGCAAGCGGAGGACCACCACCAGATCGGTGTGCTCACCCCGGTCCCAGATCGAACGGTACTTGGACTCATAGGCGTATCTGAATTCGACCGGGTCACTGAACTCGATCAGGTCGAAGCCGCGCCCGCGAAGTTCTAAGGCCAGCTTTTCCTCGGTCAGCAGGCAATCCGGGTCCGCAACCAGGGTCAGCTTGCTGACGTTGGGTACAAAGTCGTTAAGGATGGCGTCTCGCCAACTACTCATTGAGCGCCTCCTTTGACAATCCGCAGCATCAGCAGCGGCCGGATTTCCGGCACGATCTGCCTCGCCGATTGCAGTTCATGCCGCCATTCGGATGCGTCAGCAATGCAACGGGACAACCTGAATTGCCGTACCTCCGGCAATCCAACCCGTTCGATGGCCTTGCGGCGCGAGGCAAAGGAAACGATGCCACGTTCCTCCTCGCGAGCCACAGAGGCGAGATGCGCCTGCTGTAATGCGTCGAACAACTCCTGTCCGGCCTGTTCGGCAGCAATCTGCAAGCGCTCATGGGCGATGATGGATTCGTCCTGGCCGAGGGTGGCCTGCACCTGGGTTTCCGCAGTCTGCAGCGCATCCCAGATATGCCTGGCCGTGGGCAGAAACAGTTTGCCTTCCTCGCTCACGAACACACTGACATATCCCCGCCGCACCATGGGGATGCGTAGGAGTTGTGTCTTCTGGTGCATCCCGGCCTGAAGGCGTATCTCAAAGAGCCCCCAGAGTCCGGAAATGTTGGCTGGCAACCCGCTCACGCTTACGCAAGGCAATGGCTGGCCCGCCGCGATCTGCGGCAGGTTCAGGGCCAGCCCACGGACACGACTGTTTTCAAGATTGAGCAGGGTGGCGTCGGTCAGGCGATCCGCTTCCCGGGCGTTGAACACAGCTTTGCGGTGTTCCTGGCCATCCGGCCAATTCAGATCCCACCAGGAGCGCTTACGGCTGGCCGCACCGCCGTGCGAGTTGAGGTAGCCGACCGTCATCCGTTCCACCCAATGGGGCAGCGGATGGGAACGCAGACGCTCAGCCGCCTGCACATCCGGCTCTTCGGAGATGCCATAGATGGCGGAGGACTCGCGCACCTGCTGAATTTCATCGCGAAGCCGAGCCACCGTGTGATCGACGGAGGTTTCTATACCGTCAGGATTGAGGATGGCCGAGGCGAACACATCCTCGAACAGCTCACCGGCTTGGGCGGAGTCGAGTACGTCGCCGGTCTTGTCGATGCCGAACTCGTCGAAAATTACCGAGAGCTTCTGCTCCAGCACTTCGCGGACGCGGAACTCGACCGAGTCCTCAAACACGAAGTTGATTGCCCGCACCTTCTTGGGCTGCCCGATACGGTCCACACGACCGATTCGCTGTTCCAGCCGCATCGGGTTCCAGGGGATGTCGTAGTTGATGATGACATGGGCGAACTGCAGGTTCAGACCCTCACCGCCCGCATCGGTGGAGACCAATACGCGGTGCGATTTGCGGAAGGCATCCTGGGCCTGCTTACGTTCCTCCATATCCATGGAGCCGTTCAGGGTGACGACCGAGATCCCTCGGTCTTCCAGAAACTCCTTCAGCATCTGCTGGGTGGGTACGAACTCAGTGAAGATCAACACCTTCAGGTCCGGCTCGTTTTCCTCGGCCTGCAGCTCGTAGATCCACTCGATCAACGCCTCGGCCTTGGCGTCCGGTCCAGCTTGTTCGCAGCGAACCGCCGCATCGAGCAGGGTCTCGACATGGCTGCCTTCGCTCTGCAGAGCCGACACATGGGATTTCAGCAGCTCATCGAGCAGCTCCTGGCCGTCCATGTCGTAGAGCTCGGCCATTTCATCGTCTGGGCTTTCCGATCCCTCCGTGCCGTTTTCCAGCTCCGCCAGGCGCAGGCTGGCCTGCTGTTCGCCTTCCTTGAGCGCGGCAAGTCGCCGTTCCAGCGTGGTGCGGATCGCCCGGGTGCTTGAGACCACCAGGCGCTGCATCAGGATCATCAGGAAGCCGATGTGGCGTTTCTTCTCGCGCAGGGCCTGGTTGTAACCCTCGCGCACGTAGTCGGTCACCGCTTCGTAAAGAAGCTGTTGCAGGTGATGACGGCTCTCCCAGGCCACCGGGGCCATCTGCGTGCGCCGGGGTTTGAAGAGCGGCTTGCCGTCGGCATCGATGGCCTTGCGCTTTTCGGTGCGGATAACATACGGGGCCACCCGCTCACGAGAGACGCTGTCCATGTCCGGGAAGGCGTCGTCATCCAGCAGGTTCATCAAGCGATGGAAGGCATCGGTCTTACCTTGGTGGGGCGTAGCCGAAAGGAGCAGCACATAGGGCGCGGCCTCCGCCAGCCCCTTGCCGAGTTTGTAGCGGGCGACCTGATCTGTGCTGCCGCCCAGGCGGTGCGCTTCGTCCACCACCACCAGATCCCAACCGGCGGTAATCAGATCTTCGAACCGGCTGCGGTTGTAGTCGGCAACGCGCTCTGCGGTCCAACCGCGCCGCTTGTCCATGGGTTTGACCGAATCCAGGGAGACGATGACCTGATCAAACATCGACCAGGCTGAGCTCCGGTGATCCGCGCTCTTTTCAAATTGGGGAGCCAGGCGCTGCAAGGTGCCGATGTCGTCGCCCAGCACAAGCTGGAACTGCTCGTTGAAATGGGTCTGCATTTCCGCAACCCACTGGGTGGCGATGCCTTTGGGAGAGACGACCAGGATTCGCCGAACCAGCCCGCGCAGTTTGAGCTCACGCATGACCAGACCGGCCTCGATGGTCTTACCGAGACCCACCTCGTCGGCCAGCAGGTAGCGCACGCGGTCGCCGGAGATGGCCCGGGACAAGGCGTGGATCTGGTGCGGTAGCGGAATGACGTTGGACTCCATGGGAGCCAGCAGCACATGGCCCTCGGTGGCGCTGGTGGAGCCTTCAAGCACCTCGGCCACCTTGGCTGCGGCGGCCACATAGGCAATGCGCCCGGCCTCGATCTCCGGCTGCAGGTCGGCAATCAG
The DNA here is from genome assembly GCA_964597315.1 of uncultured Candidatus Competibacteraceae bacterium. Lineage (GTDB taxonomy): Bacteria > Pseudomonadota > Gammaproteobacteria > Competibacterales > Competibacteraceae > CAZQXD01. Next base: position 56,704 of record CAZQXD010000001.1, read on the forward strand.
CGGCCGCAATGCGGAGCGGGGCACGCGCACCACCGCGTCCTGGTTCGGCAACCAGACACGGCAAACCGTTTGTCCCCACAAGGTCTGTTCTTCGATGACTTTGCAGGCGCTGTTATGAACGGTGCTGTATTGCCATATGGAGCTATTCATCCTCAACTAGCTCCTCAGGTTCGATTTCAGGTAGGATTAACGAAGAAAGTACTGGAAGGTGGACCCCATGCTGAGTACGGATCAAGTCAATTTGACCGACAAAGGTTCGGAATGCCGACCCTTTGTCATCAAACCAGACAACATTTTGGTCGCCGTCAATAATCCCCTTTATGGCCACTTCAAATTCGGGGGGGAGCATGGAAGGATTGGAAGAAATTAGACTATTTGCCGCATCAAATAACTGAACAAGGTCATCAGGGAAATCTTCCGAGCACTCTTCGAAAAACCGCTCCGATTTTTTGAGTAGATGAACCTTTAAGATGTCCGACCAATCAGAGCACATCAAGAAGAGGTCGCTTACATTTTCCTCCCGCCAATCGCTCTCGATGAGTTCATCAACGAATCGCGTGATCTCCTCGGATTCTTGCATGAAGAGATCACCAGATACCAACCATGCAACACCCTTGAAAATCTGTTGCCGATGTTGATCATCCTTCATTGCCTCTGTGATAAGAGACAATATTTCTGACCTCCTACGGAAGATTAAAACCGGATGCTGAGAGAGGTGTTCAGCTATAAGCGAAAAGCGTTCTTTAAAAAGATCTTGGTCTTCAACCTCAAAATCGCATAAGGCGCAAAGGTTTCCATAGGAATCAAATTCGAATGAATCGATTCTCCCCGTTTTGAGCGCGTCTCTTAGATGTGCTTTCGCCTGACTTCTGGAATGGCCATCCCAAAGATTATCCCTTTCATCAATTCCAACGAAAACTGAAAACAGAGTCCTGTCAATTGATTCTATTGGCTGGAATTTTTGGGATATTTTCAGCGCAAGTTCATCTGATGAGCTGTTGATTAATTCTTTGAAAAAGCGAAACGCATTCTGTTTCCACTGAAGGCTTACGCCACTTCGCACATGGTCGGCAGAACAAGCTGCGAACTGTGGCCGAATTCGTTCCGGCACCTTTCCAAAGTAATAACGGCATGCTTCCTGGACGCGATTTTTGTCGGTAAACAGATGCCTATCATCGAGTTTTGATTGAACGAACTGCCTAACAAATGACATGCCCCTATATCCGTCTCGGCACAAGACGGTTTGAGAACAGATATGAAAGATGTTGCGCACCGCTTCCGCAGAGGGAATTACACCTGTTGGATGCGCACATTTAGACCGAGTGTCTCGAGCAAAACGTAGGCACTTTTCTTCGTAATCATCAAACAGCTCGCATTTCTTTGCCTGTACAATAAGGTTTTCCTCATAGCACGCTTGCCCCACAACACTTCGAAGGTCATTTCGGGCTTGTTGAGCTACGCCGTCTCCTTCATTTGCCAGATCATCGATTCTACGATAAAGGCAGTCCGCCGTTACGCACCAAGCCAAAATCACCGCAGCCCGGTGAGACCCAATCTGATAACACCGAATTGCCTCATTGAACATGGCGCGATCATCTTGGCTAACAATCTGGTCGCACACATGATCCAGATCCAGGAATTTGCGCTCCTCCGTAATCATGAAATCTCGCCGCCACTTCGAGTGATTGCCTGGTCATACCACATGAGCAGCTTCGGATCTTCCTCAAGAACATTCGACGGAATCTTTTCCGCCACCTCAATGATGGCTTTGTATGCTTCAGGCGTTCGTAGCTGCCATAAGCTCTTAAAACCTGCCCGGACAGCCTCCAACCGGAAGACCTTAAGCTTTTTCTTGACTTGTTTGTACTCCTCAAATTCTTTTAGCAGGGCCTTCTCACGAAGCTTCTCCAAGTCGCCTGCCTTATTAGGGTCAGGCACATACCAGCGATCCCGCGCCTTCATTACTAAAGCCGGATCATCTTTTGGGCGATTCCTTAACTCGGGCCAGTTGGTTGATAAGTAACTGTGAATCTGACTTGGAACCTCGCCGCGACCATCGAATCGCAAAAAGTTTTGTTCCAACAAAGTTGAGAGCTCGAGGGCTTTCTCGTTTTTGCTCCAACCTCCGATTTCTTTGAGAAATTGAGGATGAAGATCTTGGAAGGTCTGCGGCTTTTCACGCAGCAGGCTTCTGAGCCACTCGATTGCCGAAGATTCATCAAAGACAAAAAGGGAGCGCTGCACCAAACGTTCAACAGTAAGACGTTTCTTGTCATACTCGGCCGCTTGCTCAGGCAGGAAAAACATACCATCTCGTTCGGCATATCTCTGCCTCAGTCCAAGTTGAAATTCTTGGCTGGAGATAGGAACTGGGTAACCTTTGCGAACGTAATAGGCCACCATCTGATCAAATAAAATGCGTGGGTCACGCTCTGGAACAATAATTAATTCCCCGGCCAACTTTTTAATTATAGGGAGATATCTAAGATGTGTTCTGACAAAGTCCCAAACGCCATCTTCCGTATTTGCCTCAGAAGGAAATCTTTCTTCAAAGCCACCATTCGGCTTGTATGCCGAAATAACCAAGTCCTGTTTTACCGCAGTCGGGGTAGTTACAGCCTTGAAACTCCCTTTTTTCTTGTCAAGGGCAGATACATTGGCAACGATGAATCCAGCTTCAGCCATCGCGCTTTGGATGTTATTCCAAACACTTGCTTTTGTATTCGAAAATTCAACGGTCATCCAACGACCAGGCTTCAGCAATTCAAAGGCCCTTCTAAAAGCCAAAGACATTAGTTTGCGATATTCATCAGCACCTTTGTTTTGTACACTGTTTTCAATAGCTTCTTTTTCATTGTTCGTTTTTACGGCAAGCCATTCTTCCCAAAGTAAAGCTAGCTCTGAATACATAATATTCGAACCAAATGGAGGGTCGATAAATACATAATCAAGCACATTGCTAATTTCATCTCTAAAATTTGTAGCTGAAGAGGTGGATATTAAACTCTGCCTTGAGGTAAAAGGAGATCCGGATTTACTTCTATCTCTTATCGCACTTTTCATTTGCTCAATAATATTGAGCTCCTTGATTAGGGATGGAACATACAGAGTCCCAGACTGAGGTCCACCACCTGCGCCCCAAACACCAGACTGATAAGTAAAGCGGTATCTTTTAGTAATCTGACCAGATACTTTTGTTAATACAAGCCGTAAGGCTGGGGTCGAACATTTACTCAGATATGATGCAAGAGCACAAAGGTTTCTATTTGAATAAAAATGGTGTAAATGAGTAATGCCGTGTGAACGTATTGGCTGTGATGTATTAAATCCGTCGGGCAAAATTGAAACAGGGAACCAGTGAGGAATCTGCATGTTCTCTGTCTTATCAATATTCAAAAGATCTGCTTCATCTGGCCGTTTCTCAAAACGACTGCCCCCGATTGAGTAGCTTATTTTAACAGGGGCCTGTTTAGCTTGACGGAGAGTCTCCTTCAGGTGTGGGTCATATTTCGTGATCCATGACCTTTCCATATTTCGCTTAGTAAGTTCAGACCGGCAATGTGGGCAAGGGAATTTATCACTGACTGTTCCTTCTTCTTTATTTACTGCCGAGTCCCAAAAAATTACTTCACCAAGACACTCTTGACAGACAAAAACATCCGACCATACAGTATAGATTATTTTTCCTGTTCGCCCATCTGAATGCTTAGTTTCAAACATCCATGTGCATTCTTTCTCTACCTCTTTCAAAATTCGTTTAGCTTCTTTTTCAAAAGCAGTTACATTCAATGGTGTATTATAGTTATATGAAATAAATCCAGCAGCCGGTGATAAATCATTCAATACGGCCTTCCGGGTTCCAATTTTCGAAAATGGCACCCATGATTTTTTGCCATTGTCTTCAACTTCTTCACGGAGAATGCTCCCATCAGGTTTCACCTGATAGCCGAGCGAAGCCACCGCATCACGATCGCCGCACATTTGTGCTGCAACTCCAGTCATCCCTGTGCCACAAAAACCATCAAAAACAATGTCACCCGGCTCTGTGTAATGCAGGATGTAGCGCATAATAGCCTTATGCGGCACTTTTGTTGGATAAGGATGCATCCTATAGAAGGGATCATATTTGCCTTCCCCAACATCTGACGCGAATGGTTCCCTATGGTAAGAGGAACCTTCTAATGACTCAGGTTTTTCAGCCTCCCAATCGGCAATAAAATCGGATATCCACGGGTTTGGACAGGCGGTATAGTAAGGCGGGTCGCTCAGATTCAGGATATCCTCGTCGCTGCCGATGGGAAATCCTTCGATCTTGCGGAATTCCGGGTCTTGGAGTTTTTTGCGCAACTCCTCTATAAAGTGGGCGCGGCGAGCCTCATCATTTTCGAACTCACGTCCAAGACACTTTACGGGTCCGCTTTTCTTTTCCTCGCTGTCGAGGTCAAACAGCATGTTGTCGCTCATATTTAAATCCTTTGGTTATTCGTCATTCTGAGTCTGGCCCTGAGTTCTCATAAGCTCGGACAAACGTAATCCGGCTTCGGTCAGGACATAAGCCTGCTTGGGATGATTTGGCAGTTCAGGATGAGTCTGCTGAATCAAGCCTCCAGCCAACAGTGGCTCCAGCACCGTGCTTCTAAAAAATGTCCGATGACTCAAGCCCAATTCGCCCATCAGATCGCCAGCGGATCGAGGTATCTCGCACAACCGAATGACCGCCCGATGGTGTTCTGAAAGCTCCAATCTCGGCGGGGTCGTATCAGGAATAGAAACTTGAGGTTGGTCAGTCGACGGAGTGACTAACCTCCCGCCTACTTGGTCACTAAGTTGGTCACTCGGAAATCTGGATAGAAGATGCTCAGCCAGTCCATAAAAGCTCTCAGGTTCAATTTCCTTTATAAGCGCTTGATTTAACAAGTATTGTAGCTTTACCAGCGACTGCGCCGTGGATTGCGCCAGAACGGCCTTGGCATCCGCCACACTGATCTCTTTCTCCCGGCAGATGTACGCGAATAGCCTGGCTGCATCAGGGTCCAGATGGACGCCAAGTTGAGCTTGGAACATGATCTGCTCTTCGGAGAGGAGAAGTTCTTTGGGCAATACAAGTTCGAACGTCTTAGTGGCTTTGTCATTGTGAATGACTGGGGGCACGTTCCCCAACTGCTGCCAGTTGGTGAACACATCCCGCAGGCCCCAACCCGCATTCTCGCTCAAGCCAATCCGCCGGAAGGCCGTAACAATTCGCGGATTACGAACCTCTTTTTCCCCTGGCTCTAAAAGGTCGGCAAAGGAGGCAAAGGCATCACCAGGGTTCCAGAAGATGGTTCGGTCTGTGAAGTGTCGTATTTCAGGTTTTCGACTGTGATCCGCGTAATCCTGATGGATGAGCACATTGATGACAGATTCTCGGAAGGCGATATAGTCTGGTGGCATATCCGTGCGCTGCATTGTGGTCGGATCAACATGAAACGGGGTCGTCGCCACCTTTTGGTACCAATCGAGCAGAGACTGCCAGGAGCGGATAAGATTGAAGTCGAGCACAATCCTATCGGCCCACCTTGATCCGGGTGTGTATTCTCCAAAAACAGTTCCGAACCGCTGACAGTCGGCAACCGGCCGGGGCATGATATCTCGGAACGATCCATCGCGGCCGAACAAAAGAATGGAGGCACGCGATGCTTTCCAGCCCTGCTGAGTTTCTCTGATCAAGCCAAGCTCAAAAAGAAATTCGATGTCATTCTTATCGGCGTAAGATCGATTTCCGGGCTTTCGCTCATAAACGTTGCGATACCAAGATATCGTGGAAGGGTCGAAACAGGACTGCAGGTCAAATTCAATGATCTGTCCATCGTATCGATCCGCAGAAGCATCGTTAATCAGCCGCTGAATTTCCTCTTGGCTACAGCGAACATCGGCACCGCCCTTGCGGATGAAAGCCTTTCGAATGTCTTTATTGAGGAAAACAGGTTTTTCGGCTCGTGTGGCCTCTGGCACATAAAAAACGAGAAGGTCATTCCCGTCTATGTTGTGGAGATGTTCCTCAACATTGATTATCAGGCTGATTTTCTCCTTCTGCCGTAAGGTTGACACAAATTCGTTCTGCACCTTGTCGACATCGAGGACACCGACCACTTCAAACCGGGCGCCATCTTTCTTGACGCCGAATACCAAGTGACCGCCAGCGGTGTTGGCAAATGCCGACACGGTTTCATAAGCGTTTTTGGGGACGGCCTGGCGAGCTTCCTTGAACTCGACATCCGTCCACTCATGCGCACTCAGCAACTGTATGAGCTCATCTTGGGTCATCTTGTCCTCATTCCATGACGATCCGCACCTTGGCCGGGTCCTTGCCCTTGGTGAGCTGATCGATGTACTCCTCAAAGCGTTTCTTCATCTCCGCCGGGGTGGCCGGGCCGTCGGTGACCTGCAGGGCCTGTTGCAGCTCCTGGGCTTTGACGGTGACCTTGACCAGGCCGGAGAGCACCTCCTTCAGGGCATGGACAAAGTTGCTGTCCAGCGGCACCGGCAGTTCCTTCGACTTGATGAAGGCCTCCAGCGGTTCGCGGTCGTCGATCTTCAGCAGATCCATGTTGGCCTGGGTGATCGGGTCCTCCAGGTTGCTGAGGATGGTGGAGGTCCAGGCTGTCACCATGGCGTCGAGCTGGGCGTCCATCTGGTCGATCATCTGCGAGCCTGCCGCCGCGCCGGTTTCCACCGAAGGCCGGAACCCGCAATGGGGGCATATGGGCGAGGCGTCGAGATTTTGCTCGGTCAGGGCGAAGCAGCTCTTCAGTCCGGCCAGGCGGTTCTGGTAATCGGTGAGCTGCTGCCGGGGCATCAGGTCGATACCGGCCAGCTTGAGCAGGGTTTGCAGCCGCTGGTCGTTGAGCAGTCCCGCCTTGCGCTTGTCGTCGTTCACGCCCAGCCTGGCCTTGGTGTGCAGGCCGATGTAGGCGACGGTGTAATCCTTCTTCAACTTTTGCAGCTTGGCCCCGATGCTCTGGGACTGGCTGGCCAGCTCGGTCAGGTCGGCCTGCTTGAGGGCATCCAGCACGTCCTGCCGGGTGGTCTTCATGCGATCCACCCAGTCGTGCTCGGCGGGCAGCACCGCCTCGGCGGTGGAGAGCCAGGACGCCGTCGGGCTGTGGTCCATGATGAACTCGCGCAGGGCGTCCAGCTCATCCAGGGCCTTCACGGCCTTTTCGTGGGCCAGCACTTCGGGAGCGCTGTAGCGGAAGTTTTTCAGCTTACCCGGCGAGGAGTAGGCCTGGAGCGATTCAAAGAAGCCCTTGGCATCAATCAGCCCGCTGGCTTGGCTGCGGATGGCCGCCCCGGCAGGATCGGTGCCCGCGAGCAGGTCCAGACCCCAGAAGACAAGCCCTTCGCGCAGGGTCTGCTGGGTCATGACGATGCGCTTGACGATCTTACCCACCGCCTGTTGCAGGTTCTGCACCGGCTCGTCCTTGCCCTGGGTGACGAGCTGGGCCATCCCCGGCGTCATGCCGAGCAGTTCGAACAGCGCTTTGAGCGCGGGCAGGTTCCACTCCTTGGGCTGCTCCAGGTGCTTGAAGCGGACCAGCTCGTCCATGCCGGTAGCGGCAAGTTGCTGCAGCCCGGTGGCGTCGAATTTCTTGCCCGGGATGGCGAGAACGATGTCGCCGGAGTAGACCAGCGCCGCCACCAGGACGCTCACCCATTCGGGTTCCAGGCGTGAACCGCCCGGGTTCATGTATTCCAGTCCGTGGTCGTCCTGGATGATCTCGCTGCGGTTGACCACCTGGCCGTGGCCCTTGGCCTTGACGGCATCGAGGATGAACTTGGTGTACTTCGACTTGTAGGGGTCGATCTTCTCGCCGTCGAGCAGCTCCAGCGCGTCCAGCACGGCGGTGGCCTGCTTGGTGCGGTTCTGCCCGGCGATGGCCCGCAGGGCGTCCTGCGCGGCCTGGGCACGGTTGTTGCCGGTGATCAGGACCGAGAAGAACGGATAGTCCGGGGCCTGGTTCTCGAAGTTCGGGGCCAGGCAGACACCGGCGATGGTGTTGACCAGGTCGCGGAAGTTGATGGTCTCGTGGGGCGACAGGCCGGACAGGTCGCGGATGGATTTGCCCTTGGCCCATTCGGTCATGGACTTGGCGCGACCCTGATAAGTGACCTCGAAGGCATCGCTCATGTGCTTCTGCAGCCACTGGACCAGCTTCTTCAGGAAGCCGTTGGCCTTCGATTCATAGGTGGCCTTGGCGTGGCCCGAGGAGGTGGCCGCAAGGTCCAGGGCGGCCGCGTAGCTCTTCAGCGCGTTCTGGAATTCCTCGTCGGTGCCTTTCAGGCGGAAAAAAACCTCGTCACTCACCTTGCCATCCTTGAAGCGCGGCGGATCGTTGGGCTGGATGAAGTAGAGATAAAAGTCCCGCTGCGGCACGGCGGTGGAGCGCTCGTTGGGAGCGCCGAAAAAGAGGTAGCCAGTACGGGCGGCCTTGTGCTCCTGCCAGACCAGTTCGTGCTGCCAGATTTTGTAGCCGGTGACGTAGGTGGCGTCCTGGCATTCCATGACCCGCTTGAGCGCCTCGTAGTAGAAGCGGTCGAGCTGAGCCTGGCCCAGGCTTTCGGCCCGCTTGTCGATCAGGGCGTCGAAGTCGTCGGTCTTCTTCAGGTCGAGATAGAACTGGCGGTTGTCAGCATTGAAGGAGATGAACTGGCCGCTGACTGTCTTGTGGATCTCGCGCAGGACCGTTTCCACATGGGTCTGGAGATCCTTGTCGGGTTCGTCGCTACCCAGCTCGGCGATCAGCGGATCAAACAGGCAGAGACGGTCGCGCAGTTCCTCGGCGGATGCGCCCATGGGGGCATAGATGTCGCCAGTGGTAAGGCGGTGGACGGACAGCGCATGGATCAGGCGCAGCGCCATCGGCTTGTATTGCTTGCGGGTGATGGCGTTCTCGATGCGGGATTCCAGCACCTGGCTGCAATCGATGACCGCCCGAATCTCGGGAATGGCACGGAAAGAAGCGTTCTGTTTGAGCGTGTTCCAGTAGCTGTCGAAGGCGATCAGGCCTGGCTCGTCCTGCGGCACGTCCTTGCCGAGAATGCCTTTCATGCCCATGGACAGGGTCTTGAGCACCTCGCGCTTTTCCACCACGGTGACCCGCTCGAATGTGTCGATGTAATCGGGATGCACCGGGAAGAGTCGGACGAACTCGTCCATGCGCTCGTTGAGCCCGCCGTAGTATTTGGCAAAAGGCATCAGGTAGTCGCGGATCTTGGCCTGTTGCTCGGTAGTCTTCTTGAGCAGGCGCTCGGCCACGACGAATTTGACGTCGCTGCGGGCGATAAGGATCTGCTCGAAGCGGTCCTTCACCCGGCGGATGCTGTCGGCGACAAAGGCGAAGCGCGGGCTGTCGAAAATGGCTTCCTGGACACCGGCCATGAAGCGGAAGCGCAGATCCTTGCAGACCTCGCCGACCTCGCGGAGGAAGTTGAGGTCGAGGATCAGCTCCTGGTCCTTGCGGGTACGCAGGTAGTCGAGCAGCTCGTCGACCACCAGCAGCAGGCCGTGCTCGGGGAAGACCTCGCCGAACTTGGCCATCATGTCTTCGAAGGCCCGCTTGTGGCTGGAGATGGTGCCTGCCTCGGGGAAGACATATTCCACGCCGAGTTTTTCGAGATGCTCTTCCAGTTCGGCCACCAGGATGTCGCGCAGGGACATGGTGGTGGCTCCGATCTCGGTACGGATGACCTTGAAGCGTCCGGCAATCTGAACGGCGGCATCCCGCACCTCTTCGTTTCTCAGCTCTTCCAGCAGGGAGGCATCCGCGGCGAGGCTGGAGACCACCGACATCAAGTGCGATTTACCGGTGCCGTAGTTACCGACGACCAGCAGGCCCTTGTTATCGACCGGCTGGCCGAACTGCATCTGAGGGATAACAAGCTGGGTGAGCCGTTCGGCCATTTCCTTGGAAATGACGTAGGTGTTCACCAGATGATGGGCGGCGCTCGATTTGTCCGCGTCACGCAACTGAACCACCGACTCAATCGGGTCGAACTGGATAAGGTCTCCGTAGTTCATGCTTGTCCTGCCTCTTTATGATTTTTTTCTGGATCGACCGTGGCCGTCCCATCCATGCCCACGATCAGTGCATCGACCGAGTCATAGGCGCGGTACTCGGGATGGCCCGTTTCAGCGTATACAAGCCTTCCGGAGGCCAAGGTCCCATTCCATGTAGCCACCACGGCGCGGTTCCTCGATAGGCCTAGCAGCAGACGCAAGGGGTCCTGCTTGAGTCCCTTGTCGAACAGGATTTCGAGATTATCCAGCACCACCAGCGCCCCCGCTTTGTCGGCGATTTGAGCGAGGATCTTCGGCAGCCCCAGTGATCGTTGCTTCGCCGTCAGTTCAAGCAGCTCACTTGAAAGGGCCAGATTGACATTGATGACGGATGTCCCGAACACTTCGGCAACATCCCGAAGAACGCCGGTTTTGCCGGAACCGGCCTCGCCCACCAACAGCACCAGGCGGTGATACAAACCCTCGGCTGCGTTGAGGGATCGTTGTATCTTGTCGTGAATCGGTTCGGCCACGGTCGCTCCTTATTGCTCGCTGTCAGGCTTGTCGGATTGTATAGACTTCATTTTTCCAAAACAGGAGGATCATCGATTACACCATAAAGGTATCGGCTAAACTCTAAACTCTAAGCTTAACAATAGGTCCGAGTTTCCGAATCACTACCCGTTCAGATGCCATGCCCCATGCCCCTCCCCTACGCGCCTGCCACTGCTGCGGACTGGTCCAGCGCCTGCCCCTGGCGCCCCCGGGCTTGCGTCCCGTGTGCCGGCGCTGCGCCACTCCCCTAAGCCACGCCAACCCCAACCGCAACCGCTGGACCGCCGCCTTGGCCGTTGCCGCGCTGGTGTTCTACCCCCCGGCCATGCTGCTGCCGTTGCTGCGCCTGGAGCGCTTGGGGCATACCAGCGAGGACAGTTTGCTGTCCGGGGTGGCGGCCCTGTGGGGACAGGGCTACTGGCTGGTGGGGGGGGTGGTGCTGCTGTTCTCGGTGGTGCTGCCGCCCCTGAAGCTGGCCGCTCTGGGGCTGCTGTCGGCCGGAGCTGGAACGCTGGGCCACCATCATCGGGCGCTGACCTACCGGACCGTGGAGGCCCTGGGCCGCTGGGGGATGCTGGACGTGATGCTGGTGGCCATTCTGGTGGCCTTCGTCAAACTGGGGGGGCTGGTGAGCATCCACGCCGGGCCGGGGCTGACCGCCTTTATCGCCCTGGTGCTGCTTAGCCTGCTGGCCAGCCTGTGTTTCGACCCGGCGCTGATGTGGGACGAATCCCCTTGAACGACGACCTGCCCGAGGCCCGATTGGTCCCCCGGCGGCGCGGACCCTGGTTCTGGCTGCTGCCGCTGCTGGCCCTGGCGGCGGCGGGCGGGCTGGTCTGGCAATCCCTGGGGCAACGGGGCCTGCCCCTGGAGGTCCAGTTCCGTCACGGCCACGGACTCAAACCCGGAGACGCCTTGCGCTACCGGGGTATCCAGGTGGGTCGGGTGCGGGGGGTGAGCCTGGCCGAGGGCCTGGACGGCATTCGGGTGACTGCGGAACTGGACCCCACGGCCCGGGAGCTGGCTCGGGAAGGCAGCCAGTTCTGGATCGCCCGCCCCCAATTCGGCCTGGACGCCATCACCGGCCTGGACACCGTGGTGGGGGCCAATTATCTGGGGGTGCTGCCCGGAGAGGGACAACCCCGCCGGGACTTCACCGGTCTAGAGGAGCCGCCCTTACAGGAATTACAAGAACCGGGCGGCCTGGAGATCGTACTCACCGCCCCTGGCAAGGGTCGGCTGCGGCCCGGAGCGCCGGTGAGTTACCGGGAGGTGGTGATCGGCGCCCTGGTAGCGGTGGACCTGGCTCGGGACGCCGCCTCGGTGGAAGCCCGGGCCTATATCCGGCCCCGCTACCGGCCCCTGATCCGGGAGGGATTGCGCTTCTGGAAAACCGGTGGCGCCAAGGTGGAGGCGGGTCTGGGAGGCTTTTCGGTGGCGGTGGACTCGGTGCAGGGGCTGCTGCGGGGGGGCGTGACCCTGGCCATCCCCCCAAACCCTGGCCACCTGGTGGAGCCGGGCCACCGCTTCCCACTGGCCGAGCAGCCGGACCCGGACTGGCTGGCCTGGTCCCCCAATCTGTCCCTGGTCGCGGCTGCCCCTGCGACGCGTCCCGAACCCCTGGCCGCCAGCCTAGTCTGGGAGTACAAAAACTTTGCCTATCTCACCCGCGAGGGTCGCCGGGAAGGTCGGGTGCTGCCCGTGACCGGCGGTTTTCTCGGTCCCAGGGACCTGTTCGACGCCCCAGACGACGCCCTGCCCGGCAGCGTCCGGTCCCAGGTGGGCCAGCTCCCCCTGGTCCCCCTCCCGAACAGCCGCCCCCGGGCGCCGGGCCTGGCCTGGCTGCCGGTGCGGCACGGTTACTCCCCCTGGACCCTGGCGCGCTGGATCGACGCGCCGGAGGATAGCCTGGTGATCGCCGGGTCTGGCCAACCGAACCGGTTTTTGGGAGCGGACGCCTTCCAGGCCGGGGAAGGACTCTGGCTGGTGCGGGTCGCTGCCCCTTTCGACGCCCCCTGGCACGGGGCCGCCGTGGTTTCGGAACGGGACGGGGCGCTACTGGGGTTGTTGTTGGTCACGGAGGACGGGCCGCGCCTGGCCCGGGTCCCGGAGACGCTGGAGGTCGATCCCGAGGAATTTTAGGGGCGCCCTCCTCAGCGCAGGGAGAAAGACACCGGTACGATCAGTTCCCGCCGCCCCAGCGCCGGAGGTGGGGTCGGCAGCGGCTCGGCCCGGCGCAGCAGGTTCAGGGCCTCTCGATCCAGCAGGGCATGGCCGGAACCGGCGTCGATGCGCCGGGACAAAACCCGGCCCTGTCCGTCCACCACGAAGCCCAGCCGGACCGTGCCCTCCTGGCGGCGCAGCCGGGCCTTGAGGGGATAGCGTTGGTGGCGCTCCAGCCAGGCCCGCAACCGGGCTAGATAATCAGCCACCGCGCCAGGATCGCCGCCCCCCGCCGTGGCATCGCCGGACCCGACCGGGTTGGGGCCAACCCGCCCCCCCTGACCGGCTCCGGGGTCGCCGGTCTCCATGGGGCTGGACTGGGGTTCGGCGGCCTGGGTCGCGGGTGGGGAGGGGGGCGCCGCCAGGCGCTCGGGCGACGACTTGGCGATCCTCGACAGCTTGGGTTCGGGCTTGGGTTCGGGCTTGGGTTCGGGCTTGGGTTCGGGCTTGGGTTCCGAGGGTCTGGAAACGGCCGTCTCCGGTTCCGGAGACTTCGCTACCGGAGTAGCCGGGGCGGGCGGTTGCGCCGTGTCAGTAGTTGGCTCCGCCGCCAGATCGTTCTCCTCCGGTTTCCCCTCGCCCCTCTCTCCCCCCCCTGGGGCCGCTCCCCCGACCGGTCCCAGGGCGATTTCGATGCCCCCCTGGCCCGGTCCCCGAGCGCCTGGCGAGGGCGGGTCCAGCAGCAGCATCAGGCCCAAGTGTAGGGAAGCGGCCAGGCCCAGGGCGGCCAGCCAATGGAAGAAGCGCAAACGCATCAAGGGCCGCCCACGGTCAGCAGGCTCAGCCGGTGAACGCCGGCCACCCGCAGGGCCTCCAGCACCCCCAACAGTTTCTGGGCTTCCAGGGCGGCATCGGCCTTGACCGTCACCGCCAGGTCCGGGTCGGTCCCCAGCCGCCGGGCCGCCAGGGTAGTGAGCGCGGCTAGATCGACACGCCCGTCGGCCACCGCCAATCGACCCTGGGCGTCCACCAGCACCGCCAGTTCCCCAGCCTCGGCCCCACTCCCACCGGTGCTTCGAGGCGGCGTCACTGTCAGGAGTTCCGGGGGGCTGAGGGTACCGACCAGCATGAAAAACACCAGCAAGATGAAAACCACGTTGATCAGCGGCACCAGTCCGGCTTCCGAATCCCGCCGGGGCGGGGGGCGATACAGCCTCATGGTCCCTCCACCAGGGCCACCGGCCCGACTCCGAATTCGTTCAGGATCTCCAGCACCGTCACCAGCCGTTGCAGATCCACCCCGGCGGCAGGCAGCACCCGCGTCGGTCGGCCCCCCAGCCGGGCTTCCAGGGCCGCCGCCGACAACGGCTCCCCGTCCAGTTCCAAGCCATAGGCCAGCACCCGCAGCAGAGGCAAGGTCGTATCCATCGCGCCGCCGCCCCCGGACGTCCTCAGGTCCATGGCCCGCTCATCCAGAAACCGGCTGGTGAGCATGAAAAACACCAGCAGGATGAAAACCACGTCGATCAGGGCCGTGAGACCGATACCCCGGCGGCGGCGGCGGGCGCTGTCAAAGCCCATGATCGCCCCGCCAGGCCGTCGGCGGCGTGTCCACGGCCAGTTCCCGGGTGAAAACCTGGGTGACGGCGTCCTCCAGGCGATGGCCGAAGCCCTCCACCACCCGCTCTAGCCCATTCAGGGCCAGCACCGTGGGGATGGCCACGGCCAGCCCGGCGGCGGTGGTCAGCAGCGCCTCCCAGATACCCCCGGAGAGAATGGCCGGGTCCACCCGGCCCCCGGCCTGTTCCAATCTCTGAAAGGCTTCAATCATACCCAGCACCGTGCCCAGTAGCCCCAGCAGGGGACTGACCGTGGCGATTACCTCCAGCCCCCGCAACTGGCCCCGTAGATTCTCCAGCACGGCGTTGGCCACCCGGGTCACCTCCTCCCGCACCGTGGCTTCGGTCACCCCCGGCCGGGCCTGGCCTCGCAGCGCCACTTCTAAGACCCGGGCCAGGGGGCTGCGGCTTGCCGAGAGCGCCGCCAGGGCCGGTCCGGCGCGCCCAGCCCGCCAGTGGGCCAGGGCCTGTTCGGCAAAGCCACGGGCGCCCAGGCGCAGGGCCGCGAACTGCCAGAGCTTGAGCAGCACGATGGCCAGGGCCAGCACTGACAACCCCAGCAGGATCAGCAAAACCGGACCACCGGCCTGGAGCAGGGCCAGAAGACCGGCGGTGAATTCGTCGGGGAGGATGGGAACGGGATTCATGGATTGGGACTCCGGGCAAACCGGAGGATGATTCTACGGTAGCCCGCTCCGGGATATCCAAATAAACGCCCCACCACACCCCACCGAAACCCTTTCAGCTTGGTTTAAGGGAGCCTCTCTACAGTGTCTCTCAAGCCGGCCGGAAGGTCCGCGCCGGCCGCAACCCAAACCCCGACGAGGACACGACCATGAACACCTTCAAATCCCTACTGGCTGCCACCGCCCTGTCCGCCCTGTCCGCCCTGGCTTTCGCCGCCGTGGCCGCCGACGACCCCGCCCCCATCACCAAGGAACAGGCCATGGCAATGGCTCTGGCCGAGCATCCCGGCCAGGTGACCAAGGCGTATCAGGAAACCAAGCGCGGCAAGACGCTGTGGGAGGTCAAGATCGACGGTGACGACGGACAGAAATGGGAGTTGTACTACAACGCTGACACCGGCGAACTGGTCAAGGCCAAGGCGGACTGAGTCCCGGCCTATACTTTAAAACCAATGGCCCGGCGCACCGTCGCCGGGTCGGGAGCCAAGCCATGGATACCGTCACTGAACGCCATGCATCCGTCAACGAATTGCAGGTCTGGGACCCTTTGGTCCGGGTCTTCCACTGGAGCCTGGCCATCGCCTTCGCCGTCGCCTATCTCACCGAGGACGAGCTTCAGGACCTGCACGTCTGGGCCGGCTATACCGTGTTCGGCCTGCTGGTGTTCCGGCTAGCGTGGGGGCTGCTGGGCAGCCATCACGCCCGCTTCTCCAGCTTTGTGACCTCGCCGCGCCAGTCTTTGAGGTATCTGTTCCAGGCCCTGACCCTCAAAGCCCCCCGCCACCTGGGCCACAATCCCGCCGGGGCGGCCATGATCGTGCTGTTGCTGGCGAGCCTGCTGGTGACCACGATCAGCGGCATGGCCCTATACGGAGCCGACACCTGGCTAGGTCCCCTGGCCGGGCTGCTGCGCAACGTGGATGAAGCCTGGATCGAGGTGTTCGAGGAGACCCACGAGATCTTCGCCAATCTGACCCTGGCCCTGGTGGTGGTTCATGTGTTGGGTGTGGTCTGGGAAAGCCTGCTGCACCGGGAGAACCTGGTTCGGGCCATGTTCACCGGCCGCAAGCGGGCCTGAGCCGCCGCCATGCACCTGCCGCTGCTCCTGCTGGCCCTGCTGCTCCTGGCCTTGCCCTGCCTGGGAGGGGAGGAACTGGATCATCGGGCCATCAAGCAACTCCGAGACCAGGGCGCGATTCTGCCCCTGAATATCCTGCTCCAAAACTACCGGCGGGATTATCCGGGGGGCCGGATTCTGGAAACCGAGCTGGAGCTAACGAGCAGCGGCTATGTCTACGAGATCAAGTTTCTGACCCCCGACGGCACGGTTCGGGAACTGGAATACGATGCCCGAGACGGCGAACTGCTGGCCGTGGAGGTGCCAGTGCGGGGGCCTGATGGCCGAATCCGGGAGTATAAATACCATCCCCGCAGTGGCGAGTTGCTGGAGATCGAAGAGGACGACTGATGCGCCTGCTACTGATCGAAGACGATACGAGTCTGCGGGAGCGGCTCAAGGCCGATCTGGAGCGGGCCGGCTATGCCGTGGACGCCGTGGCCGGCGGGGTGGACGGGGAGTTTCTGGGCAACGAGGGGCTGCACGACCTGGCGGTGCTGGACCTGGGTCTGCCGGACCGTCCGGGCTTGGAGGTGCTGCGCCACTGGCGGGCCGCAGGCAACCCCCTGCCGGTGATCATTCTCACCGCCCGGGATGCCTGGCACGAGCGGGTGGACGGCTTCAAGGCCGGGGCCGATGACTATCTGGGCAAACCCTTCCACGGGGAGGAACTGCTGGCCCGCATCCAGGCCCTGGTTCGACGCAGCAAGGCCGGGCCGCCGGGACCACTGCGGGCGGCGGGCCTGGAACTGGACGAGCAAACCCAGACCGCCCGGGGTGCGGATGGCCGGGTGATCCCCCTGACCGGCACCGAGTTTCGGCTGCTGCGTTATTTCATGCTCCATCCGGGGCGGATTCTGTCCAAGTCCCGGCTGGCCGAGCATGTCTACGCCGAGGAGGCCGAAACCGATAGCAATGTGCTGGAGGTCTACGTCAACCGCCTGCGCCGCAAGCTGGGCCGGGAGCTGATCGCTACCCGCCGGGGCCAGGGCTATGTGTTCGGGACCGGTCCCTGATGCGCTCCCTGCAAGCTCGGCTGTCCGGCGGCCTGATCCTGGGCCTAGTGGCCCTGACCGCCGGGCTGATCGGCCTGGGGGGTTGGTCCCTGACCCGGCTGGCGGAGGATTTCGTGGCCACCCGCCTGGAACACGATATGGACGCCCTGCTGGCGGCTCTGCGCCTGGACGCCGAGGGCCGACCGCTGCTGGATGTCCAGCGCCTGGGACCGGTGTTCCGCCAGCCCTATTCGGGCCATTACTACAAGCTGCGCAGCCCCGGCGGCGAGTTGCGCTCCCGTTCCCTGTGGGATGCCGACCTGGACCTGCCCGCCTCTCCCGGCGGCGCGCCGTTGCGCCTGTATCTCACCGGCCCGGACGGCCAGCGGCTACTGGCCCTGGCCCGGACCTTCCGGCTCCAGGGACGGCGGGTGGAGATTCTGGTCACCGAGGACTTCACCGAACTGGCGGCGGGGCTGCGCCGACTGCTGCTGACCCTGGCTTTGCTGGCCCTGCCCCTGCTGGCCCTGCTGATCCTGGGCCAGCGCTGGCTGGTGCGCCGGGGCCTGACCCCCCTGGAGCAGGCCCGGCGGGACATTTTGCGCCTGTCCCAGGGGGAATTGCGGCGTCTGGACAGTAACGCTCCGGTGGAGATTCGACCCCTGGTGGAGGAGATCAACCGCCTGGTGGAACTCATGCAGCAGCGCCTGAGCCGCTCCCGCCACGCCCTGGGTAATCTGGCCCATGCCCTAAAGACCCCCCTGACCGTACTCACCCAACTGGCCGACCAGCCTGATGCCTCGCCGCCGGACGCCCTGCGCGATGAGTTGGGCCGCCAGACCCGCCAACTCCGGGCCCTAGTGGAACGGGAACTGAAACGGGCCAGGATCGCCGGCGGCGGCGCCCCGGGCCAGCGGGTGGTGCTGGCCCGGGAAATCGACGATCTGCTGGACACCCTGCGGAAAATCCATCGGGACCGGACCCTGGCGGTGGACTGCCGCGTCCCCCCGGACAGCTTGTTCCCTGGGGATCGGGATGACCTGCTGGAGCTGCTGGGCAATCTGCTGGACAACGCCTTTCGTCACGCCGCCGCCCGGGTGCGGCTGACGGCGGCCCGGGACGGCGGGGGGCTGCGCCTGGCGGTGGAGGACGACGGACCGGGCTGCTCCCCCGAGCAGCTACGGCGGTTGACCCGGCGCGGGGTACGCATCGACGAGGCCGGAGCCGGCCACGGCCTGGGTCTGGCCATTGTCGCCGACATCGTCGAGCAGTACGGCGGCGCGTTGCGCCTGGGCCGCTCTGCGGACCTAGGCGGACTGCTGGCGGAGGCGCGGCTGCCCACGGAGAACGGCTAGAACAAACCGTTCAAGACCGTTCCACCGCCGCTTCCCGGGGCGGTTCCTCGCCGTCTTTGTAGAACACCAGGGATAGGGAGTTCAGGCAATAGCGCAGCCCCGTGGGCCGGGGACCGTCCTCGAACACATGGCCTAGGTGGCCGTCGCAGCGGGCGCAACGGATCTCGGTGCGGACCATGCCATGGCTGCTGTCCTCGATCTCTCGGATATGCTCCGGGTCGAAGGGTTCATAAAAACTCGGCCAGCCGGTGCCCGATTCGAACTTGGCCGTGGAGCGGAACAGGGGCAGGCGGCACAGCCGACAGGCATACCCCCCCTGGGCTTGGTTATGGAGTAATCCGCCGCAAAAAGGCGGCTCGGTGCCCTGGTACAACAGTACTCGCCGTTCCTCGTCGCTCAGGGAACGGGCCAGTTCCGTCCGCTCGGCCTCGCTCAGGGGGGTGATGGAATAGCCGGATGGGGAGCGCCGATCCGGCTTGGACGTCTGCTGGGTCATGGGGTGATCTCCTGCTTGGGATGGGCTAGGAACATCCGCCACCGCTTCGACAGCCGGGGGCAGGCGAGGTTTAGCGCCCCGCCAGGATATACCCACCATAGCCCATCATCCCCGTTACCCCGTAACGGCCAGTCTTGCCCTTTTTTCTTGAAAATGTGTACACTTATGTGTACATAATAAAGAGGACAGCACAAGGGCATCATGCCGATGGAATTTGAGTGGGACGAGGCCAAGCGTTTGAAGAACATAGAAAAACACGGTCTCGATTTTCGGGACGTGGATCTTGTGTTCTCTGGAAATCTGGCCATTGTTCCATCCACTCACAGCGGTCAAGAGGTGCGTTTTCTGGCAACCGGGATGCTGGCGGGCCGGTTCGTCACCGTTGTGTATACCTTGCGGGGCGAGGCGCACAGGATCATTTCATTCAGGAGGGCACGCGATGCGGAAAAAACGCGATATCAGGCGCTACACGGCTGAAGAACTCAAGGCCCTGCGCCAACGGGACGGCAGCCGGACGGACTGGGACCGGGTAGACCGCGTGACTGAACAGGAACTGGAAGCCGCCATTGCCGACGATCCGGACGAGCGCGGTCTGGAACCAGACTGGACGCAGGCGCGGTTGGTGGCGCCGGGACCGAAAAAATCCGTGCATCTGCGGATAGACCCCGATGTTCTGGCGTGGCTGAAAGCTCAGGGGAAGGGATATCAGACCCGGATTAACGCCATCTTGCGCCAATACATGGATGCCCATACCCACAAGGGACCCTAAAATGCTTCAGCCCGCCCCCACCCCCCGACCCCGGGCGATGGTCCGGCTCAACAGCAGCACCGGCGCCAACCCCGCCACCACGATCATCAGGGCCGCCAGGGCGCATTGCTCCAGCAGTTCGTCGGAGGCGTACTGATAGACATAAGTGGCCAGGGTGTCGAAGTTGAAGGGCCGTAGGATCAGGGTGGCGGGCAGTTCCTTCATGCAGTCCACGAACACCACCAGGGCGCCGGTGAGCAGCCCGCCCCGGATCAGGGGTAGATGCACCTTCAGCAGAATGGACCAGGGACCATGGCCTAGGGAACGGGCCGCCATATCCATGGAGGGGGTGATCTTGCCCAGGCTGGATTCCACGGCGCCCAGGGACACGGTCAGAAACCGCACCAGATAGGCGAACACAATGGCGAACACGGTGCCGCTGAGCAGCAGCCCGGTGGAGACCCCGAAGAACTGGCGCATGAGGGCGTCCACGCTGTTATCCAGGGCGGCGAAGGGAATGATTACCCCAATGGCCAATACCGCC
Source organism: uncultured Candidatus Competibacteraceae bacterium (assembly GCA_964597315.1). GTDB lineage: Bacteria > Pseudomonadota > Gammaproteobacteria > Competibacterales > Competibacteraceae > CAZQXD01. The sequence continues at coordinate 77,021 of CAZQXD010000001.1, forward strand.
CCGGGCATGGCATAGCCTAGCCCGGAGAAGCGCACCATGCCCTGGAGCAGTCGGCCGCCGTGCAGCCGTCGGCTGTAGGCCAGCAACACCCCCACCAACACCGCCAACAGGGCCGCCGCGCCGGAGGTGAGCAGGCTATTCAAGGCATAGCCCTGAAAATCCGGGGTCCAGGAACTCTCCCAGCGGGCCAGGGCGTAGCGCCCCAGCACCAGGGCCGGGACCACGAAACCCGCCAGCACCGGTAGCAGGCAGGCGACGAAGGCCAGCCCGGCCCGCCAGCCGGTTAGCCGGTAGCCGGGTAGGGCCTGGTAGCGGCGGGCGGTCTGGAAATGTCGCTGGCGGCGCCGACCCAGCCGCTCCAGGGTCACCAGCAGCACCACAAAGGTGAGCATCACCCCGGCGATCTGGGCGGCGCCTCCCAGATTGCCCATGCCCAGCCAGGTGTCGTAGATACCGGCGGTGAGGGTGCGCACGGCGAAGTAATTCACCGTGCCGTAGTCGTTGAGGGTTTCCATCAGCACCAGGGACAGCCCCACGGCGATGGCCGGGCGGGCGATGGGCAAGGACACCCGGAAAAAGCTGGCCCACGGCCCCAGCCCCAAACTTCGGCCCAGTTCCAGCAGGCTGGGAGACTGCTCTAGAAAGGCGGCCCGGGACAGCAGATAGACGTAGGGATACATGACCAGGGTCATCATGGCCATGGCTCCGCCCAGGCTGCGGATGGGAGGGAACCAGTACTGGGTCGCGCCGGACCAGCCGAACAGGGCGCGCAACCCGCTTTGTACCGGACCGGCGTACTCCAGTAAATCCGTATACACATAGGCGATGACGTAGGCTGGCACCGCGAAGGGCAACAGCAGCAGCCATTCGAACCACCGTCGGCCCGGGAACCGGCACAGGGTCACTAGCCAAGCGGTGGCCACTCCCAGCACCAGGGTGCCCAGGGCCACTCCCGTCATCAGCGCCAGGGTAGTATGGACATAGCCCGGCAGCACCGTGGCCGCCAGATGGGGCCAGATATTCTCCTCCGGGTACAGGGCTAGCCACAGCACCGAAGCCACCGGCATGGCCACTGCCAGGGCCACGGCCAGGGCGCCCCAAAACCAAGGACCGCCCCCGAGGCCCAACCAAGCGATAACGGCCGCCACCCGCTCCCGCCCCGGTGACTCGCGGTCCACCGGAGCGCCGATGCGGGCGTCGGCCTGTGCCATGGCGCTACCGGTGGCGGCCACGGGCGGAACTATTCGTCATAGCCGACCCTATCCACCAGCTTGACAGCATCGGCGTGGCGGTTGGAAATGTCCTCCAGGGGCAGTGCGTCGACCTTGAACTCGCCCCAGGATTTCAGCAACTCCGACCAGGGGGCGTCCGGCTTGACCGGGTGTTCGTTGTTCTTGGCCGCGTACAGTGCCTGAGCCTGCTCGCCACTCAGGAATTCCATCAGCTTGACAGCGTCATCTTTGTGGGGAGCGCTCTGGGTGAGGGCCACGCCGCTGATGTTCACATGGGCCCCCCGGTCGTTCTGGTTGGGGAAAATAATAGACACGGCGTTGGCCCACTGGGTCTGTTCCGGGTCTTCCAGCATGGCGCCCATGTAATAGCTGTTGATCACGGCTATATCGCATTCACCTTCCTTGATGGCCTTCACCTGGGCCCGGTCGTTGCCCTGGGGCTTGCGGGCTAGGTTGTGCTTAAGTCCAGTCAGCCACTGCTCGGCCTCCTGCTCCCCGTGGTGGGCCATCATGGCGGCGGTCAGGGCGACATTGTAGACATGCTTACCGCTGCGGGTGCAGATCCGCCCCCGCCATTTGGGATCGGCCAGGTCCTCGTAGCTTTGGATATCCCCTTCGGGCACCCGGCCCTTGGCGGCCACGATCACCCGGGCGCGGGTGGTCAGACCGTACCACAGGCCCTCGGGGTGGCGATATTGGGCGGGGATATTCCGCTCCAGGGTATCGGTGCGGACCCCTTGTAGCACCTCGGCGCTCACCAAATCCCGGAGCTGGGCGATGTCCACGGTAAGCACCAAGTCGGCGGGGCTGTTGCGGCCCTCGCGCTTAAGGCGTTCGGTCAGTCCCGTTTTGGCGAACACCACGTTGGTCTGGATGCCGGTCTCCTGGGTGAAGGCATCCAGCAGCGGCTCGATCAGAAAAGGCTGGCGGTAAGAATAGATATTCACTTCAGCGGCGGCTTGGGCGGCGAACACGCCCATGCCTATGGCTGCGATCAGAACGGTCGCGGCCGGACGGAGATACGTCCACATACGGCAGGCTCCTCGATATGTGTGTGGGATTGAGAAGGGTCTCGCCTGCAAATTAAACAGGGCGGGACCACGACTTTAGGGTTACATCTGCGATTGGCAGTAGTTCTGCAAGCCGACCCGCCCGATCAGGTCCAGTTGGGTCTCCAGCCAGTCGATATGGTCTTCCTCGCTCTCCAGAATATGCTCGAACAGTTCCCGGCTCACGTAATCGCCACAGGTCTCGCAATAGGCGATGGCGTCCTTAAGCGCGGGATGAGCTTGCATTTCCATGGCCAGGTCACAACGCAGCACTTCTTCCACATCCTCGCCGATCCTGAGCTTGCCCAGGTCCTGGAGATTGGGCAGCCCCTCCAGGAATAGAATCCGCTCGATCAGTTGATCGGCGTGTTTCATCTCGTCGATGGATTCCTTGTATTCGTATTCGCCCAGCTTTTTGAGGCCCCAGTTGTCGCACATCCGAGCATGGAGGAAATACTGGTTAATGGCCGTCAGTTCGTTTTTGAGGACTTTATTCAGATGTTCGATGACTTTGGAATCGCCTTGCATGCACAGCTCCTAGGTACGCGGATTAATGTCCGACAGGAGAATGAATAGAAATGGTTTTGCCAAAGCGACGGCGGTGGCATCTCCGCCCCGCCGCTAGCGGCGGAATTCTCAACCGGTGGTCAGGGCCATGGCGCCGGTAAAGGTCGACTGGGCGGCCCGCAGCAAATCCCGCGCGCACTCCCCGCACTTGCCGCACTCGGAACAAACCCCCAGGTCCCGACGCAGATCCCGCATGCGGCTAGCCCCCTCCCCCACGGCCTTACGGATCTGGCGGTCGGTTACCCCTTTGCATAGACAGACATACATGGCCTGGCCACTCCCCGGAGAGTTCTAAAGTGATCCCTACCTTATTTGGAAATGAGAATGATTGTCAACACTGATCGTAATCCGAATCCCGTGACCGGTTGTCCGCAGTATCTTCCGGCGTCCGCCGGTGGCTTGCTCCGGGACAAGGGCAGCCCTCAGTCCGCCGATACGGTTCGCCCCTCAGCCCATTGCCGCAAGGCCGTCATGGACTCGGACATCACCACCGATAGGGGCCGGGTATGTTGGGCCTCCAGAAGCAATTGGCCATTGTCCAGCCCCTGGGCGGCGGCCGAATACCGGGCCGAAACCACCACCTGCTCGATCTCCGCCCCCGAAAACCCCTCGGTGGCGGTGGCCAGCCGGTCCAGGTCGAAGCGCTGGAGGTCCTGCTCGCGCTTGGCCAGATGAATGGCGAAAATCTCCCGCCGTGCCGCCCGGTTAGGCAGATCCACAAAGAATATCTCGTCGAAACGGCCCTTGCGGCACAGTTCTGGGGGCAGTCGGCGGATGTCGTTGGCGGTGGCCACCACGAACACCGACCGCCGGTTCTCCGCCAACCAGGTCAGCAGCGTGGCCAGCACCCGCTGGGAAGCGCCTCCGTCTCCCTCGCCGCTGGCCAGACCTTTTTCGATCTCGTCCACCCACAGCACGCAGGGGGCCATGATCCCGGCGGTGGCCAGGGACTCCCGTAAATTGCGCTCGGTTTCGCCGTGGTATTTGTTGTACAGGGCGCCCACATCCAGGCGCAGCAGCGGCACCCGCCAGACCCCGGCCACGGCCCGGGCCGCCAGGCTTTTACCCCCCCCTTGCACCCCTAGCAGCAACAGGCCCTTGGGCCGGTCCATGGGGGTCTTTGCCTCACCCACGAACGCTGCCCGACGCCGTTCCAGCCAATCCTTGAGACGGGCAAATCCGCCCACTTCGGCAAAGCTGGCGGTATCGTACTCGAAAGCCAGCACCCCATCCCGATTCAGCAACTCGTGCTTGGCGCGCATCACCTCCGGCAGATCGGCGGGGGTGATGGCGCCGTCATCGTAGATCACCCGCCGGGCCAGACGGCGGGCATCGCCCACGGTCAGTCCGGCCAGGTTGCGCACCAATTCCCGCACGCTGTCTGGATCGGCCCGCACTCGCCGCCCTGGATGATCAAAGGCCCAGGCCCGGGCCTCCTCTCGGACGATGCTCTCCAAACGCGCCGGGTCCGGCAGGGTCAGCTCGAAACGGGCGCTCCGGGCGGTCAGTTCCGGGGGCAGTGCCAGGCGGTGGCTGAGCAGCACCAGGGTCTGGCCCCGCTCCGGGTGGGCCAGGGCAATATCCTTGAGCAGCCGCACATGCAGGGGATCATCCAGGAACGGGTGGAAATCCAACAACAGGTAGATCCCTCGCTGGTCCTGGGCGCGAATCCGCTCCAGCGCGGCGCGAGGCTCGGCATGGGCGCCCGGGGCGCCGTGTTCCTGGACATCCAGCCGGGCCAGACCGTCGGTGCGGCTCCAGCGGAACACCGGCAGAAACAAGCGCCGCCCCAAGCGGGTAAACAACTCCAAGGCCCGTAATTCCTCGTGGGTCTCCACCACTACCACGGCGCTTCGTGAGCGCACCAGCAATTCCAGATCGTTGACTTCCGGCATGATCTTTTCCCTTGTGATCCATAGCTTCTATTATGTACTTGGTATCCCTGCCGACTTTCCAACGAGGACCCGCTTCCATGCAGCCCCCCGACCCCCGCGACGCCGTCGCCCGCGCCCTGGCCGAGGACCTGGGCGACGGCGATCTGACCGCCGCCCTGATACCCGAATCCGCCCAGGCCGTGGCCGCCGTGATCAGCCGCGAACCGGCCGTCATCTGTGGCGCAGACTGGTTCGATGAGACATTCCGCCAACTGGACCCGGCCATCCGGGTGAATTGGCTGGCCGCCGACGGCGACCGGGTGAACCCGGAGCAGGTGCTATGCACCGTTCAGGGTCCGGCCCGGGCCGTACTCAGCGGCGAGCGCACCGCCCTGAATTTTCTTCAGACCCTATCCGCCACCGCCACCGCCACACGCCGCTATGTGGATGCCATCGTCGGCACTGGCGCCGAGATTCTCGACACCCGCAAGACGCTGCCCGGGCTGCGCCAGGCCCAGAAATACGCCGTGCGTGGCGGCGGCGGCCGCAACCATCGCCAGGGCCTGTACGATGCGGTGCTGATCAAAGAGAACCACATCCTGGCCGCCGGTTCCATCACCCTGGCGGTGACCGCCGCCCGGGAACTGCACCCCGGCGTGTTGGTGGAGGTAGAAGTGGAAAACCTCACCGAACTCACCGAGGCTCTGGTGGTGACGCCGGATGTGATCATGCTGGACAATTTCGATCTGGACACCCTCACCCAGGCAGTGGCCCTGACCGCTGGCCGAGTCAAGCTGGAAGCCTCCGGCAATGTCAACCTGGACACCGTGCGGGCTATCGCCGAAACCGGTGTCGATTACATCTCCATCGGCGGGCTGACTAAGGATATTAAAGCCGTTGATTTGTCCATGCGCTTTAAACAACCGTTGGGGTAATCAATGGTTAATGGCGTTGTCACTGTTTATTAACGGGATGCGGTCTAAGCTGGGAACAATACCCCGAGAGGAGATAACCCATGCACCAGGTCCTGATGCTCGGCGCCCACCATGAGGGGCGTGTCCAGGCGGCGGAATTCCTGCGCCAAGAAATCGCCTTTTTCGAAACCCGCCTACACGAGCTGGGCGAGCAAGGCCGCGCTCATGAGGAACGCGCCCTGCGCAAGGTCTACAAAACTCTGTTGCGGGAGCGCCGGGGCCAACTGGCCGACCTGTAGCGACCCACCCCGCCGGGACTTGCGCCTCACCCTGGATTGTGGCTAATTGAATCCACTCGCCACGGTCCAGGGACTATGCCGCGCTTTTTTCTGCTGTTTCTTATCATTCAGGGCGTACTGTTCACCGCCGAGTTGCTGGACCCCGTGCAGCAGGCGCTGGTCATCCCCTGGACCGAAGCTGTGGCTTGGGTCAGCGCCGCCCTGGTGCGGAGCATCGACCCCGATGTGCTATCCCAAGGCAAGATACTCCATGACCAGGGCAGCGGGTTTGCCGTATCCATCGAGGCTGGCTGCAATGGGGTGGAGGCCAGCATCATCCTGGTTGCCGCCCTGCTGGCCTTTCCCGCCCCCTGGAAACACCGCCTGCTGGGTCTGGCTGCGGGCCTGCTGGCCATCCATGGACTGAATCTGGCGCGCATCGTCAGCCTGTTTTATCTGGGCCAATGGAACCAGACTGCCTTCGAGTGGGCACACCTGTATCTCTGGCAGGCCCTGATCATGCTGGATGCCCTGATGGTGTTTCTGGTCTGGCTGCGCACCCTGCCGCCCCCCCGCCCCCCCGCCCCCGAGACATGACCCTAAAGCGGTTTCTGCTCAGGACCTTGCTCTGGCTGCCGATCTGTTTCGGGGTCTGGTATTACTTGGCCACCCTGTTGATCCTGCCCGTCACGCTGCTGCTGAACCTGACCCTGCCGACCCTATGGCCCGAAGCCCTGACCACCCTGGAGCAGCAGGGCCATACCCTGGATGTGGTGACCCGCCTCACCCTGGCCGAAGTGGGACTCCCCTCTCCCCATGGCCGCCCAGGGCTAGTGGTGTTCACCGTCAACCCTCTGGCCTATGCCTATTGCCTGCCTCTGCTGGCGGCTCTGACCCTGGCCGCGCCGGGACCGGGCCGGGATAGCCGACTGCTGATGGGCGCGGCGGCGCTGTTGCCGATTATCGCCTTAGGGGTGGCCACGGCCATTCTCAAGACCCTGGCCTTTGAGCTGGGTCCCACCGGCCCGGCCCGGCTGGGCCTGGAAGGCTGGGAGCCGGAACTGGTGGCCCTGGCCTATCAGTTCGGATACCTGACCCTGCCGGCCATCGCCCCGGTGATTCTGTGGCTGTGGCTGCATCGGGACTTTTTGATGCAACTGGTCCCCCGTCTTTACGCCCCGCCCTATTGACGTCCCGACGCCCGCCCATGACATATGCTTAAACGTCCACCCACAAACCACACGAACAGGGGGAGCCATGGCTACCACCAACACCCGGACAGGGGAACCCGCCTTCACCGCCGCTGAATTGGGCGCCCTAGCCCATTTATACCGAGGCGAGATGTATCGCAGCAAGATTTGGCGGACCCGCCTGGACATGTCCACCAACTGGGCGGTGGTGACTACCGGCATCGCCCTGTCGGTGACCTTCAGCCACCAGGATAACTCCCCCCTGCCGCTGATCCTGGTAGGATTGCTGGTGCTGCTGTTTCTGGGCTTCGAGGCCCGCCGCTACCGCTATTTCGATATCTGGCGAACCCGGGTGCGCCTGATGGAGACCTGCCTGTACGGGCCGATCCTGCGGGGAGAAGGCGTCCACACCGAAAACGGCTGGAATACCGTGCTGGCCGATGATTATGACCGGCTGCGCTTTCATATCAGCTTTTGGGAGGCCATGGGCCGGCGGCTACGGCGTAATTTCAGCGGCATTTTCGCCATCCAGGCGGTGAGCTATATAGCCAAGCTGGCCATCCACCCCGAGCCGTTGAGCAGTCTGGAAGAACTGTGGGCCAGGGCCGCCATCGGCCCCGTGCCTGGGCAACTGGTGCTGGCCATGGGGGCGCTGTTCCACGGCAGCCTGCTGGCGCTGGCCCTGCTGACCCTGCGCGGCCAGCAGGCCAGCGGCCGGGTGCGCTGGCCCACCCCCAAGGAAGACCCGATGCTGAAGTTCATCACCTCTGATCGCTAGCACGCTGTTCAGCCTAGGTTCAGCCCCAGGTGCTATTCTGAACCTGCTTAAAGCCATCGCTCTTCCTTGAGGCCCACCTCCACGGTGGGCTTTTTTTATTACAGCTCCCTGATTCTTTTTAAGAAACCCGGCAGAAAAGGGTTGTATCATTTTTACATACTGTATATATTGACAGCATGTTCTTATTGACATGACCGAAGCGCCGCCATGAGAAATCTTGACGAGATCATGAATAGCCTGGAACGCCGTTTCCAAGAACGCCGCCAAGCCCGGTACGCCGCCCAGACGCAGCCCGACGCTATCCCCGAATCCGCCACCCGCACCGCTCTATTCAGTGACCAGGACCGCCGCCGCCGCCGGGCCTATCTGCAAGGGGTGCCCATGCTGGTCACCGGTCTGGGACGGATCACCTACCGGGGCCAGGAACTGCGCGCCGACGACCGGGACGTATGGGAGCAACTGATGCGCCGGGTGGGCGCCCGGCCTCTGGGGGACTGGGTGGAGTTCACCCCCACCCTCATGCTCAAGGCCATGGGCTGGGAGTCCGGCCCCCGGGACCAGGCCCGGCTGCGGGCCTGTTTGGAGCGCATGCAGGCCACCTCCCTGAACGTATGCAGCCGCCGCCTGGGCCGGGGGGTCAGCGCCTCACTGATCTGCAAGCTAGAGTGGCGACAGGGTCGGGACGGCGCGGAGGGTTGCTGGCGGGTCTGGATCGAGCCGGAGATCAAAACCCTGTTCGGTCAGGCCCAGTTCACCCGCCTGGCCTGGGGGGAACAACAGGCCCTGGGGCCACTGGCCAAGCGCCTGTACCGGCTGTATGTGGACCACTCCACGCCCTATCCCCGGCGGATCGAGGCCCTGTGGCGTAAATTCGGCGCCGACCACAGATCGGCGCAAACCTTCCGCAAGCCCCTGGAGAACGCCTTGGATGAACTCAAGGGGATCGGTTTTTTGAAAGACTACAGCCTAGACGACAACGGCCTGTTGCGGGTCACCCGCAGTGGGCCGCTACGCTAAGCCCAGCTACAGCCGGGCCGCTGGCAGGTCCTCCCCCCGGTGCTGCTCCCAGAGCCGGGCGGCGCCGGCGAACATCCGTTCCATCAGGGGTTTTCTGCCAGCCAGCTTGATCTCGAACAAATCTGCCTCTCGGCTGGCCTCCAGCAAATAATCGTCGCTGGTGCGCAACTCGTCGGCCAAATGCAGATCCAAGGCCCGCAAACCGTACCAGTACTCCCCGGTAGCCACTCGATCCAAGTCGAGCTGGGCGCGGTGCTGGGCGACGAAATCCTTGAAGAGTTGGTGAATATCCTCGATATCCGCCTGAAACTTGGTCCGAGCCTTGTCGTTATTCTCCCCGAACACGGTCACCGTGCGCTTGTACTCCCCGGCGGTGAACTGCTCGAAGTCGATGTCGTTTTTCTTCAGAAAACGATGAAAATTGGGCAGTTGCGCCACCACCCCAATGGACCCCAGGATGGCGAAGGGGGCGGCGATCAGATGGTCCGCCACGCAAGCCATCATATAGCCGCCACTGGCCGCCACCTTGTCCACCGCCACGATCAGCTTCACTCCCTTGCCTTTCAGCCGGGCCAACTGGGAGGCCGCCAGCCCGTACGCATGGACCAGGCCGCCGCCGCTCTCCAGGCGCAAGACCACCTCGTCCCCCTCCATGGCCACGGTGAGCACGGCAGTGATTTCCTCCCGCAGGGAACCCACTTGGGAGGCCCGGATGTCCCCGTGAAAATCCAGCACGAATACCCGCCGCCGGTGGGGCGTTCCGCCCTTGGTCTCCAGTTTGTGTTCTTTTTTGCGGGCCTTGGCGATCTCCTTGAATTTCTTCTTGGGCAGCAGGGCCGCTTGCAAGGCCATGGACATGGACTCGTATTTGCGGCCCAGGTTTTTGATCTTGATGTGTTCCTTGTGGCTCTGGCGGGCCTTGGCGGACAGGGCCGCAGCGGCGGCCAGCACCACCAGTATGGCCGCCACAACGGTTACGGACTTGGCCAGGAACAGGCCGTACTCACTGAGAAATTCCACGGTCGATGTCTCCCCTTGGCAATGGGGGAAGTCTACTCAGGAGTGCGCGCGGCGTCACCGAAATTCGGCCACTAGCCACTTCCGGCGCCAGGCGTCGGCACCCCACGTGATCGTCCAAGGCGTTTCCCCCTTAGCTCGCGAACGACTCCGTTGCCTTGCCGGAGGGGGACACAGTATGGTGCCGCTATCACGATCCAACTCACCCGCCCACCGGGAATCCCGGTGACACGCCACAGGTCTATAGCCCCATGCCCAGTTCCCCGATTTTGAGTCTCTTGCCCCGTTTCTGGCGCGTGCCGTTGCTGATCTTGGCCTTGACCGCCTGTACCGAGGAGGTCAGTCCGGTCACCGGCGAGGAACAACGCTACGGTTATTCCTGGGAGCAGGAAATCCAAATGGGCCGCCAGAGCGACCGGGAGATTGTCCAGCAACTGGGGCTTTACGACCACCCGGACTTACAAGCCTATGTAGAGCGAATCGGTCGACAAGTATTGGCAACCAGCGACCTGCGCGACGCCGACACCCCGGCCCAGTATCGGGAGACGCCGTTTACGTTCCGCATCCTGGACTCGCCGGTGGTCAATGCCTTTGCCCTGCCCGGGGGCTATATCTATGTCACCCGCGGCTTGCTGGCCCATCTCAACGACGAGGCGCAACTGGCGGTGGTGCTGGCCCACGAAATTGCCCATGTGGCTGCCCGCCACGCCTCCCGACGGGCGCTCAAGGCCCAGTGGGGGCAGTTGGGGCTGATCGCCGGAGCGATTCTGGGCGCCGAGTTGCTGGATAATCCCGACCTGGCCGGCGATATTCTGGAACTAGGCGGGCAAGCGTTCCAGTTGCTGCTGCTCAAATACAGCCGCGACGACGAGCGGGAGGCCGATGAACTGGGGGTGCGCTACGCCGAGGCCGCCGGCTACGCGGCCCGCCGGGGGGTGGAGTTCTTTCGCACCCTGGAGCGCATCGGTGAACAGCAGGGGCAGATGCTGCCGAGCTGGCGCTCCACCCACCCGGACCCCGCCGAACGGGCCGAGCGGCTGGGAGAATTGGCCGGGGCAACCGGAACCGTGGATCAGGCCGGGTATTATCGACGCCTAGCCGGGCTGGTGGTGGGAGAGGACCCCCGTGGGGGTTATCTGCAAAACGGGGTGTTCTACCATCCAGAGCTGCGCTTTCGGCTCACCGTGCCCCAAGGCGTCGAGCTAACCAACGAAGCCAGCCGGGTGGTGCTTTCCGCCCAGGGCCGGGGGGTGGCTATTCTGAATTTGGTAAACGCCCCTGGCGCCCGCCAAGCGGCCCAACAGTTCGCCGCCGAGGGGTTGCGGGTCCAAAACGCCGAAGCAACCCGAGTCAACGGCCTGCCCGCCTACAGTCTGGTTTTTCAGACCTCGTCTCAACAGGGAGAGTTGGGTGGGCTAGTCCTGTTCATCGAGCATGGAGGACAGGTCTACCGGTTTATAGGGCTGGCCCCGGCTCAGGCATTCCCCCAGGTAGCGGAGTCCCTGGAGCGGATACTACGGGGTTTCGCACCTTTGAATGAACCCCGCCGCCTGAGCGTCGGGCCAGCCCGGCTGGAGATCACGGCCGCGCCGCGCCGCGCCCGCTTCGAGGACCTGCTGCCCCCGGACCTGGGACCAGGGATAGGCGGACAGGACCTGGCTATCATGAACCAACTCCGAATGGACAGCGTGGTGGAATCCGGCATCCTGCTCAAGCTGCCCCGCTGAGTCAGGCGGCGCTATTCTACTGAGCGGCATGTACAGCCTGAACTTCGCCGTGGGCGACTATCTGGACGAACGGGTCTATCACAACGACTCCCTGCGCTACCTACCTGATCTGAACGATCCGGGTAGCCTGGAGTTGCTGAACCGCAACCGCATCGTCATCGCCTGCGGCCAGGAGCGGTGGGGATCACGACTGGCCCTGGTGGCGAAAGTTGATCGTCCATCACCTCAATCAAAGCGGTGTCTGATCAGCGCGTCATGTTGCTCTGTAGCTCGGTCGCGGTCTTGTACACCGTGGCCCCCAATGCTCTTAAAGAGTGGGTTATCCCCCCCACGCCCATGACGCCGCTATCGGTCAGTGGCCTGACTGTCGGCATGGCTTGAACCGCCGGATTGTTCGGGCCAGGCAAGGGGCAGGCCACGCCGCACTGGGCATTATCCAGATCAGGGACTGGCTCGGCCATGACCGAACCGGCGAACATAGCCGAAAAGAGCAAGGCAGCCAACCTCGGCGGCAAACAGTGAATAGGTTTCATGAGATCTCTCGCGCGGCGCATATTGTGGTTGTACGTACTTATCGGGTCCGCCGATGCACCCAGCAGGTCTACAGCATCCCTTCCAGACGGCGCGGATACCGGAGCCACGCTGGCTAGGAAGCGGGAAAAGCGAATTTCTACAGTATACGCCCCTTCGAAAAGCCGGCCTAGCCGACGGCTTCACGGGGTTTTTGTGAAATGGGCCGCTAATCGAGCTTTTAGCGGAACACCACGGTCTTGTTATCGTTTAGAAACACCCGCCGCTCCACATGGTATTTCACGGCCCGGGCCAGGGCCATACATTCGGAGTCGCGGCCCACGGCCACCAGGTGTTCGGGACGATAAGTATGGTCCACCCGCTCCACGACCTGCTCGATGATCGGGCCTTCGTCCAGATCGGCGGTGACATAGTGGGCGGTGGCGCCGATCAGCTTCACCCCTCGATCAAAAGCCTGATGATAGGGCTTTGCGCCCTTGAAACCGGGCAGAAATGAATGGTGGATATTGATAGCGCGACCCCGGAGCCGTTGACACAAGTCGTCCGACAGCACTTGCATGTATCGAGCCAGCACCACCAGTTCGCTACCGGTATCCTCGATCAGCCCCCACAGTTGCCGCTCTTGCTCCGCTTTGGTATCCCCGGTCACCGGCAGATGATGAAAAGGCGCCCCATGCCAGTGGGCCAGCGGCTCCAGGTCGGGATGGTTGGAGACCACGGCGGTGATGTCCATGTGCAACTCACCGGTGCGATGACGATACAGCAGATCATTGAGGCAATGATCGAACTTGGAGACCAGAATCAGCACCCGGGGCCGGATCAGGGTATCGTCAATGGCCCACTCCATGTCGAAGCGAGCGGCAGTGGCCTCGAAGGCATTACGCAATTGGCGCAGATTGGGCTTGGGTATGGTATCGGTGCGAAACGTCGTGCGCATAAAAAAACGCCCGGCATGCATGTCCTCGTACTGGGCGGCCTCGACGATGTAGCAACCCCGGTCCGACAGAAAATTACTGACCGCCGCGACGATGCCTCGGGTGCCGGGGCAGGACACGGTGAGGACGTACTCGTCTTTCTCGCGGATCATGGTGGTCAATGGGATTTTCCTCTAATACCGCGACCCATGGGTCGCGTTTCGAACGGGATCGGCGTCATGATGTTGGTCATCCGCAATGCGCCACGGCCCCACGATCACCCCCGGCCAAAGGTGGTAGCGCAGCGGCCCGACGCCCCAGAGCAACGCTATTCTCCAGGCATTCACTCAATAAAATCTCTGCAAATTCAAGGATATGATAATCAATTCGCGGAAGATAAACGAACGTCGCGGCCACGCTGAGTAGTACAGGCTTGGGGTGTTTTCAGGGCCTCATACCGGGTTGGGCGGGCCGCCATCGAAAACAACGCTTGCACGCTCCGGGGCCAAGCGTGATCGCCGCGCCATCCTTGGCCCGGCGTAGGGACTCGAACACTGCCTAACTGTACAGCACCTCTTCAGAGAACCCTTCTCCTTCCAGGATTTTCCGCAGCCGCCGCAAGGCGTCAATCTGAATCTGCCTGACCCGTTCCCGAGTGACGCCGATTTCGTTACCGACTTGCTCAAGGGTAGCCCGTTCCCGACCGTTGAGGCCGAAACGCCGCTCCACCACAATGCGCTGCTTATCGTTGAGTTGGCCGAGCCAGAATTCCAGTTTTTCGTTGAGGTCCTCATCCTGGAGTAACTGGGACGGATCGGGGTTATTATCGTCGGGAATAGCATCTAGGAGGGAGCGGTCTTCATCCTTGCCGATGGGGGTATCTACGGAAGTGACGCGCTCGTTGAGACCCAGCATCCGTTTGACTTCGCTGATGGGTTTGTCCATCTCTCCGGCGATCTCTTCGGCCGAAGGCTCATGGTCCAGAGTCTGGGCCAGATTCCGGGCGGTGCGCAGATAGAGATTGATTTCCTTGATGATGTGAATAGGCAGGCGGATGGTGCGGGTCTGATTCATGATGGCCCGCTCAATGGTTTGGCGAATCCACCAGGTGGCGTAGGTGGAGAATCGAAACCCCCGCTCTGGATCGAATTTTTCCACGGCGTGGATCAGCCCCAGATTGCCCTCCTCGATAAGATCCAGCAGGCTCAGGCCACGGTTCATATAGCGCCGGGCAATCTTGACCACCAGGCGCAGATTGCTTTCAATCATTCGGTGCCTGGCCCGTTCGTCCCCCTTCAAGGCCAGACGAGCGTAGTAGACTTCCTCCTCGGCGGTGAGCAAAGGGGAAAAGCCTATCTCTCCCAGATACATACGGGTGGCGTCCAACTCATCCTGGGTAAACTCCCGAGAGGAACTTCGAAGGATGCCGGTGGCGGTTGGTATCGACCTCGGACCCTTGACTTCCCTGGACTCCGAGTCATCTTCTTCACTGGAATCGCCCTCCGCCTGGGCTAACACATCGTTATTGTCGTCTGCATCGTATCCCTCCCTCTCAGTCATATGCTTCGAAGAATGCCTACTCCGACGAGTCATTCGCGCCTCCTCGATCTTCTTTGGGATGGTCGTCGATGTCATCCCGGCAATGGGCCAGGTCTCCTGAACGTTAGAACGCTCGTGGGTGGAAAATTTTCAAGATTGTTGTTTTAAGACACATTCTTCGGGTATCCAACCCTGTCCTTCAACCCGGCAAATAACGCAACGGGTCGATGGGATCTCCATTGAAACGGATCTCGAAATGCAGCGCGGGGCGGCTCTCGCTGCTGGCGCCCATTTCCGCAATGGGTTGGCCTGTATCGACAATATCCCCTTCTTTTACAAGGATACTGCCCAGAAATCCATAAGCACTGAGCAAGCTGTTCGAGTGCTTGAGGATAATAAGCCTACCGTAACCGGGAAGTCCACTACCGCTGTAAACGACTTCTCCCCTGGAGGCGGCCAATACCGCCTGGCCTAGCTGGCCGCCGATCTGAATACCCTTACGTCCGGGTACGTCCGGCTCGAAACCGCGCACCATCCGTCCCTGGGTAGGCCAACGCCAGATGATGCCCTGGGCGTTCCGATCCCCAGTGGGTATGGGCGTGGCGGTGGGCGGCGAAGGCGATGCGGACGCCACCGTCGGGGCCACCGGGGTAGGCGGGGCCGTCGGGGTAGGCAGGGCCGTCGGGGTAGGCGGCGCCATGGGAGCCGGAGCGGGTGGCAAAGGCGGGGATAGGGCGGCGCGGGTGAAGGATGGAGGGATGCGCAAACGCTGACCTGGGAAAATCAGATCCGGGTTGGCCATGCGGTTCAGGGCGGCAATGCGCTGATGATTCACCCCAAACCGCCAGGCTATAGCATGCAAGGTATCGCCCCGCTTGACCACATAGACATCCGGGCCGGTGAGCTTGCTCTCCACGGGAGCGATCGAATGGCCGGCGCACGCGCCCAGCAGCATCGCCAACAACGGCGGTAACAGAATGAAAAACCGATTCATCATGGTTCGATTAGAAAATAAGCGAGTACCGCCACCACCACGGTCAGCCAACCCAACCGGTCGATGTTGGCTCGCAATAGGGCTTCCATGCGCGGTCCCCCCCAACGCATAAAGCCAGCCACCAGGAAAAACCGCGTTCCCCGGCCGATCAGCGAGGCCAGTATGAAGAGTGGCAACGACATGGCGATAGCGCCGGCGGCAATGGTAAAAATTTTATAGGGGATCGGCGAGAAACCTGCCAAAAAAATAGCCCAAAAGCCCCAGGTATCGAACCAGATCCGGGCCTGGAGATAGGCATCCCAATAGCCGAAACGGTGTAGCCAGTCGCTGACGAACAGGTCAAACAGGAACAGGCCGATCAGGTAACCCGCCACCCCCCCAAGCACCGATGTCACGGTCGTCAGCAGGGCATACCGCCAGGCCCGCTCCGGCCGGGCTAAGGACATGGGGGCCAACATCACATCTGGAGGCACTGGAAAAAACGATGACTCGGCGAAGCTCAAGGCGCCCAGATACCAGGGAGCATGGCGGTGTTGCACCCAGCGCATGACCCGGGTGTAGATCGAGGAAAACAGCATAATCAGAACACACCTCCCAACAAGGGCACGAAACTTACCTCTCCTAGAGTTTGTTGCTCAAAGCCCCCAGCGCGGCGCTCCACCACCATCAGGCGCTGGCGCCGGGCATCGCCCACCGGCGCCACCAGCCGCCCTCCCGGAGCCAGTTGCGCCAGCAGCCGTTTCGGCAACCGCTCGGCGGCGGCGGTGATCACGATGCCGTCGAAGGGAGCGTGCCACTCCCAGCCCAGGCGGCCATCGCCGTGCTTGAACCACACCTGCCCAAGCCCCAAGCCGCGCACCCGCTCCCGGGCCTGCTCGGTGAGCCGGGCAATGCGCTCGATGGTGAACACTTTATCCACCAGCCAGGCCAGCACCGCTGTCTGATAGCCGGAGCCGGTGCCAATCTCCAGCACCTTGGCTGGGGATCGATCCTGGGGACCGCCGCCAGCCAGCAAGATTTCGGTCATGCAGGCTACCATGAACGGCTGGGAAATGGTTTGCCCGAAACCGATGGGCAGGGCGGTATCCTCGTAGGCGCGGCTAGACAGGGCCTCTTCCATGAACAAGTGGCGGGGTATGTTGAGCATGGCCTCCAACACCCGCTCGTCGCGAATGCCCGCCCGACGCAGCCGTTCCACCAGTCGGCGGCGGGTGCGCAGGGAGGTCATGCCGATGCCGTGGGTCTGGGAAACAGCGTCGCTCACAGGCTTTCCACCCAGGAGGCAATCTGGTCCAGGGCCGTGTAGCGGGTCAGGTCCACCTGGATGGGGGTAATGGAGACATAACCGGTGCGCACCGCGTAAAAATCGGTGCCCGGCCCGGCGTCCTGTTCCGGTCCGGGTGGTCCCACCCAATAGATGGCGTTGCCCCGGGGGTCGGTGTCTTTGATGACCGGCTCGGCCTGGTGGCGATGACCTAATCGGGTGGCATGGAAGCCAGCCAGTTCCTCCCAGGACAGGTCTGGGACATTGACGTTAAGAATAGTGTCGGCCGGCAGCGGGCTTTCGGTGAGGGCCACCACGATGCGCCGGGCCACCCGGGCGGCGGTGTCGTAGTGCCGTGGCTGGCGAGAAACCAGGGACACGGCCACCGCCGGCAAGCCCAGGTGACGGCCCTCAGTGGCCGCCGCCACCGTGCCCGAGTACAGCACGTCATCGCCCATGTTGGGACCAGCGTTGATGCCCGAGACCACCATATCCGGCGCCTCGTCAAATAGGCCGGTGGCGGCCAGGTGTACGCAGTCGGTGGGGGTGCCGTCCACGCTGATCACTCCGTTGTCGTGGCGGGTGATATACAGGGGCCGTTTCAGGGTCAGGGAATTGCTGGCGCCGCTGCGATCCTGATCTGGGGCCACCACCACCACCTCGGCGATTTCACCGAGCGCCCCCGCCAAAGCCTTGAGACCTGGCGCCAGATAACCGTCGTCGTTGCTGACCAAAATCCTCATGGGCGGTGATGCTCCCGGTTGCGGATGGCCCGTCGAAATTTTATGGTGTGGATAATGTCCTATCAGCCGCCCAACTAGGCTGATGTCTCGATTCTACCGTCCCGGCGCCCCGATCCACCAGACGCAGAGCCGCCAATGACTAAAAAACCTGCTATGGCCCCGGAAGACAGCCAATTGTTCCGCGCCACTGTCGGCCCGGTCAAACCCCTGCCCTGTGACCGGATAGACCCGGCCCCGGCCAAACCCCCTCCCGTGCCCCGCCATAGCCATGAGGACGAACGGCAGGTCTTGGTGGATATGGTATCGGACTACTTCGAACCCGCCGACATGGAGACCGGCGAGGAGCTGAGCTACCATCGTTCCGGTCTCCAACAATCGGTGCTGCGCAAGCTGCGCAGGGGCCAGTTCCGGGTTAGCGCCGTCCTAGATTTGCACGGCCTGAACGTGGCCGCCGCCCGGGAGGCCCTCAACGGGTTTTTATACAGCGCCCGCCGGGACAACCTGACTTGTGTACGCATTATCCACGGCAAGGGCAACCGCTCCCGCCACAAGGGACCCGTGATCAAGCAGAAGATTAACCACTGGTTGCGCCAGCGCGACGACGTGCTGGCCTTCTGCTCGGCACGGCCGGTGGACGGGGGGACCGGGGCGATTTATCTGCTGTTGCGAAGCCAACTTTAATTTACCGCCCGGTCGGGAACCGGCCTGGACGGCCTGCCAGGTTTGAGGCATGCTCCCCGGTCATGGCCTCCAGACAACGTAGCAAACTGCTTAAAGAGTATCGGGAAAAAGCCCAGCGGCGCTACCAGAAGGAGCGTCGGGCCAATTTGCTGGCCGCCCCGGGCGTCCATGACCTGATCCTGGTGCTAGACAACCTCAAACCGGACTTCAATATCGGCAAAATTTTCCGGGCTGCCGACGCGTTCGGGGTCCATGAGGTGCATTTGGTGGGCACCGAGTATTTCGACCCGATTCCGGCCAAGGGTTCGTTCCGCTGGGTGCCGGCCCGTTTCCATGCCGACTTCGGCGCTTGCTACCGGGAGCTGACCGGGCGCGACTATAGCCTGTTCACTCTGGAACCGGAGGCCGACGCACTGCTCCCCAGCGCCCCCCTGCCGGAGCGCAGCGCCTTTGTAATGGGCCATGAGGAGTTCGGGATCAGCTTCGACAAGGCCGATTTTCCCGGCGTCCAGGCGCTACGCATCCCCCAGTTCGGCAAGGTGCAAAGCCTCAATGTCAGCATTGCCGCCGGGGTGGTGATGTATGAGTATGTGCGTCGACGGATCATGTTGACCGCTGACGACTGAGTGTCTCGCGGCGGGCAAGGAATCAGTCTCCGGCCACGGTCATGCTCTCCACCAACAGCGAGCCACAGCGCACGCCGCCCCGTTCGTCCACATCGGCGCCGACAGCCACCAGCCCAGCGAACATGGTCTTGAGATTGCTGGCGATGGTGATCTCCTCTACGGGGTGCTGAATGACGCCCCCTTCCACCCAAAACCCAGCGGCGCCTCGGGAATAATCGCCAGTGAGGATATTCACCCCCTGGCCCATGAGTTGGGTGACCACCAGGCCGGTATCCATTTGCCGGAGCAGGCCCTGGAAGTCCGGGCCGTGGGGTTCGACGATGACGTTATGCACCCCGCCGGCGTTGCCGGTGGTCTCCATTCCCAGGCGGCGGGCCGAATAGCTGTCCAGCACATAGCCCCGAACCACCCCGTCCCGCACCAGATCCCGGGGGGCGGTAGCCACCCCTTCGGCGTCGAAGGGGGCGCTGCCCAAGGCGCCGGGCAGCAGCGGCTCCTCGCGGATGCCCAGCCACGAAGGAAACACCTGCCGGTCCAGACTGTCCACCAAAAACGAGGCCCGCCGGTACTGAGATGGGCCACGGATCGCCCCCAGATAATGGCCCACCAGGCCCCGGGCCATTTCCGGCACGAACAGCACCGGCGCCGAGCGGGTGCCCAACCGCCGCCCCCCCAGCCGTTCCAAGGCCCGCTCGGCGGCCCGTCGGCCCACATGGGGCGCGGCCTCCAACCGGGCGGCCTGTCTGGAGAGGGTATACCAGTGGTCCCGCTGCATACCGGCCCCGTCCTGGGCGATCACCGAGCAACTCAGGGAATGGCGGCTGGTGGGATAACCGCCGATAAACCCGTGGCTATTGCCGTAGACCACCAGGGAACCGGAACTGGCCACGCTGGCGCCCTCGGAATTGGTGATCCGGGGGTCCAGGGCGCGGGCGGCGTCCTCGCAGTCCCGGGCCAGGTCAATGGCCTGCTCGGCGCTCACCCCCCAGGGATGATACAAATCCAGATCCGGCGCCTCCCGGGCCAAACGTCGGGGGTCAGCCAGCCCGGCGCAAGGGTCGGCGGCAGTATGGCGGGCAATGTCGCAGGCCGCCCCCACGGTGTCGCGAATGGCCGCCTCGCTCCAGTCGGAGGTGCTGGCGGACCCTTTGCGGCTATCGAAATACACCGTCACCCCCAGGCCTCGATCCCGGTGATGCTCCAGAGTCTCCACCTCCCCCAGACGCACCGTCACCGACAACGCCGTGCCGAAGCTGACCGCCGCCTCGGCGGCCCCCGCCCCCCGAGTCCGGGCTTCGTCCAGAATAGTCCCGACCATGGCTTCAAGACGGGCGCGGTCCGGCAGTTCCGGCGCGGGTGAGGGCTTGGCGATATCTGACATTGGGCATACCTTATGGTTTACCATCGCGGCGCAGCGGACCACCACGATCATGAACGAAGACTTCGACGACGAACCAGAACGCGGCCCCAGCAAAAGCCAGCTCAAGCGCGAGGCCCATGCTCTCCAGGCTCTGGGCGAGCGGCTGACGCGGCTCAAACCGGGGATGCTGGACGGCCTACCCCTGCCCCCGGAGCTGCGCGCCGCCGTGGACGCGGCCCGGGCCATGAGCAAGCGCGAGGCCCGCCGCCGGCAATTGCAATTCATCGGCAAGCTGATGCGGCGGCTGGACGCCGATCCCATCCGCCAGGCCCTGGACAGTCTGGACGCCGCCAGCCTGGCCGACAAGCGCCGCCATCACGCCTTGGAAGACTTGGTAGCGGCGCTGCTGGCCGGGGACGAGGCCCGGCTGGGAGAGTTCCTAGATCGCCACCCCGCCACCGACCGCCAACACCTACGCCAATTGCTGCGTAAGGCCCAACGGGAGCAGCAAGAGGACAAGCCCCCCGCCGCCCGCCGGGCGCTGTTTCGGTATCTGCGGGACGTGGAGAGCGGTCCCTAAGCCTAGGCTCGGGTGCCACCCACGGTCAGCCCATCCACCCGCAAAGTGGGCTGGCCCACCCCCACCGGGAGGCTCTGCCCGGCCTTGCCGCAGGTGCCAACCCCCTTGTCCAGTTGCAGGTCGTTGCCCACCATGGACACTCGGGTGAGTACATCCGGGCCGTTGCCAATCAGGGTGGCGCCCTTGACCGGGCGAGTCACCTTGCCATGTTCGATGAGATAAGCCTCATTGGCGGCGAACACGAATTTGCCGGAAGTGATGTCCACCTGGCCGCCGCCAAAGTTGACCGCGTACAGCCCCTTGTCCACGGAGGCAATGATCTCGGCGGGGTCATGGGGACCGGCCAACATATAGGTGTTGGTCATTCGCGGCATGGGCAGATGGGCGTAGGACTGACGGCGGCCATTGCCGGTAGAGCGCACCCCCATCAGCCGAGCGTTGTGGCGGTCCTGCATATAGCCTTTCAAAATGCCGTTCTCGATCAGCACCGTGTATTGGGTAGGCTCTCCCTCGTCGTCCATATTCAGGGAGCCGCGCCGCCCGGCCAGGGTGCCGTCGTCCACCACCGTACACAGGGGCGAGGCCACCTGCTCGCCCAGGCGCCCGGCAAAGGCCGAGGTGCCTTTGCGGTTGAAGTCCCCTTCCAGTCCATGGCCCACGGCCTCATGGAGCAGCACCCCAGGCCAGCCCGGACCCAGCACCACAGTGAGGGACCCGGCGGGGGCGTCTTCGGCCTCCAGGTTGACCAGGGCCTGGCGCACCGCCTCCCGGGCATAGCCCAAAGCCCGCTCGTGGTCCAGAAACCAACCATAGCCCACCCGACCACCGCCGCCGCTGGAACCTTGTTCCCGGCGGCCTTGGTCCTCGACGATGACGCTGACATTAAGCCGCACCAGGGGTCGCACATCCCCGGCCAGGGTGCCGTCGCTGGCGGCCACCAGCACCACGTCGTGGCTGGAGGCCAGGCTGACCATCACCTGGCTGACCCGAGGGTCCAGGCGGCGAGCCTCTTGGTCCAACCGTTCCAGTAAACGGACTTTTTCCTGGGCGGAAAGGGTCTCCACCGGGTCCAGGGGATCATAGAGGGCCAGCCCTCCGCCGCCCCGCCAGGTCCGCACGGCGCCGCCGTCGCCCCGCCCGGCGATGGCCCGGGCGGCCCCGGCAGCCTCCAGCAGGGCTGGCAGAATAATCTCGTCGGAATAAGCGAAGCCGGTTTTTTCGCCGCTCACCGCCCGCACCCCCACGCCCTGGTCGATACCATGGCCGGCGTTCTTGACCTGGCCGTCTTCCAGGGACCAGGATTCGTGGCGGCTGAGCTGAAAGTACAGATCGGCGCTGTCCACGGCCCGGCCCAGCAGTCGGTCCAGCGCCTTGTGGAGATCGTTCTCGGCCAGCCCGGCGGGGCCAAGGATACGAGAACGGGCGATGTTCAGGGGGGTTTCGGTCATGGGGTTTGGCCAGATTTTTGGAAACGGTGTTTTTAAAGAGACCGATCCACGGGAACTCAGTTCAGCCCGCAATGCAAGCGCCGGTGGTCGATGGTGGGAAACATCCGCCGGATGCTTTCTAGGCGGCCATGGTCGATGCGGGCCTGTACCAGCCCGGAGCCACGGAGCAGGCGGTCCAGCACCACGCCCCAAGGATCGATAATCATGCTATCGCCATGGGTCTCCCGACCGTTAGCGTGATAGCCGCCTTGGGCCGGAGCGATCACATAGCAGAGGTTCTCGATGGCCCTGGCCCGGAGCAACGGCTCCCAGTGCGCCCGGCCAGTAACGGCGGTAAAAGCCGACGGCAGCACCAGGATTTCCGTCCCCTGGTCCAGCAAGCCCCGGAACAGCTCCGGGAAGCGCAAGTCGTAGCATACCGCCAGACCCAGCCGCCCAAAGGGGGTATCCACGGCCACCAACTGCTGACCAGGCTCGATCACGGCCGATTCGTTATAGCTCTCCGGGCTGTCCACCACCCGCACATCGAACAGGTGTATCTTGTCATAGCGAGCCACCCGTCGGCCCCGGTCGTCGAAGAGCAGGCAGGCGGCCCGGACCTTGCGCGGATCGTCGGCCACTATGGGAATGGTGCCCCCCACCAGCCACAGCCCATGGCGGGCAGCCTGGCGGGACAGAAAGGACTGCAAGGGACCTTCGCCGTCAACTTCCCGCACCGCCACCATGTCGGACTCCTTATGGCCCATCAAGGCGAAGTTTTCCGGCAGCGCCACCAACTTGGCGCCACCGGCGGCGGCCCGGGCAATCAGCCGCTCGGTTTCAATGAGGTTGGCGTTAATATTAGGCCCGGAAGCCATCTGCGCGGCGGCGACCAGTGTCATAATTTTCTCTCCATTGGCTTGAGATCACGCTTATCATTATGGGCGTCGGCTAGGCTCGGTTTGCCGCTCCACAATCGGGTCCGCCCATGGGCCAGTCACCCGGTAGCGAACTTGGGCGGCCTGGTCGATATTGTCTTGCAATAGCCGCTCGGCGAGAAACAGCGCTGCCCCAACGGCTGGCCCTCCGGCAATGGCTCCGGCTACCGGCAGGGCGGTGCTGACCCGGGGGATGACGGTCACGGTCTGATCATAGTCCCTATCCGCCAGACCGATACGTCCCTGAATCAGTATCCGGGCGGCGGGCGACGCCACGGTCAAATCTTCGGTCACGGCGTCGCCTTTTGCCAGAACGAAGCGGCCACCGATGCCATCAAACGCCAGACCCTCTCGAAACAAGTCACTAAAATCCAGGCGCAACCGGCGCAGCAGACCGGGGATGCTGAATAAACCCATCATCCGGCCCATGCCCGGCTCGATATTCATCAATCGGCCCTCGCCCATGGTCAGCTCGATCTGTCCGCCCAGGCTATTGAGACGCGGCGCCGACCAGGGACCGTTCCAATGCAGTTTCAGGTGCGCCTCGGTCTGGCCCTGGCGCAGACCCATTGGATAACCCAGCGCGGTCAGGAAAGCGCCCGGATCGCGGCTGTCGAATGTGGCTTCCAAACGGCTCTCAGAACCTTGCCCGGTGTTCAGCCATTGGCCGCTGCCTTTAAGACCGTGCAGTTCTGATTCCAGTTCCAGACGGGTCAACCGCGCCCCACCGTCATGGGGTGCGATGGCCAGCCGCAAGCGGCCCAGGGGACGATCATCCACCGCCAAGTCGCCCACCGACACCCATAGGGGTGGCAGGTCGCCGGGGTCCGGGGGCGGGGACCGGGAACCCAAGGAAGACGACGGCGCCCGCGCCAGATTTAACCGTTTCAGATCAACGCCCACCGGCGTCTCCGGGCTAGGCTGAATGGGCAGAAACAAGCGGCCATTCACCCCCTCGCCGACCACTTCCAGGCGCAGGGCGTCGCCCTGGTTTTTCCCCTTGAGCCGCAGCCGGTTCAGCTTGAATCCCCGGACCCGCAGTTCGTCGATTGACACATCCAGTGTCCTGAGCCACGTCCCCCAGTCCTGGGGTCCGGCGCCGTTCCCCAGGCCATCCAGTTCCAACCGGGACAGCCGCGCTCTCACCGCCAGGCCCGGCTCCCGGGGCAGCCGCGCCAAACCGGCGTTGATGCGCAACTCCCCGCGCTCGAACCGGGGTTGATCGGGAAACCCATGCAGTTTCAGTTCGGCATGCACCGCCGTTCCTTGAACACCCAGCCCGTAATCCAGCCCCAAACGCAAGTCGGCCCCCCTACGGCCCTGAACCCGCAAGGTAAACTCCCGAAGCTGCCCGGCGGGTTTATGGAAGGGCGGCGGCAACCCCACCTCCAGCCCCTCCAATTGAGAGGCGAGTACCAGGGCGAAGTCTCCTTCCCGCTCCGCTTCGGGCAATACTAGAGCCAGATTCCAATCAGTGGTCCCGGTCAGGGGCAGCTCCAGTTCTTGGAACCCGTCTCCCAGCAGGGTGGCGACCGACTGCCGGGTACTCAACAAATAGCGGGTCTCCAGACCCGCCAAACCCTCCCGGGTATCAATATCCAGCCGGGCCGGAGCGCCCCGGAAGCTCAGGTGCAAACCCTGGGCCGTCAGGCCCTGGCGATCAAAGGCCACTTCGCCCCGCAGTCGCTCCAAGCTGAGCTTCCAGGAGGGCAAATGGACCGTATTGTCGGTGAAGCCCAACTTACCCTGCACCTGGATTTGGCGCGAACGCTGTTCCAGGGGAATAGCCAACTCCAGGTCCAGGGTAGTGTCCCCCTGTACTCGCAGTTGCCCCAGCGCCTTGCCCAGATGCGCCGCCAGGGGGGTTTCCCGCACATACCGCAGCAAGGTCTCGCCCGGCCCGGTAGCCCGGCCAGTCAGAGTCAGTTCGGCATCCTGTAAGTCAGCGATGGCCACCCGCGTCCCGGACAGTCGCGCGTCGAAGATCCGCGCCTCGTCCGCCAGGGCCGTGAATCCCTGGTTGCGGAACTCGACCAGCCCGTTCAGTCCCTGGACTGCGGGCCAGCCGGGCAGGTAGTCCAGGGTGGCGTCCTGGACCTGAAACCGGGTCTCGAACAGCCCCTCCCCTTCCCGGAATGGAAAATCCGCCCCTCGGCCCCGCAAAACCATTCGACCTTTGGTCACCTGCCCCGCCACCAGGGCGCGGTCCAGCCAGGCCACCACCTTGGGTGGCATGCCGCCGACCGGTAGATAGGCGCTGGTCCGCGCTAGCGTCAGGTCACTAAAATCCACTTTCAGGTCCAGGTTCAGGCCCCTCTCCGGCGTCAGTTGAACACTGCCCTTTAGCTTGGCTTGCAAATCGGCATTAGCCAGTTTGAGGCCCGGCGTCGCCACCACCCAGCCCGCCGGGTCACGCCGCCAGGCCAACTCCCCGGCCAGGCTGGATAGTTGCAGTGGGGCGCGGAACAAGGCCGGGGCAAGCAGGCGCGAATCGCGGCTGTCCAGTTCGATCCGCCCTCCCGAAGGGTCCAGGGACAGTCGGCCCTCCAAGCCGATCACCCCGGGCCGGTGGTCTAGGGCCGCTAACGCCAGGTCGGTGACCCGGGCGGCCAGAGCATAGTCGGCGGTGGGCCGCGCCAGGTCCACCCTGAAGTCCAGCTCCGACGCCGCCCCCCGGAGGCTCAGGCCGTCCAGCAGGGCGCGTTGCTCAGGGTTCAGGGCGGCGGCGACTGCGGCCAGTTTCGTCAGCTCCAGATTGGCGGCATGGCCCTCCAGTCGGGTTCCGTTCAAGGCCAGATCCAGGCGGGTCAGGAGCGGTCGGCCAGCGTCGGCTGGCCAGTCGCTGGTCCAGGTCCAGCCAGTGGCGTCGCGCCGCCAGCGAAACCAGCCTGCCGATAAACCCAGGGGTGTCGCCCCGCCCAAATCGGACAGGACCAAACGCCCTTGCGCCTCGCTCAGAAGGCCGTCCCGTATCTCGCCCCAAACCTCCAGACCCAACCGACCCACCGCCAAGCGCTCGACCACCGTCGGCAGCGGCCAGGCGCCTGGTTCCAGATCTTGGCCGCGCAGATACATCCGGCCTTCCCAGGCGGCGTCATCGACCCGTCGGCGTAGTTCAGCGGCCCCCCGCAAACGACCTTCCTCCGGTTCTCCGGCCTCCAGCCCCAGCTTGAGGGTTTCGCCGCCGCGCAGACTGATCCGTAAATTGCGTAGCACCAGGGGCGGCCCGTCGGCCAAGCGCAGCACCAGTTCGCCGCTGTCCATATCCAAGGCATGAATTCCGGCCAGCAGCTCCGGCAGCTCCCTCAGGCTAAGACCAATGTCGCCCTCTACACCCAAAAGGCGCAAGCGACCAGCCTCTTGGACCAACACTAACCGTGGCCCGGTCAGGTGCACCTTGCCCAACACCCAGCGGCCCCGCCACAGGGAGCGGGGCAAGTCCACTCCCACCACTGCCCGGGTGGCGCTGAGCAGCGGCGCGCCGCCGTTAGGGGCGCGCAGGCTAAGACCATCCAGGCGCAATTCCGGCCCCCCCCCGGACCAGGCCGCAGCGATCCCCTGCAAGCGCACCGGCAGCCCCAGATACTCTTCCAAGCCCCGCTCCAATTCGGCCCGGTAGTCGGCCACCAAGGGCAAGGCCAGCCGCCCCACCGCCACCAGCAGGGCGGTGGCCACCACCAGCAGCAGGCTTAGGCGCAGGGTCCAGCCCCAGGTATGGCGGGCGGTCAGCAGGAGCAGGCGCATGGTCGGTAAGCGCTACATGAGCACCACGTCGAACTGTTCCTGGGTGTAGAGGACCTCGGCCTGGAATTTAATGGGCACGCCGATAAACTCCTCCAACTCCGCCAGGCTGGTGGATTCTTCGTCCAGCATCAGATCCACCACATCCTGGGAAGCCAGCACCAGAAACTGGCGGGCGCTGTACTGGCGGGCCTCCCGGAGCAGTTCCCGGAAAATTTCATAGGCCACCGTCTCAGCGGTTTTCACCGAGCCGCGCCCGTCACAGGTGGGACAGGACTCGCAGAGTACGTGCTCCAGGCTTTCCCGGGTGCGTTTGCGGGTCATCTCCACCAGGCCCAAGGCGGAAACCTCGCAGATATGGGTCTTGGCCCGGTCCTTCTCCAGAAACCGCTCCAGGGATTTGAGCACATGATGTTTATGCTCCTCGCTGGTCATATCAATGAAGTCCAGGATGATGATACCCCCCAAGTTTCGCAGTCGCAGTTGCCGGGCGATGGTCTGGGTGGCCTCCAGATTGGTCTTGAAGATGGTTTCTTCCAGATTGCGGTGACCCACGTAGGCGCCGGTATTGACGTCGATGGTGGTCATGGCCTCGGTCTGATCAATAATTAGATAGCCCCCGGACTTGAGCTGGACTTTTTTGTTCAGGGCTTTTTGCAGTTCGTCCTCCACCCCGTAGAGGTCGAAAATAGGCCGTTCTCCAGGGTAATGCTTGATCCTGGGCAGCATCTCCGGGACGAACTTGCCGGCGAAACGCTGTACCCGATCGAAGCTCTCCCGGGAGTCGATGCGGACTTTCTCTACATTGTCGCCCACGAAATCCCGCAGCACTCGCAACACCAGCGGCAAGTCCTCGTAGACCACCTCGCCGCTACGGGATTCCTTGGCCCGTTCCTTGATGGACTCCCAGAGCCGTTGCAGAAACTGCATGTCCGCCCGTAGCGCCCAAGGTTCGGCCCCCTCGGCGGCGGTGCGCACGATATAACCGCCCCCGAATTCACCCCGGAAGGCAGCCATGGTCTCCTTGAGCCGCTGACGCTCATGCTCATCCTCGATCTTGATAGATACCCCCGTCACCTCCGAATCGGCCAGATAGACCAGAAACCGGGATGGCAGGGTCATACGGGTGGTCAGCCGGGCGCCTTTGGTGCCCAGCGGGTCCTTGATCACCTGAACCAGCAGCTCCTGTCCCTCCCGGGCCAGTTCAGTAATGGTGACCTGGCGCTCGTCGTGCAACGAGCTATCCGCTTCCGGGTACAGGGAGCGGCGGATATCCGAAACATGCAGAAAGGCGGCCCGGTCTAAGCCTACATCCACAAAAGCCGCCTCCATCCCCGGCAGCACCCGGCATACTCGGCCCTTGTAAATATTGCCTACCAGTCCTCGTTTATGGGTCCGCTCGATAAACACCTCTTGGAGTACGCCGTTCTCCACCACCGCTACCCGGGTTTCCCGGGGGGTGACGTTGATCAGAATCTCCTCGGAAGTGCGCGGACCTTCGATGATCGTCGACATCGATCCTGTCTCCCGTAACGCTTAAAAACCGGTGGCCATGGGACCCGGGAAGCCAGGGCCCTCTCTGGGAGGCAAGGTCAGAACGGGACAGCGAATTCCCGCAGCAGCTCGGCGGTCTCGTAGAGGGGCAGCCCCATCACGCCTGAGTAGCTGCCCTGAAGCTCGGCGACAAACGCCGCCGCCCGGCCCTGGATAGCGTAACCGCCAGCCTTGTCCAGGGGCTCGCCGCTGTCCCAGTAGGCGATCCGCTCGGCATCATCGAGACGCCTGAACCGTACCCGGCTCTCCTGGACCCGCAGGCCGCGCCGCTCCTCTTCCACCAGGGCCACGGCGCTTAGCACGCTATGCCAGCGCCCGGATAGCTGGGCCAGCATGGCCAGGCCGTGGTCCCGGTCTCGGGGTTTGCCGAGGATGGCATCGCCCACCACCACTGCGGTATCGGCCCCCAACACCGGCCGGGGCGGCAGCGTACCTAGGGACCGCCAGCCCGCCTCGGCTTTGGCCTTGGCCAGGCGCGCCACGTAAGCGGCGGGTTGTTCCCCACTCAGGCGGGTCTCGTCCAGGTCCATGCCGAACTGCTGGTGGATCACCCCGAGTTGCAACAGCAACTCGCGTCGTCGCGGCGAGGCGGAGGCCAGATAGAGTTTCGCTTCCCGGTTACCCATTTAATACTCATCAGTATGGCCGTATCCGGGCAGGATAGCAGTCCCCGGCCCTGCCCGGGTAGCCGCTGGGCCGTGGCCGACCTATGCTGATGGGCAGACACGACCGTTCGGACAGGAGCCTCGTTCATGAACCAAAAGACCCTACAAGTGGGCAATATCACCATTTCCAACGAGCGGCCCATGGTGCTGTTCGGGGGTATGAACGTGTTGGAGTCCCGGGATACGGCCCTGCGGGTGGCGGACCATTACAAGACCGTCACCGACCGCCTGGGCATCCCTTATGTGTTTAAGGCATCCTTCGATAAAGCCAATCGCTCGTCCGTTGCCTCGTTCCGGGGTCCCGGCCTGGAGGAGGGACTGAAACTCTTTCAGGAGATCAAAGCCCGCTTTGGGGTGCCGCTGCTTACCGACGTCCACGAACCCTGGCAGGCGGCGCCGGTGGCCGAGGTGGTGGATATTATCCAGTTGCCGGCGTTCCTGTCCCGACAGACCGATCTGGTGGTGGCCATGGCCAAGACCGGCGCGGTCATCAACATCAAAAAAGCCCAGTTTCTAGCGCCCCAGGAAATGGGCCATATCCTGCAAAAATGCCGGGAAGCGGGCAACGATCAACTGATCCTTTGCGAGCGGGGCAGCAGCTTCGGCTACAACAACCTGGTGGTGGATATGCTGGCCTTCCCCATCATGAAAGCCTTCGGCTACCCGGTGTTCTTCGACGTGACCCACGCCCTGCAAATGCCCGGAGGGCGGGCCGATTCCGCCGGCGGGCGGCGGGCCCAGGTCACCGAACTGGCCAGGGCCGGGCTGTCCCAGGGTCTGGCCGGGCTATTCCTGGAAGCCCACCCGGACCCGGACCAGGCCCTGTGCGACGGTCCCTGCGCCCTGCGCCTGGAGCGGCTGGAGCCGTTTCTGCGCCAACTCAAGGCCCTGGATGATCTGATCAAAGCCCTTGAGCCACTGGATACCCGCTAGACCCGAGACAGCCGGGAGGACGCCCCGTGTCGCGGCCCACCCATTCAGCCCCCCGGCGGCCGGTAGTGCAAGCGTTGGCCCATAACGTAGGTTTCGGCCACCGCCCTATCGTCGCCCAGGGTCAGCAGGGCGAATAGTTTTTCCGTAAAGTCGGCGGCCTTGGCGCAGCGCCGGTCCAGCAAGGGCGTGGACCCCCAATCCAGAACCACGAAATCCGCCTCCTTGCCGGGAGCAAAATTGCCAATACGGTCGTCCAGATACAAGGCCCTGGCCCCGCCCAGGGTAGCCAGATATAACGCCCGGTAGGGGGACAGGCGCTGGCCTTGGAGTTGGGCCACTTTATAGCCCTCTTGCAGGGTCCGCAGCAGGCTGAAGCTGGCGCCCGCCCCCACGTCCGTGCCCATGCCCACCCGGATGCCGTGGCCACAGGCGCTGGCCAAATCGAACAGGCCGCTGCCCAGAAACAGATTGGAACCAGGGCAGAAGGCCATGGCGGCGCCGACGGCGGCCATGCGTTGGCGTTCGGTCTCGCTCAAATGGATGCAATGGGCGTACACGGAACGCTCCCGGACCAGACCAAAGCGGTCGTAGACATCCAGATAGCCCTGGCTCCAGGGAAACAACTTCGCCACCCAGGCCACTTCCTCACGATTCTCAGCCATGTGGGTATGCACATAGACATCCGGGCATTCCGCCGCCAGCCGACCGGCCTGGCTGAGTTGGGCGTCGCTGGAGGTGGGGGCGAAGCGGGGGGTGATGGCATAGCCCAGTCGTCCCTGGCCGTGCCAGCGTTCGATCAGCGCCCGGCTGTCCCGGTAGGCGGTGTCTGGATCGTCCCGCAGCCATTCCGGGCAGTTGCGGTCCATCAACACCTTGCCGGCCACCAGGCGCAACTGGCGCTCCTGGGCGGCCTCGAACAAGGCGTCCACGGAGGCCGGGTGGACGGTGCCGAACACCAGGGCGGTGGTAGTGCCGTTACGCAGCAGTTCGTCCAGAAAAAACTCCGCCACCTCCCCGGCATGGACCGGATCGGCAAAGCGCCGCTCGGTGGGAAACGCATAGCGGTTCAGCCATTCCAGAAGCTGCTCTCCGTAAGCGGCGATCATGTCCAACTGAGGATAGTGTACATGGGTATCGATAAACCCAGGCACGATCAACCGGCCCCGCCGATCATGCACCACGGTCCCCGCCGGTAGCCGCTCCAACAGCGCCGGGGCCGGTCCCAGGGCTTCGATCCGGCCCTGGCGAACCACCAACAGTCCGTCGTCCAAGTGTTCCCAGGCGCTCGGATCGTCTCCCTCGCCGGGGTCGTGGCGGCAGTGCAGCAGCGTAGCCCGGAAGACCTGGACGGTGTCGTTATACTGTGGCTCGGCTGGGTTCACATCAGCAGTCTCCGGGTGGTACTGGGCGCCAACCGCCCTTCCCTGAAACCGGCGCCAATCTTGGATGCTCCGGGCCTACGTCAAGGCTGCGGCACGCCGGCCTCCCGATTCACCATGCGGTCGCGCACCTGCAACAGTTCGGCGGCCACGGCCACGGCGATTTCTTCGGGCCGCTTGCCGACGATGCCGGGCACCCCGATGGGGCAGCTCAGCCGTCCCCAGTCATTGGCGGACAGGCCCTGGGCCAGCAACCGCCGCTCGAAGTTGCGGCGTTTGGACTCAGAGCCGATCAGGCCGCAATAGTTGCTATCGGCCCGGCGCAGCACCCGTTCTACGATGCGCTGGTCCAGGGGGTGGCTGTGGGTCATCACCAGCACATAACTCCCAGAGGGAATGGTGTCCACCATCGCCTCCGGGACCTCACGGACCCACATCCGTACATTGCCGGGAAGGTCCCGGGGGAACTGCTCTGGGCGGCTGTCTACCCAATCCACGGTGCAGTCCAGCCCCCCCAGCAGCCGCGCCAGCGCCCGACCCACATGACCGGCCCCGAACAGCACGATATGAAAATTCCGGGGCCGTTGCGGCTCCAGCAGCAGCGGCGGCAGGCCGTCAAGCTGGACCAGCCGGGCCTGTGTAGCCTCGTCGGCCAGCAGTTCCCGGGCCGCAGCATCGGCCTGTTTATCCCAGGCCGGATCGCCCAGACTGCCGTGGCCACCGCTGGCGTCCACCAGGCGCTTGGCCGCCGGGCCGTCGCCCCGGCTGACCAGCACCCCGGTCTGGCGGGTCTCACGCAGCCGAACCAACGCCTCGCTCCAATGGGGTGCTACTCCCATCAACGGTTCGAACAGCACCGTCGCCACCCCTCCGCAGCACTGACCCAAGGCCGGTCCTAGGGGAAAGCGGCGCAGAGTGGCGTCCCCGGCCCCGTGGGCCAGCAGGCGCCGGGCCAGTTCCACGGCCTTGAACTCCAGGTTGCCGCCGCCGATGGTGCCCGCCACCTCGTCGGGACCGACCAGCAACTTGGCCCCGGTCTCCCGGGGGGTGGAGCCGCGGGTCTCGGCCACGGTCACCAGCACCCCACCCTGGCCGCCCTGGGCCAGATTTTGCACGGATTCCAGCCAATGGTTCATGCGCTGGCCTCCTGTGTCGGCGCCTGCCCGGCCCGGGCGCGGATGTTCTCCACCGCCGCCAGCACCGCCTCGGGGGTGGCCGGGGCGTCGAGGCGGGGGCTGAACCGGTCATCGGCCACTCCGGCCACGGCGTCACGCAGGGCGTGAAACACCGAAAACGCCAGCATCAGGGGCGGTTCGCCCACGGCCTTGGAGCGGTGGATGGTGTCCTCCCGATTGCTTGCGGACTTCAGCAGCCGCACCCGCAAGTCCAGGGGTACATCGGAGCAGGCGGGAATTTTGTACGTGGAAGGGGCGTGGGTTTTGAGTTCCCCCTCGGGGGTCCACCACAGCTCCTCGGAGGTGAGCCAGCCCACGCCCTGGATGAAGCCCCCCTCCACCTGGCCCAGGTCCAGGGCCGGGTTCAGGGAGCGGCCACAGTCGTGGAGGATATCGACCCGGGATACCCGGTACTCCCCGGTGAGAGTGTCGATAATCACTTCGGCCACGGCTGCCCCATAAGCAAAGTAATAAAAAGGCCGACCCTTGAACGTGTCGCGGTCATAGTGGATCTTGGGGGTGCTGTAGAAGCCGGTGGCGGACAGGGACACTCGGGCGAAATAAGCCAGTTTCACCAACTCGCCGAAGGACAGCTCCCGCTCCCCTACCCGCACCCGGTTGGCGGCGAAGCTCACTTGGGCTGCGGGCGTCTGGAAGTGCCGGGCGGCAAATGCCGTCAGCCGTTCCCTGAGGGTGCGGGCCGCCGCCTGGGCGGCCATGCCGTTGAGGTCGGCGCCGCTGGAGGCGGCCGTGGCCGAGGCGTTGGGCACTTTGCTGGTGTCGGTGGCGGTGATGCGAATCCGGTCTAGGTCGATGGCCAACTCCTGGGCCACCACCTGGATCACTTTGGTGTGCAGGCCCTGGCCCATTTCGGCGCCGCCGTGATTGAGCTGCACCGTGCCGTCCGTATAGATATGCAGCAGCGCCCCGGCCTGGTTCAGATGGGTGGTGGTGAAGGAGATGCCGAATTTCACCGGGGTCAGGGCCAGGCCCCGCTTGAGATAGGGGCTGTGGCGGTTGAATTCCCGCACGGCCTCCCGGCGTCGGGCGTAGTCGGCGCTGGACTCCAGCTCGGCCACCAGTTCGTGGATGATAGTGTCCTCCACCACTTGACCGTAAGGGGTGATATTGCGCTCCCCCACCCCGTAAAAATTAATCTTGCGCACCGCCAGGGGGTCCCGGCCCAGATGCCGGGCGATCTCGTCCATGACGTGTTCGATGGCGAACATGCCCTGGGGACCGCCAAAACCCCGGAAGGCGGTATTGGACACGGTGTTGGTTTTGCAGCGGTGGGAGACGATGGTGACGTTATCTAGGAAGTAGCTGTTATCCACGTGGAACACCGCGCGGTCGTTCACGGCGCCGGACAGGTCAGCGGAATAACCGCAACGGGAGGCCAGCATGAACTCGATGCCCTGGATACGCCCCCGAGGGTCGAAGCCCACGGCGTAGTGGATCAGAAAATCGTGGCGCTTGCCCGTGAGCAGCATGTCCACGTCCCGATCCAGGCGCAGCTTGACGGGGCGGCGGGACTGCCAGGCCAGCAGGGCGGCGATACAGGCAATCTGGGCCGGCTGGGTCTCCTTGCCTCCGAAGCCGCCGCCCATGCGCCGACAAACCACGGTGATATCCTTGGAATGGACTCCCAGGGCCTGGGCCACCCGATGCTGCACCTCCCCCGGATGCTGGGTGGAGCTGTAAACCAGCATGGTCCCGTCCTCCTGGGGTACGGCCAGGGCGATCTGCCCTTCCAGATAGAAATGATCCTGCCCCCCTAACCGCACCCGGCCTTGGAGCCGGTGGGGGGCGGCGGCCAGGGCGGCGCCGCTGTCGCCCCGGCGCACGGTCACTGTGGGCAGCACGTAGGACTGGCGCTCCAGGGCAGTTTCGATGTCCAGCACCGGCTCCAGGTCCTCGTAGTCCACCACCGCCAGGCGGGCGGCCCGACGGGCCTGGTCCACGGTTTTGGCGGCCACCCCGAACAGGGACTGGCCCTGGTACTGGACCCGCTGCCAGGCGAAGATGGGGTCATCGGCCACCACCGCCCCAAAATCGTTCTTGCCGGGCACGTCGGCGGCGCTCATCACCGCCACCACCCCGGGGGCGGAGCGCACCGGCTCCAGGTCCAGGCGGGCGATGCGGGCGTGGGGCCGGGCGCTCAAGCCCACGGCGGCGTGGAGAACGCCCCGAGGTTCTGGAATGTCGTCAATATAGGTGGCCTGCCCGGTAACGTGCAGATGGGCGCTATCGTGGCGCACAGGGGCGCCCACGGGACCCTGGCTCCTAAGGTCGGACATGGGGCTTATCTCCCATAGTCATAGACCTGGGTGGCGACGGCCTCGCCCTCCCGGGTCTCCAGATAGAACTTATACAGCAGATTCCGGGCCACCTGGCGACGGTAATCACTGCTGGCCCGCATATCCGTGAGGGGTTCATAGTCCCGGTCCAGGGCGTCCATGGCGGCGCACACCGTGGCCTCGTCCCAGGCTTGCCCGGTCAGGGCCTGCTCGCAGGCCCCGGCCCGCTTGGGAATGGGGGCCATGCCCCCGTAGCAGACCCGGGCCTGCCGCACCCGACCGGCCTCCAGGACCACCTGGTAGGCGCCGCAGACCGCCGAAATATCCTGATCGAAACGCTTGGACACTTTATAGACGCGCACCTGGCCCTCGCTCCTGGGCAAGGGGACGCGGATACGTTCCAGGAACTCCCCAGGTCGGCGGTCGGTTTTCCGGTAGGCCAGATAATAGTCCTCCAGGGGCAGTTCCCGGCGGGTCTGCCCCCGGCGCAGCACCAGGGCGGCGTCCAGGGCGATCAGCACCGGCAGGGCATCGCCGATGGGGGAGCCGTTGGCGATATTCCCCCCCAGGGTGCCGACATTGCGGATCGGCGGCGAGGCGAAGCGGCGGAACAGGTCGGTCAGTTCCGGGTATTGGGCCACCAGCGCCGCCCCGGCGTCGGTGAGGCTTACCCCGGCGCCGATCTCCAGATGACCGTCGGTCACCCTCAGGGTCTTGAGTTCGGCCACCTTGCCCAGATAGATCACCGTGCCCAGGTCCCGGTACTGTTTGGTCACCCACAGGCCCACGTCAGTGCCCCCGGCCAGCAGGCAGGCCTCCGGGTGAGCCTCGGCCAACTCTGCCAGGGCGGCCAGGCGGGTGGGGGCGAAAAAGCGCCGATCCCCGTCCCCCAGGGTCAGGGTGTCCCGGCGGCGCAGGGCCTGAAGCAGTTCAATCGTCCGCCGCTCCCCGGTCCCCGGCTCTCGGCTCGGCTCGTGGCTAAAGGCGTGGTTCAGCCAGTGGGGGTCATCCGGGGTCGGGTCGGCAGAGTCGTACATACGCGCGGCGGCCTCGGCGATGGGCCGGTAGCCGGTGCAGCGACACAGATTGCCGGCCAGGGCGTCGTTTACCGTGCGCCGGTCCGGCCGTTCCTGGGTCTTGTACAGGGCGAACAACGACATCACGAAACCAGGGGTGCAGAAGCCGCACTGGGAGCCATGGCAGTCCACCATCGCCCGCTGCACCGGGTGCGGGCGACCGTCCAGCCCGGCCAGGCTTTCCACGGTGAACAGGGCCTTGCCGTCCAGGGTGGGCACAAACTGGATACAGGCGTTGGCGGCCCGAAAGCGCAGCCGGTTTTGGTCGTCCAACTCCGCCAACACCACGGTACAGGCCCCGCAGTCCCCCTCGGCGCAGCCTTCCTTGGCGCCGGTGCGGCCCAGGTTCTCGCGCAGATAATCAAGTACGCTACGGGTAGGCTCCACCCCCTCCAGGGTAATGACTTCGCCGTCCAGCACGAAGCGGACGCTATCCACGGCGGGGGTTCGGATCATGCAGGCCGCCTCCCAGGGAACAAGGGGCAGCGGCGCGGGTTCAGAAGCCAGGACAGGAGCGGATGTTTCATGGCGTCCTCGCGGTGGTGGTCTGGGGTCTGTGTCGCGCTGCCGATTCGCCCCTCTAAAGGTGGGTCTGAACCCGGCTTTCGCGTCTTTACAAATTTAGAATACTGCCTTGGCAGTCGGGGGTGGTAGCAGAGACGTTCAGCCGTGTGCCGCCGCAAAAGCAGCAGGGCGGCGCTCTGTTTGACAGTAATAAGAAGTTGGGGTTTCTGGCCTGTTACCGGTGTCCGCCGAGCTTCTTCCCTCAAAATATGCGCTGTTGCCGACAGACCAGCATGCCGTAGCCCTCATCCGGGCGGCTGGCGGGGCGTTCGACACAGCCGTGTACGACTGGGCAGGTC
Organism: uncultured Candidatus Competibacteraceae bacterium; assembly: GCA_964597315.1. Lineage (GTDB taxonomy): Bacteria > Pseudomonadota > Gammaproteobacteria > Competibacterales > Competibacteraceae > CAZQXD01. The sequence goes on from CAZQXD010000001.1 coordinate 113,944, forward strand.
CGGGAATACGTCCCGATAATCCTGCTTGACCCTGCGGTAGAACGCGCGGTTGCCCACGCCCTTGAGCGCAAAAAGCAGCGCCAGGGTCACCCCCTCGCTCGGCCACAGCCGAGCTTGAGGAGGTTTAATGCAATTCAGTCCCCGATCCAGGAAGCGATCGTCTACGGGGCAGAACAACTCGATGATCAAGTCCTATGGGGTCATGTGCGCCTCCGCCAACGGCAGGTGGGTGGTTCCTCCTACCAAGGAGGTCGGCGTGCATGACCACATCAATCTCGATTTCTCCAACTAGCACCATTGGTTATTAGCAAAGCTGGATCAGGGCTTTGAAGGTGGTCGACTATAAATCGAATACTTACAGCCAAAAATGCTGTAGTGCAGAAAAATTTTTATTATCAAAGCCCTGCAGCCATAGACCCATCTGCCCCGGCGCTACCTTCTCGGGTAGGCCTGTCCAGTAGCCACACCGCAGCGCTCGCAACCGGTCCCGAATAACCGCTGTTCCGTCACCCACAGGGCCAAGGGCGGCGCCTCGAAGACTTGGTGACGGAAATAGACACGAGCAGAAGATCACCACATGAGGCATGGGCGGTTCTCGGTAAAGCAGAAAGGGCCTGGTTGTGAGACCAGGAATACCCGCCCTTCAGGCCGGGGAAGAGATCAATGGGTAATGCCTTCCAGCAGGAAAAAGGTCTTTCCCTTGGGGTTGGCCAGCAAGACATCGATACGCAAATTCTTGAAGTACGCACCGTATCTGGCGCTCACTTCGTTAGGGTCCTGGAAATGCCTGACATGTGAAACATAAGGAAAATTCGGTACCGTGCCGAAAAAGCGCGTACCCGGTCTAATCCGCTTGATGACGTCCAGGTCGCTTTCCACATGTTCCAGGAATTCGGTGCAGATGACGGTATCGTAGTCATGGTCTGCGAACAAGGTCGTCGCGAAGGCATCCTCCACAGAAAAAGTGTATACGGGACAGAGAGTTTTGGCGTAGGCGATGCGGCTGGGACTGAAGTCGAAGCCGTGATATTTGGAAACCCCCTGATCCTTGAGTAGGACCGCAAGCTGACCTGAGCCGCAACCGATATCCAGAATGGAGTTGGTCGGGTAATGGATAATCCGATCAGCGATCACCGACCAGAGAAAAAAATACGAGGGCTGCGTGTAGTGAGTTTGCCGATTCTCGTTATTTTCGAATGATTTATCGTACCAATCCGCGCTCTTCTCGCCTGCGGGTTCCTGTACCTGATATCTACCCGCTCCAAACATCGTCTTGGTAGCGTTCACAATCAATGGAGGGGTAAGGCTTTTCACGATTCCCGCAAACTGCTCTTTCATAATGACCACCCTTGAAATCTAAAGTAGAGACAACACGCTGCTTCATACCTGAGTGCTTCTGTAGGGTATCTTCTTTCGGGCTGACTGCTGAATCCGTATAATCCCTTGCACAACCGTTCCCCGACGCGCATCCTACCGCCCCTGACAGGAACTGCCATCGTCCCCGCTTTTGTGAGACCACGCAAGCAATCCGCCAGGGAAAACTCTTTTTCCAAAATCCGCGATGCCCGGGCCGAAGGGCGGTTGTTTACGCGCCGCGCCCTGATCGCCGGCGCAGGGGTCTTGCTGCTGCTGTTACTGCTGGTGGGACGGCTGGTCTATCTCCAGGTTCTCAATCATGAGCACTTCATCACCCTGGCCGAGGACAACCGGGTCAAGATCCTGCCCCTGCCCCCCACCCGGGGACTGATCTTCGACCGCAACGGCGTACTGCTGGCGGATAACCTGCCTTCCTACCGCCTGGAGATCACCCCGGAGGATGTGCCGGATCTGGGCGCCACTCTGGGAAAACTGGCCGAACTGGTGCAACTGGAAGAACCGGACATGGCCCGGTTTCGGCGCCTGCTGCGCCGCAATCCGTCCTATCGAGGCCTGCCCCTGCGCTTTAAGCTCAGCGACCACGAGGTGGCCCAGCTGGCGGTAAATCTACACCGCTTACCGGGTGTCAACATCAAGGCTGACCTGACCCGTTTTTACCCCCATGGCACCCACGCCGTACATGCAGTGGGGTATGTGGGCCGCATCGACGAGCAGGAACTGCAACGGGTGGACGGCAGCCAATACAGCGGCACCAGCCATATCGGCAAGATCGGAGCGGAAAAAGCCTATGAAGATTTGCTCCACGGCCGGGTGGGCCATCAGCGAGTAGAGACCAACGCCGAGGGGCGGGTGCTGCGGGTGCTGGAAAGCGTCGCCCCCGCTCCGGGTAAAAACATTTATCTCACCATTGACAGCCACTTGCAGACGGTGGCCGAGCAGGCCCTGGCCGAATCCGGGCATAACGGCGCCATCGTCGCCCTGGACCCCCGCAACGGCGAGATTCTGGCCATGGCCAGCATGCCGGTCTACGAACCCAATCCCTTCGTCAACGGCATCGACGTGGCCAGTTACAAGGCCCTCAACACCTCCCCGGACCGACCCTTGTTCAACCGCGCCCTGCGTGGCAATTATCCGCCCGGCTCCACCATCAAACCCTTTGTCGCCCTGGCCGGGCTGGAGACCGGGACCATCAGCCGAGGCGCCCGCACCTATTGCCCCGGCTTTTACCGATTGCCCGGCAACGCCCACCGGTTCCGGGACTGGAAAAGAGGCGGTCATGGCCATACCGACGTGGACAAGGCCATTCATCAGTCCTGCGATGTGTTCTTCTATACCCTGGCCCACGACATGGGCATGGAACGACTGCATGATTACCTGGACCAGTTCAACCTGGGCCGAAGCACCGGCGTGGACCTGCGCGACGAGCGTACTGGTCTGCTGCCCTCCCCCCAGTGGAAACGGCGGGTCTACGGCCAACCTTGGTACCCGGGGGAGACCCTGATCGCCGGCATCGGTCAGGGCTATATGCTGACCACGCCCCTGCAACTGGCCAGCGCCACGGCGGCCATCGCCAACTACGGCAAGCACTTCAAGCCCCGTATACTCCACGCCCTGGAGGACCAGGCCACCCTGGAGAAAACCCTAGAGCCGCCTCGACCGCTGCCGAATATCCCGGTATCTGACCGGGCCAACTGGGATGACGTGATCACCGGTATGATTCACGTCACCCACGGGGAGCGGGGTACGGCCCGAGCCATTGGTAAAGACGCCCCTTACCGCATGGCCGGCAAGACCGGCACCGCCCAGGTGTTCTCTTTGGGCCAGGAAGAAGAATACGACGCCGAAAAACTGGATAAGAAACTCCACGACCATGCTTTATTTATCGCCTTCGCCCCGGTGGAAGACCCCCGAATCGCCGTGGCGGTGATCGCCGAACATGGCGGTGGCGGCAGTTCCACCGCCGCGCCCCTGGCCCGTCGGGTGCTGGATGCTTGGCTAGTCCCCACAGCCACCGACCCCAGCACGTTGGGGGATACTCCTTGAGCGCCGTGAAAGTCAGCCTGTTAGGGGAGATGAGCGCCTTGGACGATACCGGCCGCAGCCGACGGGGGCTGCTGAGCCGGATCAATCTGGATACGCCCCTGCTGCTGGGCCTGCTGGCGACTTCGGGCTTGGGGCTGGTGGTGCTGTTCAGCGCCGGCCAGCAGGACACCCAGTTATTGATCCGCCAGGCTATCCGCCTGGGCCTGGGTTTCGGGGTCATGGTGGTCATCGCCCAGATTCCCCCTCATCTGATGCGCCGGTGGACCCCCTGGCTGTATCTGGGCGGGGTGCTGCTGTTAGTGGCGGTGCTGGCCGTGGGGGATGTGGGCAAAGGCGCCCAACGCTGGCTGGATATGGGAATGATCCGCTTCCAGCCCTCGGAGATCATGAAACTGGCCTTGCCCATGATGGTGGCCTGGTACTTCGCCGATCACACCCTGCCGCCCCGGCTGTGGCAGGTGCTGATGGGGGCGTTACTCACCGGACTGCCGTTTTTCCTGATCTTCAAGCAACCGGACCTGGGCACTGCCCTGCTGGTGGCGGCCTCCGGGTTTTTTGTTCTATTTCTGGGGGGCCTGTCCTGGCTGATCATGGGTGGGCTGGCGGGGCTGGTGGCGGTGGCGGCGCCGCTGTTCTGGCACTTCGGGATGCGGGAATACCAGCGCCAGCGGGTGCTAACATTTCTGGACCCGGAGACCGATCCCCTGGGCGCGGGCTATCACATTATCCAGTCCAAGATCGCCATCGGCTCCGGGGGCGTTTATGGCAAGGGCTGGCAGAACGGCACCCAGTCCTATCTGGAGTTTCTGCCAGAATCGTCCACTGATTTTATTTTGGCAGTCTATGCCGAGGAGTTCGGGCTGATCGGCCTGTGCTTATTGCTGTTACTGTATTTTCTGATCATCGCCCGTTGCCTATTTATGGCCACTCAGACCCCGGACACGTACAGCCGACTACTGGCGGGCAGCTTAGCCCTGACTTTTTTCGTCTATGTTTTTGTCAACGCCGGCATGGTCAGCGGGCTATTGCCGGTGGTGGGTTTGCCCCTACCCCTCATCAGCTACGGCGGCACCTCCCTGGTGACCATCATGGCCGGTTTCGGGGTGCTGATGAGCATCCATCACCACCGTCGCCTGAGCGGCTGACCTCCGCAACCACGATATTTAAAGGCCGAGCGAGTGAACTCCGCCGACTGGCGGTGCCGTTTGCTCTTGAAGGCCGGGTACTTAGCGCGGCCTTCAGAAGTTTTTAAAGGCGGTTTGCTGGTGTCGCAGACCTTGCTGCAACGGCACACTGGACACGTCAGACAAAAACGCCAGTTCGGGGTCTTGCTTGATGGTGGACAATCTGGCGTTGGCGCCAACGTAACCGACCTTCTCCTGGCGCTGATAAAAGGCGTCCGTACGCCAGCGCAGTATCGAGTTGTAGACAAAACGCACACAGCCAAAGGTGCGGGCCAGCAATTCGGCCTGCTCCGGGGTGGGGTAAAAGCGATATTTGTAAGCGCGTTTGGTCATGCCTTACAGTTTATTTTTTTTTCTGTGAAGATAGCAACCAACCTTAAACGGAGGAGCGGGAGCAGGGGCGGCTGACGCCGCCGCGCTATCCCTCCCCGTCCTGAAGGACGGGGTTTCCCGCGCCAAGTACGATGAAAGCACTTTACGCCGCCGGCGCACTGATAACCCTAGTCGCCTGTATGCCACCGCCGCCAAACGCCGAGGCCCGCGCCGAAAGCGCCGTGACCAGCGCCCCGGCCTCCCCGGTCCGGCCCGCGCCCCAGGCCCTGGTCGTCGCGGCAGGCCCCGCCCTACCCCTGGAAACCAGCCTGGCCGGGCGGGCGGATGTCCAGGCCTTTATCCAGGCGATAAGCCGCAAGCACGGCTTCGACCCCGAAGCCCTACGCGCCATATTCGCCCAAGCCCAGGACCAGCCCAGGATCATCGAGGCCATCACCCGCCCAGCCGAGGCCAAGCCCTGGCGGGACTACCGGAAGATTTTTCTGACCGGGCGGCGCATCGAGGAGGGCGTGGCCTTCTGGCGAAAACATGCTGGGGTGTTGGCCCGGGCCGAGCGGGAGTACGGCGTACCGGCGGAAATCATCGTCGCCATCATTGGCGTGGAGACCCTGTACGGCGGCAACACCGGCTCCTGGCGGGTGCTGGAAGCCCTGGCCACCTTGGGCTTCGATTATCCCCGGCGGGCGGATTTTTTTCGTCGTGAACTGGAGGAATACCTGCTGCTGACCCGGGAAGAGGGCATAGACCCCCTGGCCCTGAAAGGGTCTTACGCCGGCGCCATGGGCCTGGCCCAGTTCATTCCCTCCAGCTACCGGGCCTATGCCGTGGACTTCGACGGGGACCGCCGCCGGGATCTGTGGTCTAACCCGGCGGACGCCATCGGCAGCGTGGCCAATTATCTGGCCCGCCACCGCTGGCAGGCCGGAGCGCCGGTGGCCACCCCGGCCCAAGTGCAAGGACAAGCCTATAAGGCGGTGCTGACCGACAATTTGAAACCCACTTTAAGCCTGGGGCAACTCGCCCAGCGAGGGGTGACTTGGGAAACCGCCGCAAGCGCCGATAAACAAGCCATACTCCTGGAATTGGCGGGCGAGACGGGACCTGAACACTGGCTGGGATTTAATAATTTTTATTCGATCACCCGCTACAACCATAGCCCGCTTTACGCCATGGCCGTGTACCAATTGAGCCGGGAGATTCGTGACCGCTACCGGGGATAATGGCGTCCTGCCCACCATAGCAGACCCACTGTTATCACCCCGGACATCGACAACCGAAGGGAGAAAAGGACCATGCGTCAGCGTATCGCCAAGACCCTGGCAGTGACCGTCACCGTGCTGACCGTCGGCTGCGCCACCTCACCGAGCGGCGGACCACCGCCAATCCCGTCCATGGTCCACGACCCAGTGGTTCCCAAGGCCGAGTCGCCTAGCCGTTACGGCAACCCGCCGGACTACGAAGTGTTCGGCCAGCGCTATCGGGTGATGGCCAGCAGCGAAGGTTATCGGGAACAGGGCATCGCTTCTTGGTATGGGGACGATTTCCACGGCAAGCGTACCTCCAGCGGCACGCCCTACGATATGTACGCCCTATCTGCGGCCCACAAAAGCCTGCCCCTGCCCACCTATGTCCAAGTCACCCACCTGGGCAACGGCAAGAGCATCGTGGTGCGGGTGGACGACCGGGGACCGTTCGTAGACGGGCGGATCATCGACCTGTCTTACTCTGCCGCCCAGGCCCTGGATATGCTCGGCACTGGCACCGCCGAGGTGGAGGTGGTGGCCCTGCCTCCCTACCAGTACCTATCACCCGCCTATAGCCAGGCCGCCCTACCCCCAGCGCCGCCCACCGCGGCCCAGCCCCAGTCTATGCAAACGGCCCTGGCCTCCGATCCCGGAGACTCGGGGGCGCGGGTTTACTGGCTTCAGGTGGGCGCGTTCACCGAACGTGACAACGCCGACCGCCTGCAAGCCTCCCTGGCCACCCGCTTGGATCGGGATATTCGGGTGCAAGAGACCGATGACCAGCTATACCGGGTCCAGGTAGGGCCACTGGCCGATCCCGGCGAGGCCACGTCCGTGGTCTTGGAATTGGCCGCAGCCGGCGTCAATAACCCGCGGTTGGTGAGGGACTAAAGCCCCAGGGCCGCCGCGCGGTCGGCAGAAACCGGTTTGTTTTCCGCCGGGACTTGCCGCTAGAATCCCGATCTTCCATTTTCGTAACGCCTCGGCGCTACATTTATTGATTTCATGGCACGATGCGACATTCCACTGCTTACCGCTGCACCCTAACGACCTTTATAGCCCTACTCCTGACCTGCCTGGCGGGCGTCGCCTGGGCCAAGGCCATGCCCGTCCCCCAACCTCCTCGGTTGCCGGTGCGAGGCTATATCCTTGAGGATTTCCATAGTGGCCAGGTGCTGGCCGAGGTCAACGCCGACGAACGCCTCGAACCCGCCAGCATCACCAAGTTGATGTCCGGGTATGTGGTCTACAAGGCCCTCAAAGACGGGAATATCAGCTACGCCGACACGGTCACCATCAGCGAAAAAGCCTGGCGCATGGAAGGCTCGCGGATGTTTGTGGAGGTCGGCAAGCAGGTCTCGGTGGAAGACCTGTTGCGGGGCATGGTGATCCAGTCCGGCAACGACGCCACCGTGGCCTTGGCCGAGCATGTGGCTGGCACCGAGAACGCCTTCGCCACCCTGATGAATCAGCAGGCTCAATTGCTGGGCATGACCAGTACCCACTTCGTCAACTCCACCGGCCTGCCCGACCCCGACCACTACACCACGGCCCGGGACATCGCCATCCTGACCCGGGCGCTCATCAAGGTCTTCCCGGAGCAATACCAACTCTACGCCGAGCGCAGTTACACCTATAACGATATTACCCAGCACAACCGCAACCGTCTGCTGTGGCAGGACGAGTCCGTAGATGGCGTCAAGACGGGCCATACCCGTTCCGCTGGCTACTGCCTGGTGTCCTCCGCCAAGCGTGGCGACACCCGTCTGATCAGCGTGGTGCTGGGGGCGGAGAACGAGAAAAACCGCTTCAGCGCCAGCCAGGCCCTGCTCAATTACGGCTTCCGGTTCTACGAAACCTATAAGCTTTACGCCGCCGCCCAGCCCCTGGTCCAGGCCCGGGTCTGGAAAGGGGAAATCGCCGACCTGCCCCTGGGACTGGCCGAGGATCTGTTCGTTACCATCCCCAAGGGCCGCTATAACGACATGGACGCGGTGATGAAAGTCATCACCGGCATCGAAGCCCCGGTCGACCAAGGCGCTGTTCAGGGGGCGGTCACCGTCACCCTGGATGACGCCTTGCTCGCCGAAGCGCCCCTGGTGGCCCTGCAGGCGGTGCCCGAGGGGGGGCTATTCACCCGCTTGGTGGATCAGGCCCAGATGCTATTCAAATCCTTTCTGGAGTAGCGCCCCATGCTCGGCTCCATCGTCTGGCTGAACGGCGCTTTTCTGCCCCTGGACGAGGCGCGCATCTCGCCCCTGGACCGGGGCTTTCTGTTCGCCGATGGAGTCTATGAAGTCATCCCGGCCTACCGGGGTCGGTTGTTCACCCTGGAACTGGCGGCCGGCGCGGCGATCCCATACCAAGAACGGGAAATTCCGGCCACCGAGCTGGCCACAGCCCAGGAACTCTGGATGACCAACATTACTACAGAGATGCCGCCCATCACTCAGGTGGATGGTCGACCGGTGGGCGACGGCTGCCCCGGCCCCCTAGGGGGGCGCTTGGCCGAACTCTTTCAGGACTACAAGAACCGGGCCTGTCCCCCCTGATCGCGCGAGGCACTCATGACTCCCGAATCTCTATTGGACTTTCCCTGCGACTTTCCCATCAAGGCCATGGGCCGGGGCGGCGAGGACTTCCCGGACCTGGTGGTGGCACTGGTGCGCCGCCACGCCCCGGACCTGGACGAGTCCACCCTGCGCATCCAGGCTAGCAGCCAGGGCCGCTTCCAGTCGGTCACCATCACCGTACAGGCTACCAGCCGGGAACAACTGGACGCCATTTATCAGGAGTTGACCGACCACGAGCAAGTGGTCATGGCCCTGTGAGCGACTCCCCGCGGCTGCGACGCCTGGGGTTGATGGCCTATGAACCGGTGTTCCAGGCCATGGGGGACTTCACCACCGCCCGAGACGCCGCTACCCCTGACGAACTGTGGCTGGTGCAGCATCCGCCGGTATTTACCCAGGGTCTGAACGGTAAACCGGAACACTTGCTCAACCCCGGAAATATTCCCGTGGTCCAGGTAGACCGGGGCGGCCAGGTCACCTACCATGGTCCAGGTCAGCCGGTGCTGTATCTGCTGATGGATTTAAAGCGAGCCGGCCTGGGGGTGCGGCAGTTGGTGTCCCTGCTGGAGGACTCGGTGGTCGAACTGCTGGCCGGCTATGGCATCGACGGTTACGCCCGTCCCGACGCCCCTGGCGTGTATGTGGCCGGTCGCAAGCTCGCGTCCCTGGGGCTACGGGTTCGGCGGGGTTGTTCCTATCACGGTCTGGCCCTGAACGCCGCCATGGACTTGGAACCCTTCTCCCGCATCAATCCCTGCGGCCACCCCGGTTTGGAGGTCACGCAATTGCAGGACTTGGGGGTGGGATTCGCTGTTCAACACATTGAGAATGATCTATTAAATATCGTGGTTCGGCGACTCGGGACAGCTCCCCTCATCCCCATGGTCGGCCTCCCCCAACCCAACAACCAGGATCGCGCCCATGCCTGACCAAAAGCCTCTCGACGCCCTCACTCCCACAGCCCGCCCTAAGCCCGTGCAACGGGGCGAGAAGCTGCGCGGCGCCGAAAAAATGGCCCGTATCCCGATCAAGATCGCCCCTACCCAGCCCGAGGAACGGCTGCGCAAGCCAGAATGGATACGAGCCAAGTTCCCAGGCACACCGGAAGTGCAGCGCCTGAAGAAAATCCTTCGGGAGCAGAAACTGCACACGGTCTGCGAGGAGGCCGCCTGCCCCAACCTGGGGGAATGCTTTGGCCACGGCACCGCCACCTTCATGATCATGGGCGATATCTGCACCCGCCGCTGCCCGTTCTGCGATGTGGGCCATGGCCGCCCCAACCCCCTGGACCAGGACGAACCCCGGCATATGGCCGAGACTATCCGGGCCATGGGTCTGAACTATGTGGTCATTACCTCCGTAGACCGGGACGATCTGCGCGACGGCGGCGCCGGCCACTTCGTGGAGTGCATCCGGCTCACTCGGGAGCTAAACCCGGAGATCCGTATCGAGATCCTCACCCCCGATTTCCGGGGCCGGATGGACGTGGCTCTGGCCCTGATCGAGCAAGCGCCGCCAGATGTGTTCAACCACAATCTGGAAACCATCCCCCGCCTCTATAAACAGGCCCGCCCCGGCTCCGATTATCAGTATTCCCTCAACCTGCTCAAGCAGTTCAAGGCCGCCCACCCGGCTGTACCCACCAAATCCGGGTTGATGCTGGGTCTGGGGGAGACCCTAGACGAGGTGCGGGAGGTGATGAGGGATCTGCGGGCTCACGACGTGGAGATGCTGACCCTGGGCCAGTACCTACAACCTAGCGCCTATCACCTGAAAGTGGCGCGTTACGTGACGCCCGCCGAATTCGATCAGTTGCGAGAGGACGGCTACGCCATGGGCTTCGCCCATGTGGCCTCCGGCCCCATGGTGCGGTCTTCCTACCATGCCGACCTCCAGGCCAAGGGCGAGTTCGTGGGCTGAACGTCCCACGCCCCGCCCCTGGTCAGTCTCCCTATCCGGTCGTCACATATTTTGGTGTCGGGCAGAGCGGGCCACCAGCACCAGCAGGGTGATGACGGTCAGGGGGATGACAAACCACAACATGGTGGCGCTGAAGGCCCCCAGGCTGTCATGTTGCATGGCGTTGAGGATAAGGTAGGCGGTATAGACGGCGTAATAGCCCAGAAACAGCGCCCCCTCCCAGCGGTCGATGCGATGGCTGGTAAAGAAAATAGGCAGACAGGCCACCGCCACCGCCGTCATCACCGGAATATCGAAATTCAGGGCCGTTTCCGGCACCGGCAACCCCTCTGGAGACACCACCGCCGCAGCCCCCAGCACCAGCAACAGATTGAACAGATTGCTACCCACCACATTGCCCACGGCGATATCCCGCTGCCCGCGCAGGCTGGCCATTACCGAGGCCGCCACTTCCGGCAGCGAGGTGCCCACGGCCACCACGGTCAGGCCGATGATCAGCTCGCTGACGCCCAACCAGCGGGCGATCACCACCGCCCCGTCTACCAGCCAGCGCGCCCCCAGCACCAATAACACCAGTCCCGCCCCGATCAACAGCAGGTTCCACCCCATCCCACCCTTGCCCGGGTCGCCGAATTCCTCGGCATACTCATCTTGTATGGCGGCGCTCTCCCGGCGGCTTTTGATAATGGAAAACACGGTATAGACCACGATGCCGACGCACAGCAAACCTCCATCCCAAAGACTCAAGACCCCATCGGACCCCAGCCACCATACCAGCAGCGATGCCCCGATCATCAGCGGCACATCCAAACGAACCAACTGCGCCGATACGGTCAGTGGCGCGATTAGCGCCGCCAGCCCCAGAATAAACAGGATGTTGAGGATATTACTGCCCACCACATTGCCCAGAGCAATATCTCCTTGCCCGGCCAGAGCCGATTGCACGCTCACCGCCAATTCCGGTGCGCTGGTGCCAAAAGCCACTACGGTCAGGCCAATGACCAGGGGCGAGATGCCACTGGCCACCGCTAAATGGGCCGCCCCCCGCACCAGCCATTCGGCCCCCCCCAGCAACAGGAAAAAACCCAGGACAAACAATCCCAAGGTGACAACATCCATCGGCTACGAACCTCGTGTGGTGGCGGAAACAGTGGCGGGCGGCAGGGTAACCCATGGGGGGCCGGGGATGCCAGGGGGAATCGGGCCGACAGCGCCACGCCGTGTTTGCTCCGAACCGGCCAACTCAACGGTCCGTCTATCCCGCGACGGCCCCACAACGCCTCCGCCGTATCGGTTTGGAAAATACGAAAACGTCTTCGTAAACAGGCATAATATCAGCCCATCGGCGGCGCCTTGAGCCCGCCCCAAGCCGCCAAGGTGAAAAAAGGATGAAAAACTGGTCTGACACCCCCCTGGCCCACCGCCTGAACCTGCATTACCCGCTAATCCAGGCGCCCATGGCCGGTGGCGCTACCACGCCGGAACTGGTGGCCGCAGTCTGTAACGCCGGCGCCCTAGGCTCCCTGGCGGCCGGCTATCTGGAGCCGGAACATATCCGCGAGCGGATTGCTCAAATCCGTTCTCTCACCGACCGACCGTTTGCCGTCAACCTGTTCATCCCCGAACCTTTCGAAGTGAACAGCGACCAGATCGACGAAGCCAACGCTTTGCTGGAGCCTTACCGCAAGGAACTGGACCTGGATAACCCTGAGTCGGACCCCGACCGTTATCTGCCCAGTTTTACGGAACAACTGGCGGTGATTCTGGAAGAAGGGATCGACGTGTTCAGCTTCACGTTCGGCCTGCCCAAACCGGAGGAAATGGAAGCCCTTCAAGACCGGAATATCCTCACCATTGGCACTGCCACTCACCTGCTAGAAGCCATTATTCTGGAAGAAAGCGGTGTGGATATGATCGTCGCCCAAGGCGCCGAGGCCGGTGGCCACCGGGGCACCTTTTTGGGCGCCCGGGAGCCGATTCTGGTGGGCACCATGGCCCTGGTGCCACTGCTGATCAAGCACCTGAATACGCCGGTGATCGCGGCTGGGGGGTTGATGGACGGACGGGCCATCGCCGCTACCCTGGCCTTGGGGGCGGTAGGAGCGCAACTGGGCACGGCGTTTCTGAACTGCCAGGAAAGCGGCGTCACCCCTGATTACAAGACGGCCATCAAGGAGGCCACGGAAACCAACACTGTACTCACCCGAGTGTTTTCCGGTAAGTACGCCCGGGGCGTCAAAAACCGGTTTATCAACGAGATGCAGCCTTACGAACCGGTGTTGCCCGGCTACCCGGTACAAAATACCCTCACCCAAGACATTCGCGCCGCCGCCGCTAGACAGCATCGCACCGAATTCATGTCCCTATGGGCAGGCCAGGGCTGCCCCTTGGTGGAGGATCGCCCAGCGGCGGAATTGATCGCCCATTGGAGAAGCCAGACGGAGGCGGTGTTCGACCGGTAACCCCAAGGACGGACCATGGCCTCCCCTTAGCCCCACAACCGCTCCGCCAGCCCTGAGGCCCGATGCAGCCGCCGACCTGCAGCGGCCTTCAGTATCCCTGCCGGACACCACAGTTCCACCGCTGCTCTGGCCCGGGTCAGCCCGGTATAAACCAGCTCCCGGGTCAGAATCCGGGATGGCTCGAAGGGCAGCACCATCAACACCCGCTCAAACTCCGAGCCTTGGCTTTTATGGATAGTCATGGCGTACACGGTCTCGTGGGCCGGCAACCGGCTCGGGGGAAACCAGCGCGGCTCGCCGTCCACGGCCTGAAAACACACCCGTAGCCGCTCCGGGTCTTGGGGGTCGGGCAAACAGATCCCCACATCACCGTTATACAGCCGGAGGTTATAGTCATTGCGGGTAATCATCACCGGTCGGCCCCGATACCAGGGGGTGCGGGCGTTGATCAGCCGCCGCCCCTGCAGGGCCCCCTCAATGGCCCGGTTTAACTCCATCACCCCCACCGGTCCCCGGCGCAGGGCGGCCAGCACCCGGAACCGGTCGAAAGCCGCGAACACCGCCCTTGGCTCGGCCCCGGCCCGAAGCTGGTCCAGATAGGGCTTAAACCCGGTCACCGCCGCCTCGGCCAGCCAGTCTTCCAACTCCCGGGGCGAGGCCGGGGAACGCCACGCCAAATCCCCATGGCGGCCAGCCTTCAGCAGTTCCAGGGCGGCGGCGGCATCGCCCCCGTTCACAGCCCGGGCCAATTGACCGATGCCACTGTCGGCCCCAAAACGATAACTGCGTTTGAGCAGCACCACGCAATCGGCCAGGGTGGACGCCTGGGCCGGTCCCGGGTCCAGGGTCTCGCCGGTAAGCCGGGCCAGACGCTCCCGGAACGGCTCCGTGAAATCCGCGCCACCGCCGCAGATGTCCCCCAATACCGCCCCGGCCTCCACGGAGGCAAGCTGATCCCGGTCCCCTAGCAGCAGCAGCCGGGCGCTGGGGGGCAGCGCCCATAGCAATTTGGCCAGCAGCGCTAAGTCCACCATGGACGCCTCGTCCACCACCAGCAGGTCCACGGGCAGGGGGTTGTCCCGGTCGTGGCGGAAATACACCCCGTCCTCCTTGACCCCTAGCAGTCGATGCACGGTGGCGGCCTGCTCGGGGATGGCGGCGGCCAAGTCCGGGGGCAGGTTGAGGGTCTGTTTGGCCTTGCGGATGGCCTCTTGCATGCGCCCGGCGGCCTTGCCGGTGGGGGCCGCCAGGGCGATCCGCGTGGGGGATTGGCTCTGGCCTAGCAACAAGGCCAGGATGCGAATCACTGTGGTGGTCTTGCCGGTGCCGGGACCGCCGGAGATCACGCACAGGCCCTTGAGGGCCGCCGCCGCCGCCGCCAGCTTCTGCCAGTCGGTGGCGTCGTCCCGATGAGGAAACAGAGCCTCCAGATCCGCCGCCAGCCGGGCTTCATCCACGGCCACCGGCTGCCCCGCCCGGGCCAGCAGATCGGTGGCCAGTTGCCGTTCGTAATCCCAATAACGGTACAGATACAGCCGACCGTGCTTATCCAGCACCAGGGGCCGGTAGTCGCCGGGCCGACCCACCACCGGGCTGGTTCGCAGCGCCGCCAGCCAGCGGTCCAGGGATGGCGCGATCAGGGCTTCCTGTGCCGAATCCGGCCCGGGACTGTCCAGCACCGACCGACCCGCCAGTTCCCGCAAATCCACGCAGACGTGGCCGCTGGCGGTCCAGGCGGAAGCCAGGGCCGCCCCCAACAGCAGTTCCGGGGACCCCTCTTTGTCCAGCCGCCCCATTAGCCGGGCGAAATGCAGGTCCAGATCCCCCAGCAGGCCCTGGCGTTGCCGCTCTTGCAGTCGCTCCAACATGGCCTCAGCCCTCCCCGGCCAGGTAGGCGTCCAGGGCTTCTACCAAAGCCCGGTCCGGGCGGTCCCGAAACACCCCGTAGCCCGAACCCAGAGCCGGGTTCATGCCCCGCAGGAACAGGTAATAGACGCCACCGAAGTGGCGGTCGTAGTGGTAATCGCTCAGGCGCAGCCCCAGATAGCGGTGCAAGGCCACCACATAGATCAGGTATTGCAGGTAATAGCCGTCCCGGGCCATGACCGCAGGCAGCCGCTCCTCTTGGTAGGCTTGCGGATCGTCGCCCAGCCAGTTGGATTTGTAATCCACCAGGTAGTAGCAACCCCCCACCTCGAACACCAGGTCCATATAGCCTTTCATATAGCCTCGCACCGGGTCGAAGGCCAGGGCATCCAACTCCGTGGCCAGGGGACCGGAAGCCAGGCCATGGTCGGCCAACAGTCGGCGCAGTCCGCTCGGCTCCAATCGGGCCAACGGGTAATAGAATTCCAGTTCATTGAGGCGCCGCTCTTCGGTCACTGCGTCTAGGCGCAGATTACCGCCGCGGTCCAGGGGGGTGGCCAGGACGTTTTCCACGTTATCCGCCACCACCCCGGTCCAAGTCTCCGGGTCGAAACCGTGGGCGGCCAGGGTCCGGGCGGTCAGGGTCTCTAGCTCGGCCCGCTCGGCGCGGGTGAAATCCAGATGCTCGTAGAGGGCGTGCAGGCAGCTCCCTGGCCGGGCGCCCCGGGGAAAAGCGAAGATGTCCCGGCGCGGCGCGGTCGGCGCCTCCGGGGCTTCGGCGCCAGCATCGTAGTCGGGCAGTTCGGCCCCCAACGGCCCGTGACCGCCCGCCACCAGGGCCGAGAAACTGGTCACCCGCCAGCTCCGGGCCAGGCTGCCGGTAAAGGGGCGGGAGCGGTATTCGATGGCCGGCGACGGCGGCGGTCGGTAGCCTTGTCCGCCCACCTCGGGCAGGGGTTCCACGGCGATGGCGCCCGCCGCGCTTGCCGCCACGGCGTCCACTTCCCGGCGCAGGTCGGCATCGGCCAGGCCCGCCACCCGCTCGATCATAGCGTTCTGATCCTCCCCCTCTGGGGGTGGGTGCAGCAGCCAGGCCAGGGCCGATGAGGGTCCGCTTTTGAAATTGCCCCAAACCACATAACAGCGTTGCTTGGCCCGGGTCAGGGCCACATAGAGCAGCCGCAAGTTCTCCGCCAGCTCCTCACGCTCGGCCAGGGGCCGCCATTGCTCCTGCCGATCCGAACCCAGGTCTAGCACCGCCTGATGGTCTTGGGCGGGGTCATGGAACACCAGCAGGGGAGACTTTTCGGTCCACAGCTTGCCATCCCATAGAAACGGACAGAACACCACTGGATATTCCAACCCCTTGCTTTTGTGGACGGTAACGATTTTCACCAGATTCTCATCGCTCTCCAGGCGTAGTTCGGCTGCCTTGTTCTCCCCCACCGTGGCCTGGCGGTTCTGGGCCAACCACTGGATCAGCCCTTCCATGCCAGGGCGGGCGCGCAACGCCTCGGCCTGCAACAGTTCCCCCAGATGCAGCAGATTGGTCAGCCGCCGCTCCCCGTCCCGAAAGGCCAGCAGCCGACGGGGGATATCCTCCCCGTCCAGCAGCGCCCGGAAAAACCGGATAAAGCCCTGTTCCCGCCATAGCCGGTGATACTCGTGGAAGGACTCCAGCCGCCGCTCCCAATGGCGCTCATCCTCTCCCAGGGCGTACAGGACCTCCCCGGATTCCCCCACCAGCTCGGTGGCCAGGGCGGCCCGGGCCAGGGCTTCCCGACCCGGCTCGGCCACCGCCATCAGCAGTCGTTCCAGGTCCAGGGCCTCCCGGGACTCGAACACATTGTCCTGGGCCTGCTGGACACTGGGCACCCCCAGGTCCATGAGCGCCCGGCGCACCGCCCGGCCCTGACGGTGGCTACGCACCAGCACGGCCATATCCCCCCCGTCCAGGGACCGCTCCCCCAACCTGACCTCCCCCCGGACGCCGGCGTTGAGCAGCCGGGCGATCTCGGCGGCCACGGCCCGAGCGATGCGGGGCACGGCGGCCTCCTTGGCGACCGGCTTGTTATCCGGCGCCCGCTTGACCAGCCAGAATCGTAGGGGCGGCGCGGTCTGGCCGGACTCGGTGAGGGCTGGTCGCTCCAGGGGGGCGGGGCGGGCCGCCACGAAAGGTATGGTCTCGAAAAGGAAGGGTCGGTGGCCATGGCCAAACAGGGCGTTCACGGCCCGGATCAGTTCCGGGTCGGAGCGCCAGTTCACATCCAGGGTATAGCGGGCAGCGGCGTCCCGGCGGGCGGCCAGATAGGCGAAAATGTCGGCGCCCCGGAAGCTGTAAATGGCCTGTTTAGGATCGCCCACCAGGAACACCGGCGCCTCGGCCCCGGCGTAAATTCGCCGGAAGTTGTGGTACTGCACCGGGTCGGTGTCCTGGAACTCGTCGATCAGGGCGGCGGGATAGCGGCCCCGCACCCGGGCCGCCAGGCGCTCGCCCCGAGGGCTTTCCAGGGCTTGATAGAGATTCAGTAGCAGATCGTCATAGGACTGCACCCGGCGGCGGCGCTTGCGCTCGGCCAGCTCGGTTCGGGCGTAGTCCAGCAGTTCCGCCTTGAGGCCCCGCAGGCGTTGCTCGAAAGCGGCCTGTAGGGCGTCGAAGCTGTCCTTGAGGGCCTGGCAGGCCACGAAGAACGGATGTTCGGGGGTGGTTTTGCCGGGTTTGGTGGCATCGGCCAATGTAGCGGTGGCGAACTTGGCCAGCCGGTCAGGATTATTTTTGGATTCCGCTAGAAAATCAGGCAGATCGGGCCGCTCTGGAGCCAGCAGTTCATCCAGGCGCCGACACCAGCCGGGCAGTGAAGTCTTGCGGTACTTGTTGCCGTTGAGGGCGGGGTTGCCGGTCAGCAGGCGCTCCAGGTCACCGCCATACTGGGTCCACGACTCCCGGGCGGCCCTATAGGCGGTATCGAAGGCCGCCTCCAGGGCCTCGGTGGCGGCGGCCGGCCCTGGGCCCCGCAGTTGCAGATAGGGCTTGCCGAGATGGGACTTCAGGTCCTGGAGCAGACTCTCCGGGGTATGCTTCCGGCTCAGCAGAAAATCCACGAATAGGGGCGAGGCCACGTAACAGCGCCGCCGCCAGTAATCATCGACGATTTCCTGGGCCAGTTCCCGTTCGTCGGCCAACAGTTCGGTTTCGAAGGCCATGCCGGATTCGAAGGCGCTGTCCGCCAACACCCGCTGGCAAAAACCATGAATGGTGTATACGGCGGCCTGGTCGAAGCCCCGAATGGCGTTGTCCAGGCGGCGCAGGGCCAGGTCCCGGTGAACGGGTGTATCCAGGCGGGTCAGCAGTTCGGTCTCGAAGGGGTCGGCGGAACCATGCTCGAAGGCGTCCCGGGCCGCCGCCAACCGCTCGCGGATACGGTCCTTGAGTTCGGCGGTGGCCGCTACCGTGTAGGTGACCACCAGAATCCGTTCCACGGGGATGCCGGCCTCCAGCACCAGCCGCAGATACAGGCCGGTGATGGTATAGGTCTTGCCGGTGCCGGCGCTGGCCTCGATGAGATTGACGCCGCTCAAGGGGGTAGCGAACAGGTCCAGTCGGCGCAGGGTGTCGGCGCTCATGCCTTGTGATCCTCCAGGTGGGCCAGCAAGGGCTTGAATACCGTTTCCGCCAGCCTTTGAAATTCTTCGTCCAGGGGGTCCAGGTCCCGAAAGGCCAACCGGTAATGGGCATTCAGGCGCTCGGCCCAAACGAAATCATTGCCCTCCCACTGGGTCCGAGCGGCGGCCAGGGGGTCGGCCTTGGGGTTCTCCAGGGCCTGGGCATAAGCCCAGGCGCTACGGGGGAAGAACCGCAGAGGCCAGCACAGACCCTGACGGTACAGCGCCAATAGGGCCGCCAGATGCCTCTGGGGTTCGGCCACCGGAGCCAGCTTGGCCACCCGGTCCTCCCCCAGCCATTGGGAGTGGCGGGCCACCCCTTCCGGGACCAGGCAGTTGAGCACCAGATGCCGCAACCACAGGGCCAGGTAATCCCGGGGCCGAATCCTATCCACGCGGAAATCCTTGAGGCCGTCCGGGCTGACCCCGGCTAGTCGGCCCACAAGCCGCATTCCGGCCAGTTCCAGGTCCACACTTAGGGGTTCGGGGGCCGGGTCGGGCAGAAACCGCCGCAGCCGCTGGGCGAACAGGTTCGCCGCCGCCCGCTCCCGCTGGTACAGGGTCTCCCCCACTTGACCATGGGGCAGCTTGCCGGCGGCCCGGGCCAGGGGCAGGGCGAGGGCCAGATCCTGTCCGTTCAGTTGCCGCTCCAGCAGCCACCGGCGCAGCTCCCGGCACTGTCGATTGTCCAGGATAAAAGGCTCACGGGTCTCCACCAGACCTTCGCTCTCCTCCAAGCGTAGATTCAGGCGCCGACGCAGCAGATAGCCGGTGGGGTTGGCGAAGAACCCGATCAGCCGGTCCAGGTCCACGGTTTCCCACTCCGGCCCCGGTTCCGGCAAGCCCGAACCGAACAGGCTGGCCTGCTCAGCCCGGCCCCGGCCAGCCACCCGGCTGGCCTCGCACAACTCCCCGGAAAAGCTGAACAGCCGCGAATCACCTGTGAAATAGCGGTGGCTGAAGGCTTGCAAGGGGTGGCGGGTGAGCAGTTGCGCCACCACGTCCCCGTCCGGGTCGTGCTCCGGGTGAAAGCCCCGGCGCAGCAGGTCCAGGAGTTCGCTGATCAGCACCGAGGGGGGGATGACGCTGTTATCGCGGATATTGTTACCCACAAAACTTAGGTATAGCGCCCGACGGACCGAAATCAGCACCTCCAGAAACAAATAGCGATCATCAGCCCGCCGGGAGCGGTCGCCCCTGCTATAGCGCCCAGGGGCGGCCATCAGGTCGAAGTCCGCAGGGCGATGGGACCGGGGATAGGCGCCGTCGTTCATGCCAATTAGGCAGATGACCTGGAAAGGAATACTACGCATAGGCACCATGGCGCAGAAGGTCACTCCACCTGCCAGGAACCGTCCACCGGAGGCCGCTTCGGCCAATCCCGGCTCCAGGGCGGCCAACACCGTCTCCAGGGCCACCGGCTCCCGGTAACCTCCTTGCTCCGCCGCCGCCGCCACTGCCTCCAGGGCGGCCCGCAGGGCCTGGGCCTCGGCTTGCTCGGTTCCCTCGGGGGCGAAAAAGGCGTCCAGCCACTCCAGCAGCAGCGCCGTCCAGTCCCCTGGAGCGCGGCGCTCCCCCACCCGTCGGTGCAACTGGAACAGAGCCTCGGTGAAGCTATGTAACCGCCCCATGGCCTGGGCGGCGCTGCCCTCCACGGCATCGTAGGGCAGGATTTCCCCGTACAGGCGATCCTCCCCTCCGGGCAGGGCATACCCCAACAACAGCCGGTCCAGGCCAGCCCGCCAGCTATGCTCGGCCACGGCCGGCAGGTCCAGGGCCGCCCGGCTTTGGGAATCAATGCCCCAGCGGATACCCGTGGCCCGCACCCAGCCGTGGATCAGGGTCAGGTCCGACTCCACTAGACCGAAGCGGCGACGCACCGCTGGCGTTTCCAGCAGGGCCAACACCCGGTTGGCGTCAAAGCGGCTGACGGCCAGTTCCAGCAAGGCGAAAAAGCCATCCACCAGGGGGCTTTCGGCCCGGGATTCCCGGTCGGCGATGCTGTAGGGGATACGCTGCGGGGCCGGGGCGGTGGAGAACACCGCCTCAATCAGGGGAGCGTACTGTTCAATGTCCGGGGTCAGCACCGCCACTTCGGCGGGGCTTAGTTCCGGGTGGGCCTGAAACAGGGCCAATAACTGGTCGTGGAGTACTTCCACTTCCCGCATGGGGCTATGGCAGGCGTGGATCTGGACGCTGGAATCCGTGGCCGCCACCCCGACCCGGGAAACGCCTTCCCGGCCCCGGTCTCGCAAGTCGAGTATGTCCCCTTGCAGGGTTTGGAGTAGGCTGTCCCCCGTTTCCAGGGGATCGTCCCAGTCCTCCAGGGATTGGCCCGGCAGTTCCGCCACCTGGTCGATAAAATCCCGGCCCTGTTTTCCCAGGGAAGCCAGCAGGGGGTTGCCGGTCTCCAAGTATAGCTCCGCCGGGTCCTGGTCCTCTCCGGCCCGGTGGGCCTGATCCCGCTCGGCGACGATATCCCCCCAGTAGTACTGGCAGGGGTTGAGCAAGAACAGGTGGACATCCACCACCTCGGCCAGCCGCCGAAACACGTCCAGGTACATGGGCGGCAGCACCGGGATGCCGAACAGGGCCAGCCGCGCCGGCAGCCGGGCCTGGGCCAGGGTGTTGGGATCGGCCCGCTCGAAGAAGTCTTGGGCCAGCCGCGCCCGATGGCAGCCGCCATCCTGGGCCGCCAGCCGTCGCCACAACTCCCCCTGCCAGGGCAGGTCCGGGTCGGTGAAGTCACTCCCCTGCCCTGCTTCCCAGTCCAACAGCCAGCGGGGCCGATAGACCAGATACTGGTCGAACACGTCCGCCACCCGCCGGGCCAGTTCAAAGCGCCGGGTGTCGTCCCCGTCTCCTAGCCAGGCCCGCACCGGGGCGAAGCGAGGGTCGTCCAGGTCGGCGAGCAAATCCAAAAGCCGCCAGGCCAGCACTTCCGGGGCATAGGCCGATGTGTCCGGCACCTGGGGCAAAATCTGCCGGAACATATTCCAGACCAGGGCGGCGGGAAAAGGAAAGCGCAAATTGGCGCATACTCCCAGTTGTTGGGCGATGCGCAGGGACAACCAGCGGGCCATGCCATTGCTCTGCACCACCACCCACTCCGGGGCCAGGGGCGAACCGGCGGGGGTGGCCAGTAGTTGGGCCAGGCGGTCGGCGAGGATTTCCAGGCGGTTACTATGGTGGACAGTGAGCATGGTCCCTCTGGGGTGTGGCGGCAGGTCCATTATGCCCCGACGGGCCGGGGCGGTGATCGGGTCTATTGTAGCGGGCTTGAAACGCTTATTCCGGGCGCGAAATAGCGGACTCGTTATCGCAGGCCCGAGATTGAACCGAATGCTCAGAAAACCCGTCTATGGTTTAGCAACATATTCCCTACAGGGGGCTTAGGACGCAAAACCGTAACCCCTGGACACTCTCGGCTAGCACGGCGACACCGCCCTGATGGGCTATTTTTTCTTATTCTCCATGCATCCGTTACGCTAACCCGGCGGTCTGCACTTGTGAAATTGGGAGTACGCCATGAAGAACAGCTTCGACACGCGATCCCCGCTGTCCGTCAACGGCAGGGAATACCATATCCACCGATTGACCCGCCTACCCGCCCCCTTCAACACTAAACGGCTGCCTTATTCCCTGAAAATCCTATTGGAAAACCTGCTGCGCTTCGAGGATGGGGAGAACATCACCAAAGCCGATATCCAGGCCCTGGCCGGTTGGGACCCCAAAAACCCCCCGGATACCGAAATCGCCTTCACCCCGGCCCGGGTAGTGATGCAGGACTTCACCGGGGTGCCCGCCATTGTGGATCTAGCGGCCATGCGCGACGCCATGCAAGCCCTGGAGGGCGATCCCAATAAAATCAATCCCCTGTCCCCGGCGGAACTGGTCATCGATCATTCAGTGATGGTGGACTACTTCGGCAACGCCCAGGCCCTGGAAAAGAACGCCGAGGTGGAGTTTCAGCGCAATCAGGAACGGTACGCCTTTCTGCGCTGGGGCCAGAAAGCGTTCAGTAATTTTAAAGTCGTGCCACCCCGCACCGGTATCGTCCATCAGGTGAATCTGGAATACCTGGCCCGAGGGGTGTTCCCCACCCAGATCGACGGGGAAGCCTGGGCCTACCCGGATACCCTGGTGGGCACCGACTCCCACACCACCATGATCAACGGCCTGGGGGTGCTGGGCTGGGGTGTGGGCGGCATCGAGGCCGAAGCCGCCATGCTGGGCCAGCCCATCACCATGCTGATTCCCGAGGTGGTGGGCTTCAAGCTCATCGGCAAGCTGCCGGAGGGCGCCACCGCCACCGACCTGGTGCTGACGGTGACTCAGATGCTGCGGGCCAAGGGCGTGGTGGGTAAGTTCGTGGAATTCTTTGGTCCCGGCCTGCGGGGCATGCCCCTGGCGGACCGGGCCACCATCGCTAATATGGCCCCGGAGTATGGCGCCACCTGTGGCATCTTTCCCATCGATGAGGAAACCCTCAAATACCTGAGCCTCACCGGCCGTTCCGAGGACCAGATCAGCCTGGTGGAAGTCTACGCCCGTGCCCAGGGCCTGTTCCACGACGAGGACACCCCGGAGGCCATGTATAGCGACGTGCTGGAACTGGACATGGGCGAGGTGGTGCCCTCTCTGGCCGGACCCAAGCGGCCCCAGGACCGGATCCCCCTGACCGAGGCCAAGGCCACGGTGGAAAAACACCTGCACAAATACCAGTCGGAACGGGAAGGCCGCCCTACCCAGCGGGGCAATATCGCCCGCTTGGAAAACGAAGGGGGAAATACAGCCGTGGGCGGCGGGGAGTCCCGCCACTGTGGCGCGGTGACCGTCCAGGGAGAGACCGGAGAGTTCACCCTCAAAGACGGGGCCGTGGTCATCGCCGCCATTACCTCTTGCACCAACACCTCCAACCCCAGCGTGATCATGGGCGCCGGGCTGTTGGCCCGCAAGGCCGTGGACCAAGGGCTACGGGTCCCGCCCTGGGTCAAGACCTCCCTGGCCCCCGGCTCCCAGGTGGTCACCCGCTACCTCAAGGAGGCCAAGCTGCTACCGGCCCTGGAAGAACTGGGTTTCGACGTGGTGGGTTATGGCTGCACTACCTGTATCGGCAACTCCGGCCCCCTGCCGGAAGCCGTCGCCAAGGCCATTCAGGACGGGCAACTGGCGGTCTGTTCGGTGCTGTCCGGCAACCGCAACTTCGAGGGCCGCATCCACGGTGATGTGCGCATGAACTTCCTGGCCTCCCCGCCCCTGGTGGTGGCCTATGCCCTGGCCGGGACCATGGACATCGACCTGTACAACGAACCCCTGGGTCAGGGTAAGGACGGGCCGGTGTACCTGAAGGATATCTGGCCCTCCCAGGAGGCTATCCAGAGCGCCATCCAGGCCACGGTGTCCCAGGACATGTTCCGCCAGAGCTATGCCGATGTGTTTACCGGCGATGAGCGCTGGCGCAGCGTCAAGGTGCCGGAGGCGGAGCGGTATGAATGGGATGAGTCCTCCACCTATATCCGTAACCCCCCCTATTTCGTGGACATGGGCAGGGAGCCGCCGGGCATCCCCGAGATTAAGGGCGCCCGGGTGCTGGCCCGGCTGGGGGACTCCATCACCACCGACCATATCTCTCCGGCCGGGGCCATCAAGGCCGACACCCCGGCGGGCCGGTATCTGATGGAAAACGGGGTGCAACCCCGGGACTTCAACTCCTACGGCTCCCGGCGCGGCAACCATGAGGTGATGATGCGCGGCACCTTCGCCAACGTGCGGCTGCGCAACGAACTGGCCCCCGGCACCGAGGGAGGCTGGACCCGTCATCAGCCCTCGGACAAGGAAATGTTCATCTACGACGCCGCCATGGATTACAAAAAGGAAGGCACGCCCCTGATCATCCTGGCCGGTAAGGAATACGGCACCGGCTCCAGCCGCGACTGGGCGGCCAAGGGCGCCATTCTGCTGGGGGTGCGGGCGGTGATCGCCGAGAGCTACGAACGCATCCACCGCTCCAACCTGGTGGGCATGGGGGTGTTGCCCTTGCAGTTCCAGGACGGGGAAGACCGTAACAGCCTGGACCTCAGTGGCAAGGAAACCTACCACATCGAGGGTCTGGAGCCTGGCGCTCAAGAAGTCACCGTGGTAGCCCAAGCGGAGGACGGCGCGGAGAAGCGCTTCCAGGCCCGGGTCCGCATCGACACCCCCAAGGAGTGGGAGTACTACCAAAATGGTGGCATTCTCCACTATGTGCTGCGGCAACTGGCGACCTGAGAGACGCCCTCGGGCGGCGTGCAGCAGGAACCACCCGCTGTTCCAAGCTGGGGGCGCGATACCGCGCCCCCACCCCGCTCACTCCCGGATACCCCCTTGGGTCAGTTCCCCGGGGTCCAGCAACCGCTCCAGCTCCTCCCGGGACAGGTCGGTGAGTTCCAGGGCCACCTCGATGATGGGCCGACCCTGGGCATAGGCTTGTTTGGCGATCTTGGCCCCCAATTCGTAGCCGATCACCGCGTTTAGGGCGGTCACCAGAATGGGGTTGCGGCCCAGTTGTTCCTGCAAACGCTGTTCGTTGACCGTGAACCCTCGGATGGCCTGCGCGCCCAGAAGCCGTCCAGCATTGGCAAGAATCTCTATGGATTGCAGCAGGTTATAGGCCACCACCGGGAGCATGACGTTGAGCTGGAAATTGCCGGACTGGCCGGCCACGGTGATGGCGGCGTCATTACCGATCACCTGGGCCGAGACCATGGCCACGGCTTCGGGGATGACCGGGTTGACCTTGCCGGGCATGATGGACGACCCCGGTTGCAAGGCGGGCAGGGCGATCTCCGCCAGACCCGTGAGGGGACCGCTGTTCATCCAGCGCAAATCATTGGCGATTTTCATTAGGGACACGGCGACGACCTTGAGCTGGCCAGACAGCTCCACCGCCGCGTCCTGGCTGCTCAGGCTCTCGAAGTAATCGGCGCTGGCGGTGAAGTCCAGCCCGGTTTCCTTCCCCAAGGCGCGGGCGAAACGCGCCCCGAATTCGGGGTGGGCGTTGATGCCGGTGCCCACCGCCGTGCCCCCCTGGGCCAGGAGCAACACCCGTGGCAGGCTGGCGTCCAGGCGCTCCACCCCATGGCGGACTTGGGCCGCCCAGCCCCCCAGTTCCTGGGCCAGGCTCACGGGCATGGCGTCCATCAAATGGGTGCGGCCGGTCTTGATCACCCCGTCCAGTTCCCGGGCCTTGGACTCCATATCCCCCGCCAGCCCCTCCAGGGCGGGTTTGAGCCGCTCGTTCACCTCCAGGGCGGCGCTGACGTGGATGGCCGTGGGGATCACGTCGTTGCTGCTCTGGCCCATGTTCACATGGTCGTTGGGGTGGACCTTGCTGCCCAATTCCTGGCTGGCCAGGGTGGCGATCACCTCGTTGGCGTTCATATTGCTGCTGGTGCCGGAGCCGGTCTGGAACACGTCGACGGGAAACTGGGCGTCGTGGCGGCCTTCGGCCACCGCCAAGGCGGCGTTGCGGATGACCTTGGCCACGGCGGCGTCCAGCAGCCCCAACTCGGCGTTGACGGCGGCGGCGGTGGCCTTGATCAGCCCCAGGGCGCGGATAAAGGCCCGGGGCATGGGCAGGCCGCTGATGGGGAAGTTGTTCACCGCCCGCTGGGTTTGGGCGGCGTACAAGGCGTCCCTGGGCACCTGCAACTCGCCCATGCTGTCCCGTTCAGTACGGTACTCGCTGCTCATGGCGTTCTCCTCGGCTGTGGCTGGATGGGCTTGGCTCCCTGATCGTCTATATTCGTTTTAATTTAATAGTGTAGCGGCTACTCCCCCCTCAACCATGAGGGTTTGCGGCGGGGACAATGACCAGCGCCCCTCAATTGACAGCGCCGGGCTTCCCCTTTACTGTCCTCTCTTTATCATCGCATCTGCTCCCTATCCATCCCTGTCCACGCAAGATCGCCGCCTTGAATACGGAATTCCCGAGAATCAGTCGTCTGCCACCCTATGTGTTCACCATTGTCAACGACCTCAAGGCCAAGGCCCGGGCCCTAGGCGAGGACATCGTAGACTTCGGCATGGGCAACCCCGACCGCCCCACCCCCAAACACATCGTGGACAAGCTGGCGGAGGCCGCCCAGCGGGGCGATACCCATCGCTATTCCCAGTCCAAGGGCATTCCGCGCCTGCGCAAGGCCATTTGCGCCTGGTACAAGACCCGTTACGATGTAGACCTGGACTTCGAATCCGAGGCCATCGTCACCATCGGCTCCAAGGAGGGACTGGCCCATCTGTCCCTAGCCACCATGGGACCGGGGGACGCGGTGCTGGTGCCCAACCCCGCCTACCCCATCCACCCCTATGGCTTTGTCATTGCCGGGGCCGATATCCGCCATGTCCCCCTGGTGCGAAGCGTGGACTTCTTCCAGGAACTGGAGAAAGCCATCCGCACCTCCTGGCCCACCCCCAAGATGTTGGTGATGAGCTTTCCGGCCAACCCCACCGGCCGCTGCGTGGACCTGGAGTTTTTCGAGCGGGTGGTGGCCATCTGCCGGGAGCATCAGATCTGGGTGATCCATGACCTGGCCTACGCCGATATCGTCTTCGACGGCTATGTGGCTCCCTCCATTCTCCAGGTCAAAGGCGCCAAGGACATCGCGGTGGAGTCCTATTCCCTGTCCAAGAGCTACAATATGCCCGGCTGGCGGGTGGGTTTTGTGTGCGGCAACCCGGTGCTGATCGCCGCCCTGGCCCGGATCAAGTCCTATCTGGACTATGGCATGTTCACCCCCATTCAGGTGGCGGCCATCACCGCCCTGGAAGGTCCCCAGGACTGCGTGCAGACAATCCGCGAAAACTACCAGAGCCGCCGGGACGTGCTTTGCAACGGTCTCAACGCCGCCGGTTGGGAGGTGGACAAACCCAAGGCCACCATGTTCGTCTGGGCGCGCATCCCCGAACCTTACCGGGCTATGGGTTCCCTGGAATTCGCCAAGAAACTGATCCGTGACGCCAAGGTGGCGGTCTCTCCGGGCATCGGCTTCGGGGAGTACGGAGACGACCATGTACGCTTCTCCCTGATCGAGAACGAACACCGCACCCGCCAGGCCGTGCGCTGCATCCGCGATATGTTGCGCCGGGACCTGGGCTGATACCACGATTCTTTGAGGAGCCAACACTTTGAACCCCGTAAAAATCGGTATGCTGGGCATGGGCACAGTGGGGGGCGGCACCCAACAAGTGCTGAGCCGCAACGCCGAGGAAATCCACCGTCGCGCCGGTCGCGGTATCGTCGTCACCCACGCCGCTGTACGCAATCTGGACCGCCCCAATCCAGACAAGATACGCCTGACCAATCGCCCCGAGGACGTGCTGGATGACCCGGAGGTGGCGGTGGTCGTGGAGTTGATCGGCGGCCTGGAGCCGGCCCGGACCCTGGTGCTGCGGGCCATTCATAATGGCAAACACGTGGTCACCGCCAACAAGGCCCTGATCGCCATCCACGGCAACGAAATCTTCAAGGCCGCCCACGAGGCCGGGGTGATGGTGGCCTTCGAAGCGGCGGTATCTGGAGGCATTCCCATCATCAAGGCCGTCCGGGAGGGACTGGCGGGCAACCGTATCGAGTGGCTGGCCGGGATCATCAACGGCACCGGCAACTTCATCATGACCGAGATGCGGGACAAGGGCCGGGACTTCGCCGAGGTGCTGGCCGAAGCCCAAGCCCTAGGGTACGCCGAGGCCGATCCCACTTATGACGTGGAAGGCATCGACGCCGCCCACAAGCTCACCATCCTGGCCTCCATCGCCTTCGGGATTCCCTTGCAGTTCGAACGAGTCTATACCGAAGGTATCTCCCAGATCACCCGGGAGGACGTGGCCTACGCCGAGGAGTTCGGCTACCGCATCAAGCATCTGGGGTTTGCCCGGCGGACGGCGGAGGGCATTGAGCTGCGGGTTCACCCCACCCTGATTCCCCATCGGCGGCTGATCGCCAACGTGGACGGGGTGATGAACGCGGTGTTGGTCAAGGGCGACGCTGTGGGGCCGACCCTGTATTACGGAGCCGGAGCCGGGGCCGAACCCACCGCCTCGGCGGTGGTGGCGGACATCGTCGATGTGGTGCGCACCCTCACCGCCGACCCCCACAACCGAGTGCCCCATCTGGCCTTCCAGCCCGACGCCCTGGCCGATGATCCGATTTTGCCCATGGAGGACGTGGAGACGGCCTATTATCTGCGCATGCAGGTGGAGGACCGTACCGGGGTGCTGGCGGACGTGACCCGGGTGCTGGCGGATTCCCGCATCAATATCGAGGCGATCCTGCAAAAAGAGCCTCCCACCGAGGAAGCCGACGCCACCATCATCATCCTCACCCACCGCATTCGGGAGCGGCAGGCGAACGCGGCTATCGAACGGATCGAGTCCCTGGACAGCATTCGAGGCCGGGTGACGCGGATTCGCCTGGAGCTGCTCAACTCCCGCTGATGGCGGGACGGCTGCATTTACTCATCCCCGGCCTGCTGGGTCCGTGGCCGGGGGCGAACCGGCCCGGCTTTCCCCTGCCCGAAGCCCCGGCCCTGGCCCGGCTGCTGGGCCGGGCCGAGACCCTGGCAGGCGACGAGGGCCTGGACGCCACGCTGTTTCGGTTGTTCGGCCTGGACCCCGCCAAGGCGCTTCCGGTGGCGGCCCTCACCCTGCTCATGGACGGGGGTGATCCCAGGGAGGGCTGGTGGCTGCGGGCCGATCCGGTGCATCTACTGGCCGACTTACACCAAATCGTGGCGCGGGAAGCCCGCCACTTGGCCATTTCCGCCGCTGAAGCCAAGGCGCTGGCCGACGTCTTCAACCGCCACTTCCAAGCCGAGGGGCTGTCTCTACAAGCTCTCCACCCGGAACGCTGGTATCTGCGCCTGGATCAAGACCCAGGCATCCGCACTTACCCCCTGGAGCAGGCTGCGGGCCGGAACATCGCCCCCCTGTTGCCCCACGGTCCCCACTCTCAGTATTGGCGCTCCCTGCTTACAGAGGCGCAAATGCTGTTCCACGACGCCGCCGTCAACCAAGCCCGGCAAGACCGGGGCCTGCCCTCCATCAACAGCCTCTGGTTGTGGGGGGGCGGGCCACTGCCCAAACGGGCGGCGGCCCCGGTGGCGAGCGTGTACGCCGCCGACCCCCTGACCCGGGGGCTGACCCGGCTGGCCGGGGAGGCAGTCAGCCCGGTTCCCGCCGACGCTCACGACTGGCGGGCGGCGGCGGGAAACGAGACCGATAGCCTGGTGGTGCTGAACGGGATTCGCCACGCCGTGACCGATGACGACCCCCAACTCTGGGCCACCCAGGTCAATGCCCTGGAGCAAGACTGGTTCGCGCCCCTGTCCCGGGGACCACGCCAGCGCAGGCCAGAAACCCTATGGCTTTATCCCTGCCGAAACCGCGTGTATCGGCTTGGCCATTGGGAACAACGGCGGTTCTGGCGCCGCACCCGGTCCCTAATGGAGTCCCTGTCGTGAGTACCCTGATTCTACGCCGTCCCCTGCTCGCCGACCCGGATGCCCTGCCCGCCCACCTACCGGACCTGCTACGGCGCATCTACGCCGCCCGCCAAGTGGCCGCCGCCCGGGAACTGGACAAGGGTTTGGCGGCCCTGGAGCCACCCACGACCCTCAAGGGTCTGGGGCCGGCCTTGGACCTGCTGGCCACCGCCCTGGCCCAAGACAAGCGCATTCTGGTGGTGGCCGACTATGACGCCGATGGCGCCACCAGTTGCACCTTGGCCTTGCGGGCCTTGGAGGCCCTGGGGGGGCGAGACCTGCACTATCTGGTGCCCAACCGTTTCGAGTACGGCTACGGGCTGACCCCGGAGATCGTGGAGCTGGCGGCGGCCAAACGCCCGGATCTGCTCATCACCGTGGATAACGGTATCTCCAGCCTAGCCGGGGTGGCGGCGGCCAAGGCCCGGGGCATGGAGGTGCTGGTCACCGATCACCACCTCCCCGGGGCGCGGCTGCCGGAGGCCGACGCCATCGTCAACCCCAACCAACCGGGCTGCGCCTTCCCCGGCAAGAACCTGGCCGGAGTGGGGGTGATATTCTATGTGCTGGCCGCCCTGCGAACCCGGCTGCGGGAGGCTGACTGGTTTCGCAAGCGTCAGATACCGGAGCCGAATCTGAGCCGGTTTCTGGACCTGGTGGCCCTGGGCACGGTGGCCGACGTGGTGCCCCTGGACCATCTCAACCGCATCCTCGTGGAACAGGGTCTGCGGCGAATTCGCGCCGGCCAGTGCCTACCGGGCATCACCGCCCTGGCCCGGGTAGCCGGACGCGACCCCCAGCGGCTGGGCGCCGTGGATATTGGCTTTGCCCTGGGACCCCGGCTCAACGCCGCCGGGCGGCTCACGGACATGGGTTTCGGCATCGACTGCCTGCTCTGCGACGACCCCCTGGAAACCGAGCGCATGGCCGCCCGCCTGGACCGCCTCAACCGGGAACGGCGCGGTATCGAAGCGGAGATGCAGACCCAAGCCCTGGCGGATCTGGAACGCCTGGACCTGACGGGGACCGGCCTGCCCTTCGGCCTGTGCCTGTACGATCCAGGCTGGCATCAGGGAGTTATTGGCATTCTGGCGGCTCGGGTTCGGGAGCGCACCCACCGTCCCACCATCGCCTTCGCCCCGGACAAGGACGGTGTCGTCAAGGGGTCGGCCCGCTCGGTGCCAGGACTGCATATCCGCGACGCCCTGGACGCGGTGGCGGCCCGCCATCCGGGACTGCTGCACAAATTCGGCGGCCACGCCATGGCGGCCGGTCTGAGCTTGGCCCTGGACCATTTCCAGGACTTCAGCCAGGCTTTCGATACCGAGGTGCGCCGCCATCTGGATGAGGCGGATCTATGCGGCAAATTGTATAGCGATGGAGAACTGGCCCCGGAAGAACGCACCCTGGCCATGGCCGAACGCTTGCGGGAGGCCGGTCCCTGGGGCCAGGGCTTTCCAGCGCCCCTGTTCGACGGCCTGTTCCAAGTGGCCGCCTGCCGGGTGCTCAAGGACAAGCATCTGAAATTGCAGCTTCAGCCGACCACGGGCGGAGCGATCCTGGAGGCCATCGGCTTCAATCTGGCGGAACGGTTGGGGGAGCCGAGGGTGGGCAGTCAATGGCGGGCCGCCTACCGCCTGGATGTGAACGAGTGGCGAGGGGAGCGACGCCTGCAATTGATGCTGGAACATCTGGAGCCGGCCTAGCTTATGACCGCCCCGGACCCCCGTTACCAGCGCATCTGGCGGACCGTGGCCGACATCCCCCCGGGCAGGGTAGCCAGCTACGGTCAGGTGGCCCGGCTGGCGGGCCTGCCTAGGGGCGCCCGGCTGGTGGGCCGGGCCTTGCGCCTGGCCCCGGAGGGCCTGCCCTGGCACCGAGTGGTCAACGCCCAGGGCCGCATCGCCCTGCCCCCGGACAGCGAAGGCTATCGTGAGCAGCGGGCGCGGTTGCTGGCCGAGGGGGTCATGCTGCGGGGCGACCGGGTAAACCTGGCTCGCCACGCCTGGACCCCTGATCTAGACGAACTACTATGGAGGCCCCATGACTGAGCCGGTCCGTCGGGCGAGCGTATACGGGTTACTGGTGTTGCTGGCCGGCCTGCCTTGGAGCATCACCCAGGCCGAGCCGCCGCCAGTCTACGGCTACGAGGTGATTCACGCCTATCCCCACGATCCCGGCGCTTTCACCCAGGGCCTGGTCTACGACCCCGACACCGGTCGACTCTGGGAGGGCACCGGCCTACATGGCCTTTCCACACTGCGGGAAGTGGCGCTGGAGACCGGGGCGGTGCTGCGCTATTTACGCTTATCGGAGACTCTGTTCGGGGAAGGGGTGACCTTGTACCAAGACCGGCTGATCCAGCTCACCTGGCGTGCCCGGATCGGCTTCGTACTGGACAAGCACTCCCTGGAACTGCTGGGCACCTTCGACTATCCCACCGAGGGCTGGGGTCTGACCCACGACGGACGGCGACTGATCATGAGCGACGGTAGCGCCACCCTGTATTTTCTGGACCCGGATCGCCTGGAAATGACAGGCCGCGTGGAGGTTCGGGACGAGAACGGTCCGGTGCCAAACCTCAACGAACTGGAATTCGTCCGGGGCGAGGTCTACGCCAATATCTGGAAACAGGACCGCATCGCCCGCATCGATCCGGTCAGCGGCCGGGTGACCGCTTGGCTGGACCTGGGCGGCCTGCTGGACATGGCCACCGAGGGGGCGGCGGGGGAGGACGTGCTCAACGGCATCGCCTACGACGCCGAAGGGGACCGGTTGTTCGTCACTGGCAAGTTGTGGCCACGGCTGTTCCAGATTCGGCAGGTGGCTCCTTGAATTCCCCCCCCACGGCGGCATTAACCCGGTGGCCACTGCATCCGCCGTCCGGCCAGCAGGTGCAGATGAATATGAAACACATCCTGCCCTCCGTCTCGGCCGCAATTGATCAGGGTCCGGTAACCCCCGTCCGCTACTCCCAGATCGGAGGCCACTTTCTTGGCGGCCAAGTATAGCCCGCCGATCAGCTCTCCATCCTCCGGGGTCAGGTCATTGAGGGTGGCCACATGGCGCTTAGGGATAATCAGCACATGCACCGGCGCCTGAGGGTTGATGTCATTGAAGGCCAGTATCTGGTCATCCTCGTACACCTTGTCGGCAGGTATTTCCCCGGCGGCGATTTTGCAGAAAATACAGTCGGTCATTTGCGGTTCTCCAGACGGTCACAGCTCCCGACGCCCGGCGAAGGCGTGGGACAAAGTGCCGCCGTCGATGTATTCCAGTTCGCCGCCCAGCGGTACGCCATGGGCGATGCGGGTGCAGCGCACCCCATGGGCATGGGCGGAGTCGGCGATGAAATGGGCGGTGGCCTCCCCTTCCACAGTAGGATTGGTGGCCATGATTAATTCCCGTATCTCCCCCTGACCCAGGCGTTCCTCCAGGTGGTCCAGGCCCAGTTCCGCCGGGCCGATGCCATCCAGGGGGGACAAATGCCCCATAAGCACGTAGTACAGCCCCCGAAAGCCGGTGGCCTGTTCCACCGCCAATACATCGGCTGGGGTCTCCACCACGCACACCAGGGTATGGTCCCGGCGAGGATCGGCGCAGACCGTACACAGTTCTGTTTCGCTCAGGGTCCGGCACAACCGGCAACGGCCGATGCGGTCCAGAGCCTCATGGAGTACCGTGGCCAGCCGCCGGGCGCCTTCCCGGTCCCGCTCCAGCAGATAAAATGCCATGCGCTGGGCCGACTTGGGACCGACTCCAGGCAGACAGCGCAGGGACTCCATCAGTCGCTCCAGCAGCGGTGAACCCAACATGGGCCGGGCCGTCTAGAAGGGCAGCTTGATATTGCCGGGTAGGCCCATGCCCGCTGTCATTCCCGAGAATTTTTCCTGCACCGTGCGCTCCACCTTGTGGACAGCATCGTTGATGGCCGCCGCCACCAGGTCTTCCAGCATGTCCTTGTCGTCGCCCAACAAGCTGTCGTCGATGGTCACCCGACGCACCTCATGCTTGCCGGTCATGACCACGCTGACCAGACCGCCGCCGGATTCGCCGGTGACTTCCATATGGGCCAGTTCTTCTTGGGCCTTTTGCAGGTTCTCCTGCATCTTCTGGGCCTGTTTCATCAGATTACCCAAACCGCCTTTCATAGGGGTCTCCTCTCAATCTAGGGGGGTTAAGGCCAGCGCGCCCGGGAGTTCAGTCGATGGGCGCGATGGAATCGGATTTCACCTGGGCATTGAAAGTTTCGCACAGGGCTTTAACAGTGGGGTCCTGGTGAATGGCCTGGGCGGCGGCCTCCTGACGCTCCGCCCGATCCTTGGCCTGGCGTTGGGCCGGCGTGTCCATGCCCCCCTCCCCCACCCGGAGCTTGAGGCGTAAGGACTCGCCATAATAGTCAGACAGCGCCGCCTGTAAGCGTTCCTCCACGGCGCGGGTACGCAATTGGGCGTGGCCAGGGGCCAGCAGCAACCGGATCACGCCGACCTCCCGCTTCTCCAGGACACAATGCAAAGCCAGTTGCCGCGCCATGGCGCTAAGGCCAAGGCTGGCCACAATAGTCTGCCAATCGTTATCGGCGGCCACCGCCGGGGGCGCGGATTCGGTGGTTGCCCCAGGCAATGCTTCGGGATCAGGACCGGGGGCTGGCGTGGCCCGGCCTGGCGTGGCCCGGCCTGGCGTGGCCCGGCCTGGCGTGGCCACGCCAGGCCGGAACGCCAGCATTCGTAACAGGATCATCTCGAAACCGCCCCTCGGCTCCGGGACCAGGGGCAGGTCCCGGCGGCCCATCAAGGCGATCTGATAGACCAATTGTAATTCCTCAGGGTCGAACAGTCCGGCCAGACGGCGCAGTTCCTGGGGATCGAACAGTCCGTCGTCCCCTGCCCCTGGCACGGCCTGGGTCACGGCCAGGCGCTGCAACAGAGACAGCAGATCCGCAAGCAACGTCATATAGTCCGGGGCGGATTCATCCAGGATCGCCACCCGGTTCAGCACCTCTGCTGGATCGCCAGCGGCCAAGGCTTCGACCAGCGCCAGCACATGGCCCTGGTCCAGGGCGCCCAGCATGGCCGCCACCTCGGCGGCGGTCAGCCGTCCGCCCCCGAAAGCGATGGCCTGATCCAGCAAGCTCAGGGCATCGCGCATGCTGCCCTCCCCGGCTCGGGCGACCAGGCGCACCGCCGCTGGCTCCCGGTCGATCCCTTCCCGCTCCAGAATGGTCTCCAGATGCTCGGCGATCTGGCTCTCCGGTAGCCGCTTGAGGCTGAACTGGAGGCAGCGGGACAGCACGGTGACCGGCAGCTTCTGGGGGTCGGTGGTGGCCAGCAGGAACTTGACGTGGGGGGGCGGCTCCTCCAGGGTCTTGAGCAAGGCGTTGAAGCTGTGGTTAGAGAGCATATGCACCTCGTCGATGAGGTACACCTTGTAGCGGCCCCGGGTAGGGGCGTACTGGACATTCTCCAGCAGATCCCGGGTATCTTCCACTTTGGTTCGGGAGGCGGCGTCCACCTCGATCAAGTCCACGAACCGGCCCTGGTCGATCTCCTGGCAGGCGCCGCACTGCCCGCAGGGTTGGGAGGTGACGCCGGTTTCGCAGTTCAGGGACTTGGCGAAAATCCGTGACAGGGTGGTCTTGCCCACGCCGCGGGTGCCGGTGAACAAAAACGCGTGATGCAGCCGGTTCTGGTCCAAAGCATTGACCAGGGCGCGGACCACGTGGGCCTGCCCCACCAGTTCCTGGAAGGTGCGGGGGCGCCATTTGCGCGCCAATACCTGGTAACTCATGCTCCGTCCCGGGGATTGCTGGGAATGGCGAGACTATACCCGAATCGGGCAAGGGGTGGCGACCC
Organism: uncultured Candidatus Competibacteraceae bacterium; assembly: GCA_964597315.1. GTDB lineage: Bacteria > Pseudomonadota > Gammaproteobacteria > Competibacterales > Competibacteraceae > CAZQXD01. Next base: position 149,983 of record CAZQXD010000001.1, read on the forward strand.
ATACCCATCCCGGCCCGACCTAAACTCGCACCCCCCTTTACCGTACGGTAGCCCCACGGACCTCGGAGAGTTAGATGCTATGCTCAGGTTGCAACAGATAAATCGGCTATGCCGCATCCCTGCAAAACAATAACCCAACCCGCAGGAGCAGTCCTCATGAGTGAACATATCATCAACCGTAACGGCCTATGGGGCCGTTGGCGAAGTCTGCAAATTTGGCAGCAGGTCCTGATCGGCCTGGTCCTGGGCTTGATCGTGGGCATGATACTTGGCCCTAACGCCAGCGTGTTCGACCCCTTGGGCAAGTTGTTCCTGAACACCATCAAGATGCTGGTGGTGCCCTTGATCTTCATCACCTTGATTTGCGGCGTCACCTCCATGGCCGATCCCAAGAAACTGGGCCGGGTGGGGATAAAGACCATCACCATTTATCTGGTGACCACGGCCATCGCCATTACCATCGGTCTGGTGGTGGGCACCGTGCTGCAACCGGGCGCCGGAGTGGGGCTGGAAGCCGCCCAGGCCGTGGAGGCCAAGGAGGCGCCGTCGTTTATCAACACCCTGATCAGTTTCGTGCCCACCAATCCGGTGGATGCCCTGGCCTCCGGAAACGTGCTACAGATTATCGTGTTCTCGATTCTGCTGGGGATCGCCATCAGCCTGGCGGGAGAAAAGGCCCGACCGGTAAAGGAGTTTTTCGATGCCGCCGCCGAGGTCATTTACAAGCTGACCGATCTGATCATCGCCCTGGCTCCTTATGGGGTGTTCGCCCTGATCGCCTCCACCGCCGGCAAGTACGGGCTGAGCGTGTTGCTGCCGCTGCTGAAAGTCATCGTGGCCGTGTACCTGGGTTGCATACTCCATGCGGTCATCACTCTGGGCGGCGCCGTGGCCTTTTTGGGGCGGCTTAACCCGCTCCAGTTCTTCCGGGGCGTGGGCGAGGCCCAAATGGTGGCCTTCAGCACCACCAGCAGCTCCGGCACCCTGCCGGTGACCATGAGCGCCGCCCAGCACAATCTGGGGGTATCCAAAAACGTCTCCAGCTTCGTGCTGCCCCTGGGAGCCACCATCAATATGGACGGCACCGCCCTCTACCAGGGGGTGTGCGCCCTATTCGTGGCCCAGGCTTACGGGGTGGACTTGAGCACAGGGCAATCGCATGAAACTCTAGTGCGGTAGACTTCACAGGGTTCATCAGCTGC
>CAZQXD010000002.1:0-129748 GCA_964597315.1 uncultured Candidatus Competibacteraceae bacterium
GGTGGCCGGTGGCGCAGCCCAGATTCACCAGCCGGCCCTGGGCCAGCAGAATGATGCGCTTGCCGTCCGGGAAGATCACGTGATCCACCTGGGGCTTGATTTCTTCCCACTGGTATTGCTTCAGGCCGGCCACGTCGATTTCGTTGTCGAAGTGGCCGATGTTGCAGACGATGGCCTGGTCCTTCATGGCCGCCATATGGGTATGGCTGATGACCTGATAGTTGCCGGTGGCGGTGACGAAAATATCGGCCTGGCCGGCCACATCGTCCAGGGTCACCACCCGGTAGCCCTCCATGGCCGCTTGCAGGGCGCAAATGGGGTCGATTTCGGTGACCCATACCGTGGCCCCCAAGCCCCGCAGGGATTGGGCGCAGCCCTTGCCCACGTCGCCGTAGCCGCAGACCACGGCGATCTTGCCGGCGATCATCACGTCCGTGGCTCGCTTGATGCCGTCCACCAGGGATTCCCGGCAGCCGTAGAGATTGTCGAATTTGGATTTGGTCACCGAGTCGTTGACATTGATGGCGGGGAAGGGCAGTTCGCCGCGCTTTTCCATCTGGTACAGCCGGTGTACGCCGGTGGTGGTCTCCTCGGTGACGCCGCGAATGTTTTCAAGGATTTTGGAGTACCAGCCGGGCTGTCTCTCAAGGCGCTTGCGGATGGCGGCGTAGAGATACTCCTCCTCCTCGGACTGGGGGTTGTCCAGCAGAGACGGGTTCTGCTCGGCCTTGGCCCCTAGATTGACCAACAGGGTAGCGTCGCCGCCGTCATCCAGGATCATGTTGGGAGCGCCGCCGTCGGCCCATTCCATGATCCGATGGGTGTAATCCCAGTACTCGGCCAGGGACTCGCCCTTGTGGGCGAACACCGGCACCCCGGCGGCGGCGATGGCGGCGGCGGCGTGGTCTTGGGTAGAGAAGATATTGCAAGACGCCCAGCGCACTTCGGCGCCCAGGGCCGTCAGGGTCTCGATCAGCACTGCGGTCTGGATGGTCATGTGCAGGGAGCCGGCGATACGGGCGCCCTTGAGGGGCTGCTGATCCCGATACTCGGCGCGCACGGCCATCAGCCCGGGCATCTCGGTCTCGGCGATACTGATTTCCTTGCGGCCCCAGTCGGCCAGCTTCAGGTCGGCGACGTGGTAATCGGTGAATTGCGGATTGACAACGGCATTCATGGCGCACTCCTCGGTTCGCACGAAGTGAATGACGGGGTCGGCGGGGGTATGGCTCGCCAACCGCATCATGGGTTCGCGAGCGCCGTTTTGACGGGTTCCCGAGCCTGGCGGACGTGGCGGCCCGTTGCAGCGCTCCTCGAGAATGGCCGTAGTCTACCTAACTGATCGGTTGTTGCAAGTCCCGTAACAGGGGTTTACGACCTTGATCGGGGGCAGGCCCCAAGGCTAGCCCAGTTAAGTTTTGGCGCCGCCCCGCCACTGGCTCAGACCGATCCCTCCCAGGATCAGCCCCAGGGCCAGCAGGGCGTTCCAGCCCGGACGCTCGCCCAGAAACAGCGCCCCCATCCCCAGCGCCCAGAGGGGAATCAGATAATTGATCAGGGCTAAAAAGGTGGGACCGGCAGAGCCGATCAGGGTGAAATACACTACCGTGGCGATGGCCGTACACACCAGCCCCAGAGTCGTTACCGCCAACCAGGGAATCCAGCCGGGGAGCGGGGTTATAGGCAGATCCACCGCAGCGGCGGTGGGCAGCATCAGCAGGCTGCCGACGAGCATCACCCCGGCGGCGGCCAACAGCGGTTCACTGTCCGGGCGACGGCGGGCGATGATGGTGGTGACTGCGTAGCACAGCGCCCCGCCCAGCACCGCCAGTTGCGGCGCCAGGGACGAAGCCCCTTCCCCCTGGAGCCGCAGCAGGGCTTGGGGTCCGGTGAGGGCCACGATGCCCAGAAAGCCCAGTCCAAAGCCCGCCGCCCGGGGGACGGTCAGCCGCTCCCCATCCACGAAGTAATGGGCCAGCACCAGCACCCCCAAAGGCATGACGGCCATGAGAATGCCCGCCAGGCCGCTGTCAATGGACTGCTGTCCCCAACTGATAAGAAAGAACGGCAGGCAGTTGCCGGTCACGGCGATCGCAATCAGATACCCCCATAGCCGCCGGGAGCGGGATAGGCCCAGCCCCCGCCAGCGGGCCAGGGCCAGCAACGCCACAGCGGCCACCACCAGCCGCCCGGCCACCACCGTGGTGGGGGGCAGGCCGACCACCGCCAGTTTGGTGAGCAAAAAAGAACTTCCCCATATAGCCACCAGGGATAGCAGCAGCAGCCAATCAGTTAAGCGGGGCTTGGACATGGGTGGTGTTCGCAGACTGTTTGGTTTGGGCCGGGGACAGGCTACGCTATAGCCACGGAGCCGGCGTGAAACGTAGCAGCTTTTTCCCGGTCTTCATAATCGTGTTCCAGACCCGGCGTCCGGGGGCAAGCCTGCGAGGAATCTAGATGCAAACCTGTTTGCTTGAAAAACGCCCGGCACAGGCCGTGGCCATTATGCCGGTGACCGAGGAGGGGTTTTCCGCCTGGCGGGACAGCCAATCCGAAGGGCGGCGGCGCTGGCTGGATGCTTGCGGTTTCAACGGCCAACCCGGCGGCGTTTGCCTGTTGCCCGGGGAGGGCGGGTCCCTGGCCGCTGCGGTGGTGGGCATTCAAGGCTCCGAAGACCCCTGGGCCTTGGGCGGCCTGCCTACGGTATTGCCCCCCGGTGATTATTTCCTGGACGTGCAATGGCCTGCCGAAACCCAGGCCCGGTCGGTGTTAGGCTGGGGACTGGGCGCATACCGCTTCAGCCGCTACAAAGCCTACAAACAGACCCTACCCCGGCTGGCCGTGCCCGAAGGCTGCGACGCCACGGCCCTGCTGGACCAGCTCCACGCCCTGACCCTGACCCGGGACCTGATCAACACCCCGGCCGAGGACATGATGCCCGAAAATCTGGCCGATACCCTGCTGGCCCTAGGCAGTGATTTCGACGCAGAGGTGAACCAGTGGGTGGGCAAGGAACTGCTGGCCGAGAACTACCCGGCCATCCATGCCGTGGGCCGGGCTAGCGCCCACCCGCCTCGGCTGCTGGAGCTGCTCTGGGGAAACAAATCCCACCCCCAGTTGACCTTGGTGGGCAAAGGGGTGTGCTTCGATAGCGGCGGCCTGGACCTGAAGTCCGCTGCGGGCATGCGGCTGATGAAAAAAGACATGGGCGGGGCCGCCCATGTCATAGGCTTGGCCCGGATGATTATGGCCGCCAGGCTTAAGCTACGGCTGCGGGTGTTGGTGCCGGCGGTGGAAAACGCCGTGGCCGGCAACGCCTTCCGGCCCGGGGACGTGCTGGACACCCGCAAGGGGCTGACCGTGGAGGTGGACAACACCGACGCCGAGGGCCGGTTGATCCTCTGCGACGCCTTGACCGAGGCCAGCGCCGAAAAGCCCGATCTGCTCATGGACTTCGCCACCCTCACCGGCGCCGCCCGGGTGGCCCTGGGCGCCGAGGTGCCGGCGCTGTTCTGTAATGACGACGCCGTGGCCGAGGGCCTGCTAAAAGCCGCCCGGGAAGAGAGGGACCCCCTGTGGCGGATGCCCTTGCACGGACCCTACCGGGAGCTACTGAATAGCAAGGTGGCGGATATCGCCAACGGCTCCAGCGCCCCTTACGGCGGGGCCATCACCGCCGCTCTGTTCCTGCGGGAGTTCGTGCCCGAGGGTATACCCTGGGTCCATGTGGATGTGATGGCCTGGAACCTTGGAACCAAGCCCGGTCGTCCCGAAGGGGGCGAGGCCATGGGTCTGCGAGCGGCCTTCAGCTACTTATCCCGCCGCTATGGCCATTGATCCTCCGGTCAGGCGCCGCGCCCTGGTGCTGGTCAACCGGAGCAGCCGCAACGGCGATGCCGATCTGGAGGTCGGCCTGGGGCTGCTGCGGGAGCAGGGCTTCGAACTGGCGCTAGAGACCGACAACCAGCCGGGCCGCATGCAGGAACTGATCCGAGAGCGGGCCGGGGAGTTGGACTGCGTGATCGTGGGCGGCGGTGATGGCACCCTAAACTGCATGTCTGGAGCGGTGCTGGACAGTGGCCTGCCCTTGGGAATACTGCCCATGGGCACCGCCAATGATCTGGCCCGCACCCTGGGCATCCCCGGCGATCTCACGGAAGCCTGTCGGGTGATCGCCGCCGGTCGGCTTCATGCCATTGACCTGGGCCGGGTCAACGGCGTGCATTTTTTCAATGTGGCCAGTATCGGCCTAGGGGTGCGGGTGGCCCATAAGCTCACCAAGGAGGTCAAGCGGCGCTGGGGCGTGCTGGGGTATCTGCACGGCTTTATTCAGGCTTATCGGGAACACCGGCCCTTTAAGGTAGACATCGTCTGCGACGGCCAGACCCGGCGGGTGCGCTCCATCCAGGTGGCGGTGGGCAACGGCCGCCATTACGGGGGCGGCATGACCATCGCCGAGGAAGCCGAAATTGACGACGGTTTATTTTTTATCTACAGCCTCAAGCCCCTGCGGTTCTGGGAGCTGGCCCTGGTGGCGCCCATTCTGCGTAGCGGCCAGCGGGACCCGGAGCGCCTGTTGCTGATGCAGGGTCGGAACATCGAACTGCGCACCCGTAAGCCCATGGATGTGGACACCGATGGCGAACTCACCACCCGCACCCCGGCCCGCTTCAGCCTGCTGGCGGGGGCGCTGCGGGTATACGTGCCCGAAGCCTACACCGGAGCTTAGTCATGATTTTGCGCGACGACTGCCAAGCGGCCCTGAACGGGCTGGTCATGGCCTGCCAGAACGCCGCCGATCACTATCGGGACGTGGCCGAACTGCTGGACGACCCGGACCTGGAGCGGCTGTTTCAGGACCTGGCCGGGGAGCGTCAACAGGCGGCCGACGCCCTGGCCGGGCAACTGCGGCGGCTGGACGACTTGCCCCAGGCCCCGGACGACGACTGGGAGGCCATTGACGGACTGCTGACCCGGCTCAGAACCCTACTGGTGGAGGACCGGCGGCAAACCCTGCTGGAGGAGCAGGAGCAACGGGAAGCCGCACTGGGCGAGCAGGTGCAAGCCGCTCTGGCCCTGAACCTATCGACCGAGGCCCGGACGGTCCTGGAAGACCTGGCCCGTCAAGTGGCGGCGGCCCGCCAGCGGCTGGCCGAGGCCCGGTCCGGCTAAGGTGTATTTTTGAACTATGCTTGGGAGGTTGAAGCGAGCGTTTAGGGGATGTCCCGATGAGCAACAAACACCAGCGGCGCGGACTGCACGAACTCTATGCCGAAGACCCCGAAAAAGCCGACTGGCTGCTCTGGGGAAGAAAATCCAATCCACTGACACGGCGCGGGTTTTTGGCAAAAAGCGGGCTGGCGGCCTTGGCGGCGGTGCTGGGGTCTCGCATTCCTTTCGCCGACGGGTTCCCTGGAGGTCTGATCCCCGCCGCCCTGGCTGCCTCCGACGAGCCGTTCCAGATCCCCGGCAAGGACGGCTTGATCGTGTTCAACGACCGGCCCCTGAACGCCGAAACCCCGGCCCATCTGCTGGACGATCCGGTCACCCCCGCCGAGCGGCTGTTCGTGCGCAATAATGGCCTGCCCCCGCCCATGGAATCCATCGACCCCGCTGCCTGGAGCCTGGAGATTGCCGGGGAGTCCTGTCAAAACCCCACCACGTTCTCCCTCCAGGACCTCAAGGACAACTTCGAGACCGTCACCCTGCAACTCCAGGTGGAGTGCGGCGGTAACGGTCGCAGCGAGTTCAACCCACCGGCCAAGGGCAATCAGTGGACCACGGGAGCGGTGGGCTGTCCTCGCTGGACCGGAGTACGGCTCAAGGACGTACTGAACGCCTGTGGCATCAAGGACGACGCCGTGTACATTGGCTATTACGGAGCGGACGCCCATCTGAGCGGCGACCCCAGTAAATCGCCCATCTCCCGGGGCGTACCCATGGCCAAGGCCCTGGACGACCACACGCTGCTGGCCTTCGCCATGAACGACGCCGATATTCCCTGGCACAACGGCCATCCCCTGCGCCTGGTGGCCCCCGGCTGGCCCGGCTCCACGTCCGGCAAGTGGCTGAAAAAAATAGTCATCCGCAATCAGGTTCATGATGGCCCCAAAATGGGCGGCCAGTCCTACCGGGTGCCTTGCCATCCGGTGGCTCCAGGCACTGAGGTGCCGGACGACGACATGTGCATCATCGAGTCCATGCCCGTTAAATCTCTGATTACCTTCCCCAAGTCGGGGCTTAGCCAACCCCAGGGCGAGGTCCTGGCCCTGCGGGGCAAAGCCTGGGCGGGGGATTTGGCAGTCAAGGAACTGTATGTCTCCAAAGACTTCGGCAGCACCTGGCGACAGGCTGACCTCAAGCAGCCCGCCAACCCCTATGCCTGGCAGCTATGGGAAGCCCAGGTGGAGTTCCCGGAGATCGGCTATTACGAACTCTGGGCCAGGGCGGTGGACACCCAGGGCCGCTCCCAGCCCGTGGTGCTGCCCGGCTGGAATCCCCGGGGGTATTTGAACAATGCCTGCCATCGCATCGCCGTGCAGGTGGTTTGAGATGAACGGCCCGCGATCGCTTGCCCTGGCCCTGGTCCTGGCTCTGCCTGCAGCAGCCAGCGCCCAAGAGACCGACCCCGCAACTGGGCTGCTTATCGCCGAGGATTGGGAACTGGTGCGGAACAATTGCACCGCCTGTCACGGCGCCGGCCATATCACCAACCAGCGGGGCAGCCGGGAGACCTGGAAGGACATCATCCGCTGGATGCAGGCCACCCAAAACCTCTGGCAGTTCGAGCCGGCTGTGGAGGAACGGATTCTGGATTATCTGGCTGCCAACTACCCGCCTGGGGAGAGCTACCGGCGGGCGCCCCTGTCCAAGCTGCTGATGCCGGAGAATCCTTACCAGGCGCCAGTCGCCAATTAAGCCGCAGGCGCGTCGGCGCCGGATGTATAGGGGGTGTTGAAGGGAGGGGGCAGTCCACTGACCTCGGAACGCCAGGGTCAGGAGACTGCCCCCTCGCCGCATCTACAGCCTGATAAGGGATTATCCATGGAATCGCTTGGCCAGCACGGCCTTGGCTTGGGCGCGGGTGAGCTTCTTATTGACCACCAGGCTCATGATCTCCTCCCGGGACAGTTGCCGCTTGTGGGGCGTTGGCCGGACCGGGGCCGCGAAGAAACTACGGAATACATTAGCGAGCTTATCCATTTCGACCTCCTGCTGCTTAGGTTGGAGCGGACGGGGTCCGCGTTGTGTATGGGAAAACTTATCCGCATAGCCCTCGAAACCTTGAGAGAGCAGCCCGTGGGGCGATAAAAAACCCCGCCAGGCTGGGCGCCGGACGGGGTTTTTTGAGAATCCTCCCGAAGGCGCCTGTTAGCGGCGGTCTCCGAGGGAATGAATTCGAAGACCGTCAGCTACTATCGTGACTACTGCCGTGAAGTTGAACGCCGAACCGCTGGTCAAGGTTTGTCATGGGCCTGCCGGACGCCAGAGGCAATGCATTCCACCTCTGGTGGACGCCCCGTCGCGGGCTGGGATTGTTGAACAAACGTGGCATCAAACCAAAAGCTCTCGGGTCAACGGAATCAGGGACGGCTGAATGGCCGTAGTCACCGGTATCATAGCCCACCGAGCGGCCAGGGACAACGCGGGTTGGCCGTCAACGCAGGCGCTCCGCTCCGGCCAGATGGTCCTGAAGCTGGGTTTCGGAGTCGAAAAAGATGATCGGCGGCTGGTCCTGGAGAAGGTCTCCCCGCCAGGTCCGGCCTAGGACTAGATGACGGATGGGGGGGAGGGGAGGCGGCAAGGCCAGCTCCACCTGGTCCCGGGCTTGGGAGATGACCTGGGCGCACATCATATCCGGCGAGGGAGGGGTGAGATCCGAGACCACCAGCAGCTCTCCGGCGCTCCGGTACACGGATCGGATGCGTAGGGACCAGCAGGGGTTGGGCACGGTGACCATGACTTCCAGGGTCTGCCCGGCGCTGGTCGGCGGGTCCTGGGCGCAGCCGGGCAGACTGGCCAGCAGACCCAGTAACAGGGCGCTCAAACGGATCATGGCGGTCATTCCACTAGCGCCCGGTAAGCGTGCCAGGTGGCATGGCCCACTAGGGGCATGGCCACGATCAGGCCCAGATAAGAGGTCAGCATGCCTAACAGGCACAGCCCCATGATCAGCGCCGCCCATAGGGCCATGGCTCCGGGGTTGCGGATCACCGCGGCGATGCTGGCGATCATCGCGGTCACGGTGTCGGTATCGCGGTCCATCATCAGGGGGATGGACACCACGCTGAGGGCGAACACCAGCGCCGCGAACAGCCCACCGATTCCAAAATAAATCAACATAAACGGTAAGTTATTCGCAAAAAACAGTTGCTCAAGCAGGGTCTCCATGGTGGGCATGGCGCCCATGAAAAACAGCCCCACCAGCACCACCGAAACTCGCACCCAGCCGGCCATCAACAGGGCCAAAATGATGGAAAACAGGCCCACGATCCCCTTGATTTCCCACCAGGCCCACAGGGCGGCGCCCAGATTGATCGGTTGGCCCCGCTCCAGGCGGCGGCTGATGTCATAGAAGCCGATGGCCAGAAACGGTCCGATCAGCACAAAGCCGGTGATGAGGGCCAGCGCCCAGTGGGGAGCAGTCGTCAGGGCCTGTTGTAGGCTGTAACCCATAACCGCGAAGAGCGTACCCAGACACAGGCTGGTGTGGGGGGCGCGGCGCAAGTCGGCGGCGCCGTCCCGCAGCCAGTCCAGGGGAGCGGCGGCGGGGACGCGGCGCAGGCTGGGAAAGCTGATCAATTCGTGGGACTTGTCTGGAGTGTCCATAAGCCCTCCGCTAATACGGTGACATTATAAGCTTGGCAAGTTCGGCGCAAACCGCAAGTTCAACGCTGTGCGAAATAGTGCTCCAAGAAAGCATCGAATGAGACCGTATCGCCGGTTTCCATAGCCCGCTGTCGGGCCAGAGAACGTTCCGCTTCGGCCTGGAATTCTCGCTCTCGGCTGGTCTCCAGAGGCCGGGCCAGACACCTGTCCCGGTGGTGCTGGGAATGGCGCTGGGCGAAATGGAAAAAGCCTTCGCCTTCCCGGCGCATCTCCGCCAGGATCCGGGCGGAGGGGGTGCGCTCGGGGTCGGCGATGGCCTCTTTCTGGAGGGCCAGGGCGCGCCGGTAGGGCTGGTTCTCCCGGCCCTCGTCCAGTACCCCACAGATGCCTTCCAGGCAGTCGCAGATCTCGGCGGCCCAGTTTCGCAGTGGCGTCGGCCGGCCGTTGCGGTTTAGGGTCAGGCCAGGCTCCCGGCCCCGTAGGGCGCTGGTCTGCTGGTTGTCGTCGATGATCCGCCGCTCCTCATGGCTGATTTCCGGGCTGTCATCGAGCAGGCACAGCAGCAGAAACGCCTCCAGGAACCGTAGTTGGTCCTCGTTGACCCCACAGGAATCAAAAGGGTTTACATCCAGGGAGCGCAGCTCCACATAGCGCACCCCGCGCCGGGCCAGGGCTAGGGAGGGCTTCTCAAAGCCTTCCGGTAGCTGCTTGGGGCGCATGGTGCTGTAGTACTCGTTCTCGATTTGCAAGACGTTGGCGTTGAGCTGGCGGTACGCGCCCCCCACCTTGACGCCGATTGCCTGGAATCGGTCGCTGGGAGTCTCGATGGCCTGGATCAGGCTGGTGAGGTAGTCGTCCAGGCTGCTGTAGGAAATATCCAGGCCAGCCTTCTTGGAACTGCGGTTGGTGTAGCCGATGTCGCTAAGCCGCAGGGAGGTGGCGAAAGGCTCGAAATAAGTATTGGTGTCGAACTCGGCGAGCCGCTGGGGCTGGCCGGCCAGAAAGGACTTGCAGATGGCCGGAGACGACCCGAATAGATAGGGGATCAGCCAGCCCAGCCGCTGTAGATTGCGGATCAGACAGAAATAGCTCTCGGAGGTGAAGTTTTGTAGAGAGAGGGGGTTGGCCTCCTGGTCCTTAAATACCGGCCAGAACGCCGTTGGCAGCGAAAAATTGAAATGCACCCCGGCGATGACCTGCATCAGTTTGCCGTAGCGATGGCCCAGCCCCAGCCGGTAGATATGTTTCATGCGCCCGGCGTTGGAGCGGCCGTACTCGGCGATACGAATACTATTCTCCCCGTCCAGCACGCAGGGCATGCTGGCGGCCCACAGGTATTCTCCTCCCAGCCGGGGATACACAAACCGATGGATGTCATCCAGAAAATCTAGGGACCGGCGCGGGTCCGAAAATGGCGGGGTGATGAACTCCAGCAGGGCCTCGGCGTAGTCCGTGGTGATCCAGGGGTGGGTGAGTGCTGAGCCTAGGGAGGCCGGATGATCGCTTTGGGCGATGCAGCCGCTTGGAGAGACGCGCAGGGTTTCCTTTTCCAGCCCCGTCAGGCTGCCTTGCAACAGGCGTTGCTGGCCGGTGGCGACAAAGCGGTTGAGGCGTTGTTGTGAGCGTGGGGGCAAGACGGATACTCGCTAGCGGAGGATCGGAAACAGGCGATCGGGCGCCCGCAGGGATTGGGCCGGGATTATGCACCCGGGCATCGGCCTAGCGCAATTTGCGGGGGCGCGGTGACCGGCTGCCGGTTCGGGGCGGCAAAAGCGCACAACTGGGCTGCCACATTTTCGGCTTCGCCGGTTCGGCGGGTGGGGAACAATAGACCTATAGGGCGCTGCCTCGGTAGCAGGTGAGGGCGTCTTGTACCCACCCCGCACCGGAGGATGCATTAATGTCACGACCCAACACCCCCGCCCTAGCCGTCGCCATCGCCACCGCCCTAGCCGGCAGTGCGCTGCTAACGGCGCCTGGATTGGCCGCCGCCGATATCGTGGCCAAGTCCACCAAGGTTATCAATGGCGCCACGTTCACCTTTCTCAAATCGGTCAATGAGAAAGGCCAGCTTGCCGCCCAGGTCTTTGACGGCAAGGGTCGATTAATCAGCGAGAGCGCCGTGCCCCGGGGTGTCGCCCCCCTGCTGGATGGGGCCTTGCAAAAGCGCCTGGCCAACCTGCGGGCCGGGGAGACCGTGGCGGTGGACATCGCCCTGAATCTGCCGACGCCGACGCCAGACCTGAAGCCGGAGTCCGGGGAGGCGGAAGTGCTGAACGGATTGACCGTGCGCGGCGCCATCGACGGCAAGGAATTATCCGAAAAAGGTCTGGCCGAGCAGGCCAAGGTTCATGCCCTGGAGCAGGGCCGGTTGCGGGCCGAACTCCAGGAGGCCCGCGCCAAGGCGCTGCTGGACTGGGCCAGGACCCATGGTCTGTCCGGCCACAAAGAGATCGAGGAGGCCCTGGGCCATGGCCATGAGTCGGTGACCCTGAAACTGGATGGGGAGACCATCAAAAAACTCGCCGGCTCCAAGGACCCGCGCCTGGCCGGCCTGGAGCTGCATTCGCCCGGGGAGGACGATATTAACCAGGCCATGGCGGATACCAGCATCAGCACTTCAGCCCTGCCGTATAGCACTACTCGGGGCGACAATATCGGTATTTATATGACCGAGAGCGGCTGCGCCAATGAGTCCCGGTTCAATGAGTATGATCGCCTGTCAGGGTCCGAGACCAACCATTCCCGCAATGTGGGCGCCATCATCAAAACCGTGGCCCCCGAGTCCTTCATGTACTGTCGGGGTAGCGCCGTATTGCCCCAGTTTAGCGATTTGGATGGGGTGGGGGGCAATCCGCCCATCCATATCGTCACCCGCTCCAACAGCACCAACGACAATACCAATTTCACCACCCTGGATCGGGACTGGGATAACTTCGTCTACAACTACAACATTCCGGTGTTCAACAGTGGCGGCAACACCGGCGGCGGCACCGGCAATGTGCGTTCTCCCGGCAAGGGGCTGAACGTCGTCACCGTGGGCAATTACAACGACGCTAACGATACCATTTCCGGTTCCTCCCCCTTCAACGACCCTCAGACCGGCAATGACAAGCCGGAAGTCAGCGCGCCAGGCACCAATATCAGCGCCGGGGGGTTCACTATGTCCGGCACCAGCCAGTCCACGCCTCACGCCGCGGCTTTTTCGGCGGATATGATGTCTCATTCCACTTATCTCCAGTACCGGCCCTATCTGCTCAAAGCCAAGCTGCTAGCCGGGGCCACCGATCCCATCAGTGGCGGCTATGGCAAAGTGGGGCTAGGGGGCATCGACTTTCGAAGCGCCCAGTGGAGCGGATACTGGGCCTGGTATTCTGGCAATAACAGCAGCTTCGGCTACTTCGACACCCAGGACGGCAACTCCGACGGCTATGTGGAAAAGCGAATTTATATCTCCAGTTCCTGGGACAAGGTACGGGTGGTGCTGAGCTGGCTGAACCGGGGCAGCTATACCTACAGCCACCGCAACGACGCCCACCCCATTGGCATGGACCTGGACTTGCGGGTCTATAACCCCTCCGGTAACTATGTGGGGGGTTCGTTCTCCTGGGACAATCCCTTCGAGCGGGTGGAGTTCACGCCCACGGTGTCGGGCTATTACACCTTCAAGATCAACCGCTACGCCAACCGGGACACCAGCTCCAGGCTGGGTATGGGGCTGTATGTGAATTATTACAACCAGTAAGGCCGCGACGGTGGGCGGGGGCTTAGGCCGCCGCCTACCGACGGTTGTAGACCAGCCAGGCGGCGAAGGCGGCCAGGCTCAGCCCCGACAACCACCACAGCCCCGTCTCCAGACGCTCGGTGTCCGCCTCCAGCCAGGCGATCAGCAGGGTCAGGGGCAAGGTTCCCGCCAAGGTGGCGGCCATGAACCGCCAGTAGCCCATGCGCAGAATCCCTCCCACGAAACTGATGGCGTCGTTGGATAGCACCGGCGACAAGCGGGCGATGATCACCGCCCAGACCCCGTACTTTTCCACGTAGTGGGTCACTTTCTGCTCGGTGTCCCGGCCGATGAACCGGTGTACGGTGCGCGGTCCTAGCCAGGCGCCCGCAGCGTAGCCCACCGTGGAGGCGGTGGCGATGGCCGCGAGGGAGATCAATACCCCCCAAAAGCCCCCATAGGCCAGCACCGCCACCACCAGCAGGGCCACGGAGGGAATCACGATCAGGAACATCTGGGCCACCATGGCCAGACTGATGACCAGGGGACCCAGCAGTCCGAACTGCTCCACCCACCGGGAAATGCGCTCCCGATCGCCGCCGGCCAACACCTGGATGCCCTCATGGACCCCCTCCCGGAACCCCGGCCACAGCCCATAGGCGACCAGCAGCAACAGGGCCAGGCCGAGGGAGACCTTCAGGGGCAGCTTGCTGGTTCGGGCATCGTTCATGACTCAGCCACGGCCCTCCTGGCGCACCTGCACCTGGGTGACGGTCAGGGCGCTCATGTTCACCAGGCCACGCACGGTGATGGACTGGGGCACCACATGGGCGGGCCGGGCCGAACCCACCAGGATCGGGCCGATGGTCACCCCGCCGCCGAGCACTTTCAGCAGGCTGTAGGCGATATGGGCGGCGTCGCCGTTGGGCATCACCAGCAGATTGGCCTCGCCGGTGAGCCGGGATTCCGGGAATACCTCGTTGCGGATGGCTTCTTCCAGGGCGGCGTCGGCATGCATCTCCCCGTCCACCTCCAGATTGGGGGCGCGCTGCTGGAGCAGCGCCAGAGCCTCGCGCATCTTCCGGGCCGAGACCGTGTCGTGGGTGCCGAAATTGGAGCGGGACAGCAGCGCCACCTTGGGCTTAAGGCCGAAGGCGCGCACCTCCGAGGCCGCCAGCAGGGTCATTTCGGCGATCTCCTCGGCGGTGGGTTCGGGGGTCACATGGGTGTCGCAGATAAAGAATGTGCCCCGGGGCAGAATCAGCGCGGAGATCGTGGATAGATCGTGGATACCCGGAGCCTTGCCGATAATGTCCCGGACGTTTTGCATGTGCTTGCGAAACGGGCCTACGGTGCCGCAGATCATGGCGTCGGCCTCGCCGCGCTTGACCATCAGCGCCGCCACCACGGTGGAGTCGGTGCGCACCACGGTCTGGGCCTCCTTGGGGCTGATGCCCTTGCGGCCCACCTGTTGGTGATACAGGGTCCAGTATTCCTTAAAGCGGGGGTCCTTGAGGATGTTGATCATCTCGAAGTCCCGGCCCGGCTTGAGGTGTAGGCTCAGTTGCTCCAGGCGCCGCTCCACCACCGCCGGCCGACCCACCACAATGGGCTGGGCGATGCCCTCCTCCAGCAGTTGCTGCACGGTCTGCAACACCCGGGACTCCTCCCCCTCGGCGAACACCAGCCGTTTGGGGGCTTGCTTGGCCTTGTCGAACAGGGGCTTCATGAGCAGCCCCGAGGCATAGACGAAATGGTTAAGCTTTTGGAGATAGGCGCCCATGTCCTCAATGGGGCGGGTGGCCAAACCCGTCTCCATGGCGGTCTTGGCCACCGCCGGGGCGATTTGCAGGATCAAGCGGGGATCGAAGGGTTTGGGGATCAGATACTCCGGCCCGAAGCGCATGGCCTTGCCCCCATAGGCCTTGGTCACCAGTTCCGAGGGGGGCGCCATGGCCAGCTCGGCGATGGCCCGCACGCAAGCCAGTTTCATTTCCTCGTTGATGCCCGTGGCGCCCACGTCCAGGGCGCCACGGAAGATGTACGGAAAGCACAAGACATTGTTGACCTGATTGGGAAAATCCGAGCGGCCGGTGGCGATCACCGCGTCCGGGCGGGCTTTCTTGGCCAGGTCCGGCATGATCTCCGGCACCGGATTGGCCAGGGCCATGATCAGGGGCTTGGGGGCCATGGATTTGAGCAGCTCGGGCTTGAGCACATTGGGCGCCGACAGGCCCAGGAAAATATCCGCCCCGTCGATGACCTCGGCCAGGGTTCGGGCCGGGGTGTCCTGGGCGTATACCGATTTCCAGGGGTCCATCAACTCGGTGCGGCCCTGGTAGACCACGCCCTTGATGTCACATACGAAGATGTTCTCCCGGGGCAGCCCCAGGCCCACCAGAATATTCAAGCAGGCCAGGGCCGCCGCCCCGGCCCCGGAACACACCAGCTTGACCTTGCCCAGGTCCTTGCCCACCACCCGTAGGCCGTTAAGCACCGCCGCGCCCACGATAATGGCTGTGCCGTGCTGATCGTCGTGGAATACCGGGATGTTCATTTTCTCCCGCAGGGCCTGCTCGATGATAAAGCACTCTGGAGCCTTGATATCCTCCAGGTTGATGCCCCCGAAAGTGGGTTCCAGACGAGCCACGGTCTTGATGAACTCATCCGGGTCCTGCTCGTCGATTTCGATATCGAACACGTCGATGCCGGAAAATTTCTTGAACAGCACCGCCTTGCCCTCCATCACCGGCTTGGAGGCCAACGGCCCGATGCTGCCCAGGCCCAGCACCGCCGTGCCGTTGGAGATGACCGCCACCAGATTCTGACGGGCGGTGTAGCGGGCCGCGGTCAGGGGGTCGGCGGCGATGGCGTTGCAGGCCGCCGCCACCCCCGGGGAGTAGGCCAGGGCCAGGTCCCGCTGGGTGTCCATGGGCTTGGTGGCCACGATGGCCAGCTTGCCCGGCATGGGGGATTCGTGATAGCGAAGGGCGGCTTCGTCAAATTCGTCGGACATGGTTTGGTTCCGGGGCAACAGTGGCGGGTTCGATCCGGCGCCAGGCCGGTTTAGTCTCTGCACTGTAACCATAGCCGGTTCCGCTATGGTTAGCAGCCGGTGCGGGTTATGACTTCAAAACCGCTCCGGTTCGCGTCACACTGAACCCCGAACGGTCACCACATCAAAGCCAGACCAGCGGCCGGAATAGGGCGGGTGATTTTGCAACCGATCGCCCTTTAGTTTTCAGGAGACACCACCCATGCGCTGCGAAGTCATCGCCATCGGCACCGAACTACTGCTAGGCCAGATCGTCGATACTAATTCGTCCTGGATCGGCGAACAACTGGCTCTGGCCGGCATCGACTCCCACTATCAGACCAAGGTGGGGGATAACCTGGGGCGAATCGTCGCCGCGATCCGGCTGGCCCTGGAACGCTCCGACGGGGTGATCCTCTGTGGCGGGCTGGGGCCGACCCATGACGATATTACCCGGGAGGCCCTGGCCATGGTGATGGACGTACCGCTGATCCGGGATGCAGCGGTGGTGGCGCGGATTCGCGAACGGTTCACGGCCCGGGGCCGGGTGATGCCCGACAATAATCTGCGCCAAGCCGATGTGCCCCAGGGCGCCACGTTGATCCCCCAGCAGCCGGGCACCGCCCCGGGTTTGGTCTGCCCGATGGGGGATAAGGTTATCTACGCCGTGCCCGGGGTGCCCATGGAAATGCGGGAGATGGTGGCCGGTACAGTGCTGCCAGACCTCAAGCGCCGGTCGGGAGTCACCGCAGTGATTGCCAGCCGCACCCTGCGCACCTGGGGTCAGGCCGAATCGGCCCTGGCCGAACGGCTAGCCGGGCGGATCAAGGAGCTGGACGGCGTCGGCAATCCCACCCTGGCTTTTCTGGCCAGCGGTATCGAAGGCATCAAGGTGCGAATCACCGCAAAGGCCGCCGACGCCCAGAGCGCCGCGGGCATTCTGGCCGAGGAAGAAGCCCGGTTGCGGGCGATGCTGGGCGACCAGGTCTTCGGGGTTGATGACCAGACCATGGAGTCTGTGGTGCTGGACCTGCTGCGCCGCCGGGGGCTGAGCCTGGCGGTGGCGGAATCCCTGACCGGCGGGCTGGTGGGGTCCCGGCTCACCGCCGTGCCTGGGGCCAGCGAGGTGTTCCGGGGCGCCGTGGTGAGCTACGCCAGCGATCTCAAGTACCGGCTGTTGGAGGTTCCCGAGGGACCGGTGGTGAGCGAGGCCGCCGCCCGGGCCATGGCCGTGGGGGTGCGCAAGCTGCTGGGCACCCATGTGGGCCTGGCCACTACCGGGGTGGCCGGCCCGGATTCTCAAGAGGGACAGCCTCCAGGCACGGTGTTCGTGGGGCTGGCCTTGGCCGAACAGGTGGAGGTCCGGCAACTGAAGCTGCCCGGGGACCGGGAGCGGGTCCGCCAGTTTACGGTCATCAGCCTGCTGAACCTGCTGCGGCTGCGGTTGTTGGGTGGCGAGGGAGAGCCGGGGTTGTAGGCGTGGGCCATGCCCGCAAGACGCCCCCGGCCTTCGCGCTTTAGCACCGGACCATTTCGAACCGGTCCCGCTCTGGGCGCCGGTTCACTTTGGCCTGATCGGACCAGTTTGACCCATCAAACCACCAGCCTTCCCTTATGGTTACGAATAGGCTTATAAAAAAAACAATGCAAATCAAATAATTTTTATTTTTGGTACGACTTATGCAGTAATTTTTTCGACGAGTTTGGCCACCACCAACACGGCGCGGCCGCCAGCGTAATATTTCTGGTTTCGTCACAAACCGGGTCAGGACTACCCGTTTAGTTCCCATTCATCAGGCGTGGGTAATCTGTAGCCGCTTTAACTCTTTCCGCGAGGGTCCGCATCCCTTCCCTTCATGGCGGACCCTTTTTTTATGGCTTCCCGATCTGATGGCCCCGGCGGGAGTGGCGGCGGATGGTCAGACGGGTGGCGTTTATGGCACTGAGCAGAATATTGTTGGTCTTGGCGATTTTTGGTTCTTTCGTGCTGGGCCTATTGGCGTTGCCAGATCGACCCGAAGTGGGCTTTGGGGGGTTTTGGGAACGTTTCATGGTCGGGCAAATATTAATCTGGTGCGGGTATTTGCTGCTGCGCTACGGGGTTTCGGCGCTGCTGGAGCGCCGTCGGCTGGAGCCGGCGCGCCGGGGGCGCGACAAATCCAACCGCGCCTCCTTCCACTAGCCGCGCTGTCCCCAAGGTACGGTCTACCGCCAAGTCGCCGCCTGAAGCGTCCCCGCCGGTATGGGTGCGCGTCCAAACCCCGGCGGCTTATCCCATGCCCGCGTGAAAAACTCCAAATCCCCGACTAAGCTAGAAAATCAGATACAGTTTGAGCGGCCCCAAACTTGGAGAGGGGGGTAGCCGCCTCTGCACGTTCGCACAATCCCTAGAATCAGGAGAGCATGACTTATGAGGCGTAGCAAGCACCGGGCGGAGCGCAAACGCAGCGGCGTTTCCCTAAATGCTTATCACAGCGTCTGGCAGTTGCGAAACGATGGCTGGCATCATTTGAACAATAACACCGGTCATCTAGCTCTCGCCGCCAGTCAGGGTCGTGATCTCGACAAGGCTAAAAAATCCGTGGCCGACGGTCTGGAATTGCTCCACCCCATCGAAACTTACTGGGCATTTCCCGGCCGCCAGGCTTTCCAGCGTCTCCATGAACTGTTTGAAAACGGCGAGTACGACGAGTTAGCCGCCCTGGTGAGCCGCATCAACCGGGCGCTGGGCAGCCAGAGTTATCGCAAACGCTATATCCCTCTCAACGACAGCACCGGAGAGGAGACGGAAATCGACGAGCGTTTCACCGAAGGCGCCAATGAGGGCTATAGCGCCAGTCAGCCTGGCCGCCCTTACTTCGAAGTGCTGGTAGTGGACGATATCTCGTCCCAGGATGAGGATGTTCTCAAGTCTGGGCTGCGCAAGATGCGCCGTCACGAAGACAAGTTCATCTACGAAGTGGTGGTGGTGCCTAGCTTTGAAGACGCCATGATCGCGGTGCTGTTCAACTACAATATCCAAGCCTGCGTGATCCGCTATGGGTTTCCCTTCAAGTCCCATTTCCAGCTCGAAATCCTGCGCCAGTTGCTGGCGGAGCTTGAGGAGAACGGCCTGGAAGACATGCCCGACAGTCTGCGAGGGCCGCTGTTGGGGGCCAAGATCGCCGAGATGCGCCCGGAGATGGACCTGTACCTGGTTACCGATGTGGCGGTGGAGGAGATTGCCGGTAAGCTGTCCAAGAATTTCCGGCGTATTTTCTATCGCTCCGAGGATTATATCGAGCTGGACCTGAGCATTCTGCGCGGGGTCAATGCCCGCTATCGGACGCCGTTTTTCACCGCCCTTCGGGAGTACAGCAAACAGCCCACCGGCGTGTTCCACGCCCTGCCTATCAGCCGCGGCAAATCCATTATCAAGTCCAATTGGATTCAGGATATGTTGCAGTTCTACGGCACCAATGTATTCCTGGCCGAGACCTCCGCCACCTCCGGCGGCCTGGACTCCCTGCTGGACCCGGTGGGACCCATTAAATGGGCGCAGGAACTAGCGGCCCGAGCCTTTGGGGCGCGACAAACCTATTTTGTCACCAACGGCACCTCCACTGGCAACAAGATCGTGGTTCAGGCCCTGATCGAGCCTGGCGATATCGTGCTAGTGGATCGCAATTGCCATAAATCCCACCACTACGGCATGGTGCTGGCTGGCGCCCAGGTCTGTTATCTGGATTCCTATCCCATCGAGCCGTACACCATGTACGGGGCCGTGCCCCTGAGCCACATCAAGGAACATCTGCTGGCCTATAAACGGGTCGGGCGTCTCGATAAAGTCAAAATGATGACCCTCACCAACTGCACCTTCGATGGGGTCATCTACGACGTGGAGCGGGTCATGGAGGAGTGTCTGGCCATCAAGCCGGATTTGATATTCCTGTGGGATGAAGCCTGGTTCGCCTTCGCCGGCTTCCACCCCACCTACCGGCGGCGCACCGGCATGGCTTCGGCGGCAAGGCTTAGGGATCGCTACCGTAGCGATGACTACCGCAAGCGATACGAGAAATTCGAAAAATCCATGGAAGGGGTGGCCGACGATGACCCCCGCTGGCTCACCACCCGGTTGCTGCCGGACCCGGATAAGGCGCGAGTGCGGGTCTATGCCACCCAATCCACCCACAAGCGCCTGACCTCCCTACGCCAGGGTTCCATGATCCATGTTTATGACCAGGACTTTAAACAGAAGGTGGAGGATGCTTTTCACGAAGCCTATATGACCCACACCTCCACGTCTCCCAACTATCAGATTCTGGCCTCCCTGGACGTGGGCCGTCGGCAGGTGGAACTGGAAGGCTACGAGTTGGTGCAAAAGCAGACCGACATGGCCATGTCCCTGCGCGAAGTGGTGCGCAACCATCCACTGTTACGCAAATATTTTGTGTTTCTGACCATCGAGGATCTGATCCCGGCTGACTACCGGCCCTCGGGCCTGGAGACCTATTACAGCCAGGAATACGGCTGGTCGCGCATGGAGACCGCCTGGCGCACCGACGAGTTCGTACTCGATCCCTCCCACCTGAACCTCTACATCGGCAACACCGGCATCGACGGGGACCACTTTAAACACGATTACTTGATGGACAAGTACGGTATTCAGATCAACAAAACGACCCGCAACACCGTGCTGTTCATGACCAATATCGGCACCACCCGCAGTTCGGTGGCTTATCTCATCGAAATTTTGGTAAAAATCGCCCAGGAACTGGATGAGCATACCGAGGACATGAGTCCCATGGAGCGTAAGCTCCACCAGAGCCAGGTAGAGTCCCTTACCAAGGACATGCCGCCGCTGCCGGACTTTAGCGCCTTTCATGATTTCTTCCGCCCCGAACCCGGAGGCGATACTCGGGACGGAGAACTACGCAAGGCGTTTTTCATGTCCTATAAGGAGAATCTCTGCGAATACGTCAAGCTCAAGGATTTGCGCAAGTTGATCGCCAGCGGTCGGCAGGTGGTGTCGGCCATGTTCGTGATCCCCTATCCTCCCGGTTTCCCGGTGCTGGTGCCGGGCCAGATCATCAGCGAGGAGATCATGGCCTTCATGCAGGCCCTAGATACCCGGGAGATCCACGGCTACCGGCCAGAGTTGGGCTTTCGGGTGTTCACCGAGGCGGCGCTCCAGGGCGAGGCCCTACCGGCGCCGACCGCTCCCCAGGTCAAAGCCTCTTGAGGTCGGCCCCGCCGGGTGTTTGATCGAAGCGCCCGGCGGCGGCGTCTTTAAGATTATGTGGCCTCTAGACTCTGGAGGGTGGAGCCGCACAGCAAGCCACCCTCCGGGCTAAGTCCCCCTACCCAGCCCGAGATCCACCACCTTGCAGATCGTTTTCGAAGCCATCCAGGAAGACCAGCCCGGTCCCCTCTGGACCGCCCTATTCCACAAGCACTGGCCGGCCTACCAGCGCTGGTTTGTCAGCGAAGGAGAGCGGGCTAGGCCCAATTATCTGCCCTCCCGCCGGGCGCTGACCCAGCACCTGCCGGAACTGCTCCCCACCTATGACAAACTGGTTGAACTGGCCGGGGGCGCTGACCAAACGGCGCGGTTTTTGAGCCTCTACTGCCCGCCCGCCTATTTCACCAACTGCTCCCAGGCGGTTTGGCCTGGTAAGCCGCCCCTGCTGGTGCGTAACTACGACTACAACCCCCAACTTCTGGAGGCGGTGATCCTCAAAACTGCCTGGAATGGCCGTCAAGTCATCGCCATGAGCGACTGTCTGTGGGGGGTGGTGGACGGCATCAACGAGGACGGGCTGGCTGTTTCCCTGACCTTCGGCGGTCGGCGCATCGTCGGCGACGGTTTCGGAGTGCCGCTGTTGCTGCGCTATATCCTGGAGTTCTGCACCACCACCGCCGAGGCCGTGGCCGTGCTGTCCCGGGCGCCCTGCCATATGGCCTATAACGTTACCGTGCTGGACCGCTCGAACCGATTCGTTACCGCCTATCTGGCCCCGGATCGCGCCCCCATCCTCCGCCCGGTGGCGGTGACTACCAACCATCAGGAGCGGGTGGAGTGGCAGCAGCACGCCCAAGCTACCGCCACCCTGGAGCGGGAGCGGTTTCTGCATTCCCGGTTGCGAGAGAGCATTGAGAGGCCGGACAAGCTGGTGCGGGCCTTTCTGCGCCCGCCGGTGTATTCCACCGCCTACGGGCAGGGCTTTGGCACCCTATACACGGCCGTCTACCATCCCACTCGGGGGCTGGCGGAATACCTTTGGCCCGATGGCGTCTGGCGCCAGTCCTTCGATGACTTCCGCCCGGGGCTGCGGGTGGCGCGGTTTCCCCATGCGACGGCGCCGAATCCGCCGTTGCATTGAGGGCAGGTGTTCGGGCCGTTTCCGGGGGCGGTCCCCCAGGGAGACCCGCCCCAGCCATCGACCCGGCCTCTCAAGGCCCGATCACCACCCCTCGGCTGGTGAAGGCGATGCCTCCAGAACCCCGGCTGCCCACCATCACCGCCTCGATTAGCGGTGGCAGGATCTGCCCATCGGCTTCCCATCGGATCAGGAAATTAGACCCCGTATCGCCACGTAGCTCGGCCTGGGGGATAAACAGTTCCATCGAACCGAAACCCGGCAAGTTAAGGGGTTGCTCAAGGAAATCCCTGACTCGCTTGCCATGGTTATCGTAATACTGGGCCGATGTCACCCTCAGGCCGTGGTCGGGGTCGATATTGCGGATGCTGATGGTGACCGCCAGGCTGTATTGCGTATCATTCAGATAGTGGATCGAGGAATAGACAGGCACGTAAACCCTTTGACCCGTGGACCGGCCCGGCGCGTCAGCGGTGGCCAGGGGGGCGTGGATAAAGACCATGGCGGACAGCAGTAGGTAAGAAAACGATTTTGCCAAAAGCATCCCACGCTCCATTCAAGTTCGGCGATCGGGCCGGATCTAAGGTAGAAGGTAGACGTTGCCGCCGACCTGTCCATTGTGGCATGGCCGGGCTTGCACGGGGAGCCGCCTTGTTTATGACCTGCCTAACCTGGAAGACGGCCCTGGGCTTTGATGCCACAGCCCGGTCTGGCCGGAAGACGATGGCGATTCGCCCATCTGCAACAAAACCCCCTTTTAGTGTGTCTATGGCATTGATCGGAACGGCGAACGCCTGCTGTCGGCCCGTCCCGACCAGGTAGTATTCCACCGTCAACCTGCTGGAGGACCGCCAATGTTGACCAGACGCGCCCTGGGCCTGGCCCTGTTGAGTTTTCCCGTCGCCGCCTTGCTGAGCGCCCCGTCCCGAGCGCATCACGGCTGGCGCTGGACGGATGCGGGTAATTTCGAGCTAACCGGCGTGATCGTCGCGGTTCGCCTTGGCAACCCCCACGGCCTGCTGACCGTCAGGGCCGAGGACGAGGAATGGCGGGTAGAAGTGGGCCAGCCCTGGCGCAACGAACGGGCCGGTCTCGTCGATTCCATGCTGACCGAGGGGGTGGAAATCACGGTCACTGGCCAGCGTTCCGCCAATCACGACGAAAAGCGCATGAAAGCGGAGGTGGTCCGCATCGACGGCAAGGATTACGTGTTGTATCCGGGTCGGGACTGAGCCGCCCTCGCTTCGGGCCGTTCCGGTGCAGGAGCTGCTGACCGCCTTGCAGGACTCGCCGGTGGCCGAGACTTTCCGCTTCTGGCGCTGGGCCTACCCCCTCGCCAGCGTCGGCCATATCTTTGGCGTCGCCCTGCTGTTCGGGGCGATTTTGCCCTTGGATCTGCGGCTACTGGGGATCTGGCCTTCGATCCCGATAGCTGTTCTGGCCCGGGTGCTGGTGCCGGTGGCCGGCGCCGGACTGGGTTTGACCCTGGTCACCGGGCCGCTGCTGTTCACCGTGGACCCCCTGGTATACGCGGAGCTGTGGCTGTTTCAGCTCAAACTGCTGCTGATCGCCGCCGCCGTGGTCAATCTGGGGCTGGTGCATCGTAGCCGGGCTTGGCGACGGGCGTTGGCGACAGTGCGGCGCACTCCACCCCCTGGTCTACGCCTGGCCGGTCTGTGTTCCGCCGGGTTGTGGTTGCTGGTGGTGCTGTGCGGGCGGTTTCTCGCTTATGTGTAGGCGACGTTTTCGACCACTGCCACGCCTAGTGGAGGCTCTCGATTATTCTCGCACCCCAGGCTCTTCCGAGATGACTTCCAGACTGCGCTCGGCCCGGTAGGCTTGTAGGCCCAAATCGACGCAATGCCGGGCCAGTACGATGTCCCACATGTTGTCCCCGATCTGCCAGCGGTCGGCACAGCCCACCACGATGGCCAGCTCGTCGGAGCCTTTGGGAAAACGCTTGAGGTACTCGGCCATGACCAGAGCGGCGTCGCTCTGGGATTTGTAGCAATAACGCCGCATGCGCGAATCCTGGGGCCATCTTAGCTGGCAATAGGCATGAACGCTGTCCAGGCGCTCTGGAGTCTCTCCGGGAGCAGGGCGGGGAACCGTGGGAATGGGGGCTTCGACCCTGGCGCAAGCTCGGTCCTGATAGATATAACTACCGGCGCCATCTGGACATTTATGCAGTCCACCGGCCTGGGCCTGGCTCTGGCCCAGCAAATCAAGGGCCAGCAAGGCCGCGATGCCAATTAACCGGTAGCTCACGGCGTTTTCAGCTCCTTGTCCTGGCCGGGGTTTCGGAAAATATCAACTATTAAACCATAAGAGTCTGATTTTTTTGCAAAGAATTATGTATGAAGATTGAGCGGTTGGCAGTTCGGGAGAGCCTGGGGTTTCAGCCAACGGCTGGCGTCACCTCGCCGCCGCTCTCGGACCCCACCAACCGGCCTGTATTCCACCCGCAAGCCTACTCTGCTGACACCATGCTGACAGCAGCATCAGCGTACACTGTGGTTGTCCTGTTGGAGGACACCGAACCCACGGAGACCACGCCATGCGTAACGCCCTCAACTGGTTTGAAATTCCCGTCGCCGATCTGGCCCGCGCCAAGCGTTTTTACGAGACTATTTTGCAGACGTCCCTGGAGGAGTCGAGCATGGAGGACACCACCATGGCCATGCTGCCCCACGACCCCGATGGGGTGGGCGGCTCCCTGTCCGCCGGGCCTCGCTACACCCCGGGGGGAGGGGGAACTCTGGTCTACCTGAACGGCGGCGATGACCTGGCGCCGATTATCGGCCGAGTGGCCGACGCCGGGGGTAAGGTGCTGTTGCCCAAAACCCTGATCGACGAGGAGATCGGCTATATGGCCCTGTTCGAGGACACGGAGGGCAATCAGGTCGGGTTGCACTCTCCCCACTAGGCGACCGCCGTCATGCGCCGTGCGGACCGACTGCTACAGATTATTTTACATCTGCGCTCGCGGCGGTTCGCCACGGCCCGGGACCTGGCCGAGGCCCTGGAAGTCTCCCAACGCACGGTCTATCGGGACATGGCCGATCTACTAGCCTGCGGGGTGCCCATCGACGGGGAGGCGGGGGTGGGTTACCGGCTGCGCCGGGGTTTCGATCTGCCGCCCTTGATGTTTGATCGGGAGGAGTTGCAGGCCCTGCTGCTAGGGGCGCGGATGGTCAAAAGCTGGAGCGATGGCGGGTTGGGCCGGGCGGCGGACTACGCCTTGGCCAAAATCGAGGCGGTGCTGCCCGAGGAACGCCGTTCCGGGCTGGCCAAGGGCGCCCTCTACGCCATGCACTATCATCCCTATCCGGTGGACCTGATCGGGCCCTTGCGCACGGCTATCGACAGCCGCCGCCGGGTGCGTTTCGACTATGTCCGGGCCGATGGCGCACCGTCCACCCGTAGCGTCCGGCCCCTGGGATTGTTCTTCTGGGGAGCCACTTGGACCCTGACCGCCTGGTGTGAACTCAGGGATAACTTCCGTCACTTCCGGCTGGACCGCATGAGCGGGCTGGCGTTGCTGGAGGAGCATTTTAAAGACCAGCCAGGACAAACCCTGGAGGACTTCTTCCGATCCATGGACTGTGAGTTGGATTGAACCGCTTCGGGGGAGCGGTGTTGCCGTGACCAGTTAATTTTTTTCCCATCCTGCATCTAGCAGCGCGTCCGCCGCGCATAGGAAGGTGCAGCCACGTTGTCGTGGCCGTTAATGGGAGAAAACACATGCTAAAAAACCCCGCTTTTCAGGGACGCGCCGTCGCCAGCTTGGGAGCCGCAGTGCTGGCCGCCATTACTTTGGGCGCCCATGGCTCCAGCCATCGGGAGGCGCCGTTTATCACCGAACAGCCCAAGGTGGACGGCACCGATTTCTATCTGTTTCGTAGCTACGAACCGGGGCGGGAGGGCTTTGTCACCCTGATCGCCAATTATCTGCCCCTGCAAGACCCATACGGGGGGCCGAATTATTTCCGCCTGGACCCCGAGGCCCTGTACGAGATTCATATCGACAACAACGGCGACGCTCGGGAGGACATTAGCTTTCAGTTTAAGTTTAATAATGAAATAAACGATCTGGCGCTGATGGTAGGGCCAGATGGCCAGCAGCTTCGGGTGCCGGTGCCCCTGTCCAATATCGGCGCCATCGGCCCAGGAGTGGCCGATACCGGCGCTTCCAATGTCATCGAGTCCTACACCCTGAACATCGTCAGGGGCGACCGCCGCGCCGGGGAATTCCAAAGCGTCACCAATGCCGTGGATGGGGCGGTGGCTTTCGTCAAGCCCACGGACAATATCGGCAACAAATCCATTCCCGACTATGCCCAGTACGCGGGCAACCATATCTATGCCGTCACTATTCCCGGTTGCGGTCAGGGCAAGGTGTTCGTGGGCCAGCGCAAAGACCCCTTCGCCGTGAACCTGGGGGAGGTCTTCGATCTGGTGAACACCAACCCCCTGGGACCCATGGATGGGGAGGCCAACGACCTGGACGACAAGAATGTCACCACCCTGGCCCTGGAGGTGCCCACCAGTTGTCTGGTGGCCGGCGACTCGGTGATCGGCGGTTGGACCACTGCCAGCCTGCGCCAGGCCCGGGTGCTGAACCCCCTGCCTGAATTCGGAGTCAAGGGCGCGGCCGTGGAAGGCGGAGCCTGGACCCAGGTGTCGCGGCTGGGGATGCCCCTGGTCAACGAATTGGTGATCGGGCTGCGGGACAAGGACCGCTTCAACGCCTCCGAGCCTGGAAACGACGGCCAGTTCGCCGACTATGTGACCCATCCCACCTTGCCGGAACTGCTGGAGATCCTGTTCGCCAATGCCGGGGCAGTGGCCCCCAACCAGTTCCCCCGGGACGACCTGGTGCAGGTGTTTCTCACCGGGGTGCCGGGCCTGAACCAGCCCCTGAACGTGGCGGCCTCGGAAATGCAACGCCTGAACACCGGCATCGAACCCAAGACCGCCGATCAGCAAAGCAATCTGGGGGTGCTGGGGGGCGATACCGCCGGTTTCCCCAACGGTCGGCGACCCGGAGATGATGTGGTGGATATCGCCTTACGGGCGGTGATGGGCGCATTGCTGCCCGAGGATGTGGCCCCTGTGGGTCAATTGCCGTTCACGGACGGGGCCTTGCAGCAGGCATCCCAGTTTGATTCGACCTTCCCGTACCTGACCGACCCGCTGCCAGGCTCGCCCAATTAGGAGATGAACCATGAGCTATAACCGATGGGGCATCATTCTGGCCGCCGCCTTGCTGCTGGCGGGATGTGGTGGCGGTGGCGGAGGCGGTGGGAATGGCGGGGCGCCAGCCACCACCGATTTCACCACCTTCGTTAAGGATCGGCTGACGGAGACCGCCGATACCACCGACCCGGTGGACATCAACGGCCTGGACTTCAACTTCGAGGAGAACCCAGCCGCTTTCGACGACGTGTTGTAACCCCATGCGCCCCCGGTTCGTCACCGGGTCGGGGGCGCGGACCTAAAACCGACTTGGAACCGAGAGCCATGCACAAATCCCTCGCCCTCTGGCTGTTTGCCCTGCTGCTGCTGGCGGCGGCCCCTGCCCTGGCCCACAAGCCCAGCGACAGCTATCTGACCCTGCGCCTGGACGACGCCACTCCCCGGCTGCAATGGGATATCGCCCTGCGGGATCTGGAGTTCGCCCTGGGGCTGGACGCCGACGGCGACGGGACCATCACCTGGGGCGAGCTACGGACTCGCCAGAAGGCGGTGGCCGGTTACGCCCTGGCCCGGCTGCGGCTGAGCCGCGAGGGGGGCGGGGCCTGCGCCCTGAGCGTCGATACCCTGCTGGTGGACACCCACAGCGACGGGGCCTATGCGGTGCTGCCCATCGCGGCGGCCTGCCCGGCGGGTGGGTCGCTGGCACTGGATTACCGATTATTCTTCGACCTGGACCCCACCCATCGGGGCCTGGTGAAGGTCGCCTACCCGGATCGGGTGGAGACGGCGGTGTTGTCCCCGGAACAGCCGACCCTGAGCCTGCGCGGGGGCGTCTCCGCCTGGCGTCAGTTTGTTGATTACTGGCGGGAGGGGGTGTGGCATATTTGGATCGGCTTCGACCATATCCTATTTCTGCTGGCCCTGCTGCTGCCCTCGGTGCTGTGGCGGGAGGGGGGCCGGTGGCGGGCGGCGGCTTCGTTCCGGGGGGCGCTGGGAGACGTGGCCGGGGTGATAACGGCGTTTACGGTGGCCCATTCCATCACCTTGGCCGCAGCGGTGCTGGGCTGGGTGGCCCTGCCTTCCCGGCTGGTGGAATCGGCCATCGCCGCCACCGTGGTGCTGGCGGCCTTGAACAACTTGTATCCCCTGGTGCGGGGCCGGCGCTGGGTCATCGCCTTCGCCCTGGGGCTGATCCACGGTTTCGGCTTCGCCAGCGTACTGGCCGATCTGGGCCTGCCCGGAGAGGCCCTGGCCCTGGCCCTGGTGGGCTTCAACCTGGGGGTGGAGACCGGCCAACTGGCTATCGTGGCAGTGTTCCTGCCCCTGGCCTTTGTATTGCGGGAGACCTGGTTTTACCGCCGGGCCGCCTTGGGGCTGGGGTCCCTAGCGGTGGCGGCGTTGGCCCTGGCGTGGCTGCTGGAGCGGAGCCTGGATATCCAGTTGTTGGCGCTGTAAGGGGGGGGCGGATTGGCAAAGCCTAATCCGCCCTGGGGCCTGGTCCCGTCCGCTCATAGCTTCCGTTGGTGTCCTCAAGCCGGGCCACCCGACCGTCTTCCACCACCAGACGGATACGCCCCGGAACCGGCAGATAATCCGCCGCCGGATTGATAAAGCGGGTTTCCAGGATATCGCCCCCCAGATGTTCAAGGCGCATATCCCAGACCCGGCCATCCATCACCTTGAGCAGCAGCCCGCCGTCGGCCTCGCGCTCCACTCGGAATTCCCCCAGGGCCGGGTGGCGGTAGCTGCCGATGAGGGCATCCAGGGAGACAGGGGCGGGCGCCCCCGGTTCATAGGCAAAGCACTGATCGAGATAGGACTGGAAGCCGGATTTGAAGGTCTTCTTGTCTTCCATGGCCACCGCGTCCCAATCCCGGGTAGCGCCGGTCAGCAATTGTTCGAGAACGGCATAGGCCAGGGCCGAATGGTAGTCCCGGGCCACATTGAGGGCCACCCAGACCCCAAGCCCCGAGTCCGGCATAAACCCATGCTGGGCGCGCCAGCCCAGCATGCTGCCCGCGTGTTGCACCAGGGGCTTGCCGTGCAGAGTCGAACGCCACCAGCCCATGCAGTAACTGGCGCATTCGCTCTCCGGGGGTTTGTGCATCAGGGTGGTCTCCGGCAGCAGCATGATCGTATGGGGCCAATAGGTCTGGCTCAGAATCTTTTTATCGATCAGCGGCTGCCCGTGGGCCTGGCCGGCCGCCAGATGAAACCGCAGCCAGCGGAGCTGGTCCCGGGCGCTGGTATAGACCCCGGCCGCCCCCTGCCAGTTGTCGAAGATGGGCACATCCGTTTCCACAGTCTGGCCGTCCTGGGTGGTATGGCCCCTGGCCCGGTCGGGGAGGATTTGGAAGGGGCGCAGGCTGGAGGCGCTGTCCTCCATGCCCAGGGGGCCGAACAGGTGTTGTTCCAGGAAGGCGGCGTAGCTCATGCCCGTCACCCGCTCCACCACCAGGGCGGCGAGCATAAAGCCCGGATTGAAATAGATATAGTTCGCCCGGAACGGATGCAGCCGCTTGAGGTGTTTTAGCCGTCCGGCGATATGGGTCACCCGAATCTCCGGGTTGGCGAAGCTCTCCACCGGCACCTGGCGGGCCAGCCCCGTGCGGTTGCACAGAATATCCCGCACCATCAGATGTTCGGTGATCCAGGGATCGTCCAGTTCCAGCTCCGGCACCAGGGGTTTTATGGGGTCCTCAAAGCTGATTTTCCCTTGCGCCACCAGATAGGCGATAGCGGTGGCCACATAGCTCTTGGAGCAGGAGCCGATATCGAAGGCCGTAGTCGGCGACACCGGCGTCGGGTCGTTTACCCCGCGCACCCCATAGGTCTTGATATAGCTTTTGTCCCCTTGCACCGCCGCTATCGCCGCCCCCGGCACGTGGTGGTTTTTCAGCAGCGCGTCGATGCGCCGGTCGAGACCGGGGTCCAGGTCGGCCAGGGATGGGATGGCCTCATCGGCCAGGGTCGTTTTCGGCGAATCGCGCCGGTCCATGGGAACCTCCCAAACATCAACCGCCGAAAGGCGCTTGCGGGGTTCTGGCCTGGAGTGGTCAGAGCATAGGAGATGCTGACGGCTGGCGGGCTTAAAGGTTCCGTGGAAGGCGTTCAGTGGGCGTGGAATGGGCTAAAAGGCCCGTCCCATTCATTGGTTGGGAGGGGCCTGGTAGGCCAAGTGCGTCGGGATATGGACAGCGGTAGGGTGGGCTGGCTGGTCGGTTTTTGCGTATCGTTCGGCCACCGGCGAGTTGATCTCGAACGCTGCGGTTCGTTCTTCACCGCATGCTACCGCTTTGCTGCCCTATAGGATTCGAGACACCGAAGGGCTGAGAAGTAGGATGTGGTGAGCTTCGCGAACCCCATCATTGTTCGGGTTTTGACATCCTCCCCGGCCTGAAGGCCGGAGATTCCTACGGCGTCCCGTTGGTTTTGCGGGATCGCTTCAGTGGGTTCCTGGGCCGAGTGCCTGACTGCGCTGCTCGTGTCTCCACAGGCGTTACTTCCCGCCTGCCCGGCGGTAGGTCCAGTGGACCCCTTCACTTTAGCGGCGCTAGAACAGCCCCGCAAGGGGGCTATCGCGCCGCGCGCTATCCTTCCCCGCCCTGAACGGCGGGGCTTGCCGCGCATCAGGTCAGCCAAGACGGTATCTACCGGCACTCCCCCACCGACCCCGGTCGGCAGCGTTTGCGGTCGATCCAGATGGTGCTGTCCAGGCGGGCCTCGCTGAAATCGGCGCCGGTGATGCGGGCATCGCGCAGGTCGGCTCGGGACAGGTTGGCGCCGGTGAGGTTGGCGTAGAGCAGATTGGAGCGTTCCAGCTTGGCGCCGGACAGATCGGCGCCGGACAGGTCCACTCCCTCCAATACCACCCGGGTAGCCCGGATATTGTGCAACTGGGCGCCGGGCAGGCGGGCGCTGGTGAGGTCGGCCTGGCGCAGATCGGCGCCGTTGAGCGCGGCCCCGGACAGGTCGGCGCCGGACAGGTCGGCCTGGTAGAGCTGGGCGTCGCTCAGCTCCGCGCCGCTCATGTCTACGGCTCGCAGCATTGCCCGCTCCAGCCGCGCCCCGGGCATAAAGGCATTGGTGAAGCGGGCCTGTTCCAGCATCGCCCCCACCATCCGCACCCCGGCCATTCGGGCTTCGGAGAAGTCGGCGCCGGTGAGGTCGGCCCGACCTAGGTCGGCGCCCTCCAGCCGCGCCCCGGTAAAACGGGCGCCGCTGAAGATCGCCCGGCTGAGAACGGCTTCCCGTAGATCAGCCCCGGATAGGTCCAGCCCGGATTTGTCGCAATTCAGCCAATTCACACCCCGGGCTGGAGGGTCGTCGCAGGCGGCCTGGGCGGTGAGTGTGGCCAGGCCCAGCAGGGCGGTAAAACAGAACAGGACAGACAGGGGGGTGTCCGGCATGGCATCCTCGTTGTGGTTACTTCTTGGGTGGAAACACCAATTTGGCCACCGTGTCGAAGTGGTCCACGAAGTGTACCGTAAAGCCCTTGACGATGTAGTCGGGCAGTTCCTCGTAATCGCCCCGGTTGGCCTCGGGGAGGATCAGCTCCATGACCTTATTGCGCCGGGCGGCGATGACTTTCTCCCGCACCCCGCCGATGGCCAGCACCCGACCGGTGAGGGTCAGCTCCCCGGTCATGGCCAGGGGCTTGGGCTTGCGGTTCAGGGCCAGGGACAACAGGGCCGTGGCCATGGTGATGCCCGCCGACGGACCGTCTTTGGGGGTGGCGCCCTCCGGGGCGTGAACGTGGACGAAGGTCTCGTCGAAAAAGCCCGGGTCGACCCCGTAGTCCTTGAGGTGGGCGGTGATATAACTGTAGGCGATGCCGGCGGATTCTTGCATCACTTCGCCTAGCCGGCCGGTGAGCTTGAAGCCCCGCTGTTTGTGATGCACCACCGTGGCTTCCAAGCTGAGGGTGGCTCCGCCCATGGCGGTCCAGGCCAGACCGGTGACCACGCCTACGCCGGTCTGGGGCTTTTCCTTCTGAAAGAACGGTTTGCCCAGATACTCGGGCAGTTTCTTAACCCCTACCCGGATACGGTCCTGATGACCCTGGACGATACCCACCGCAGCCTTGCGCACGATCCGCCCCAGTTGTTTTTCCAGATTCCGCACCCCGGCTTCCCGGGCGTAACCCTCGATGAGCTGGCGCAGGGCCGCGTCGGAAAGGGTGATGCGGTCCTTGGTCATCCCGGAGCGTTCCAGCAGCCGGGGCCATAAGTGATGCTTGGCGATGGCCAGCTTTTCGGAAGTGATATAGCCGGCCAGGCGGATCACTTCCATGCGGTCCAGCAGCGGCCCGGGGATGGTATCCAACTGGTTGGCGGTACACACAAACAGGACTTTGGACAAGTCGAAGCGCACATCCAAATAATGGTCCAGGAATTCGCTGTTCTGCTCCGGGTCCAACACCTCCAGCAGGGCCGAGGCCGGGTCGCCCTGGTAGGAGGCTCCTAGCTTGTCGATTTCGTCGAGCATGATCACCGGGTTGGCCACTTCGGTATCGCGGATGGCCTGGATCACCTTGCCGGGTAGGGCGCCGATATAGGTGCGCCGGTGGCCCTTGATCTCCGCCTCGTCGCGCATGCCGCCGACGCTGAAGCGGTAGAACTTGCGGTTCAGGGCCTCGGCCACGGAGCGGCCGATGGAGGTTTTGCCCACCCCGGGGGGACCCACCAGCAGCAGGATAGAGCCGGACACCTCGCCCTTTAGCGCTCCCACCGCCAGAAACTCGATGATCCGGTCCTTCACATCCTCCAGGCTGTCGTGGTCCCGGTCTAGGATCTTGCGGGCATGGACCAGGTCCAGATTATCCGTGGAATGCACCCCCCAGGGCAGGTCGGTGATGACGTCCAGGTAATTGCGGGTTACGGCGTATTCAGGGGAGCCGGATTCCAGCACCGAGAGCTTTTCCAGTTCCTCCTGGATACGGCCTTGGGCTGCCTCGGGGAGGGTTTTGGCCTCCAGCCGGGCCTTGAAGCGCTCCACGTCGGCGGTGCGGTCGTCCTTGGCCAGGCCCAGTTCCTGCTGAATGGCCTTGAGCTGCTCGCGCAAAAAGAACTTGCGCTGCTGCTCGGACATTTTCTCCTCCACCTGCTTGCGGATTTTGGTCTGGAGCTTGGCCACCTCCAGTTCCTTCTTGATCAGCACGATGACTTTTTTCATCCGCTCCAAGATGGGCACGGTGTCCAGGATCGTCTGCAAGTGGTCGCTCTCCGCCGTGGTTAGGCTGGCGGCGAAATCGGCCAGGGGGGAAGGCTCGTTGATATTAAAGCGGTTCAGAAAATGCTTCAGTTCCTCGGAATACATGGGGTTCAGGGGGATCAGCTCCTTGAGGGTGCCGATCACCGCCATGGCGTAGGCCCGCATTTCGTCGTTGTTGACGAATTCGCTGTCCTCCGGGTAGTCCACCTGGGCCAGATAGGGGGGCTTTTTGGACAGCCAGTGGCGCACCCGAAAGCGGCGCAGGCCCTGGGCGACAAATTGAATTTTGCCATCGCCTCGGGCCAGTTGATGAACCCGCACCACCGTGCCCACGGCGTGGAAATCCTCGGGTTCGGACTGGGCCGGGTCTTCGGATCGAGACAAGATCAGGCCCACCAGCCGCTGTTCGCTCTGGGCCACTTTTTCTAGGGTGGACAGCCAAGGGGACTCGTTAAGCAGCATGGGCAGGGCCTGAGCCGGAAAAAACGGCCGCTCGCTCAGGGGCAGCAGATGCAGGGTGTCCGGCAGGACGGTCCCGGCCACGGTGATTTCCCGGGAGGGGTGGCGCTCGGCGTCGGCCGGTTCCGTGGGCTGCGCCTCGTCCTGGACCAGTTCGGCATCAATGGCTTCGTTGTCGCTCATGGGCTGTGGGTATCCTGTCGTGGTTGGATTTCGACCATGGCTTTTAGGTTGTGGCGTGGCGGTGGTTTATCAAGCTGAGGGCCAGAAGTGGCCATAAGTGGGGTATTGCCTACACTGTTGTAGGACAACCTTATCCCCGCCGCAATGTCGTTTCACTGCGGTGCTGGCCTGGGAGAGGGCTGAACCCCGCTCCCTCCGGGCTGTATTTGCAGCCAGCGGCGGGCTACCATGGGTGCAACCCCATACGGGGAGGTATGACCCATGAAACCCCTCACAGTACTGCTCTGCGCCCTGTGGCTGTCGGCCCTGGGCTGCGCCACCGTTCCGGGGTCCGCGGCCCGTCCCGCCGCGCCGGATTCCAGCGTGCCCGGGCCTATCCATAGCGCCCCTCGGGACGACTTGCGACTGGCCCAGGTGGGCTTTGAACCGGCCGCCTACGCCGGTCGCCCGGTGCGCTGGGGCGGGACTATCCTATCCCTGGCCAATCGGCCTGGCTGGACGGAAATCCTTGTCCAGGTCCAGCCTCTGGATGCCGTCGGTCGGCCTCAGACCGGCCCCTCAGAGGGTCGGTTTCTCGTGCGAGGTCCGATTCCCTACGACCCCGCTACCTACGCCCCAGGTCGGCGGCTGACCGTGGCTGGCATCGTGGTGGGGCCGGTGGTCGCCGACGCAGAAACCCTACCCTTGGTGGCAGCCCGGGACTATTACCTATGGGATCAGGTCGGCGCTGCCCAGCCCATCCCCGACGCCTGGACCCGCCAGGCCGCCGTCGAGTGCTGCCAAGACCCTTACCCCGGTGATGATCACCACCATTACCGGCCCTGGGGCTGGTGGTGGCCGGCGGTGTTTATCGGCTACGGTTTCCGCCATGGTTTCGTGGGCTTTGGCAGTTACGGCTGGCGGGTCGGCTACAGCCATCATTGAGAACGGCGGATGCGGATTCTGGAAACCCGACGGTTGTGGGTCCGGGAGTTGGAACCGGACGACCTAGACGCCCTCCATGACATCTGCGGCGATCCTCGGGTGATGGGTTACGTGGACGATTTGCAGCCCTATACCCTCGACCGTACCCGGCAGGCGTTGCAGGCCGCCCAGGATAGCTACCGTCGCTGGGGCTTCGGTCCCTGGGCCTTTATCCGCAAAACCGATCGGCGCTTGGTGGGCTATGGCGGGCTGGAGATCTTGCCCGCCAGCCGGCATCCAGAGCTTGCCTATATCTTCGCCGCCGACTGCTGGGGCCAGGGCTTGGCCACCGAAGTCGCCGCCGCCCTGCTGCGCCATGGTTTTCAGGCGTGCGGCCTGGAGGTCATTGAGGCCACCATCGACCCCCGCAACCGTGCCTCCATCCGGGTGGCCGAAAAGCTGGGCCTGCGCTGTACCGGGGAGGGACTGGACGAATACCGGCTGCCCATTCTCTATTACACCGGGGTGAAGGATGGCTGATCCCCGACCCTTGGGGGTGTTCGACTCCGGGGTGGGCGGCCTGTCGGTGCTGGGGGAGATTCGCGCCCGGCTGCCTGCTGAGAATCTGCTGTATGTAGCCGACTCCCACCACGCCCCCTATGGAGAAAAATCCCCGGACTTCATCCGCGACCGCGCCCAGGCCATCACCCGGTTTCTGATCGGCCAGGGGGCCAAGGCCGTGGTGGTGGCCTGCAATACCGCCACCGCCGCCGCCGCCGGGCGGCTGCGGGAGACTTTCCCGGCGCCGATCCTGGCCATGGAACCGGCGGTCAAACCCGCCGCTGCCGCCACCCGCAGCCGTATCGTCGGGGTGCTGGCCACCGCCGGCACCCTGGAGAGCGCCCGTTTCGCCGCCCTGCTGGCCCGCTTCGGGGGGGGCATCAAGGTGCTGGCCCGGCCCTGCCCGGGGCTGGTGGAGCGGGTGGAGCAAGGGGACTTGCGCGGCCCCGCCACCCGGGAACTACTGGCCCATTACACCCGGCCGCTACTGGAACGGGGCGCCGACACCTTGATCCTGGGCTGCACCCATTACCCGTTTCTGCGCCCCCTGCTGGCCGAGATCGCCGGCCCGGAGGTGGCCTTGATCGACACCGGCGCCGCCGTGGCCCGGCACTTGGCCCAGACCCTGGCGGCCCGGGGGCTGGAGGCGCCGCGACGGCTGGGCGAAGAACGGTTCTGGACCAGCGGCGAAGTGACGATGGCCGAGGCGGTGATGGGGCGGTTATGGGGGCGGCGGGTGGTGGTGGACGCCTTGCCGGAGGAGGAATAGCCCCCGGCCCGACCGGCCTATCCGCCCGTGAATCAGGCTATAATCCCGCCCATTTCACGCCGCCCCCGGCGGCCTCCGCCAGACCTGCACCGAGGAACCACCATGCCTATTTATGAATACCGCTGCGAGGCTTGCGGCCACGAGCTAGAAGCCATCCAGAAAATGGCCGACGCCCCCCTGACCGACTGCCCGGACTGCGGCCGACCGGCCCTGAAAAAGCTCATCTCCGCCGCCGCGTTCCGGCTCAAGGGCGGCGGCTGGTACGAGACCGATTTCAAGGGCGGCGATAAAAAGCGCAACCTGGCGGCCGATAAGGACGATGGCGGCGGCAAGCCGGAAGCCAAGACCGAAGTTAAGTCCGAATCCAAGGCCGAGAGCAAGCCGACGGCCAAGTCCGAGTCCAAACCCGCCCCCAAGAAAGACTCCGGCGCCTCCTCCAACTGAGCCGCGCCCTGGGCGCGGTTGCGGCCCGGGGGCTTAGGCCGTACCATTTTCGCCCTTATCGCCTTAACGAAGCCTACGGAACCATACCCATGCGCAGCCATTATTGCGGCCAGGTCAACGAGAGCCTGCTGGACCACCACGTCGAACTCTGCGGCTGGGTACACCGCCGCCGCGATCACGGCGGGGTGATTTTTATCGACCTGCGGGACCGCACAGGCGTGGTGCAAGTGGTTATCGACCCAGATACCCCGGAGGCCTTTGCCACCGCCGAGCGGGTGCGCAACGAATACGTACTGCGCTTTAGGGGCCGGGTGCGCCCCCGCCCCGAGGGCACCACCAACCCCAATCTGCCCACAGGCATGGTGGAGGTGCTGGGCAAGGAACTGGAAATTCTGAACCGGGCCGAACCGCCGCCTTTTCAAATGGACGAGGCCGACGACGAGATCTCCGAAGAGGTGCGGCTGCGCTTTCGGTATCTGGACCTGCGCCGGCCGCTGATGCAGGAGCGCCTCATGCTGCGCGCCCGGGTGGTCGGCGCCCTGCGCCGGTTTCTGGACGAGCAGGGGTTTCTGGATGTGGAGACCCCCATGCTTACCAAGGCCACCCCGGAGGGCGCCCGGGACTATCTGGTGCCTTCCCGCACCCATCCGGGCAGCTTTTTCGCCCTGCCCCAATCCCCCCAGTTGTTCAAGCAGTTGCTGATGATGTCGGGCATGGACCGCTACTATCAAATCGTCCGCTGCTTTCGGGACGAGGACTTGCGGGCCGACCGCCAGCCGGAGTTCACCCAGCTCGATATCGAGACTTCGTTTCTGGACGAGGAGACCATTACCGGACTGATGGAGACCATGATCCGCACCCTGTTCCAGGAGGTGCTGGGCGTGGAGCTAGACCCCTTTCCGCGCATGGCCTACGGCGAGGCCATGAGCCGTTACGGCTCCGACAAGCCGGATTTACGTATTCCCCTGGAACTGACCGAGCTGTCGGAGCTGATGGTCGGGGTGGACTTCAAGGTCTTCGCCGGCCCGGCCAATGATCCCAAAGGCCGGGTGGCGGCCCTGCGGGTGCCGGGCGGCGTCAAGCTCTCCCGCAAGGAGATCGACGACTACACTGGCCATGTGGCCCGCTACGGCGCCAAGGGCCTGGCCTATATCAAGGTCAACGACCGGGGCGCGGGGCTGGTCGGCCTGCAATCCCCCATCATCAAGTTCCTGGGGGAGACGGCCGTCAACGGTATCCTGGAGCGCACCGGGGCCGAGACCGGAGACCTGATCTTCTTTGGGGCCGATTCCGCCAAGGTGGTCAACGACGCCCTGGGGGCGCTGCGCCTGAAAGTGGGCCAGGATTTGGGGTTGACCCGTCCGGGCTGGGCGCCTTTGTGGGTGGTGAACTTCCCTATGTTCGAGTGGGACGAGGGACAAAACCGCTGGATGGCCCTGCATCATCCCTTCACCGCCCCGGTCACCGACGACCCGGCGGCGGTGCGCGGTGATCCCGAGGGCATGCTGTCCCGGGCCTACGATATGGTGCTCAACGGCACCGAAATCGGCGGCGGCTCGGTGCGTATCCATCGCCCGGAGATGCAGAGCGCGGTGTTCGAGTTGTTGGGGATCGGTCCCGAGGAAGCCCAACTCAAGTTTGGGTTTCTGCTGGACGCCCTCAAGTACGGTTGCCCGCCCCACGGGGGCATCGCCTTCGGTCTGGACCGGCTGGTGATGCTGATGGTCGGCGCTAAGTCCATCCGCGACGTGATGGCCTTCCCCAAGACCCAGACCGCCGCTTGCCTACTCACCCAGGCCCCGGCCCCGGTGGGGGAGCAGCAACTGCGGGATTTGAATCTGCGGCTGCGCCGTACGCCCTAGATGACCGGGACCTATAAACGCCCGGAATCGGTGCTGGTGCTGGTCTACACCCAGGCCGGGGAGGTGTTGGTGTTGCGCCGCCGCCAGCCCCCGGACTTCTGGCAGTCGGTGACCGGCAGCCTGGACTGGAACGAGACCGAGCCTCTGGATACCGCCCGCCGGGAATTGGCCGAGGAAACCGGCATCCAGGGTGTCGCCATCGGCGATTGCGGGGTGATCAACCGCTTTCCCATTCTGCCCCAGTGGCGGCCTCGCTACGCTCCGGGGGTGACCGAGAACCAGGAGCATGTGTTCCAGGTGGAGCTGCCGGGACGACTGCCGGTGGCTCTTAACCCCGAAGAACACACGGCGTACTGCTGGCTGCCCCGGGAACAGGCGGCCTCGCGCATGAGTTCCCATACCAACCGCGACGCCGTGCTGCGCTTTGTGCCCGGCTGAGCGGTTATAACGATAATTCCTGCCTGGACAAGCAGGCCGGGAGCGACCACTTTATCCCTATGAATACCAGCACCAGCAAGCGCGACCGCAAGGTCTATAAAGTCATGTTCATCAATCAGGGCAAGGTCTACGAGTTGTATGCCCGCAAAGTCGGCCAGGGGGAGTTATACGGGTTTATCCAGCTCGATGAACTGATTTTCGGAGAGAAAACCGCCCTGGTGGTGGACCCCTCCGAGGAGCGGCTGCGCGGCGAGTTTGCCGGGGTCAGCCGCTGCCATGTGCCGATCCACGCGGTGATCCGCATCGACGAGGTGGAAAAAGAAGGCGCAGCCAAGATCCGCGCCGCCGGGGAGGGAGACAATGTGACGGCCTTCCCCCACCCCCTGATCCCCCCCGGCAAGTCCTCCTGAGGCTAAGGCGTCGTTGCGTATTCCTCCGGGTTCAGATAGCCGTCTTTATTAACATCGGCCATGTCGAATTCCAGTAGACCCACATCCCGGGCCTCCTTCCGGCTCAGGGCGCCGTTGCCATCGGCGTCGGCCTCCGCAAAGGAGGGCACGGCCGGGTGGGAGAAGGTCTCGGTTTCCCGGATCACCTTGGCGTCATCGCCGGTGACCGTAACCCGGGTGGTGGTACTGGTCAACTGATCGGCGACCACGACCCCGGTCAGGGCCAGCAGGACAGCTAACAACAGGGCTGAACGCATATACATTACCTCGCTAAGATGGCGCTTAGGGGGACATGGCCAGGCAACTGTCACTGCCCGGGTGGTGCTGATCGTCGAGGATCTGGACCACACTGAAATGTTATTGCGCGGTGCTAGGCTTGAGGCTGGGGCGCCGCTCCAGGGACTAGGCCCCACTGGACACCGGCGCCACCCGACTGGCCTTGTACACCCGGCGGGCCATGACCGTCACCCTGGGAATGGCTTTGCTTAGACCATCCCCGGAGGCGCCTGGTTTCGAGCTGGGCTTTAAAGTGGCGGATGTGGAGGGGGGCTATGCTGAACGACTGGTCTGGGACGCACCCCTGGTGACAGCCCTCACCGACCGGCCCTGGGGGCAGCGCACCACCCATGCCCAGGACTCGGACGGGCGCCCCATGGAATTGGCCCAGGCCATGGCCCCAGGACGATCCGCCCTTGGAGCGGTCTAAACTTGGGTTGGCAACCCGTCCCAAGGAGTCCCTCATGTACACCTTGCTGGAATCTCTGGAGCGCCGCCTGCTGCCGGACTGGGTCTGGGATCGGCGCCCCGACCCGGATCATCCCTCGCGACGCCGCTTTACGGGCAAATACCAGGCCAAGCGCCGTATCGTCAAAAGCCTATGGCTGGGAGCCGGTTGTCTGATGCTGGTCAACCCGGTGTTACCGTTTATGGCCGTGGTGGGTCTGTCCACCACGTTTCTGGCCTTTGTGATTCTGGACGAGACCCCCTGAGGCGTCATCCTCAAGGCAAGGGCTTTCTCGGCGTCGGCGACTGTCGGGCGATCTCGCCCCGGGCCGCCTCCTTGGCCGCTTTACGATCGGAGTCATCGGCTTTGGCCAGTTCCACCTGGTCTGCGGGCAACAGGCTGATCAAGGTCCAGCCCTGGCGAGGCTCCAGGGTTTCGTCCACGGTGACGGTATGCAGTAAGTTCCGTTCGTCCAGGGCGAACAAGAGTACGGCAGAGTCGCCATACAGCGCGTTGTAGTCGGCAAAACCGAAATCCGGGGTCAGTTCCGTGGCTCGCACCGTGCCGCCATCCCGCAACAGCCCAGCCAACTGGATATAGGTGATATCTTGGCCGAACAGTCGTCGGCCCCGGTAGCGGGCGCTGTAGCTGCGTTTGGTGGCGTTGGTCTCCCCCTCCGGGTCAGTGTCCTTGGAGGCTTGCAGGGCATAGACATTCTTGGAGCCGAATTCGGACTTATAGCGTAGACAGGCCAGGGTGTTGAGGGCAGGGTGGCGGGACAGGGCGAACAGTCGGCCCAGGCCCACCAGATCCAGGTGGCGATCAGCATGGGCGGAGACGGCGTTGCCAAAATAAGTGCGCAGCCCGGCCATGCGCGCCGTGCGCAGATGGCTCCAGGTGGTATCGGCCATCAGCACCTCGAAACCCTGCTCCTTGAGGGCCAGGGCAATGGCTTGGGACACCGGATTGGCGCCCACCATCAGTATTCCCTTGGGTTCCGGCTCCGCCACTTTCAAAAGCCGGGCCAAGGGCCGAGCGGTGAAACTTTGCAACATCACGGTGCCGACGATGACGATAAATACCAGGGGCACCAGCAATTCCTCCCCGGCATAGTTGTCCGGGTCGATCTTGAGAACAAACAAGGGGGTCACCGCCGCAGCTACGATGCCTCGGGGGGCGATCCAGGCGATCAGGGCTTTCTCCCGCCAGTTCAGGCCGGTGCCCAGGGTGGAGAACCACACCGCCAGGGGCCGGGCCACGAACAGGATCACCCCCAGTAGATACACGGCGTTCCAGCCCAGGGCCTGGAACTCGGCGAAGTCGATGCGAGCCGCCAGCACGATAAACATGCCGGAGATCAGCAGCAGGCTGAGGCTTTCCTTGAAGCTGAGGATATCGTCGGTGTCCACCTGGCGCAGATTAGCCAGGATCATGCCCATCACCGTCACCGCCAGCAGGCCCGATTCTTCCTGTAGGGAATTGGACAGGCTGAACACCCCCAACACTAAGGACAGGGCGGCCACATTGTGGAGATAGTCGGGCAGCCAGTGACGGCGCAGAGCGGTGCCTAGCAGCCAGGCTCCCAGGGCGCCGGACAGCCCTCCCACCCCCACCGACAGGGCGAATACCCGTACCGTGTGTTCTTCCTGACCGGAGACGATGGCCTCGAACACCAGCACCGCCAGCAACGCCCCCAGGGGGTCGATGATGATGCCCTCCCAGCGCAGCACATTGGCCACCCGCCGCTGGGGCCGTACCGAACGCAGCAGGGGCACGATCACCGTGGGTCCGGTGACCGTGATCAGCGCCCCGAACAGCAGGGCCAGCTCCCAGGAAAAGCCGATCAGCCAGGCGGCGGCCAGGCCCATCACCGCCCAGTTGATGAGGGCGCCCACGGTCACCAGATTACGCACCGCCCCCTCTACCCCGCGGATCTGCTGGAACTTCAGGGTCAGACTGCCCTCGAACAGGAT
Organism: uncultured Candidatus Competibacteraceae bacterium; assembly: GCA_964597315.1. GTDB lineage: Bacteria > Pseudomonadota > Gammaproteobacteria > Competibacterales > Competibacteraceae > CAZQXD01. Next base: position 42,124 of record CAZQXD010000002.1, read on the forward strand.
CACCGCCACCCCCAGGGACATCAGCGGAAACAGCAATTCCCCAAATAAGGCATCCGGCTGGATAAGGCCAGTTACCGGACCGGCTAATACGCCGATCAGCAGCAAAAATACAATGGCTGGCAGCTTCAACCACCAAGATAGCCACTGGGCGGCGATGCCTAGCAGGCCGATCATGGCCAGGATGACCGCGGGATGTTCGGGCATGGGGGGGTTCCAGGTTCAGGGGAGCAAAAGCCGTGCGGCTAAAGGTGGCTATCTTAACAAACTCGCACGCGGTCCACGTTGAGACGTCCTCAAGACGGGCGGGTGTTGATCAGCGGCGGCGTTCGGGGCATCGGCCGGACCATGACCCAGAACATGATCCGCGCCTAAGGGGCGGCCCGGCCGGGGCGATGAACACAGCATAAACCGCCATCACGGTAGCCTCCCATGAACGCACTACTCGTTTGCTCACTACTGCTCCTGCTCGCCGCCATGCCATCCCCGGTCGGCGCCCAGCCGCCGGTCATCGATTCCGCTCGGCCCGCAACCCCCTTATGGGTGATAGACCTCTATCATCGTGGCGCCGAGGAACTGATCCCCCTGTTGCAGCCCTTGCTGGAGGGGCGGGGCGCGGTGACCGGGCAGGGGGGCAAACTGATACTGCGGGCGCCCGCCGCCGAGTTGCCGTCCCTGCGCGCCGTCGTGGAGCAGCTAGATACACCGCCCCTTAAGCTGTTGGTCAGCGTTCGCCGTCAGGCACGGGTCCATGGAGACAGCCTGCACAGCCGCCGGGACCGGGGCGCGGAGCAGAGTGTGCAGGTGCTGGACGGCCACCAGGCTTATATCGGTCTGGGCGAGGAACAGCCCCGGGTTTCAGGCTTGATCGTGGTCACCGCAGACGGCATCGAGGGGCGCGGGGGTATTGATTGGAGCCTTCTGGAGAGCGGATTTTCCGTGCGCCCCCGGGTGGACGGCGACCGGGTGACCGTGGACATCACCTCCCACGAGCGCCACCGGGACGCCGCCGGTGTGATCCAGGACGCCGCCTTGACCGCCACGGTGGCCGGCCGGCTGGGGGAGTGGCTGGAGCTAGGGCGAAGCGGTCCCATGGGCGGCGCCGACGTCTCTACCCGCCGTCTCAGGGAGCCTGTCCGGCAGCTCCTGCTCAAGGTGGAAGCCTTGCCCTGATTGATCCTGACAAGCAAGGTGATCAACCTTACACTATGTATGGTAAGAGGGTGTTGCCGCCCTAGGCAGAAACGTTCAAACCGCTAGGAGGTGTCCCATGTACACACCGCTCAGGGATCTGCTCAACGAGAGATCGCGGACGATTCACGCCGTGTCCCCCACCGCCACCGTGGCCGAGGCCATCGACCGGATGAATGCCGAGCGTATCGGCTCGGTGCTGGTCATGGATGGGGAGCGGGTGCTGGGCATCTTCACCGAACGGGACGTACTCACCAAAGTGGTCGGTAAAATCGACCCTGGCCAGGTGTCGGTATCCGAGCTGATGACCCGGCAACTGGTGACCCTCAAGCCCAGCGCCTCGGTGGAGGACGCCATGCGGGTGGTCACCGAAAAACGCATCCGCCACTTGCCGGTGGTGGATGGAGAGCGCTTGCTGGGTTTGGTATCCAGCGGCGACCTGACCCGCTGGGCGGTGCGGGACAAGCAGGACACCATCGACGATTTGATGGCCTATATCAACGATTGGAAACGCTAATCTGCTCACTCAACCAGAAGGACGCCTAAACATGTCCGAGCCACTCACCGCTGTCGTCACTTGGGAGCGCGGCGGCGCCGACTTCGATTACGAGACTTTCGACCGCACCCATACCTGGACTTTCGGTGGCGGCCAATCGGTGCGAGGCTCCTCGGCGCCGGCCTATTACGGCGATCCGGCCAAGGTCAATCCAGAAGAAGGACTGGTGGCGGCTCTGGCTAGTTGCCAAATGCTGACCTTTCTGTCCATCGCCGCCATCAAGGGTCTGATGGTGGATGCCTACGAGGACCAGGCCCACGGCGAGATCGACAAAAACGAGCAGGGCCGAATGTGGGTGAGCCGGATCACTTTGCGGCCCAAGGTGGCATTCGCGGGCACAGCGCCGGACGCCACCACACTGGAGAAACTGCACCACAGCGCCCACGAGCGCTGTTTTATCGCCAACTCCCTGAGGTCCCAGGTGATCCTGGAACCCCGTTGAGCCGCTCAGTGCAAAATGCGACCCAAAGAGCGTTTTGGCGCCGATCGCCGATTCTTTAGAGCGATGACCCGGCGGGTGCTATCCGGGGGGAAGTGTTGGATGGGGCGGGTCGGGGTTTGCGGGGATAGCTTGATCAAACCGCAGTGTTGGCAGCGGTAGTACTCCCGATCCAGGGTGGTAGAGCGGACCCGGTTCAGGGGGCGGACGCAGTCGCGGCACCCAAAAGGTCTGTCATTGGGGGAGCAGAATGCGAAAAACGTCAGAAAAACCGCAGTAGACTCCAGCCAGGCGTTATTAAATTGAATCAATGATTGGGTACTGAACCCAATCCAAAATGGCAGCATGGAATAATCCTCCGTATGATCGGACCCCGACGGCCCACGAGGGCCTTGCTGGAATCCGCTGGATGGCTTGGCAGCTTTGTTTATTATTCATGTAGTTATGTATCTGGTTTGTGCTGATTTACCACTGCTGGCGGGGCAAATTTCGCCTGGCGAGCATTGTTATAATTCCTGCAAAAATTAAGCCATATATGAGCATAAGCCCCATGTCCCTGGACCGGTTATGATTATCGGAACATCAATCATAAAATCCAAACAGCCGGTAGGCATTTTGGAGCTTATAGTGTCAAGAATATGACTTAATGATGGAATTGTGTACGGACCAGGTGGGTTTTTTTCAGTGGATTGAAACAGCGAAGGGGGGCAAGGGCAGGCGTTGGACTGATACCGGCAATGGGCAGCCGGTATCAGTGGCGGGTCAGGGTCGGGCTAGCGGCGCGGGATTTCTTTTCATTGAAGCGATCCATCAGACGCAAGGCGCGAGCGGCCTGGGCGCGGGTGTAAAACCGGCAACGCCCCACGAAACCAGCGATCACCGTGGCCTTGACCCGGGCTACCGAACCCGATTCCAGACGCTCCACCACCAGTTCATCGGGAAGCCCGTCCAGAAGATGCATGGGGGCACGGCGTCCGTCCGCGAAGCAGGCGGGATAGACCACGCCGGTCTCGGTGTCCATGAAGGCCGGGGCAATACCCAGGCTGCGGTTTTCCTGGCTGCGCCCGCCACTGCCAAGGTAAGCCCGGTTCTGGTGGCGCAGAGTCGCCGGGCTCAAGGGCATCGGGACTGTCGGTTGAATAATTGATTTGGCGATCATGTTCTCGTCTCCTTACCGATGGTTTTCGGTAGCGGCGAAGCGCCCTTTAGGGGAATTTCTACCTTTGATTATTCACATGCAACGCCTGTGCCAGCAATGTAATACTGGCATCAATGTTGTGCAATATTTTTAGTTTCAAAGGGTTGTAGTAGTGACCATGGGGGTAAAAAAACACCAAGCCACGGTATTTCGTGCAAACTGCGAAAAAAGACACGAACTGAGCCGTCCAGTCTGGACCGGTCAATGGGTGGGCGGCGGGTTTATACGCTCTCGACGAGGACTATCTCCTTACCGTTGAGGCGTTCGAGCCGTAGCTGAGTCGGTTGCGCCCGAATGGGGTATTGAGCCTCACCCGTTGGTTGCGTCTGCCGCCCCGGGACAGCCTAAAGCTGGTGGCTACCGCAGCGGCGGTCCTGGAGCGCGCCGGGGTGGCCGAGCCGGGTCGTCGCTCGGCGCTGATTCGCGGCTGGAAGACCACCACCTCGGTGATCAAGAACGGGATTCTGAACGCGGCGGATCAACACGCCTTGCGACTGTTCTGCCAACGGCGGTGTTTCGACCTGGTCTGGTACCCAGGCCTCACCGAAATAGAAACCAATCGCTATAATCTTTTGGACGAGCCGTTGTTTTACCGGGGAGCAGCGGCCTTACTCGGTGAGGATAGAGAGACATTTTTGGATGCCTATAAATTCGATTTGCGCCCGGCAACCGATGCCTGGCCGTATTTTTCGCATTTTTTTCGCTGGCGGACACTGCCCGAGTTGTTGGGATTGCGCGCCGGGGGCGGCCTGGTCAATTGGAGTGGGGCTATCTGCTGCTGGTGGCGACCGTGGTTCAGGCTGGGTTGGCGGGTATGGTCTTGATCATGCTGCCTCTCAGGCTGGCCGCCTTGGCGGCCGATCAAGGGGGATGTTGGCGGGTGTTGGTTTACTTTACCGCCATCGGCTTGGGTTTTCTGTTCCTGGAAATTGCGTTTATCCAGCATTTTGTGCTGTTTCTCGGCCATCCCTTGTATGCGGTGGCGGTGGTGCTTAGCGGGTTTCTGGTGTTTGCCGGGCTGGGCAGCGCTGCCGTTGGGCGTTGGCGCCTTGACCCCATGATGGTGGCGATCTGGGTAGCGGTGTTGGCGCTGGTGTATCTTCTGGTGCTGTCTGGGCTATCGCGCTGGGCCTGGGATCCCGAATGGATCGCGCTGTCCCTGGCCTTGATCGCGCCCCTGGCCGGCGCCATGGGCATGCTTTTTCCTCTGGGTCTGCGCCGGGTGGCCCGGGCCATGCCCGCGCTTTTGCCTTGGGCTTGGGCCATCAACGGCTGTGCGTTGGTGCTGAGTGCGGTATTGGCCGGGGCACTGGCCATGGCGGTGGGTTTTTCAGGAGTGGTGGCCGCAGCGGCGGCCTTGTATCTGCTGGCAGGGATGACGGCGCCACCAGAGACGGGTTAGACGCCATGTCGCTCCAGAGCCTGCTGTCTCGCCGCCGTTCGTTGTTATCAGGCGGTGAAACAGTGTCGCGGCAACTGCGTGATGCCCTGGATGAGGCTGTCCTGCACAGTCTTCAGCCCTTGTCCACGGCCATGGTGCTGGTCTTCATGGTGCTGACGGTGAGTCACCTGCTGGTGTTACCGAAGACTATCATGGCGCCCATGGTGACGACGGCCTTTCTCACCGTTCTAATATTGCTGGGGGTCCGACTGCGTCTGGTGCGTCAGGCCGTGCCCCTGTCATGGACCTATCCCTTGGCCACGATGTTGGCCTGTCTGGTGTTGTTCAACAGTCTGCTGCATCTGCATCTGTCAAAACAGCCCTGGCAAACCACTAATCTGATGCTATTGCTAATCGGCGTTAGTTTTTTTCTGCTGTCCCGGCGCTGGTTCGGCCTGTTTCTAGTGGTGTCCCTGGGGGGATGGGTGGGCATTGTAAGCATCGCTCCGCCTTCCCCTCTCTGGCTGCACTTCGGGTTCGCCATGATGATGACATTGGTAATGGCGGTGTTGATTCACGTGGTTCAGCGGCGCCGGTTGCTGAGGCTGGAAAGCCTGCGGCTGCGTAACGAACAGCGCAACGCCGAACTGGTAGCGGAGATTGCCGAGCGCAAGCAGGCCGAGGAGCAGATGCATCGGCATCAAGCGGAAATGGCCCATATGGCCCGGCTCGTCCTGGCTGGCGAAATGGCTTCGGGGCTGGCCCATGAACTCAACCAGCCCCTGACCGCTATTTCGGTATCCAGCGATGTCTGCCAGCGATTATTACAAGGCGCTTCCCACGATCGGGACCGGTTATTACAGGTCTTGGAGCAGATCGGGCGGCAGAGCCATCGGGCCGGGGAGATGATCAAGCGGATGAAAAATTTCACCCGCAAGACCGAACTCCGGCGGGCGTGGTTGAGTATCAACGAATTGATCCGGGAAATAGCGGGTTTCAGCACCATGGAATTGCAGCGTCATGGCATCAACCTGGAGCTTGATCTGGAATCAGACATGGATTCACCCTTGATCTTCGTCGATGGCATACAGATTCAACAGGTGTTGCTGAATCTGATCCGTAATGGCATGGAAGCCATGGCCGTTATGACGTTGGAGGAACAGCGCTTGCGGATCTGTAGCGCGATGGAGGACGGGTGGGTGCGAATTAGCGTTCATGACCAGGGGCCGGGCCTATCGCCGGAAGAAATGGTCCACATTTTCGATCCCTTTTATTCCACCAAGGTTGATGGCATGGGGCTGGGGCTTTCCATCAGCCAGTCCATCGTCAAGGCCCACGGTGGACGGTTGTGGGTGGAATCCCAGCCAAGTCATGGTGTGGTAGCGTGTTTCACACTGCCATTAAGGGGGGTTGATGGAGGGGGAGGTCATGCCTAGACACAGGCGACGGGATCGGTTTTACGTGGGCGTTGGGTGATTGTCGTAAACTTTGCCAAAGGGGTGGCAGGCATCCTCGCCCATCAGCGGGAAAAGGATGTCAAAATGATCGCTCAGGTCACCATCAGATGGTGACTGGCATGGACTTGGCCTTGGCTGTCGGCGCGGGCGCTTGGGTTCGCAGACTGGCCAAACCACAAGCAATCAAGGTGCAAAGGTGCTATGAAGGTTAAAGAACTCCTAGAAAAGTGGGAAAAAAACGGCGATGCCAAACTGACCGCCAAAGAACACCATATCCGGCTACCGCTGCACGACGCCGCCAGGGTAGCCGCGTTGGCGGATATGTATCCCTTAAAAACCGAAGCAGAGATCATCACCGAACTGCTGTCCATGGCCTTGGATGCGGTGCAGGCCAGCTTGCCCTACCAGCAGGGTGATAAAGTGATCGCCGAGGATGAAATGGGTGATCCCATTTACGAGGACGTAGGCCCCACGCCGCGCTTTTTATCCCTCAGCAGACGGCATATGGCCCGACTGGAAGACGAATTGGAAAGCGACCCGTCTTGATGAACCCCAAACCCTTCAAACCACGGCTGACGTGGATGCTCGCCGTGCTGGTTTTGGTCTCCACCAGTCAAGTCCGGGCCGAGCCTTGGGTGCTGGTGGACAGCAAGGCTCGCACCGTGGTGGTTATGGACGGGGACCAGGAATTGGAACGCTTCGAAAAAGCCGCCCTGTCCACCCGCGGTCCCGGAGTCAAGCTGCGTGAGGGGGATGAAAAAACCCCGGTGGGCAGCTTCCGAATCACCGATATTCGTTCCAGCAACCGTTACGGCATGTTTATCGGTCTGGATTATCCCAATCTGGACTATGCGCGGCTGGCTTATTTCGAGGGTCGACTCAGCGATGCCCAGTACCGGCGCATCACCCTCGCTCTGGAAGCCGGGCGTATGCCGCCCGCCGATACGCCATTGGGGGGGATGATCGGATTCCATGGAGTGGGACGAGCCGATGCCCGGGTGCATGAGGAATTGGACTGGACTAGCGGCTGTATCGCCCTCGCCGACCTCCAGATTCGACGGCTCGTTAGTCGGGTGAGGGTAGGTACTCGCGTGGAGATACGCTAAAGTTGATAGCGCAGGGGTTTCACTCTAGATGCCATAGTGCGCCCCCAAGGGGGGTAGAATTCATACCGATTTCTCTTTTGATCCTACGATAGGAGTACTGACGATATGAAGTCAGCCCAAATTCTGAAGCTGTCCGCTCTGACCCTGGCCATGGGTCTAGCCGCTGGCTGCGCCAGCAGCGGCGATATCGAAACCTTGCGCGGCGAGGTGGCCAGTGCCAATGCCGCTGCCCAGCGTGCCCAGTCCACCGCCGATCAGGCCCTGAGTACCGCCAACGAAGCCAAGGCCATGGCCACCGAAGCCAATACCCGGGCCATGGACACCGACGAGAAGATCAACCGCATGTTCAAGCGGTCCATGTTCAAGTAAGCAGACACGGCTGGCGCCAAGCCCCGCATCTGCTTGGGCGCGGGGCTTTTTTTTGGGTGCTTGCGCCGAGCGGCCTCTCTTTTCACGGCGAGGGACTGTCAATGATCGGTGATGGCCACCGGCAGCCCGCTGGCCTGCTCTATCACTTGCCGCACCGCCCCCGGGCTTACAGCGTCCAGATACGGGCCGGCCTTGTCGGCCAGAGCCTGCATAGCTTCGTCGAAAGTGACCTCATAGGGCATTGCCTGCTCTTCTAGGGGGTCGTGGAACTCGGCGAACAAGGCGCCAGCCAGCCACCCGGCTTTGAGATGCTGGTTAACGATATGCACCGGGGTGCCCACCGGCACCTGGGGGAATAAGTTTTCGATGTCCTCCGGGTACATGCGCACACAGCCATGGGTGACCCGCAGGCCGATGCCGTAAGGGCGGTTGGTGCCATGGATCAGATAACCGGGAATGCCCAGCCGCAAGGCGTACTGGCCCAGGGGGTTATCCGGTCCGGCGGGCACCACGTCGGGTAGTGGGTCGCCAGCTTCGGCGTGTTCCAGCTTGATGGACTCGGGGGGGCGCCAGTCCGGATCTTTCTTTTTGGCCACCACCTTGGTGGTGCCTAGGGGCGTGTGCCAGTCCATGCGGCCGATGCTCACCGGATAGGTCATCACCACGGGCTGGTCCCCCGGCTTCGGCTTGGGATAGTAATAAACCCGCATTTCCGAAACGTTGAGCACGATGCCTTCCCGGGGAGCGTTGGGCAGAATATAGCGGGTAGGCAGCATCACCTCGGTGCCCGCACCCGGCAGCCAACGGTCCACACCCGGATTAGCCATAACAATTTCTTCGTAGCCCAGGCTGTAGCGGCGGGCAATATCCAAAAGCGTGTCCTCGGGCTGTGCCTGAACAATTTGAACTTGCCCGATCAGGTCCACATCGTCCGGGGGGAGGGGATAGACGGCAGCCTGGGCGCTCATGATAATAACGCCGCCCAGCAGGGCCAAGGTAAGGGGGATAAAACGAAATAGGCTCATAACAGGTCGTGAGGATGATAAAAACAGGATAGTGATTATAGGCGTTTGCATGGGGGATTGAGAGCGTTTCCAAGAAATGGCGCGCCCCGCCGTCTGCTGAAGGAAGACGGCCGTTGTCTATACTTGAGCTTTGGCAAGCGTCTTGGGTGGGGATGATCACGCTTGCGGCCGTTGGCGGGGCGCGTGCGGCCCGGGTTTCGGAGTATGCCCGGTGGTGTGCCCGTATCCCATGGAGACACACAGCCATGCGCAATAACAACAAGCGTCGCCTGACGGCGCTAGTGGTAGGGGTCGGCGTGTTGCTTGTCGCGGAGCTGGCCTATCGGCAGCTACGGACCCCCAGTTTGGCGGACATCGTGGCGGGGGGCGAGTTGGTGGTGCTGACGCGAAATGCGCCCACCCAGTTCTATCAGGGCCGTGAGGGGCCGGAAGGATTTGAACATGACTTGGCCCGGTCCTTCGCCGCCGACTTGGGCGTCGTGATTCGCTATGTGATTAAAGACAGTGTCGCTGCTATCCTCCGGGCCATCCGCGAAGGACAGGGCCATCTGGCCGCCGCCGGCCTGACCCGCACCGAAGACCGTCAGCGAAGCTATCTGTTCGGGCCGGATTACCACCATGTTCAGCAGCAGGTGGTCTGTCGGCGGGGCGGTCCACGGCCCGCCAGCCCCGAAGACCTGCCCGCAGTCAGTCTCACCGTAATCGCCGACAGCAGCTATGCTGAGACCCTGACCCGGCTCCAGGGGCGGCTGCCGGATCTGCGCTGGAAGGCCGATCCCGAGGCGGACACCGAAGAACTGTTGGAACGGGTCTGGCGGCGGGAGGTGGAGTGTACCGTGGCTGACTCCAATATCGTCGCCATCAACCGCCGCTATTATCCCGAACTGGAAGTGGCTTTTTCCCTATCTGCCGAAGAGCCATTGGCTTGGGTGGTGGCCGACCACGCCCAGTCGCTGCTGCCAGCCCTGGACGACTGGTTCGCCCGGATTCGCGCCAACGGTACCTACACCGCCATTGACGAACGCTATTACGGCCATGTGACGGATTTTGATTATGTGAATGTGCGGGTGTTCATGCGGCACATAAAAGGCCGCCTGCCCCGCTTCAAAGCCCTGTTTCAGGAAAGCGCCGAGCGCCATGGGTTATCCTGGACGTTGCTGGCGGCCATGGCTTATCAGGAATCCCGCTGGAACCCCCGGGCTAAAAGCCCTACCGGAGTACGAGGTTTGATGATGCTCACCCGGCGCACCGCCAAGGAGTTGAACGTCAAGAACCGTCTCGATCCGGCCCAGAGCGTGCGAGGCGGCGCTTTGTACCTGGCGCGATTGCTAAAGCGCTTGCCGGAATCGGTGGTGGGAGAGGACCGGTTGTGGTTTGCCCTGGCCGCCTACAACGTGGGCATGGGACATCTTTACGATGCCCGCAAGCTGGCCACGCGCTTGAGCGGAAACCCGGATGTTTGGTTCGGCCTCAAGGACACACTACCGCTGCTAGCCCGCAAAAAATATTATAAAACGCTACGTTATGGCTATGCTCGGGGCAGCGAGCCGGTGAACTATGTGCGGCGGATTCGGGATTTTCAGGACATGCTGGAGCAACATCTGGCCCGCCTAGACAGGGGAGCCAACCCCACGCCGCCCCTGACTCAGGCCCAGGAGTAGCGCCACCAGCCGGGTCTTCACCCTTCTATCGTGTCAACCCCAACAAGCGTCGGTGGAGTTTGGCCCGCCCGAGGTCCAGGTCTTCAATGGACTCAATCAGCTCGATGGCGCGGGTGTGTCCTTGGGGCAGACGGTGATGGCGGGAGCCTGCCAGCACCAAAGCCTTGTACCAGTCGAAGGGTTTGAGGGTCTCGTCGATGTGCGCAGGATCGGCCTGGTAAAGAAACGCCCCCCAGGCCATTCCGGCGCAACTCACCTCCAGGAGAACCTCGTTGTAACCGTGGCCTAACCCCTCCACCTGATCCAGAAGCGGTTTTTCCTCGGTCGCCATTTCGTACACCACTCCGAACAGCCGATCTTCACGGCGGTGGGTGGCGAAGGCGTCGCATTTCGCGGAGCCGTCTTGTCCCCGCTTGTGAAAACGCAATACATGGCCAGCGAGTTCCGCCACCCCCAATACCCGGGCGGACGGGACGCGCTGTTGCAGCCGCAGGGGATGCAAATTGGAGCCATAGGCAAAATAGTTGAGCAAGTCGATCATGATGGGTAGTGTAAACCCCTACCCCCGGTTGTGTTCCATGAGCGGCTTTTTCCGGGGCGCCCAGTCACGTTCTCCGGTATCGCCCTCCTGCCCATTTGTCAATGGTTTTAAAGCTAGCCGGGGTGGCGCCGATACTCCATATGAGTTAAAAGATTTAGCCATAAATATTCTTATAGGCCGGGCATTGTTGATGCTGCTAGCGCCAGGGGCATGGATTATGACACGACAAAATTATCGGGATTGGAGATTCATCGCGCTTGGACGGCGGTTTTTATGGTCAGTTAATCTGCTTTTGCTAGGGGGGTTATGGGCTGCAAGCACAGCGTACAGCCAGCCACCGACGGGCGACCCCCAGAACGGCGCCGTAGCCACTGTGTCGGCGTCGGCCCAGGGTACGCCAGTAAAACTCAATGCCAGCCGCTACGCCAGGCTAGTAAACCGGATTGCCACCCAGGGCAGGGTAAGAATCATTATTGGCATGACTCCCACAGACACGCCCTCGGTCAGAGGCGACAGGAACCTGTCCGCGTATAAAATCGGTGAAATGCAAAGTCGGCTTCTAGCCCAGTTGGCGGGTAGAAGTATTTCGGTTCAAAAGCGGTTCCGGCATATCCCCTATCTGGCCATGGAAGTGGATGGGGCTGCTCTCCAGCGCCTGATGGAACTGCCTGACGTCAGCACAGTTCGGGAAGATCAGCTACTGTACCCGCAGCTTGAGCAAAGCATTCCCCTGATAGGAGCCGATACGGCTTGGGGGCAGGGCTACACCGGCAATGGCCAGGTCATCGCCGTGCTGGACACCGGGGTCGATAAGTTTCACAGCTTTCTGAACGGGAAAGTAGTAGCGGAAGCCTGTTTTTCCACGACCAGCACCGCTGCCGGGACCACCAGCCTGTGCCCAAACGGGACCGATACCCAAACGGGCGATGGCGCGGGTGTCAACTGCGTCTACTCAGGGTGCGACCATGGCACCCACGTAGCCGGAATCGCGGCTGGAACGGGGGGAGTTGCCAAGGATGCTGATGTGTTGGCCATACAAGTGTTCTCCCGGAACAGTGACAATCAGTTGACTGCTTTTTTCAGCGACATCTTGGCGGCCCTGGATTACGTTTACGATCAACGGGCTAACTTCTCCATTGCCGCTGTCAATATGAGCCTGGGTGGAGGAGGCTATGGGAATTTCCTGTTGTGCGATCAGCAAGCGCCCTCCATTAAGGCGGCAATTGATCAACTGCGTTCGGCAGGCATCGCAACCGTCATCGCTGCCGGCAACCTGGGCCGGAAAAGCGAACTGTCCATCCCCGGCTGTCTGTCCAACGCCGTCAGCGTCGGTGCGTCCCAGGATAATGATACGGTGGCCAGCTTTAGCAACAGCGCCTCCTGGTTATCCCTTCTGGCGCCTGGGGTGGGCATCCGTTCCTCCGTGCCCAACGGCCAGTTCGGCAGTAAAAGCGGCACATCTATGGCCGCCCCTCATGTGGCTGGCGCCATCGCCGTGTTGAAATCCCAGAACCCGACCGCTTCGGTTGACGAGGTGCTAGCGGCCCTGACCCTCACCGGCCAGTCCCTGACAGATTCCAGAAATGGATTCGTGCAAGCGCGCCTCGACGTAGGCGAGGCGGTAACAGCCGCCGCGTCCCAACCGCTGGTCAACCAGATTCTCGATCAGGATTATCAAGGCGCCGCGATCCAAGGGAGCTTCACGAGTCTCGCCAGTCCTGGAGCCTATGGGGGGCGGGCCTTACAGGGCGTCAGCTCCAATAGCGCATACCGGTTCGAGATGACGCCGCCGGTAACCAACCGCTATCGAGTGTCGGCCTGGTGGCCCAACGATTCGGCGAGTTCTTCCGAGGTGGAGTTCACGCTGACGCAAGCCGCAACGACATTGACCACGGTCTTGGACCAGAGGTCGCGGGGCGGTCAATGGAACGCGGTAGGCGAGATGAATTTACAGGCGGGACAAGCTGTTTCCGTGACGGTCGCGGCTCGTGACGGCGCCAATTTTTATGCGGACGCGCTGCGCATTGAGTCGGTGACCGCCAATCCAGATCCATTGGTAATCGAGACACAATCCCTGGAGGATGGCATGGTCGATTCGTCCTACCTGCAAAACTTGCAGGGACAGGGTGGAGTGCTTCCCTACACCTGGGCGATTGTCGGATCGGGTAGCTTGCCTCCTGGCTTGATATTGGCCGCTTCTCCGGCTGCCATTGAGGGCACGCCTACGACACCGGGCAGTTATGATTTCACCCTTCAACTGACCGATAGCCTGGGCGCTTCCGTGACCCAACCCATGTCCCTACAGGTTTTGGCGGCCAGCACCAACGACACCGCCCAACTGCTGATAACGGCGGACAACGGCGAAGAGGTGTATCTAAACGGCGTTAGCCTGGGGAGTTCGGGGTCGTGGTGGGTAGGGACCAGTTATGATCTGGCGTTGCAAGAGGGCGTCAATGTCGTGGCGGTGAAAGGCATAGACGCGGGGGGCGTGGCGGGCCTGCTGGCGGAGCTGACCGTAGAAGGGCAGGCTATGGGAAGCGATGGTGGTTGGAAGGTGTCGACCCAGGAACAAGCCGGGTGGCAGGGGCTGGGGTTTGATGACAGCGGTTGGGTGGCGGCGCGGGACTACGGCGCCTATGGCATAGCGCCGTGGTATCAGCGGGTGCAGGGCTTCGGGACGGACACGCCGGCGAGGTGGATTTGGTCGGCGGACAGTAATCAGGATAATACCGTCTATTTCCGCTATACCTTCGTGGTGGGTCCGGCCGCGCCGCCATTGGCAATTGACACGCTGACACTGCCCAACGGTGAGCTTGGGCAAGCGTATCAGGCGTCGTTGCTCGCCCAGGGCGGGTTTGAACCTTACCATTGGCGGATTGCGTCCGGGACGCTGCCCCTTGGGTTGAGCCTGGAGACGGATACCGGGCGGATCAGCGGGCAGCCAACACAAGCCGGAACGGCCGCTCTGACAATAGAGGTTCAAGACGCGGCGGGCGCCACCGTTAGCCGCGCCTACCAGATTGAGGTTACGGATGCGGTGTCATTACAAGGCCAGCTCTTGATAACGGCGGACAACGGCGAAGAGGTGTATCTAAACGGCGTTAGCCTGGGGAGTTCGGGGTCGTGGTGGGTAGGGACCAGTTATGATCTGGCGTTGCAAGAGGGCGTCAATGTCGTGGCGGTGAAAGGCATAGACGCGGGGGGCGTGGCGGGCCTGCTGGCGGAGCTGACCGTAGAAGGGCAGGCTATGGGAAGCGATGGTGGTTGGAAGGTGTCGACCCAGGAACAAGCCGGGTGGCAGGGGCTGGGGTTTGATGACAGCGGTTGGGTGGCGGCGCGGGACTACGGCGCCTATGGCATAGCGCCGTGGTATCAGCGGGTGCAGGGCTTCGGGACGGACACGCCGGCGAGGTGGATTTGGTCGGCGGACAATAATCAGGATAATACCGTCTATTTCCGCTATACCTTCGTGGTGGGGCAGTAACCGGCGCGTCATTGGCGCGTCTGGTTCCGGCCACTCTGGGCTGGGTACGGCAGACAACGGTTCAAACCGGGTTCGATGCCTACCCCATGGGTGGTTCCGCGATAAAGGTTACTTTGGCCGAGCCATGGGAGCTGGATAAGCCCAGTGTCAACATTATTTACACCGTATTTCTCGGCCAGAATTTTTATGCCAAGAAAAACAATGGTTTACTAAAATATGGTGGACGGGCACTGTCAAAAAATTTATCAACTCGACGGACTTGATTTAGAGCGAAAGTAATTGATGTTGAAAATATTTGTTGCTTATTAGGCAATTACGAAAAATGGCTCAATTTTTGCTATATATTTAGAAATAATGGGAGGCTCAATTCGGGGCCAATTGACTTAACACTATCGCGATCATGCCCAGGATTGGGTGGCTTGCCGCCATGGATAGATCAGCGCGCCATCAGGCAAACCAGCCGTTGCCTTGGTCATGAGTTGACAGATAGAGTTGCCCCGTATTGCTGACAACGAACAAATCAGGCTCTTCGGATACTTAAAATCCATATCCGAAAAGTGGACAATTTTGGTGTTTTTAGACCACAGGGCAATATATAATGTCACACGAAAACAAACGATTAGGGGTGATGAAGCAAACACCCTCACCGATGATTTATGCCTTGGGGTCGGCTGTCATCGCCTTGATGCTTATCTCCCAAGGCGCATCGGCCAACCAGATCATCCGCCTAGCAAGCGGCGATCTTGATGCCAGCGTCATCGGCGGCGACCCCGTGGGTCCAGGCAGTCTCGATCCCAATATCACCATGCTGATCGGTCCCGCCAACAGCCCTATCCCTACCTTTACGCCAGCACAGTTTCAGAGCGCCCAGACAGGGCCTAACGCCTACGTTGTCAATAATCATCCGCGTTGGAATGCGAGCTTAAGCACTAATCCCGACGCCAACTGGATAGCCACCAGCCCCACTGGTTCCGCGGGTAATGGAAATTCAGCCCTGTTTGCCATTCCGTTCCAAATCACCGATCCGACGCTAGTATCGGCCACCTTGGAAATGCGCTATGTCGTCGATAACCATATTGGCGACGCCTCAAACGAAGGGTTGTTCCTGAATGGGGTAGGGGTTAGCGGCACTAAAACCGGGATTCTTGGCTCCACCGCCTTTAATTTTGAAAACGAGCAGTTTGTCTTTGTAGCGAATATCCATTCTCTGCTGAACTTTGGGGACAATACACTGTATGTCAATCTGGCCGACCTTGGGGGTTCCGGGGGCATCATGTTTGACGCGGTGATACGCACCACCTCCGCCACCTCCAGCGTGATCCCGGGTCCAGGCGTCGTCCCGCTTTTCGGTCTTGGCCTGTTGACTTTTTGGGTGTGGGGGCGCAAACACCGGGCCTGGTGGTCCAGATCAGCCTGATCAATAGCTTTTACAACGATAAAAAACACCCCAAGCTTGGGGTGTTTTTTTGTTGGCTTCGAGAATCACGCGGGTAAGTTTGCGTGGTCACTCGCTGCCCTGGCGGCTTGTCCCCTCAAATCAGCGCTTCGGCTGGGGGCGGATGGCCTAGAAACGCCGTTGGGCTGGCGGTTAGTCCATAAGCGCCAGACTGAAACACCACGATGAGATCACCCACCTCCGCCCTGGCCAACTCCATCCGGTCGGCGAGTATATCCAGGGGCGTACACAAGGGGCCGACTACCGATACTGTCTCCCTGGAAGCGCCCGCGACCCGGTTGCCCACCACGACCGGGTAGTTCTTTCGTATCACCTGACCGAAGTTTCCAGAGGCCGCTAAATGATGGTGGAGCCCACCGTCGGTGACCAGAAACGTGTGGCCACGGGAAATTTTGCGATCTACTACCTCGCACACGTAAACACCCGCCTCGCCCACCAGGTATCGCCCTAACTCAATCACTATTTTGGCTTCGGGGAGACGTTCGGCCACTTGGGGTAGCCAGCGGTCTAGGTTGGCGCCGATGAGTGTCAAATCCAGGGGTTTGTCCCCCGGGAAATAGGGAATGCCGAAGCCGCCGCCGATATTCAACAGCCGCACCGGTCCAGGCGCGAAGTCCGCCAGCCGCATGGCCAGTTCAAACGTCCGGTCATGAGCCTCGACGATGGCCTCGGGGCGCAGGTTTTGAGAGCCAGTAAAAATATGAAAGCCTTGAAAATCCAGTTCTAACTCGCCAATCCGGGCTAATAGCGCGGGGGTCTGCTCGGCATCCACGCCAAACTGTTTCGGGCCGCCACCCATTTTCATGCCCGAAGCTTTGAGTTCAAAATCCGGGTTGACCCGCACCGCCACCCGGGGCCGCTGCTCCAACTCCAAACCTAGTTTGGCGGTGGTCTCAAGTTCATTCGGCGACTCCAGATTGATGGTGATACCCGCTGCAATGGCCGCGCTTAACTCCCGGGATGTTTTACCGGGTCCGGCGAAACTGATCTCGCGTGGCGACATACCCCCATCCAGCGCGACCTTGAGTTCCCCCAAGGACGCCACATCCAACCCATCCACCAGGCCCGCCATATGCTGCACCAGGGCCGGCATGGGATTGGCCTTGATGGCATAGTGCAGCTCGATGGTCTTGGGTAAGGCAGCGCGTAGTTCAGCTACCCGTTGCTCCAGCAAGCGGCGGTCATAGGCATAGAACGGAGTGCCCAAGCGCGCCGCCAGTCTGGTCACGGGCTGACCGCCGATGAGCAAGCAGTCATCGACGACCGGGAAATGGTCAATTGGGCTATGGCGAGGACGTTCGCTCATTGGGGTTGCTCCTGGAACAGGTTCCGCAAGTCGTCGGCGAGGGACTTACGGTCCAGTTTACCGTTGGGGTTGCGGGGCAAGGTGTCGCGGGTGAGTACCTGTAAGGGCGCCATAAAGCCAGGTAGATGCCGCTTGCAGTGTTGAATCAGAGCCGCAGCCTCAAAGTCATCGGTGGCGGGTTTGACGACGGCCACCACCGCCTGTCCCAGTTCCGGGTGAGGTATGCCTAAGGCAACGGCTTCGGCCACCTGGCCGCCGGCATAGATCACCTCCTCCACCTCGGTGGGGCTGACCCGGTAGCCCGAGGTTTTGATCATGTCGTCCTTGCGGCCGATAAAGTAAATAAAGCCGTCCTCATCTACACGTACCGTATCCCCGGACCACACCGCCATCTCTGGCAGGGTCAAGGCGGGGTCGTGGCCTGGGACCGGACGGAATCGCTCGGCAGTTTTTTGAGGATCGTTCCAATAGCCAAGGGATACCAGCGAGCCTCGATGCACCAGTTCCCCAGGTTCGCCTGGAGCGCACGGGCTGCCGTCGTCACGCACCACCAGGATCTCGGCGTTAGGAATGGCCTTGCCCATGGAGTCCGGCCGACGGTCGATTTCTTCCGGGGGCAGGTAAGTGGAGCGAAAGGCTTCCGTCAATCCATACATAAGATACGGCTGGGTTTGGGGAAGGGTCCGGCGCAGGGCTTCCAAGGTGGTTTTGGGCATTGCGCCACCGGAGTTGGTGATATAGCGAAGGCTGTGGCGAGCGGCGGCGGGCCAGTCCAACCGAGCCAGTTGTACCCATAAGGGCGGCACTGCGGCCAGGCCCGTGATCGCCTCCCGCTCCACCGCCCGTATCACGTCTCGGGGCAGCAGGTAGTCCATAAGGACCGCCCGTGCGCCTACGCTGAAGGCGGTGGTGAGTTGGCTAAGGCCGTAGTCAAAACTCAAGGGCAGCACCGCCAACAGCCGATCTTCGGGGCGGTTATCCAGATATTCGGCCACGCTGTGGGCGCCACAGACCATATTGCGATGGCTCAGTACAACCCCTTTGGGCTTGCCTGTGCTGCCGGAGGTGTAGAGGATGGCGGCCATATCCTGGTCAATGGGCCGACGGGCCGGAAGGCTATCGCTGGCGTCCAGCAACTCGGCCCAATTCAGGGTTTGCCCCTGGGGGAAGAGAGCCGACCGCTCGTTTTGATCCACCAGCACCAGGCTGCGCAGATCGTGGCGCTCCCGTAACACCGGCTCCAGCAAGGCGGCCCGCTCGGTGCTGGTCACCAGTACCCGCACATTGCAGTCCTTGAGGATATGATCGACCTGTTCAGGTTTGAGCAAGGGGTTGATGGGCACGAAAGCGCCGCCTGCCATCGTGGCCGCGAACAAGGCGCAGACCGTCTCCAGCCGCTTGGGCAGGTAGACCGCGACCCGTTCCCCCGGGGCCAAGCCCAGGTGGGTAAGCCCTCGCGCCGCAGCGGTCAGTGTGGCGGCCAGAGCCTCGTAGCTCAGGCTGTTGTCACGAAATACCAGGGCCGTAGCGGCGGGGTGTCGTTCCGCCTGACTGAAGATAAAGTCGTGGATCAATCCGTGCATGGTGTTTTCCGCAGTGGCGGTGGTTAGCTGTTCAGGGCCGCGCAAATCGCCCATGGGAAATGAATAGGGTGGATGGACGCGCTCAACCGGTCGCCTGGACAGGCCGCAGCTTTGCGGACAACCGCAATAAATTGGCCACCGGCCAGGGGTAGTAATTAATGTGGTACAAGGTGCGGATATCGTCGGTCAACTTGGTGTGCCAGTCCATGACCTGACCATAGAATTCTATGGTGTCGGCCAAGCCTTGATCGAAAAGCATCTCGAAATAACCGCGACGCAGCAACATGGCCGGTGATGAGGTGGTGATGGATTCATCGTAGGTGGTTTTAAGGACGATCAAGACGCCATTTTGACGGACGCATAGGTCTGTGGCGACCAGTTGGTCGTTATACCAGTATTGATAGATATAGCCGTCGCCACGGCCACAGAAGTTTTGCATCATCGCCGTATAGAAACGGCCCTGGGCGTTGCTGGCGTGAATAGCCGTTCCACCCTGGGATTTCCAGCTCTTGATTTCCAGTTCCCCGTAAGCGGCAATGGCATCCGCCACCTGGTTTGGATCGGTGATGATTTCCAGGCGTGGGTGCATCCCCTCGCGCACCAGGCGATTATTCTGGCGTTTGATGTTCTGGCGCAAATTTTTGCCCCGCCGACTCCAGTAGTCGGCGAAGGGTTCGGTGATTCGCACTCTGGCGGTGGTGATGTAGTCCAGGGTGTCCAGGCCGCTATCGGGCGCCGGACGAGAATATATATCCGGGTCCTGCTGGGTAATCGCCAGATTGAACACCGGTCCTGGCAAGGCCTTGGACAAGGACTTGAGCAGGGTGGGGAGGGGCAAATCCGACTGATTGAGCCAGGGGCCGACAGGTAGCTGGGAGGGTTGGAAGGTTTCCCACACCCCAAAGCGGCGGGTGGTCAGCAAGGCCAGACAAACCGGCGCCTGGGCGTTTTCATATATAGCCAGGCGCTCGCTGCCGTTGCCGAATTCCCGCAGCAGAGGCGCTATGAAATCCGTATGCAACACGGCGCTGTCGGAACCGCTACGGTTGAGTTGGTTCCAGATGTCCCGGTAGTGGGACAGTTCGTTGGGTTTGAGAATAGTCCAAGTCATACGGCGGTTTTGGCGGTTAGGTTGGAATAAAGGTGAAAATGTGTGGCGGACGTCGGTTCCGTAAGAGCGCTGAGCTTCATGATGAGAGGGCCGCCCGTATCCGTTCGATCATCCAGTCCAGTTCCCAGGATTGCAATTCCTGATGGCAAGCGAACTGAAAGAGATGCTGGGAATAGCGCTTGGACACCGTGCATCGATCCGGCTCCATGCTGGGCCAGAGCTGTTCGGCGAAACGCAGCATCGGAACGCCCTGACGCATAAGAACGGGAAAGACGGTGGCGGGATCGTCCACATACATGGGAAACATATAAGGCACCACATGCTCGGGTAGAGCCGGGTGCAGCGGTCGGCCACCGGGCAGATCCTGAAGTGCTTCCAGCAACCGAAAATAATTCCGCCGCCGCAGTTCGATGATGCGCTGGGTGGATGACAGTTTCAGCAGCCACAGGGAGGATAGGGAGATTTTCTTATTGATCCAATCGGGATCAAAGTCGAAGCCGCCTTCCGATGAGGGGGGCGATTGGATAAACCGGCTGCCGCTGTCCCGGGAGTGGGACTTGATGCTGCTCCATAGCCGGTCCTTGACATAAAGCGGCAACCGCAGCAGCAAATTGGCTGGACGTAAACGACCGTATTGCAGGGCCTTTTCCAGATTGTTCAGGGCCGCCTTGAACTGAAACGCCGCTCCGCCTCCCAGCAGCAGGGTGTCGGGTAGGGGATGCCGGGTCGAGACCAGGCAGCCGCCGTCAAAAATCGGGAAAAATTTCATGGGGCTGGCAATGGCGTAGTCCCCAAAGCCGCCCAAGGGTTTTTCGTCTTGGACGCCGAAGAAAGCGTGGGCGCAGTCCTCCAGCATCAGCAAGCGGTGACGGTCGCAGAATTCCCTGAGCTGCCGGGACTGCTGGGGAAAGCCGAAATAATGAGGAACCATCAGTACGCGAGTCCGATCATCCAGGCGCGACTGGATGTCCTCCAAGTCCACCGAGGTATCCGAACGGATTCTGAAAAAATCGCATTCGGCGCCGGTCCAGATAGCCGGGCTTACCATGGATGTGCAGTGGTACGCAGGCACCAGTACTCTGTCTCCAGGGCCAATGCCCATCAGCTTGAGGGCAATGCCAATCGCCATGCGCCCGCTGGTGAGGTGGCGGCTTTCGCCTGCGTCCAGAATCGACGAGACAGAATGTTTTCTGCCGCCTCGAAATGAATCCCAGGAGAGTACCGGAGTGGTGGGGTAAAGGGGTTTGGGGTATTGATCCATTCAATGGCTCTGAAGAGGCAGGCTCCAGCGTTAAGTCTCACAGAAAATACCGCTACCGTCCACACCGCGCCGTTTGTCCAATGTAGCGTAACCTAAATGGGACGCCGGGATTCTATACCAGTTATTGGCCATGGAATGTCAACATCTTTGACGCGCTCGGCGCGACCGCTTATCCCTCGGGGTCTCAAAGTCTCGTATCCGGCAGGCCATACTTTCGGCCCGTTCGGCCAAAAGTTTAGTGTCCCGGGACAGCATAGCGGTGGGTTGTGAATCAGAGGGGATTCACGCGCCGCACCCTCGCCTGAAGGGCGGGGCTGGTGGCGCATTTTGCGCAGTTGGCCGGGGCATCGGTGAGAACGGAATGCCTATGCGAGGGTTGCGGGAATCCCCAATATGCGGCAATACCACACATGCTAAGATGCTCCGGCTTGAAAACCGTTCATGTCCGCAACCCACATCGGGCCGGTCTGGAAGCAGTGAGGTAATCTCCGTGACGATGCTCGACGTCAATAACAATCCCCGTTTTGTCAGCCGCCTGACCCGTCAGGCGCTGGCGTTGATTCTGGCGGGAGGGCGTGGTTCGCGTTTGCACGAACTGACCAACTGGCGGGCCAAGCCCAGTATACCCTTCGGCGGCAAGTTCCGAATTATCGACTTCCCCCTGTCCAACTGCGTCAACTCGGGTATTCGCCGGGTTGGGGTGTTGACCCAATACAAGGCTCATTCCCTGATCCGCCATCTGGTCAATGGCTGGAGCAAGTTTCATAACGAACTGGGTGAGTTCGTGGAAGTCTTGCCCGCCTCCCAACGCACTGGCGAAGAGTGGTACGCCGGCACCGCCGATGCGGTCTACCAGAATCTGGACATTATTCGCACCTATCAGCCCGAGTATGTGCTGATCCTTTCCGGGGACCATGTTTACAAAATGGACTTCGGCCCCATGCTGGCCTATCACGTGGAGCGCCAAGCGGACATGACAGTGTCCTGTATCGAGGCGCCGGTGGATGAGGCTGCGGGCGCTTTCGGGGTGATGAGCGTGGACGAATCGAATCGGGTGCGGCATTTCAACGAGAAACCTGCCTACCCCACCCCCTTGCCTGGGCGTGATGACCTGTGCTTGGCCTCCATGGGCAACTACATCTTCAACACCAATTTTCTCTACGAACAGCTCATCAAGGACGCCGATACGCCCCATTCCAGCCATGATTTCGGCTCGGATGTCATCCCCTCAATTCTGGAAAAGTACCGGGTCTTCGCTTATCCATTTCGGGACAGCACCGGCGCGCGCGCCTATTGGCGGGATGTGGGCACGGTTGACGCATTCTGGAAGGCCAATATCGAGATGGTCGATGTGACCCCGGATCTGAATCTCTACGACGATGAGTGGCCGATCCTCACCCATCAGGTGCAATTGCCCCCAGCCAAGTTCGTATTTGACGATCATGAACGCCGGGGCATGGCCGTCAACGCCATGGTGTCCGGGGGGTGTGTGATCTCGGGAGCCACGGTGCGCCGCTCTTTGCTGTTCTCCAACTGCAAGGTGCATTCCTGGGCTTACGTGGAGGAGTCGGTGCTACTGCCGGAAGTGGACGTGGGCCGTCACGCCCGCATCCGCAAAGCCGTGGTGGATCGGGGTTGCCGTATCCCCGATGGCATGGTGATCGGGGAGAACCGGGTCGAGGACGCCTCCCGGTTCCGGGTCACCGACAAAGGGGTGGTGCTGGTAACCCCGGAGATGTTAGGTCAAAGTCTGCACCATCAACGCTAAGGGTTAGATCTCCTTGAGAGGCATCCACTCCCCCTGATAGACCGGGGGACCGGTGGGTCGCTCGGGCATGGTCCCGTTCAGTATCTCCACCGTCACCAGCAAATGCCCGGCCATCCGGGGCGGCATGGGATCGTCCACCTTCAGGGTTCGGGTATCGCCCTGGTCGGGCAACACCCCCAGGGGAATCACCCGATCTGAAAATTCGGTCTTTAGCCACAGCACACAATAGGTCTTTGGAGGCATAGTCATGGGCTTTAGGTTTTTGACGCGAACCTGATGCATATCTCCGACCGTGCGCACCAGCCACATGGGTTTTTGCGAGGCGTCGCTAATCATGGCCAGGTAGCCCGGATCGGGGTTCTGCAACGTGAACACCAGCACCGTCGCCAAGACTGCGGCCAAGGCCCCGCTGCCCAAGGACAAGGCCCGCCAAAAACCCAGACGGTCCTTTAGGCCAGGCCGGGCCGGGTCAGGGAACAGGCGGTTTTCAATGCCCGTCCAGACCTGAGGGGATGGGTTTTCAGCCGGGGCTTCGCCTAGGGTACGGGACAGGTTCTGCTCCCAGTTCCGTACTCGGCGGCGCAAATCTGATCGGGCCTGCAATAGTTCTTCAAAGCGCCGCCTGGCGCCCCCTTTCAAGGTCCCCAAAGCGTATTCCGCAGCCAACAGCTCGCAGAGATGTGGATCTTGGTATCTCATAAACCATCCAGACACTTTTTCAAGCGCATCAGCCCCCTGCGTAGCCAGGACTTGACCGTGCCCAGGGGTTTGTTCATATGTTCAGCCAGCTCCTCGTGGGTCATGCCCCGAAAATAGGCCAGCCGCATGGCCCGACGTTGGTCCCCCTCCAGTTGTTTGAGACACTGGTGCAGCGCCTGTCCATGCTGGCGCCGATCCACGCTTTCCTGGGGACCGGGATTCTCATCCGCGAGCCAGTACAAATCATCAACCGAATCCGTGGCTTGAGGTCGGCTGCCAGTACGGCGCAAAGTGTCGATGGCCTGGTTGCGAACGATAGATCCCATCCAGGTCATAGGCTTGGCCCTCTCGGGACGGAACTCCCCCGCGTGGCTCCAGATCTTCACATAGCCTTCCTGTAAGACGTCTTGCGCCACTTCCCTGTCATTGACTATACGCAGCACCACGCCAAATAGTTGCGCGCAAGAGCAGCGATACAGGGTCTCGAAAGCGGCACGGTCCCTGAGGGCGCAGCGGGCCAGAAGTTGGGCGAGTTCCTCGGGTGTACTCATCGTGTTGATATCGCCTTGTCAGTGCTGGGATAGCTGCTGTCGCAGACGCACCAGATAGCGCTGCTCATCGGGAGGCTGGTCGCCGCGCTGTGCCTCCCAAAGGGTTTCTCCCAGGCAGTCCAGCATCCGGTGTTCCGCCTCGTGGCTGTCACCGAGATGGTGGCACAGCCTTTGATAAATAGTCTGAATGCCCCTTGGCCGGTCGGTGGCTAATTGTTCCGCCAGGGCCAGATGCAACCCCAAATGCAGAAACGGGTTGGATTGTCCGATATCGGGAGAGTAATCCTTCTCCAGATCGGCCTGGGGATCGGCCAGCAGCGCATGATACTCGGGGTGATGCTCGATGACCTGGGCGATCAGGCTCTCCAACGGAGACAGGGGCGCTCCTGCTTGGTGCTTGCGCCAAGCCTCGAAAAAAAACCGGCGCATCTGGCTACGATCATTGCCGAATAACATGTCAGACCTCGGTTTTGTCCGAATACTCGCATAGATCATGGATGACGCAGGAACCGCAGCGGGGCTTGCGGGCCACGCAGGTGTAACGGCCATGGAGGATCAGCCAATGGTGGGCGTCGTGGCGGAATTCCTCTGGCGTCATCTCCAACAGTCGGTCCTCCACCTGGCGGACGGTCTTGCCCGGAGCCAGGCCGGTACGGTTGGCCACTCGGAAAATATGGGTGTCCACGGCGATGGTAGGTTCCCCGAACGCGGTGTTGAGGATCACATTGGCGGTCTTGCGGCCCACCCCGGGCAGGGCTTCCAGGGCGGCCCGATCTCGGGGCACCTGGCCATTGTGGCGTTCTATGAGCATCCGACAGGCATTGATGATATTGGCGGCCTTGCTGTTATACAGGCCGATGGTCTTGATGTGGCCCTTGAGCCCCGCCTCGCCCAGTTCCAGTATCGCTGCGGGGGTGTTGGCATCCTCAAATAATCGGGCGGTGGCCTTGTTGACCCCCTTGTCCGTGGACTGGGCCGAGAGTATCACCGCCACCAGTAGCTCGAAGGGGGTGGAATAGTGTAACTCCGTGGTGGGGTGCGGGTCGGCGGCTCTGAGGCGGGCGAACAGTTCATGGCGTTGGCGGTCGTTCATTCTCATAAGCCTAATCGAAACCTGTACCCCGTCTACTGCTTGGCTCAGACTTCGGCCTCCCGGGTCGTCACGGCCAGTGGCGCGGTCCGCCGTTCGGCCCGGCGCTGGAGACGGGTGTCGATCACGTTCTTCAGGGCGATCAGCAGCCCGAGGCCAATGAATGCGCCGGGGGGCAGGATAGCCAGCAGAAAGCCCCGGTAGTCGGGTATCACCTCCACGGTCAGTCCCCGGGCCGCTTCCCCAAACATCAAGTGGGCTTGGGCCAGTAGGGTGCCCTGGCCTAACAGTTCCCGCAGGGCGCCCAGGGCCACCAGGGCCACGGTAAAGCCCATACCCATGGCCAAACCGTCCAGGGCCGCTCGGGGCAGATTCTGCTTGGAGGCGAACGCCTCGGCGCGGCCGATGATCACGCAATTGGTGACGATCAGGGGAATGAAAATGCCCAGCACCTTATACAGGCCGTGGAGGAAGGCGTTCATGAGCAATTCCACCACGGTCACGAAACAGGCGATGACCAGCACGAACACGGGAAGCCGCACTTCCGGCCGGACCAGGTTGCGGATCAGGGACACCGTGCTGTTGGAAGCCAGCAGCACCAAGGTCGTGGCCAGTCCCAGGCCGAGGGCGTTGACCACGGTGCTGGAGACCGCCAGCAGCGGACACAGGCCCAGCAGTTGCACAAAGCCGGTGTTATTGGTCCACAGCCCATCCTGGATGATCTTGGCATAGGACACATCGCTCATGGGGTGGTCTCCTGGGGTTGGGGGAGGGGGGTAGCGCCCGGCAGGGGCTGGGGTGGCGGTGGGGTGGCGGGTTCGACGCGGACCTCCTGGCGGGTGGCGAACAGCCGGTCCCGATTGGCGTCGAAATACACCAAAAACCGGCGCACCGCTCCCACCACCGCCCGGGGGGTGATGGTGGCTCCGGTGAACTGATCGAAAGCCCCGCCGTCCTTGCGTACCGCCCAGGCGGCGGGGGCAGGGTCGTTCAGGGACTGACCGGCGAAGCCCAGTATCCACTGGTTGCGCTCCACCTCGATGGCATCTCCCAGCCCCGGGGTTTCCTTATGGGCCAGCGCCCGCACCCCCGCCAGTTGGCCATCGGTGTAGACCCCCACCAGCAGGCGGATGGGTCCGCCGTAGCCGTCCGGGGCCACCGGGGTGGCGAACAGGGCCACCGGCTCGCCGCCCTGGCGGGCCCGGTACACGGTCACTGGTTCGGCCGTACCCAGGGCCTGGGGGGCGGTGATTTCCAGGGTGTCTCGGGTGGGCTGATTGTCGTATTGGCCCGGGGGCACCAGGCTGTTGAGATTATCCAACAACGCGGCCCGCTCGGTGGCGGCGATGATCTCCCGGGTGCCCATGAAGGTGCCCGCCACCAGTCCGGCGCCGACCATAGCGAAGACCACCAGGATGGCCGCAGCGATGATCATGTTGCGGGTGATGGGGTGGTGGATCAGGGTGCGCGCGACCATGCCCGTCTCAGCCTCGCCGGGCGCCGAACACCCGGGGCTGGGTGTAATAGTCGATGGTGGGGGCGGTGATATTCATCAGTAATACCGCGAAAGCCACCCCATCCGGGTAGCCCCCGAAGGCCCGGATCACATAGGTGATGATCCCCACCCCGGCCCCGAACAGCAGTCGGCCTCGGGGAGTTGTGGCGGCGGACACCGGGTCGGTGGCGATAAAAAACGCCCCCAGCATAGTGGCGCCGCTGCACAGATGCAGCCACGGGGAGGCATAGGCGGCGGGATTATAGGCGTGGAACAGGCCGGAGAGCAGGGCCAGCGCCCCCAGCATGCCGACCGGTATCTGCCAGGCGGCAGTGCGTCGCCACACCAGCCACAACCCCCCGGTCAGAAAAGCCAGGTTTACCCACTCCCAGCCCCGCCCCCCCAAAAGCCCGAACGCCGGGTCGGCGAGGATGGTGTGTAGATCCCGGTTCAGCCCCAGTTGGGTCTTGATGGTATCTAGGGGGGTGGCCCCGGACAAGGCGTCCACGGCCAGCCCCGGAGGCAGTTGTCCAGTAAAGATCGCCCCCAGGGTATCCAGCGGTCCCAGCAGATACTGGCCCGGGCCTTGAGCCGGCAGCCAGGTACTCATCTCCAGGGGAAAGGAGATCAGTAGCACCACATAGCCCACCATGGCCGGATTGAAGGGGTTATAGCCCAGTCCCCCGTACAAGTGTTTGGCCACCGCCAGGGCGAAGCCCACCCCCAACACCGTCAGCCACCAGGGGGACAGGGGCGGCAGGGCGGCGGCCAGCAGCCAGGCGCTGACCAGGGCGCTGCCGTCCCCTAGAAAGGGGCGCAGGGGGCGGCCCCGTAGAGCCAGCATTAGCGCCTCCACCACCAAGGCAGTGGCGCTGGCCAGGACGATATTGACCAGCACGCCGACACCGAAAAACCCGGCTAGCACGGCAATGCCGGGAAGCATGGCATACAGCACCCGACGCATGACCCGGCCGACGCTATCGGCGCCGGTCAGATGGGGGGAACTGGCGGTCTCGAAGCGCATGGCGGCTCAGTCCTCTGGCTCGGGGGTGGCCTTGGCGGCTTTGCGGGCCTTGGCCGCTTCGATTTTTCGCAACTGCTCGGGGCTAAGTTCCCGTTGGGGTTTGGCGGGGGGCGGCGCCGCCTCGCCCGGCGTGGCGACGCCCGGCGTAGCGACGCCCGGCGTGGCTTCGGCGCTCTCCCCGAGGCCGACCTTTTTGGCTTTGGCGCGCTCCAGGGCTGCCTGGATAGCCGCTTTTTTAGGGTCTTCGCCGGTGGGAGTCGCCTTGTTCAGGGTTTTTTTGCGCTGGGCCAGCTTGGCGGCTTTTTCCTGCTGCTCCCGCTCCTGACGGGCCTGGCGGGCCTCGAAGCGTTGGCGGGCCAGATCCGCTTTCTGGCGCTCCCGTTCTTGGGTCCAGATTTCGGTCTTGGCGAAGCGGAAGTATTGCACCAGGGGGATATGGGAGGGGCAGACCTGGGCGCAGCAGCCGCACTCAATGCAGTCGAACAGGTTGTGATCCTGGGTCTTGTCGAACTCCCGAGATTTAGCGTGCCAGTAAAGCTGCTGAGGCAACAAGTCCACCGGACAGGCGTCCACGCAGGCCCCACAGCGGATACAGGGCAGGGTGGCCCGGGGTGGGGCGATATCGGCGTCGGTGGCGGCCAGGATGCAGTTGCTGCCCTTGACCATGGGAACCTGGTCGCTGTTCAGGGCAAAGCCCATCATCGGCCCGCCCATGATCAGTCGCCGCACCGAGTCGGTGTAGCCCCCGCACTGGTGGATCAGGTGGGCCACCGGGGTGCCGATCAGCGCCTCCAGCACTTGGGGCCGGGCCACCCCGTGGCCGGTGACGGTGATATAGCGGCGGATCAGAGGTCGGCCCTCGATCACCGCGTCGTAGACCGCCGCCGCCGTGCCCACGTTGTGACAGACGATGCCCAGTTCAGCAGGCAGGCCATGGGAAGGTACCTCCCGGCCGGTGAGTACCTTGATGAGCTGTTTCTCGCCGCCGGTGGGATACACCGTCGGCACCGGTCGCACCCGCACCCCGTCGGCATCGGTCTCGGCCAGCGCTTGGCCCAGGGCGGCGATAGCCTCGGGTTTGTTGTCCTCCACGCCGATAATGACCTCCCGCACCTGCAAGGCATGGCGGATGATCAACAGCCCCTTGACGATCTCCAGGGCCTTATGGCGCATCAGCAGGTCGTCGCAGGTGATATAAGGCTCGCATTCGGCGCCGTTTAGGATCAGCAACTGGATGAGGGTGTTGGGGCCGGGGTTGAGCTTCACAGAGGCGGGGAAGGCCGCCCCCCCGAGGCCGACGATGCCCGCATCCCGCGCTCGGTGGCGGATCTCGGCGGGGTCCATGGCCCGGTAATCGGGCATGGGCGGCAGCGCCTCGCCCCAGCGGTCCTCGCCGTCTGGCTCCAGCACCAGACACGGGGCCGACAAGCCCGAGGGGTGAGCCACCGGCCGCTCGCCGATGGCGGTCACGGCGCCCGAAGTGGGGGCGTGGATAGCGGCGCTCACATAGCCGTCGGCCCGGGCCAAGGTCTGGCCCTTCAGGACCCGATCGCCGGGTTTCACCAGGGCCTTGGCCGGGCCGCCGATATGCTGTTGCAGAGGCAGCAGCAATTGCTCAGGCAGGTCGGCGTGGCGCACCGGCTCCCGATTGGACAAGTCTTTATGGTAGTTCAGGTGCAGGCCGCCGTGGAATTTCCAGAGCCGGTTCAGGGGGGGCAGCAGGGACATGGGAACGCTCAGGCGGTCTGTTGCCGGCCCACACCCGTAGGCGGTGGCGGGGCGGGCCACTTCCAGGTGGCCGGGGTTTCGGGCAGGGGCTGCATATGGATGCAGTCCACGGGGCAGGGGGCTACGCACAGTTCGCAGCCGGTACACTCCCGGGCGATTACTGTGTGCATATGCTTGGCGGCCCCGAGGATAGCGTCCACGGGGCACGCCTGAATGCACAGGGTGCAGCCGATGCAGGTCTGCTCGTCGATCACCGCCACCATCTTGGGCTTCTCGACGCCGTTATCCGGGTTTAGGGGCTTGGGGTCACGGCCCAGCAAGTCGGCCAGGGCCTGAACCCCGGCCTCGCCCCCGGGCGGGCACTGATTGATGTCTGACTCGCCGGCGGCGATGGACTCGGCGTAGGGCCGACAGCCGGGAAAGCCGCACTGGCCGCACTGGGTCTGGGGCAGGATGGCGTCGATCTTATCGACGATGGGGTCTCCCTCCACCCGAAAGCGGATCGCGGCGAAGCCCAGCAGCAGCCCGAAGACGCCGGCCAGGATACTCAGGGCGGTGATGGCGGTCAGCATGGTTATTACCCTTTGACCAGTCCCGAGAAGCCCATGAAGGCTAGGGACATCAGTCCGGCGGTCACCAGGGCGATGGCCGCTCCCTGGAAGGGAACCGGCACGTCGGCGGCGGCCACCCGCTCGCGGATGGCGGCGAACAGCACCAGCACCAAGGAGAAGCCCACCGCCGCCCCGAAGCCGTACAGGGCCGACTCCACGAAGCCGTTGCGCTCCTGGATATTCAGCAGGGCCACCCCCAGCACCGCGCAGTTGGTGGTGATCAGGGGCAGGAAAATCCCCAACACCTGATAGAGCAGGGGGCTGGTCTTGTGGACCACCATCTCCGTGAACTGCACCACCACGGCAATCACCAGGATAAAAGCGATGGTGCGCAGGTACTCTAGGCCCAAAGGCGCCAGCAGGTATTCATTGGTGAGATAGGAACACACCGAGGACAGGGTGAGTACAAAAGTGGTGGCCAGCCCCATGCCGGTGGCCGTCTCCAGTTTGCGGGACACGCCCATGAACGGGCACAGGCCCAGGAACTTCACCAGCACGAAGTTATTGACCAGGATGGTGCTGACCAGGATCAGTGCGTAGTCTTGCATGTCCCAAACTGTCCAGTTGCGGGGTTTGCGGTCCGGGCGTTACGGGGATGATCCGCGTCAAGTCGGGCGCCGGGTGCTAGCCGCGAGCTCGCAGGTACACTACCAGCAATCCCCAACACCCGCCAGATGACTTGGCAGCAAGCTTATGTCACAAGGTTATAAAATAGCAGTCTTTTAGACCGCGAGCCATGACGGGACCGGCGCCACCTCGGTCCCGTCAGGGCGCCGCGTCTACGCCGGGTGCTGGGCCAGCAGTAGAAACTCCATCAGCGCCTTCTGGGCGTGCAGCCGATTCTCCGCCTGGTCCCAGACCCGGCTTTGGGGACCATCGATGACCGAGGCGGTCACCTCTTCGCCCCGGTGGGCAGGCAGGCAGTGCAAAAACACCGCCTCGGGGTCGGCCACGGCCATCAGAGCATCATTCACCTGATAATCGGTGAAGTCTTGCAGCCGCCGCGCCTGCCGGGCCTCGTCACCCATGCTGGTCCAGACATCGGTGGTCACTAGATGGGCGCCCCGGGCGGCTTCGGCGGGGTCGCGCAGCAGTTCCACATAGGTCGAGAACCGGCGCAGCAACGCCGGGTCCGGGTCATAGCCCTGGGGGCAGGCGATGCGCAACCGGAAATCGAACTGGGCGGCGGCGGTGATATAGCTGTTGCACATATTATTGCCGTCGCCGATCCAGGCCACGGTCCGGCCCTGGATCGAGCCACGATGCTCAGCATAGGCTTGCACATCGGCCAGGAGCTGACAGGGGTGTTCCTGATCGGTGAGGGCGTTGATCACCGGCACCGTGGAGTGGGCGGCGAAGCGTTCCACGTTGGCGTGGGCGAACGTGCGGATCATGATAATGTCCACCATGCTGGACAGCACCCGGGCGGTATCCTCCAAAGGCTCGCCCCGGCCTAGTTGGGTATCCCGGGGGGAGAGGAAAATCGCGCTGCCGCCTAGTTGCGCCATGCCCGCCTCGAAGGACACCCGGGTACGGGTGGAGGCTTTCTCGAAGATCATCCCCAAGACCTTCCGGGGGAAGGGAGCATGGCTCTCGCCCCGGCGGGTGAGAGCCTTGAGTTCGTGGGCGCGCTGAATCAGCCGCTCCAGTTCTTGCGGCGCCAAGTCCAGCAGGGTGAGAAAGTGTCTCAGGCTCATTGTAGCGATCCTCCCGGATGGCTTCCGGCCAGCTTGCGCCTGGGGCCGGAAAAAACCCGAAATGCTACTGATTGGGAGGGGGTTTTGCAATTGGGGAATGTAGCAGTTGACACATACACAGTTAGAATATTCATTCACAAACCGCTAAAACCGCAAAACTGACCTAAAAGCTACGGTTGTAGTCGTTTCCTGGCGGTTTGGAGCGGGCGAGCGCAGGGGGATGTAACATCGTGTTCGCGCCGGGCGACCCCGGCTTTGAGGGCGTGGGGGAGTAGAGTGGACGCCGTGGGTGGCCTGTCTTTCCACGGATGACCGATCCCGGTTAGGCGCCCATGGCGACAACACCCCTATGTCGCTTCACACCCGCGGGCAGCGGCCCACCAGTTCCACCCGGCCATCCTCGTTGACCGCCTCCAGACGCACCGTGAAGCCCCACAGCCGGTACAGATGCTTGAGCATCTCGTTGGTGGACTCCCCTAGAGGGCGGCGGTGGTAGCGGGTGTGGCGCAGGGTCAGGGAGCGGTCGCCCCGGTGGTTGACGTTGTAGATCTGGATATTGGGTTCCCGGCTGCCCAGATTGTACTGGTCGGACAGGGACTGGCGCACATGGCGATAGCCGGCGTCGTCGTGGATGGCGCTGATATGCAGCTCCTCGTTGGCGTCGTCGTCAAGCACCGCGAACAGTTTGAAGTCGCGGATGATCTGGGGAGACAGGTATTGGGCGATAAAGCTCTCGTCCTTGAAGTTGCGCATGGCGAAGTCCAGGGTTTTGACCCAGTCGCTGCCGGCGATATCCGGGAACCAGCGGCGGTCCTCCTCGGTGGGGTTTTCGCAAATGCGGCGAATGTCGCGCATCATGGCGAAGCCCAGGGCGTAGGGGTTGATACCATTGTAATAGGGGCTGTCGAAAGTGGGCTGATACACCACATTGGTATGGGACTGGAGAAACTCCAGTATAAAACCCTCGTTGACCTTGCCCCGGTCGTATAGCTCATTGAGCAGGGTGTAATGCCAGAACGTGGCCCAACCCTCGTTCATCACCTGGGTCTGGCGCTGAGGATAGAAATACTGGCCCAGTTTGCGGACGATGCGCACCACCTCGCGCTGCCAAGGTTCCAGGAGGGGGGCGTTCTTCTCGATGAAATATAATAGGTTTTCCTGAGGCTCCGGGGGGAAGCGGCGGCTGTTGCCACCATCCTCGGCCTGTTCCCGGGTGGGGATAGTGCGCCATAAGTCGTTGACCTGGGATTGGAGATAAGCCTCCCGTTCCTGCTGGCGCTGGCGCTCCTTGGCCAGGGACAAGGGGGCGGGGCGCTTGTAACGGTCCACCCCGTAGTTCATCAGGGCATGGCAGGAATCCAGCAATAGTTCCACTTCCTCGGCGCCGTAGCGTTCTTCGCATTCGGCGATGTAATTGCGAGCAAACACCAGGTAGTCGATGATGGCGTCGGCCGAGGTCCAGGTCCGAAACAGATAATTACCCTTGAAAAACGAGTTATGGCCATAACAGGCGTGGGCGATGACCAGGGCCTGCATGGGCATGGTGTTCTCTTCCATGAGATAGGCGATACAGGGATTGGAGTTGATGACGATCTCGTAGGCCAGCCCCATCTGCCCGCGTTTATAGTTCTGCTCGGTGGCCACGAAGTGCTTGCCGTAGGACCAGTGATGGTAGCCCACGGGCATGCCCACCGAGGAATAGGCGTCCATCATCTGTTCGGCAGTGATCACCTCCACTTGGTTGGGATAGGTATCCAGGCCGAACTCCTCGGCGATGGTGGCGATCTCCCGGTCGTAGCGCTCCAGCAGCGGAAAGGTCCACTCGGAGCCTTCGGAAATCAGTTCACGGGTCATTTGCTGGCCTCCCGTCGTTTGAACAGCTCCCGGAATACCGGATAGATATCAGACGGACCGTCAATCTGCCGCATGGCGAAATTGGGATACTGGGCCTGTACGCCCAGGTAGGCTTCCCACAAGCTTTGGTGGCGGGTGGGGGTGATCTCCACATAGGCGAAGTACTGAACCAGGGGCATAATGTTTTCTAGCAGTAACTTCTGGCAGTTTGGGGAGTCGTCATACCAGTTATCCCCATCCGAGGCTTGGGCGGCGTAGATATTCCAGTTGGAGGTGGGGTAACGCTCCAGAACGATGTCCTTCATCATGGCTAGGGCGCTGGAGACCACGGTGCCGCCGGTCTCCCGGGAATAAAAGAATTCCTCTTCGTCCACTTCCTTGGCGATGGTGTGATGGCGGATGAAGACCACCTCGATACGCTCGTAGTTGCGTCGCAAAAACAGATACAGCAGAGTAAAAAAGCGCTTGGCCAGGTCCTTGCGCTCCTGGTCCATGGACCCGGAGACATCCATCAGGCAGAACATCACCGCCTGGGTGGTGGGTTTGGGTTCCTTGACGCGGTTGTTATAGCGCAGGTCGAAGGTGTCGATAAAGGGAAACGCCCGGACCCGCGCCCGTAGATGCTCCAACTCCTCCCGAAGGGCCACCACTTGCTCATCGTCCTCGGCGGCGCCGTCGTCCAACAGGGCCTGAAGTTCGGCTTCGATCTCCCTGGCCCGGCTGTTGTAGGGGGCGGATAGGGCCTTGCGCCGGGCTAGGGCGCCTTTTAGGGAACGCACCACGTTAATGTTGGCGGGCACCCCGTCGGAAGTGAACCCGGCCCGCACGGTCTTGAACTCGGTGACCTGGGCGAGCTGGGTCTTGACCAGATTGGGCAGGGCTAGGTCTTCAAAAAATAATTCCAGGAATTCCTCCCGGGACAACTGGAAGACGAACTCATCCTCCCCTTCGCCGCTGTTGCTGGCCTTGCCACGACCGCTACCGCTCCCGGCCCCGCCCCGGGGCCGCTGCACCCGGTCGCCGGTAATGAACTCCTTGTTGCCGGGGTGGATAACCTCACGCCGCCCACCGGAGCCGTGGCCGAACACCGGCTCGGACAGATCCTTGGAGGGGATGCTGACCTTCTCGCCGCTGTCCATGTCGGTGATGGAACGGCCGGCCATGGCATCGTTTACAGCCTTTTTAAGCTGGCTCTTGAAGCGGCGGATGAAGCGCTGGCGATTGACGGCGCTTTTGTTTTTGCCATCCACCCGGCGGTCGACGATATAGGCCATATAGGACTCCTCACGAGGCTTTGCGCACCCGCAGGTACCATTCAGACAACAGTCGGACCTGCTTAGGCGTGTAGCCTTTGTCTACCATGCGGTTGACGAACTCCTCGTGCTTCTTCTGATCCTCCGTGGAGGACTTGGCGTTAAAGGAGATGACCGGCAGCAGTTCCTCGGTACTGGAGAACATCTTCTTCTCGATCACCGCCCGCAACTTCTCGTAGCTGGTCCAGGGCGGGTTCTTGCCAGCGTTGTTGGCTCTGGCCCGCAGTACAAAATTGACAATCTCGTTTCGGAAATCCTTGGGGTTACTGATGCCGGCGGGCTTTTCGATCTTCTCCAACTCCTCGTTAAGGGCGGCGCGGTCAAAAAATTCGCCGGTATCGGGATCTCGGTATTCACTGTCCTGAATCCAGAAGTCGGCATAGGTGACATATCTGTCAAAGATATTCTGGCCGTATTCCGAGTAGGATTCCAGGTAGGCGGTCTGCAACTCCTTGCCGATGAACTCGGCGTAGCGGGGGGCCAGGTAGCCTTTCAGGTAAGACAAGTATTTTTCTTCCATCTCCGGCGGGAACTGTTCCCGCTCGATCTGCCGTTCCAGAACATACAGCAGATGCACCGGGTTGGCGGCCACTTCGGTGTGGTCGAAGTTGAAGACCTGGGACAAAATCTTGAAAGCGAAGCGGGT
The DNA here is from genome assembly GCA_964597315.1 of uncultured Candidatus Competibacteraceae bacterium. Classification (GTDB taxonomy): domain Bacteria; phylum Pseudomonadota; class Gammaproteobacteria; order Competibacterales; family Competibacteraceae; genus CAZQXD01. Next base: position 77,722 of record CAZQXD010000002.1, read on the forward strand.
GGAGATCCCACTCATGCCCTCGTCCACCCCAGCAAAGTCCCGATACTCCTGGATGGACTTGGCTTTGGGGTCGGTGTCCTTGAGGTTTTCGCCGTCGTAGACCCGCATCTTGGAGAAGATGCTGGAGTTGTCCGGTTCCTTGACCCGGGATAGCACGGTGAACTGGGCCAGCATCTCCAGGGTGCCGGGGGCGCAGGGGGCTTCGGACAGGGAGCTGTTGATCAACAGCTTTTCGTAAATATCCACCTCCTCGGACACCCGCAGACAATAGGGCACCTTGACGATATAGACCCGATCCAAGAAGGCTTCGTTGTTGCGGTTGTTTTTGAAAGAGAGCCATTCTGACTCGTTGGAGTGGGCCAAAATGATCCCCTCGAAGGGAATGGCCGACAGTCCCTCGGTGCCGTTGTAGTTGCCCTCCTGGGTCGCGGTCAGCAAGGGGTGCAGCACCTTGATGGGGGCTTTGAACATCTCCACGAACTCCAAGAGCCCTTGATTGGCCAGGCACAGTCCCCCCGAGAAAGCGTAGGCATCCGGGTCGTTCTGGGCGAAATGTTCCAGTTTGCGAATGTCCACCTTGCCCACCAGGGAGGAAATATCCTGGTTGTTCTCGTCCCCCGGTTCAGTCTTGGAAACGGCAATCTGCTTGAGGATGGACGGGTAGAGCTTCACCACCTTGAATTGGGTGATATCGCCATTGAACTCGTGCAGCCGTTTTACCGCCCACGGTGACATGATGGTGCGCAGAAAGCGCCGGGGAATACCGTAGTCCTCCTCCAGAATCGGGCCGTCCTCCTCGGGGGAGAACAAGGCCAGGGGAGTCTCATGAACCGGGGAGTCCTGAATGGCGTAAAACGGTACTTTTTCCATCAGGGCCTTGAGTTGCTCGGCCAGGGAGGACTTGCCACCACCCACCGGACCTAGCAGGTACAAGATCTGTTTCTTTTCTTCCAACCCCTGGGCGGCGTGCTTGAGAAAAGACACGATTTGTTCAATGGACTCCTCCATGCCGTAGAAGTCCTTGAAAGCGGGGTAGCGCTTGATCACTTTGTTGGAGAAGATGCGCGACAGCCGAGGGTCTAGGCGGGTGTCGATCAGTTCAGGCTCGCCAATGGCCATCAGCAACCGTTCGGCCGCCGTGGCGTAGGCGGTGGGGTCGTTCTTACAAATGTCCAAATATTCCTGGAGGGTGTAGATCTCTTCCTTACTCTGCTCGTACCGGGTTAGATAACGGTTAAAGATGCTCATGGCGGTTCACCTCGCTGCGCATATGCCGTTTTGGTGCCTTACCAAACTAAAGCAAATAGCGGACCAGAATGAAAGGCAGTTTTCATATCCATTTTTGTGGCCTTATAACGCTAGAACCTCTTGGAGGCGGTGTAGGCCACAGTAAATTCATGCCGATTCAATTCATTGACGCCTTGTCCAGGGGGAGCGGCTCCGGGGATCACGCGGAGCGGGCAGCGCCGGCGGAGGCAAAAGACGAAGAATCGGGCGTGTGAAGGATCAGACCGGACCGCTCTTGTATAGTGCGGTACACAAAGCAAGGGCGAGGCAGGGACTATTTTGCGTCACCACGGGTCCGGGATGCGATGCGAAACGCTTTTGGCCGTCAAACCAATGACACATAAGAAGACCGACGAACAACCCCTAAGTTTCGTGTCCGTCAATTAAAGTGTTTTGGACAGAACAAAAACCCGGGATTGGCCTGTTCTCCGGGTAACTGTTATGTGTTGAAATCGAAAAAATTGAATCTGTACTGTATTGCGTGTCACCGCCTAGTGTGCCGGTATGGACTGTTCGAGGTGCGTGACATGAGTAATGGTCTGCTGTATGGGACAGCGGTGCTGATCTGGGGTTCAACCTGGCTGGCCATCCATTTTCAGTTAGGGGAGGTGGCCCCGGAATGGTCCGTGGCCTATCGGTTCACCCTAGCTGCGGCCCTGCTGATGGCATACTGTCTCCAACGGGGATGGTCGTTACGTTTTTCCTTGCGGGATCATGGCTTTCTGGCGCTGTTAGGGCTATTTCTGTTTTCCCTTAACTATCTGACCCTATACCTGGCCACCGCCTATATGACCAGCGGCTTGGTGGCGGTGGTCCATTCCACCATTATCATCATGAACATTGTCAATGGGGCGCTATGGCTGGGAGCGCCGGTCCGGCCTCGGGTGGTCGCCGGCGCCGCCCTGGGACTGGTGGGCATTGTCTTGGTGTTCGGCGCCGAATGGGGCGAGCTGGAGCCGGACGCCGCTTGGGTCGGTTTGGGATGGGCGCTGCTGGGCACCTTGTGCGCTTCTCTGGGGAATATGGTAGCGGTGCGCAATCAACGCCGGGGGCTGCCGGTGATTCAGGGTAATGCGGTAGGCATGGCCTATGGGGCGCTGTTCATGTTCGCCGTGGCGGCTATGACGGGGCGGCCCCCGACGTTCGACTGGTCGCCGGCCTACCTGGTCTCCCTGGTGTACCTGGCGGTGTTCGGTTCGGTGATCGCTTTCGGTTGTTACCTGACCCTGCTGGGACGGATCGGCGCCGACCGGGCTGCCTACGCCACGGTGCTGTTCCCGGTGGTGGCCCTGACCCTCTCCTGGTTGTTCGAGGATTACCGCTGGACCTCCACGACCCTGGCTGGGCTGGGGCTGGTGGTGTTGGGCAATGTGCTGGTGTTGGCTCGGTTGCCGATGGTTGTCCGGCGGCGCCCGGTGTCGTGTCCCGAGCCTGGAAGGTAAATCCTCAAAGCCCCAGCGCCGCCAGCCTCCCCAAGGTCCGCACCGCGCCCTCCATCTGCTCGGTCCAGGGCAGGGTGCAATTCAGCCGCAAACAATTCCGGTAGCGGCGCTGGGCGCTGAATAAGGGACCGGGGGCGATGCCAATCCCCTGGGCGCGGGCTTGGCGGTATAGCTCCAGGCTATCCGCCCTGCCGGGCAGCTCCACCCACACCACAAACCCCCCGGTGGGGTGGGTGACCCGAGTACCGGCAGGAAAGCACTCCCCAACGGTTCGGATCATCCGCTCCATCTGCCGGGCATAGGCATCCTGGATGCGGGGCAGATGCCGCTCCCAGGCGCCACCAGACAGAAACCGGGCAATAGCCAGTTGGGTGGGGGTGGCGGTGCCGATATTGGTCAGAAACTTCAGATGCCGGACCCGCTCGGCATAACGCCCTGGCAGGGTCCAGCCCACCCGGTAGCCTGGGGCTAGGGTCTTGGAGAATGACGAGCAAAGTAAGACCAGACCCCGGTCATCATAAGCTTTACAGACCGTAGGACGGGGTTGTCTGAACCCCAGATCCCCATAGATGTCGTCCTCGATCAGGGGTATTTCCAGGCGGTCCAGCAATGCCACCAGTCGGCGCTTGTGTGCCTCGGGCATGCAACTGCCCAGGGGGTTACTGTAGTTAGGCACGAACAGGCAGGCTTTGATGGGCCATTGATTCAGCGCCGTTTCCAAGGACTCCAGAACCACCCCGTCCCGGGGATCGGTGGGGATCTCCAAGGCCCGCATACCCAGGGCCTCGATGGCCTGCAAAATGCCGTGGTACGTGGGGGACTCCACGGCGATGGTGTCCCCGGGCTGGGCCACGGCCCGCAAGCACAGGGTCAGGGCCTCCTGGCAGCCACTGGTGACGATGATCTCCTCGGCGTCGGCCCGACAGCCCGCAGTCAGTGATAGGCGGGCAATCTGGGCGCGCAGTTCCGGCCGCCCGCCCGGGGTCTCGTAACTATTGCCCAAGCCGGGCTGTTCCCGGACCAGGGTGGTCAGGGCGCGGTTAAGGGGGCGGATGGGCAACAACTCGGGGCTGGGCACGGCGGCGGCCAGTTGCACGAAGCCGGGTTGCTCGGAGCCGGCCAGGGCGTCCATTAACACCTCCCCGGTGGATACCGGGGTGGGGCGAGGCAGGGGCCGGGAACGTCCCGGGGGCGGCGGGGACTTACGGGCCTTGGGGCTGACGTAATACCCGGACTGGGGCCGGGATTCCACCAGACCCCGATCCTCCAGCAATCGGTAAGCCTGCACCACGGTGGAGACGCTCACCCCCAACTGACGACTGAGCCGACGCACTGACGGCACCCGATCCCCGGGGAGATAGGCGCCCCGGCCCACCGCCTCGGCGATGTGCTGGGCCACCTGCTGATAGAGGTTGCCGTTAGCGGCGGGCAAAACCTGGGACATAAAACTGTTATGTGATTACGCCAAATGGAATAAACTGTACTGGTTTGTCAGTATTGACGGCCTCTCTCTGGGTTGTCAACTCGTGTGGCGCTTGGACGGCGCCGACCGATAGGCCATAGTTATGGAGGCAAGCCGCCATCGGGCGGCGCTAATCTTGGAGGAGCCGTGGCCGTTCTGAAAACCCTGTGGATGTTGGCGTTGGCGCTGCTGCTATCCGGTTGTGCCCTAAGCCCCCAGACCGTGGCTTTGGTGCCCCGTATCAATGTCCAGGCCCACCCCATCGGTTTGGGGCGGGAGCTGGTCCTGGAGGTGATCGACCGCCGACCCGATCCCGCCATCGGCGCCCGGGGGGGGATTTATGACACGGCCATGATTACCCCCCGAAGCCCGGTGGACCAGATACTGTGGGAGGCCTTGGCCGAGCGGCTCACCGCCAGCGGGTTTCGGGTGGTGGCGACGCGCCCCGAGGCGCCTGTGGGCTTGCGGGTGGAGCTGTTGCAACTGGCCTACCGGGCCAGCGGCCAACCGGTGGTGAGCCAGGTGGAGGTGCAAGCGGCCATTTCCGCCCTGGTGCGCAACGGGCCGCGCAGCCTCACTGGCCAGTACCAGGCCAACGCCAGCCAAGTGGTGCTGACCGCCCCTGCCGAGGCCGAGAACGAGCGGTTGATTAACCAGGTGCTGGGCCAAGTCCTGGCCCGGCTGCTTCAGGATGGCGAGGTGTTGGGGCTATTGGCCGAACCCTCCCCGAACTAAGCCTCAGCCGAACACCGGGTTGTGCTGCTCCATGACCCGCACAAACGTGGTGCGCTTGGTCAGCTCCTTGAGCTGGCCGGCGCCCACGTAGGTACAGGCCGAACGCAGCCCCCCAAGAATATCCTTGACCGTCTCCTCCACCGGCCCCCGGTAGGGAATATGCACGCTCTTGCCCTCCGAGGCCCGATAGTCCGCCACCCCGCCGCTGTGCTTGTCCATGGCGGTGGCTGAACTCATGCCGTAGAACAGCATGCTCTTGCGGCCCTCCTGGTCGATGATTTCCCCTTCGCACTCGTCGTGACCGGCCAACATGCCCCCCAGCATCACGAAATCGGCCCCGGCGCCAAAGGCTTTGGCCACATCTCCAGGGCAGGTGCAACCACCGTCGGAGATAATCTGGCCCCCCAGCCCGTGGGCGGCGTCGGCGCATTCGATAATGGCCGAGAGCTGAGGATAGCCCACCCCGGTTTTGACTCGGGTAGTACACACCGAGCCTGGCCCGATACCCACCTTGATAATATCGGCCCCGGCCAGCAGCAGTTCTTCCACCATCTCCCCGGTAACCACGTTGCCGGCCAGGATCACCTTGTCCGGGTGCCGCTCCCGGACCTGTTTGACGAAAGCCACGAAATGCTCCGAGTAGCCGTTGGCCACGTCGATGCAGATAAATCTCAGCCCCGGATGGCGGGACAGTAGCCCGTCCAGGCGCTGGGAGTCGGACTCGGTAATGCCGGTGCTGACCGCCACCTGTTCCAGGACCTGCTCCGGCAGTCCAGTCATGAAAGCATCCCACTGCTGGGGGGTGTAATGCTTATGCACGGCGGTGAACAGGCCCCACTGGGCCAGGGTTCGGGCCATGGTGAAGGTGCCCACAGTGTCCATATTGGCGGCCGCGATCGGCACCCCGGACCAGGCGCGGCCGGTATGCCTGAAAATGTAATTACGCTCCAGGGTGACCTGGGAGCGGCTTTTCAGGGTGGAGCGTTTGGGGCGGATCATCACATCCTTAAACCCCAGCTTGATATCGGCTTCGATGCGCATGGCGGTGGTCTCCGTACAGAGAGGCTACAGCCAGTAACTATAGGTGGTGAATTACCGGGTGACGGAATGAATCTTGCAATTGCTATTTATGAAGCCATCGCGGCCCTGGCGGACACCGCGTTTCCAAGGTGGTCACCGGCGTTTCAGCGGTCCGAGGCTCGCTTCCGGGATTTTTTAAAAAATAATCCCATCAATAGGTTGCTTGGAATACTCGGGCTTTTTCATGGCCTGCGGTAAGCGAAGACAACCGTTGCCTATGGGTCACGGTCGCTTTGATTCCCGGCAGCCCGGCGCACCAGAGCGATGCAGCCTTGCACCCCAATAAGGCAGACTCCGGGCGCTGACTGCAATGCCGTGGGGGAGAAGCTGAGATGATATCCAGTCAAGAGTGTTTCGAGTTCTGCGAACTGACCGAAGACGAAATCCACGCCATCGCCGAGCACGAAGGGGTGCCGGAGATCGTTGCTGCCGAATTGGGTGAGTGTCTGCTGCAAAGCGACGTGGGAACCTGGCTGATTCGCCGCTATCTGCTGGAGGATATCGAGCAGGCCCAAGCCCAGGGCCACCCGGATCGGGCCGCCAAGCTCAACCGTGTCCTGGAACGCTTCGACACGGCCCATCCCACCTATAATCTGCGCCGCTGACCGGCGACCCCGTCGCCGCCCAGGCGTCCGGGGTTGGAGCCAGGCGGGCCGGTCCCGGAATGATTATGAACCGTCGGGATCGGCCCGGGTAGCCGGGTCGGCAAGGTCGTACTCCACCAGTTGCACCGCCATGTTCAGACGGCGCACTGCGTCCCGTTCGGCCTGGCCATCCAGGCCCGCCGCTTCCAGGCGCTCGGCGCCGCTTCTAAGCACGTTGATGGCGTTACGGGCCGAGGCCAGCAGGTCGGCCAGGTCTTTGTCCAGATCGTTCAATGCATTGCTCAACTGGGGTTCTCCTTCAAGGTTACTGTCCCGGGCAGGACAACGGTATTACCATGGCAGCCAGCTCATCCGCGAGGATTTTCGCCTTGGACAATACCGCATACCGGCTGCTGGACCCCGACCGAGTTCTGGATGCCGTAGAAAGCCTGGGGTTTCGCAGCGACTGCCGGATCCTGGCCCTGAACAGCTACGAGAACCGGGTCTACCAGATCGGCATCGAGGATGGCCCGACGCTGGTGGCCAAGTTCTATCGGCCGGGGCGCTGGTCGGAAGCCGCCATTCTGGAAGAGCATGGCTTCGCCCTGGAATTGACCGAACAGGAACTGCCGGTGGTGGCGCCCCTACAGATACAGGATAAGACCCTACATGAACACCAGGGGTTTCGTTTCGCCCTGTATCCCCGTCGTGGCGGACGCTGGCCGGACCTGGACGACCCGGACAAACTGGAGCGCCTAGGCCGCTTGCTGGGCCGGATTCACGCCGTGGGAGCGACGGGGCGGTTTGCCCACCGCCCGGTCCTGGACCCGGCGGACATGGGCGAGCGGCCACGGACTTGGCTGCTGGAGCAAGGGTTTATCCCGGATTATCTGCAAACGGCCTACGCCAGCCTCACCGCCGATCTGCTGGAGCGGGTGCGGGCGGCCTTCCTCCGGGCTGGCTCGGTCCAGGCCATCCGCCTGCACGGGGACTGCCATCCCGGCAATATTCTCTGGACTGACGCCGGTCCCCACTTCGTGGACCTGGACGATTGCCGCACCGGCCCAGCGCTGCAGGACCTATGGATGCTGCTGTCCGGGGACCGGAGCGAGCGCACCGGGCAATTGGCGGCGCTGCTGGAAGGCTATCAGGCATTCCGGGACTTTGACCCCCGGGAACTGCATCTGCTGGAGACCCTGCGCACCCTGCGCATGCTGTTTTACTCGGCCTGGCTGGCCCAACGGTGGGATGACCCAGCCTTCCCCCGGGCTTTTCCCTGGTTTAACACCCCCCGTTACTGGGAGGAACAGGTGCTGGGACTGCGGGAACAGGCGGCGGCCCTGGACGAGCCGCCCCTGGCGGTATGGGCTTGAAAGCCGCCTTGACCCGGCGGGCGGGGGATGGAATCATGCGCCCTTTCCGTGCCCTGCCCCACCCCATCCATGAGCCAGTATTTCCAGATTCACCCCATCAACCCCCAGCCGCGGCTGATTCGCCGGGCGGTGGAGATCCTCCATGAGGGCGGGGTGCTCGTGTATCCCACGGACTCCTGTTATGCCCTGGGCTGCCGGATCGGCCACAAAGGGGCCATGGAGCGTATCGAACGCATCCGCCGGGCCGATAAGGAACATCATTTCACCCTGGTGTGCCGGGATTTATCCGAGATCGCGGTCTATGCTCGGGTAGATAATCCCCAGTACCGGCTGCTCAAGGCCGCCACTCCGGGACCGTTCACCTTTATTCTGCGGGCCACCCACGAGGTTCCGCGCCGCTTGCAGAATCCCAAGCGCAAAACCATCGGCATCCGGGTGCCGGACCACCTTATCGTCCAGGCCCTATTGGAAGAATTAGGCGAGCCGATGATGAGTACCACCCTGGTTTTGCCTGGGGACGAATTACCCTTGAGTGATCCTGAGGATATCCGCGAGCGTCTGGAAAAACAGGTGGACCTGATCATCGACGGCGGCGCTTGCGGCCATGAGACCAGCACCGTTCTGGATCTGGTGGATGAACCGGCTCGGCTTTTGCGCCAGGGCAAGGGCGACGCCACGCCGTTTCTACTTTAGCTATCGGTTTCGATAGCAAGGGAACTATAATCCACCGATGCAGCATCTCAACTGGGTTCAACAGCTTATCGTTCTGATTCCCCCGCTACTGCTGGCCATCACCCTGCACGAGGTGGCCCACGGCTGGGCAGCCCTGCGGTTTGGAGACACCACCGCCCAATCCCAAGGTCGGCTCAGCCTCAATCCCCTGCGCCATATCGACCCGGTGGGCACGGTGCTGGTGCCAGCCCTGGTCTATATCTTCAGCGGCTTTGTGTTCGGCTGGGCCAAGCCGGTGCCGGTGGATTTCAACCGACTGCGAAACCCCAAGCGGGATATGGCCTGGGTAGCCCTGGCTGGGCCGGGGTCCAATCTGGTCATGGCGCTGGGCTGGGGTTTGGTGATGGCCCTGGGCCGGGTGCTATACCCGGCCTGGCCGGGTCTTGGTGAGCCCATGCAACTGATGGGCCAGGCGGGAATTTTCGTCAACGTCATCATCGGCGTGTTGAATATGTTGCCTCTGCCGCCCCTGGACGGCTCCCGGGTGGTGGTGGGGCTGCTGCCGGACGGGGCGGGTCGGCTGCTGGCCCGGATCGAACCCTTTGGGCTGGTGATCCTGCTGGTATTGTTGGTGACCGGCGCGCTCCAGGCTATCCTGTGGCCGCCGGTGGATTTTCTGTTGAAACTGTTGTTTTCCCTATTCGCAACCTGAGGTGATCGGTTTGAGCGCCGTCCAACAACAACGGGTATTGTCCGGGATGCGGCCCACGGGTCGGCTGCACCTGGGCCATTATCATGGGGTTCTCAAGAACTGGGTCAAGTTGCAGCACCAATACGAGTGCTTCTTCTTCGCGGCCGACTGGCACGCCCTGACCACCCACTACGAGGACCGGCAGATCATTGGCGAGACCGTCTGGGACATGGTGGTGGACTGGCTGGCGGCGGGACTCAGCCCCGGCGCGGCGCGGATCTTCATCCAGTCCCGGGTGCCCCAACACGCCGAACTGCATTTGCTGCTGTCCATGATTACCCCATTGGGTTGGCTGGAGCGGGTGCCCACCTACAAGGACCAGCAGGAGAAGCTCAAGGACCGAGACCTGGCCACCTACGGTTTTCTGGGTTATCCCCTGTTGCAAAGCGCCGATATCCTTATCTACAAAGCCGGGTTGGTGCCGGTGGGGGAGGATCAGGTGGCCCATGTGGAAGTCACCCGGGAGATCGCCCGGCGCTTCAACCATATCTATGGCCGGGAACCCGGTTTCGAGGACAAGGCTGAGGCTGCCATTCGCAAGCTCGGCAAGAAAAACGCCAAACTCTACAGCGAGCAGCGCCGCCGCTACCAGGAACAGGGCGAGCACGAGGCTCTGGACGTGGGCCGGGCGCTGCTGGCGGAGACCAGCAACCTCACCCAGGGAGACCGGGAGCGGCTATATGGCTATCTGGATGGCTCCGGCCGGGTGATACTGCCCGAGCCACAGGCCCTGCTCACCCCCGCCTCCAAGATGCCGGGCCTGGACGGCCAGAAGATGTCCAAGTCTTATCACAATGTCATCGCCTTGCGCGACGAGCCCGCTGAGGTGGAGCGCAAGCTCAAGACCATGCCCACCGATCCGGCCAGGGTGCGGCGCACCGACCCAGGCGAGCCGGAAAAATGTCCGGTTTGGCAGCTCCATCAAGTGTATTCCAGCGAAACTACCAAAGACTGGGTGCAACAGGGTTGCCGCAGCGCCGGCATCGGCTGTCTGGAATGCAAACAACCGGTGATCGAGGCGGTGCTGGAGGAACTGGCCCCCATCCAGGCACGGGCCAAGGCGCTGGAAGCCAACCCGGACGAGGTGCGGCAAATTGTCGAGGCGGGCTGCGCCGCAGCCCGGGAAACGGCTGACGAAACCCTAGACGAGGTGCGCCAGGCCATGGGGTTGGGTTATCGTTAACGACGCCGTCCTCACCGCCCCGACCCGGGCCGTGATTCAGGGGCGGCCCCTCACCGAGCTGCCCCAGGATCTCTATATTCCCCCAGATGCCCTGGAAGTCCTGTTGGAGACTTTCGAGGGGCCGCTGGATCTGCTGCTGTATCTGATCAAGCGTCAGAACCTGGATATTCTGGATATCCCCATCGCCGCCATCACCCGCCAGTACATGGACTACATCACCGTGATGCAGGCCCTGCGCCTGGACCTGGCGGCGGAGTATCTGCTCATGTCCGCCTGGCTGGCGGAGATCAAGTCCCGGCTGCTGTTGCCCCGTCCCCAGAGCGACGAACAGCCCGAGGACGACCCCCGGGCCGAACTGGTGCGCCGACTCCAGGAATATGAACGCTTCAAGCAGGCGGCCCAGGACCTGGACGGCCTGCCGCGCCTGGAGCGGGATCTGTTCGTCGCCGGCGCCGAGCCGCCCCCTCGTCGTCAGGACCGGCCGCCTCCCCAGGTGAGCCTGGCGGAACTGTTGGGCGCTTTGCGGGAGGTGATGCAGCGGGCCGAGTTGTTCGAGCATCACCATATCCACCAAGAACCTTTGTCGGTGCGAGAGCGCATGGGGTGGATTCTGGAGTTGTTGGACGTCACCCGCTTCACCCCCTTCACCCGCTTGTTTAGCCCTGAGGAGGGTCGACGGGGTGTGGTGGTGAGCTTGCTGGCGGTGTTGGAGTTGGTCCGGGAGTCCCTGCTGGAACTGGTCCAGGACCGCCCCTTCGCGCCATTGTATGTGCGTCTGCGGGTGGAGGACTGAGTGCCTCTCCCAGACCTCAAGTCGATTCTAGAAGCGGCCCTGCTGGCCGCCGGCGAACCCCTATCCGTGGATCGGCTGCTGGCCTTGTTCGATGCCGCCGAGCGCCCGGAGCGGGAGACCCTACGCACCGCCCTGGGGAACCTGGAGCAAGATTACCATGACCGGGGGATACGGCTGGTGGAGGTGGCCGGGGGGTATCGTTTTCAGGTGCCTGTGGAGTTTGCCCCTTGGGTGGGGCGGCTGTGGGAGGAGCGTCCGGGCCGCTATTCCCGGGCCTTGTTGGAAACCCTGGCCCTGATCGCCTACCGCCAGCCCATCACCCGAGGCGAGATCGAAGAGGTTCGAGGGGTGAGCGTCAGCACCTCCATTATTCGCACCTTGCTGGATCGAAACTGGATCAAGGTGTTGGGCCACCGGGAGGCGCCTGGCCGACCGGCTCTGTACGGCACGACCCGGGGGTTCCTGGATCATTTCAACTTAAAAAGCCTGGATCAGTTGCCGCCCCTGGCCGAACTCAAGGACCTGGACGCCTTGGGGATGCGCCTGGATGAAGCCATCGGACCCCATAAGGAATGACATGAGCGAACGCCTACAAAAATTCCTGGCCCGAGCCGGTCTGGGCTCCCGCCGTCAGATCGAGGACTGGATTCGTCAGGGCCGGATTTCCATCAATGGCACCATCGCCGTTTTGGGCGATCAGGTGGAGGGCAACGAACTGATCCAGGTGGACGGCAAGCCTCTGCGGCTACGGCCAGAAACGAAGTGCCGGGTATTGGCCTACTACAAGCCAGAAGGGGAGTTGACCACCCGCTCCGACCCCGAGGGCAGGGCCACGGTATTCGACCGCCTGCCAACCTTGCGGCAGGGCCGCTGGATCAACGTGGGCCGCCTGGACCTCAACACCCAGGGCCTGCTGTTGCTCACCACCGATGGCGACCTGGCCAATCGGCTGATGCACCCGTCCACCGGTATCGAGCGGGAATACGCCGTGCGGGTGCTGGGGGAGGTGGACAAGGCGCTGCTAAAGCGTCTGACCGAGGGCGTGCTGCTGGACGACGGCATGGCCCGCTTCGATTCCGTGATGGATGCCGGCGGCAGCGGCGCCAATCATTGGTATCACGTGGTGTTGCGGGAGGGTCGCAACCGGGAGGTGCGGCGGCTATGGGAGTCCCAGGGGGTGACGGTGAGCCGGCTGGTCCGGGTGCGCTATGGGCCGATTATGCTGCGCCGGGGGCTGCGGCCCGGGCGCTTCGAGGACTTGGAACCGGCTCAACTGGAAGCCCTGCGAGAAGCGGTGGGGCTGGCTTTGGCAGCGGAGCCGGAACCGGTCCGGGCGCCGCGCCGCTTCAGGGATCGGGACGGGCGGGGCAGGCGGCGGGGGCACAAGCCGCAGTCTTGAGCGCCCGCCGGTTACCCGCCGACCCCGGGTATCGCTATTACACCGGGAGGGGAGGCAATGGGCCGACCTCCATCTGCCCCGTCTTGCCAGCCTGAACAGGCAGTTATAACAGCCATAAAGTGGCCAGCCCCAGAAACGCAAAAAACCCCACGATATCGGTGACTGTGGTCAGCACCACACTGCCGGCCAGGGCTGGGTCCACCCCGAAGCGGCGCAGTAGCAGGGGAATCAGCACCCCAGACAGGGCGGCGCAGAGCAGGTTGATCAGGATGGCCGCAGCGATGATTATCCCAATCTGTACGCTGCCGAACCAAAGCATGGCGATGACCGCCACCACCAGCGCCCAGACCAAACCATTCCAGAAACCTACCGCCAGTTCCTTGAACATCAGATAACGGGCGTTGCTGCCCTCCACTTGACCCAGCGCCAGGCCGCGGATCATCAGGGTCAGGGTCTGGCTGCCGGCGATGCCGCCCATAGAGGCGACAATGGGCATCAACACCGCCAGGGCAACGACTTGTTCCAGGGTGCTTTCAAACAGGCCGATGACCCAGGCGGCCATGAAGGCGGTAATCAGGTTGATGCCCAGCCATACAGCCCGGCGCTTGGCGCTGGTCACCACCGGGGCGAACATATCCTCCTCTTCGTCTAGGCCGGACATGCTCATCAGGGCGTGATCGCCCTGGTCGCGAATCACGTCCACCACGTCGTCGATGGTAATGCGGCCGATCAGCCGGTTGGCCTCGTCCACCACCGGGGCCGACACGAAGTCTCGCTGCTCGAACAGCTTGGCCACTTCCTCGGCGGCCATAGTGGCGGGAATGCCATCCATGTCCTGGGACATGACCTCGCCCACGGATTTATCGGGGCTGTGGATCAACAGGATGCTGAGAGGCAGAATGCCCAGATAGAGATCGTTGCGGTCCACCACGATCAGGTTATCGGTTTGGTCGGGAATCTCCCCCCGCAGACGCAGATAGCGCAAGACAACATCCAAGGTTACATCTGGGCGCACCGCGATGGTGTCGGTGTTCATCAGCCCGCCGGCGCTGTCCTCAGGGTAGGACAGCACGGTCTCCAGGCGCTGGCGGTCCTGAAGATCCATGGAGCGCAGCAGTTCCCGACTGATGGCGTCCGGCAGGTCTTGCATGAAGTCCGCCAGATCGTCCACGTCCATGCTTTCGGTGGCGGACACCAGTTCGTCCAGGTCCATATGCCGGACCAGTCCGGCGCGGACCTCATCGTTGACGTGGAGCAGCACTTCGCCGTCGTTTTCGGGGGCCACCAGTTCCCAGGTGAGTTCCCGTTCGGCGGGGGGCAGGGACTCCAGAAGGTGGGCGATTTCCGCCGGATGCAGGGTGTTGATCATCCGCCGGGCCTGTTGCATGGTGCCACTTTCCAGGGCCTGCTTAAGTCGCAGCAGATGGGTGGTGCTGGGTTCCTCGCGTTCGACTTCGACCATGGGCGAACCTCCGTGGGGGTGAGCGTCGATAACGGCGCGCCTCCGGCGGGGTACGGCCTGGAAGCGGACAAATGGCGGCTTGTGCGCTGGAAAGTGTAGCCGGGAATCGCTGGCCGGGTCCACCGAGCCTAGAGATGGGAGATGTCGTCCAAAAGTTCCTGAAGCCGCTCGGGACGGGTGGTTCGTAGGATGGCGCGCACCTTGTGTTCCAACTCGCCCACGTGGCTGTCCTGGATAACCCGCTTGACCTCCAGTAGGTTGGCTGGATGCATGCTGAATTGGGTCAGTCCCAGGCCCAGCAGCAGCCGGGTATAGCGAAGGTCGCCAGCCATCTCACCGCACATGGAGACCGGGATGGCGGCCCGCTGGCCAGCGCGGATGGTCATGTGGATGAGTTGCAGGACCGCCGGATGCAGAGGGTCATAGAGATAACCGACTTCGTCGTCGATGCGGTCGATGGCCAGGGTATACTGGATCAGATCATTGGTGCCGATGGATAGAAAATCCAGGAACCGGGCAAAGTAGCCGGCGCAGATCGCCGCCGCCGGTACCTCCACCATGCCCCCCACCGGCAGGTGCTCGTCATAGGGCTGGCCGCGCTGGCGCAGTTCCTGCTTGGTTTCCTCCACCAGGCGTAGCACCTGCTGCAATTCGTGAATATTGGAGAGCATGGGCAGCATCATCCGCACGGCGCCCTTGGCGGAGGCCCGCAGAATAGCCCGTAGCTGGGGCCGGAACAGTTCCATGTCCCGCAGACACAGCCGCAGACCCCGCAGCCCCAGGGCCGGATTAGTGGCCATGGGACCGGCGCTACGGCCGCCATCCACCTGCTTGTCGGCGCCCAGATCGGCGGTGCGGATGACAATGGGCCGGTCCTTGCCGATGGTTTTGATGACGTGCAGGTAGGAGGCCAGATGCTCCTCCTCGTCCGGGTTGTCGCAACGATTCATGAATAGGAACTCGGTGCGGTATAGACCCACTCCGTCGGCGGCCACCCGGCGCACCGCCATGGCATCCTCCGGCAGCTCGATATTGGCCTGAAGGCTAATGGCCACACCGTCCCGGGTCACCGCCGGTTGGGTTCTGAGCTTATGCAACTCCTGGCGGTGGCGCTGCTCGGCCTGTTGCTTGTTCTGATAGAACCGCAGAATGGCCTCGTTCAGATCGGCCAGCACCACCCCAAGGCGACCGTCCACCACCACGGGTTCGTCGTCTTGCAGCCAGCGGCGGGCGTTGCGGACCCCCACCACAGCGGGTATCCCCAGGCTACGGGCCAGAATGGCGGTGTGGGACAAAGGCCCGCCGTACTCCGTGACGAAGGCGGCCACCCCCTGATGTTGCATCACAATAGTATCGGCCGGGGTGAGATCGTCGGCGATGACGATACGCCCCTCCAGACGGTGGGGCAGGGTTTCGGCATAGTTGCCGTCGTCGGCCAGCAGAATCCGTTGGATGCGCCGCACCACGTGATCCACATCGTCCTTACGGGTGCGCAGATAAGAATCATCCATTTCATCAAAGACCTGCACGACCAGATCGCGCTGGATTTTCAGCGCCCATTCGGCGTTGCACTGGCGGCTGCGGATCAGCTTGACGGGCGCCTCGGCCAGGGGGGCGTCTTCCAACATCAGCAAGTGAGTGTCAATGAATTCGGTGATCTCTGCGGGCACCGTGGTGGGGATACGGTTTCGAATATCGCTAAGCTGCTGTCTGCTAATGGCCAGAGCGTCTTGGAAGCGACGGACCTCGTCCTCGATCAGGGGTTCTGGGATGGCGTATTCGGTGACTTCTGGCTGGTTGCGGTAAAGCATAAACGTATTGCCGATGGCGTAGCCTCGAGAGACGCCGACACCGTGCAGGGACAGGGGCATGGTGGGCCTATTCTTTTTCGCCGAAGCGGTTGTCCACCAATTCGGTCAGGCGCTCCAGGGCTTGCTCGGCATCCGCGCCTTCGGCACATAGCTCCAGCCGGGTGCCCTTGGCCGCCGCCAGCATCATCACACCCATGATGCTTTTGCCGTTGACCACTTTATCGCCCCGCTTAATGTGAACCTCGCTGGCGAAACCCGAGGCCGTGTTGACGAATCTGGCGGCGGCTCGGGCGTGCAGCCCCAGCTTGTTGACGATTGTTACCTCCCGTATCGGCACCCTCGGCTCTCCCGTCTGCGCTGGGTTATGGGGGTGGCGGTGATTGGCCGGGACCCGATGCTCATGCTAACTCCCGATGGCGGGTCATGACGTGGCTGCGGGTCTTACCGAATTGTTCCGCCAAAGCCTCGGCGATATACACCGAGCGGTGCTGGCCGCCGGTACAGCCAATAGCGATAGTCAGATAGCTACGGTTGCCGGTCTCGAAACTGGGTATCCAGGTTTCCAGAAAACGGATCAGGTCGGCGATCATATGGGTTACCGGCTCCTGCTCGGCCAGGAAATCCCCTACCCGCTTGTCCAGACCGGTCAGGGGGCGAAGCAAAGGCTCCCAGTGGGGATTGGGCAGGCAGCGCACGTCAAACACAAAGTCGGCGTCGTCGGGGATGCCGTGCTTGAAGCCGAATGACTCGAACAAAATGGATAAAAAACCTGGAGGTGTGTCGTGCAGCCGGTTGCCTACCAGGCCGCGTAATTCGTGAACGTTGGTGTGGCTGGTGTCGATCACCAGGTCCGCCTGGCTGGCGATAGGCTCCAGTAACCGCCGTTCGCGGCGGATGGCTTCCACCAGAGGCACTCCGGTTTCCAGGCTGAGAGGGTGGCGGCGGCGGGTTTCGCTGTAGCGTTTGAGCAGCGCCTCGTCCGCCGCTTGCAGAAAAAGAATCTCCACGGCCAGGCCGCTTTTGCGCAGCTCAGCCAGAATCGCCGGGAATTGGGTTAACTCGTCCCGGAAATTACGGGCGTCAATGCCCACTGCGGTGGTCTGGGCCAAGCGGCTGGCTCGGGCCAGGGTGGCGGTCGCAAAGGGTTTGAGCAACTGCACGGGCAGGTTGTCCACGCAGTAGTAGTTCAGATCCTCCAGGGTTTGGAGGGCGATACTCTTGCCGGAGCCGGACAAGCCGCTAACGATGATCATCCGCATGGCGACAGTCCTAGGGTAATGGAACGTGGGTAAGGGCCGCAGGTTAGGTCTGCGGCCCACTGATCCAGGAACACCGATAGCGGGTGAGTGGGGCTGTTCATGTGACTGAAGGGGACTGGGGTGTCCAGTGGCTTAGCCTGTCATACAGCTCCCGATCCGTGCGGGCCGCCAGCAGTTCCTCGCAAAAAGCCCGGTCACTGAACATTTCGGCCAGATAAGCTAGGTACTTCAGATGCTGATCGGTGAAATGCTCGGGCACCAGCAGGCCGAAGACCAGATCCACGGGTTTGCGGTCCATGGCGTCGAAATCCACCCCTTTTTTGAGCTTGATGAAAGCGCCGATGGCCGTTTCGCTTTGGTTGTGACGGCCATGGGGGAGAGCGACGCCATGGCCTAAGCCAGTGCTGCCCAGGCGCTCCCGGCCGATAAGGCTGTCGAAAATATCCCGGGCGGACAGTTCGGGCTGAGCGCCGGCGATAAGCTCGCCGAGCAGTTCCAGAGTACGTTTTTTGCTGGTGGCGTCCGTGTCGCAAATAACGCGCTCGGGGGTGATCAGGTCGGTAATGTTCATGACTGAGGTGAGGTCTCTGGGCGGAAATCTCAGGAAAAACTGCGTGCCTTGTCGTTGCGGTGATGGTCGGTGAGTTTTTCTTTGTGTTTCTTGATCTGCCGGTCGATCTTGTCGGTCATGGCGTCGATGGCGGCGTACATGTCCTCGTCCGTGGCGTCGGCGTGCAGGTCGTTGCCGACTACGTGGATGGTGATTTCGGCCCTCTGGCGTAATTTCTCGACGCTGAGAATGACATGTACGCTAGTGACGTTGTCGAAGTGCCGCTCGATGCGTTCCAGTTTGTCATGGACGTAGCTACGGAGCGCATCGGTGATGTCCACGTGGTGTCCGGTCATGTTGAGTTGCATGTATCGACTCCTTGCTGAGGTATAGTCGGTTGACGGAGACCATCGGTCTCTGAACTGCGCCGTCCTTACCGTTTTCCGGCATGGCGGTGATCCTGTCAAGCACTCAAGCGAGGCGCTTGCGATCCGTGGAAGAGGGGATGGACATGGCCTCCCGGTATTTGGCCACCGTGCGCCGGGCCACCTGGACACTGCTTTCCTTGCCGAGCAACTGGGCGATCTTGCTGTCGCTCAGGGGCTTTTGGGGGTTCTCGTCGGTGATCAGTTTTTTGATCATGGCGCGGATGGCGATGGATGAGCATTCGCCGCCGTCGGCGGTGCCAACGTGGCTGGAGAAGAAATATTTGAACTCGTAGATGCCTCGGGGGGTATGCATGTATTTCTGGGTGGTGACCCGGGAGATGGTGGATTCATGCATATTGACCGCCTCGGCGATGTCCCGCAGCACTAGGGGTTTCATGTGCTCCTCCCCATGCTCCAGAAACGCCTGCTGGCGCTCGACGATGCAGGTGGCCACCTTGAGCAGGGTCTCGCTGCGATTCTTCAGACTTTTCAGAAACCAGCGGGCCTCTTGCAGATGGTTCTTGAGATAGGTGTTATCGGCGCCGCTATCGGCCCGGCGCACCAGCCCGGCATATTGGGAGTTGATGCGCAGCTTAGGCGCGTTCTCGGGATTGATCTCCACCCGCCAGGCGTGATCTTTTTTGTAGACGAACACGTCCGGGACCACATACTGAGTTTGCTCGGTCGAGAGTTGGCCGCCCGGATAGGGGTTGAGGGTCTGGATCAGAGCGATCATCTCCTGCAACTCATCCTTGGTGACTTTCAAGCGGCGCATCAACAGATTGAAATCCCGCCCGGCCAGCAGCTCCAGATAATTGGCGATCAGCTCCCGGGTCTTGGCCAGAAATGGGGTGTGCTTGGGGAGCTGATCCAGTTGCAGCAGTAGGCACTCCCCAGGGTTGCGGGCCGCGACCCCGGGTGGGTCGAAGCGCTGGATGCGGTGCAGCACTGCCTCCACTTCGTCCAGGTCGATGCCATAGTCATCAATCAGGCCCTGGTGAATATCCTCCAGGGACAGGCCCAGATAGCCTTCCTCGTTGATGGCGTCAATGATGGCCAGGGCGATAGCCTGGTCGGTGTCGCTAAACGGTGTCAGGCGCATTTGCCAAAGTAGATGCTCGTGTAGGGATTCGCCGCCGGTAGCGACCTGGTCCAGGTAATCCCGTTGTTCGTCATCGTCGCCCCGGGAGTAACTGGTGGCGCCGTCGAAAGGGTCGTAGACATCCTCCCAGGCGCTGTCTACGGGCAGTTCGTCGGGCAAAGTGGTGTCATTGGCGCTAACTTCCGCATCGGCGGAGACGGGCTGTTCGGGCTTCTCGGCGCTTTGGGTATCGGTGGCGGGCTGGGTCTCCTGGGCATCGTCCGTGCGCTCCAGCATCAAATTGGATTCCAAGACGCTTTGGATTTCCGCCTGTAAATCCAGGCTGGATAACTGCAACAGCTTGATAGCTTGTTGCAGTTGCGGTGTCATGGAAAGCTGCTGACCCAGTCGCAGTTGCAGGGACTGTCTCATGGCGCTTTACTGTCTCTAACGTTCTTTAGTGGACGAACATAACGATAATTGTATAGCAGGGATCGTGCCAGTGAAGATTTTTACGTTTTGTTTCGTCCCGGCCCGAGGCGCGCCCCGTTAAAGTTTAAAGGTTTCGCCCAAATAGACCTCCCGAACCTGGCGGTTGGCGAGGATAGCCTCCGGGGCGCCTTCGGCGATGACTTCGCCCTGGTTGAGAATATAGGCCCGATCGCAGATACCCAGGGTTTCCCGGACGTTGTGATCGGTAATCAGCACCCCGATATGGCGGTCGCAGAGGTGGTTGATGATGCGCTGAATATCCAGCACCGACAGGGGGTCCACCCCGGCGAAAGGCTCGTCTAGAAGAATAAATCGGGGATCGGCCGCCAGCGCCCGGGCGATTTCCACCCGCCGCCGCTCGCCCCCGGATAGGCTGATGCCCAGGCTGTTCTGGAGATGCCCCACATGCAGTTCATGGAGCAGGTCCAGGGCCAGCTTGTGGCGGGCCGTTCGGTTCAGATCCCGGCGTTTTTCCAGGATAGCCAGCACATTATCCAGCACTGTCAGCTTGCGAAACACCGAGGGTTCCTGGGGTAGATAGCCCACCCCCAGTTGCGCCCGGCTGTGCATGGGCAGGGCGGTGATATCCCGATCATCCAGGAATACATGGCCCTCGTCGCAGTGGATCAAGCCGACGATCATATAAAAACTGGTGGTCTTGCCGGCGCCGTTAGGGCCTAGCAGGCCCACCACCTCGCCGCTGTCCACTCGCACTGAGGCGCCGTTCACCACCAGACGGTTCTTGAAGCGCTTGACCAACTCTCGGGCTAGTAACTGAGGCATGACGAAAGTTTAGCGGGGCTGTTTGGCGCCAGGCTTACCGGCCCGGGGCTGAAGAATGACTTGCACTCGGCCCCCGTCGCCGCCCCGAGCCTTGACCAAATCGTTGTCCAAGTCGTACTCAATGCGCTCCCCGATGAACTCGTCCTTGGCCTGGGTGATCCGGGCGTCGCGGGTGATGACCACCGTTCCAGTGGCCACATCGTAGTCCATGCGCCGACCGTAGCCCACCACCTCGGGTTTGTCCCGGGAGGGCAGATAACGGAAGGTGGCGGGCGCCCCTTCGGCTACCAGGCGGCGGAAATCCCCGTCCTGAACACTGATGGTGACGGTGTCGGCCGATAATTTCATGGAGCCTTGACTGATGGCCACATTGCCCCGGTAAACGCCGACCCCGGTGGTCTGGTCCAGTTGGGCGGTGTTGGCTTCCAGTTGAATAGGCTGGTCCCTGTCCTCGGGCAGGGCGGCGGCCAGGGTCGGCAGGAGTAACCAGAAGGTAAAGACGCTAAGGCTTGGGCGGTGCATAAGTCCCTCGTACGTCGGATAGCAATTCTACGCGTTGTTGGTCCAGCCAGACTTTAAAACCTACGGCGGTAAGCACCCCGCCCGGGGTTTCCAGTCGTGCCGGTTGGTCGGATTCGGCGTAACTCTCCTTGGGATGCAGCCAGACTTCAGCCGTGGTGAGTTCCAAGGGCGGTTGGTCGGCGGCGGCGGTGCGGGTGACCGACACCCCGTCGTCCAGACGTATTCGACGATTATCTGGAGCCACCCAGCCGCTGCCGGCCCGCACCATCCAGAGTTTTTTCTGGTCGGGGCGGTAGCCGTCCATGGCCGGCTGCTCCACCCGAGCGCCCTGGTCGCCGGGCAGTTGGGTGAGGCGCGGCGCTTGCAGGGTGTATTGGCGCTGACCCAGCTCATCCATCCGGGTGGCGATAAAGTGTTCCATGACCAGCAGCGGCGCTTGACTATCGGCCCTTGCCTGGTGGCGCAGGGTGGATTCAACGGTGGCCAAAAACCAGCCACTGAGCGCGGCCAGCACCGCCAGGGCGCCGAGATATAGCAGTCCGCGGCCCATGATGGTTTACAGAAACCGCTGCTGTTCGGCGTCCAGCTTATCCTGGGCGTCTAGGATTAGCTCGCACAGTTCCCGGGCGGCGCCCTGGCCACCGGCGGTGCGGCTTTGCCAGTGGACATGGCGCGACAGCAGGGGGTCGGCATCGGCCACCGCCGCCGCCAGGCCCACCTGGCGCAGCACCGGCAGATCCACGATATCATCCCCCAGGTAGGCCGCCGCCTCTGGCGTGAGGCCGGTGCGGGAGAGCAGGTCCTGGAAAGCGGCGATTTTGTCCTCCACTCCCAGATACACATGGGGCACCCCCAGATCCTCCATGCGCCGCTCGGTGGACACCGCCCGCCGCCCGGAGATGATGGCCACGGCGATGCCTTGGTTGAGCAACATCTTGATCCCATGGCCATCGCGGATATGAAACGCTTTGTACTCGTTGCCGTCGTTACCGAAGTACAGCCGACCGTCGGTGAGTACGCCGTCCACGTCGAAAATCACCAGCCGCACCCGAGCGGCTCTGTCGCGAATGTCCTGCATTGTCGTCACCTTGTCAGACCACGCCGGCGCGCAGCAGGTCGTGCATGTTCAGGGCGCCCATCAGGCGGCCGCTATCGTCAGTCACCGGTAGGCCGTTGATCTTGTGTTCATCCATCATGGCCAGCACCTCCGCCGCCAGCAGCCCGGGGTGGGTGGTTCGGCAGGGGGCGGTCATCACCTCCCCGACCGGGGTGGCGTGGACGTCGATGCGCCGGTCCAGGGTCCGGCGCAGATCGCCGTCGGTGAAAACCCCCAGCACCTGATCGTTGCCGTCCACGATGATCGTCATGCCTAGGCCCTTGCGGGTCATTTCCACCAGGGCCTGGTCCAGGGGCTGGTCCGGCATGCTGCGGGGGATACGCTCGCCGGTGTGCATCACGTCGTCCACCAGCAGCAGCAGCCGTCGGCCCAGCCGACCCCCGGGATGGGAGCGGGCAAAGTCCTCGGCGGTAAAGCCTCGGGCCTCCAAAAGGGCGATGGCCAGGGCGTCGCCCATAGCCAAGGCCGCAGTGGTGCTGGTGGTGGGCGCCAGGCCCAGGGGGCAGGCTTCCTCCTTGACCGCCACGTCGATGGGCACGGTGGCGGCCCGCGCCAGGGTGGAGCCGGGGCGGCCAGTGAGGGCGATCAGAGGCACTCCCAGGCGTTTGATCAGGGGCAGGATGGTGAGGATTTCTCCGGTCTCCCCGGAGTTGGAGAGGGCCAGCACCACGTCTTTGGGGGTAATCATCCCCAGATCCCCGTGGCTGGCCTCGGCCGGGTGGACAAAAAACGCCGGGCTGCCGGTACTGGCCAGGGTGGCGGCGATTTTACCGCCGATATGGCCGGATTTGCCCATACCGATAACTATGATCCGACCCTCGCAGGCCAGCAGGCACTGGCAGGCCAGGACGAAAGCGTCGTCCACCCGATCGGCCAGGGCCGCCACCGCCCGGGCTTCGGTCTCCAGGACGCTTCTGCCCAGAGTTCTGATTTTTATGTCATTCATGGGCTCCTCGGTGTGAAGCAACGCGGCCATGATACCCGGAGTTAGCATGGCCGGATATTTGACTAGCTCCTCGCCAGCAAGGAAACTAGCCGCAAGCTTAGCAGGGGGAAACGGTCTTTGATGACTACAAAGGATGAGAAGGGTGGCGCGCCCTTTGATGATATCTTGGTGGAAGTCCGAGATTTGCACTTCCGTCGCGGCGACCGGCCGATCTTCGATGGGGTGGATCTGGATATCCCTCGAGGCCGGATCACCGCTATCATGGGGCCTAGCGGCACTGGCAAGACCACCTTGCTGAAACTCATCGCCGGGCAGTTGCGGCCCCCCCGGGGGAGCATAACGGTGGACGGCAAGCGAATCCACGCTTTAAGCCGAGGAGAACTGTACCGGCTGCGCAAGCGCATGGGCATGTTGTTTCAAAGCGGCGCCCTGTTCACGGATTTGAACGTATTCGAGAACGTGGCTTTTCCCCTGCGCGAGCATACCCGCCTACCGGAGTCCCTGATCCGCGCCCTGGTGCTGATGAAGCTGGAGGCGGTGGGGTTGCGGGGGGCTCGCAACCTCAGCCCGGCGGAACTGTCCGGGGGCATGGCCCGGCGGGTGGCCCTGGCCCGGGCCATCGCTCTGGACCCGATGATGATCATGTACGACGAGCCTTTCGCCGGCCAGGACCCCATTTCCATGGGGGTGCTGGTGAAGCTCATCAAACTGCTCAACGATGCCCTGGGCCTGACCAGTATCATCGTCTCCCACGATATCAAGGAAACCGCCGCCATTGCCGACTATATCTATCTGCTATCCGAGGGCCGGATCATTGCTCGGGGCAGTCCCCAGGAATTGGAGCACTGCCCGTCCGAATGGGCTAGGCAATTTATCCATGCCCTGCCCGACGGGCCGGTGCCCTTCCACTACCCGGCCCCCGATTACGGGGAGGATCTGTTGGACGGGGGCGAGGCGAAGCGGCGTTAGGGGGCGGCTATGAACTGGTTGCAAGGGATAGGGCGCTTCGCCCTGGACAGCCTCGCCCGGCTGGGGCGGGGCAGCGGATTTTTCCTGAAGTTATTGGGGGCATTGCCGGCGCTGCTGCCACGCCCGGTGCTAATCGTTCACCAGATCTACTCCGCCGGGGTGCTGTCCCTGCCCATCATTTTGGTATCCGGTCTGTTCGTGGGCATGGTGCTGGCCCTGCAAGGTTATAATACTCTGGTGGATTTTGGCGCCGAGCAGTCCTTGGGGGTAGTGGTGGCCCTGTCCCTGGTCCGGGAACTGGGACCGGTGGTGGCGGCCTTGCTCTATGCGGGCCGGGCCGGTTCGGCCTTGACCGCAGAGATCGGCCTGATGAAGGCTACCGAGCAGCTTTCCGGCATGGAGATGATGGCCGTAGACCCGTTTCGGCGGGTGCTGGCCCCCCGCTTTCTGGCTGGCTGGATCGCCTTGCCGCTGCTGGCCGGCATCTTCACCGCCGTGGGTATTCTCGGCGCCTATCTGGTGGGCGTGGGTCTGCTGGGGGTGGATGCCGGGGCGTTCTGGTCTCAGATGCAGGCGGCCGTGGACCTGCGCGAGGATGTGATCTACGGGGTGTTGGTCAAGAGCGTGGCCTTTGGCCTGGTGGCCAACTGGATTGCCGTGTTCGAAGGCTACGACGCCGTGCCCACTTCCGAGGGGGTGAGCCGGGCCACCACCCGTACCGTGGTCAATACCTCCCTGGCCGTGCTGGGCCTGGATTTCGTGTTGACGGCTTTGTTTTTCGGAGATATTTAAGATGCCCACCAAGATCATGGAACTCACCGCCGGCCTGTTCGTGGCCTTGGGGCTGGCGGCTTTCGCCATGTTGGCCATGCAGGTTAGCGGTCTGAGCCGTTTCGGGGAGGAACCCGGCTACCAAATCACCGCCCGCTTCGAGAACATCGGCGGCCTCAAGGTGCGCTCCCCGGTGTCCCTGGCCGGGGTGAGGATCGGTCGGGTCAGCGCCATCGGCGTCGATCCCCAGACCTTCCAGGCGGTGGTCACCCTGACCATCGACGCCGCCTACGCCAATCTGCCCAAGGACACCAGCGCCAGCATCTTTACCGCCGGCCTGCTGGGCGAACAGTATATCGGCCTGGAACCCGGAGGCGCCGATGAGGTCCTAGGCCCCGGCGATGGCATAAAGCTGACCCAATCGGCCCTGGTGTTGGAACGGTTGATCGGGCAGTTTCTGTTCAACGTCTCCGGCGGCCAGGATAACGAGGCCGAATAAACACCTTTTTCGAATACCGAATGGACGCCACCCTTGGGGGAGCGTCAAAGGAGCAACTCCGTGATAAAACGATTGATAATCGTGCTATTGCTGGCCCTGGCCGCACCAGCGTGGGCCGCTCCCACCACCAGCCCTCAACAGGTGGTGAAGGACAACGCCAAGCAGATGCTCAAGGCCCTGGGGGAGAACCGCCAGGAATTGGACCAGAACCCCAATCTGATCTACGGACTGGTTAGCGATATCCTGCTGCCCCATTTTGATTTTGAAACCATGTCCCGCTGGGTGCTGGGCAAGTACTGGCGTCAGGCCGACGCGGCCCAGCGTGAACAGTTCGTAAAGGAGTTTCGGACCTTGTTGGTAAACACCTATTCCAGCGCCTTGCTGGAATATTCCAACGAGGAGTTCCGAATCCTGCCCTCTCCAGATAATCCCGGCGCCGAGGAGGCCACGGTGCGCTCCGAGATTGTTCCCCGGAGCGGGCCATCGGTACCCATCAATTACAGCATGCATGTGAAAAACAATGCCTGGAAAGTCTATGACGTGAGCATCGAAGGGGTGAGCCTGGTGACTAATTATCGAGGCACCTTCGCCAGCCAGATTCGTAAGGAGGGCATTGGCGCGATGATTCAGAAGCTCACCGAACGCAACGCTAGGGGGCCTCGGTGAGGGCCAGCCTGGAAGCCACGGAAGCGGGGGGCTTCGCCCTGGGGGGCGAGCTGAACTTCGACTCCGTGGTTGCTTTGCACTCCCAGTCGGCGCGGCTGTTTGGGGAGGCTCGGACGGTGCGCCTGGATTTGTCCGGGGTGACTCGCTCGGACAGTTCCGGGGTGGCCCTACTGGTGGATTGGCTGAGCCGCGCCAAGGCCAGGGGTTATGGCTTGGAGTTGGTCAACATGCCCTCCCAGATGCGCTCCATCATGCAGGTGGCCGATTTGGAAGAAGTACTGCCGATGGAGGAGAGGGATCGCTGAAGCCCTCCCCATCAAGACTTTGGCGGCGGAATTTGCCACAACCCAGGGCCTCTTACCGGCGAAAACCCAGCCATCTTCCAGGAGCGGTCCCGGGGCGGGAATCCACCAAGGCGACCTAAAGGCGACTCAATGCCACGCCCGAGCGCCGTAGCAATCCCGGCCCGTAGCCGGGGAGGGCGTCAAGCGAGTCCAACAGGCCGTTCCCCTGTGCCCCGCCTCCCTTTCCCCGCCGGTTTTCGAGTATGATTCCCGGTTTCCGCCTTCCCCGAGGACCGGATGCTCATGAGCAAACTCATCATAAGCGGCGGCGTGCCCCTTAACGGAGAACTGCGCGCTAGCGGCGCTAAGAACGCTGTGCTGCCCATTCTGGCCGCCACCCTACTGGCCGACGGCCCGGTGACCATCGGCAACGTGCCCCATCTGCACGATGTCACTACCTTCATGGAACTGCTAGGGCGCATGGGCGTCAACCTGGTGGTGGACGAGAGCATGAATATCGAGGTGGACCCCCGCACCATCTCCAGTCTGTGCGCTCCCTACGAGCTGGTGCGCACCATGCGGGCTTCGATTCTGGTGCTGGGGCCGATGGTGGCCCGTTTCGGGGAGGCCGAGGTATCCCTACCGGGGGGCTGCGCCATCGGTTCCCGGCCCGTCAACCTGCATATCAAGGGACTGGCCGCCATGGGCGCCGATATTCGGGTGGAGGAAGGCTACATACGGGCCAGATCCAAACGCCTGAAAGGCGCCCGGCTGGTGATGGACATGGTGACCGTGACGGGTACAGAAAACCTCATGATGGCCGCCGCCCTCGCCAAAGGCACCACCATCATTGAGAACGCCGCCCGGGAGCCGGAGGTGGTGGACCTGGCCGAATGCCTGAACGCCATGGGCGCCCAGGTTCATGGCGCTGGCACCGACACCCTGGTCATCGACGGGGTGGAGAGACTGTCCGAGGCCCACTACCAGGTGCTGCCTGATCGTATCGAGACGGGCACCTATCTGACTGCGGCGGCCATCACCGGGGGCCAGGTCAAGGTCAAGAACACCCGCCCGGATATCCTAGAGTCGGTATTGCTCAAGCTGGAAGACGCCGGCGCCCAGGTGGATACCGGCGACGACTGGGTGCAAGTGAACATGAACGGCCGTCGGCCCAAGGCGGTGCATATCCATACCGCCCCCTACCCGGCGTTTCCCACCGACATGCAGGCCCAGTTCTGCGCCCTCAACGCTGTGGCCGAAGGGGTGGGCACCATTACCGAAACCGTATTCGAGAACCGCTTTATGCATGTCCAGGAGCTACAGCGCATGGGCGCTCAGTTTCAGATAGAGGGCAACACTGTCATTAGCACCGGGGTGGAGCGCTTGAGCGGCGCCCCCATCATGGCCACCGACCTGCGAGCTTCGGCCAGCCTGATTCTGGCCGGGCTGGTGGCCGACGGCGACACCCAGGTGGATCGGGTGTATCACATCGACCGGGGCTACGACTGCATCGAGGAGAAGCTCTCCCAGTTGGGCGGCCGGATACGACGGGTGCCCTGATGAAAGCATCCCTGACCATTGCCCTATCCAAGGGCCGGATTTTCAAGGAAACTCTACCCTTACTCCAGGCCGCAGGCATCACCCCGGCCGATGATCCTGATAGCAGCCGCAAGCTGATTCTGGATACCAATCTGGAGGACGTGAAACTGGTGATTCTGCGGGCCACCGACGTGCCCACCTATGTCCAGTATGGGGCCGCCGATCTGGGGGTGGCCGGCAAGGACGTACTCATGGAGCATGGCGGCGCGGGTCTGTATGAACCCCTAGACTTGGGTATCGCCCGCTGTCGGCTGATGGTGGCGGGCCGTCCCGACGCATCCCAGCGGGGAGGGCGGCTGCGCATCGCCACCAAGTATGTCAACGTCACCCGGCGGTTCTTTGCCGCTCGGGGCCGCCAGGTGGAAACCATCAAGCTCTACGGCTCCATGGAATTGGCGCCTCTGGTGGGGCTGGCAGACCGCATTGTCGATGTGGTGGACACCGGTAACACCCTCAAGGCCAACGGCCTGGCGCCTCTGGAGCATATCGCCGACATCAGTTCGCGGCTGATTGTCAATAAGGCCGCCATGAAGATGAAACACAACCGTATTCACAAGCTCAGCGAGCGCATGGCCGCCGCCGTTACCCGGGAGTGATCCATGCCGTCTATCCGCCGACTGAACAGCGCCGATGCTGATTTCCGCTCCCAGTTGGACGCCCTGTCTGCTGGGGATGGGGCCGCCGATACTCCAGTGACCGGGGCGGTGGAGACCATTCTCCGCCAGGTCCGGGACCGGGGCGATGCCGCCCTGTTGGAGTACACCCACCGTTTCGACCGTTTGGGCGCCGCCTCGGTGGCTGGCCTGGAGATCCCCGGGGAGCGGTTGACCCAGGCCTTGGAAACCATCCCCTCGGCCCAGCGCCAGGCCCTTGAGACGGCCGCCGGGCGGCTGCGAGCTTACGCCGAGCGCCAGAAGCTGGCTTCCTGGACCTTCACCGAGGCCGACGGCACGGTGCTGGGCCAGCAAGTCACCCCTTTGGACAGTGTGGGCCTGTATGTGCCCGGGGGTAAGGCGGCTTATCCCTCCTCGGTGCTGATGAACGCCATTCCCGCCAAGGTAGCTGGGGTGGGGCTGCTGGTGATGGCCGTGCCCACCCCTGGGGGCGAAGTCAGCGACCTGGTGCTGGCCGCCGCCGCCATCGCCGGGGTGGACCGGGTGTTTGCCATGGGCGGCGCCCAGGCGGTGGCCGCCCTGGCCTATGGCACCGAGACCGTGCCCAGGGTGGACAAGATCGTCGGTCCCGGCAATATCTACGTGGCTACCGCCAAGCGGCTGGTATTTGGCCAGGTGGGCATCGACATGATCGCCGGTCCCTCGGAGATTCTGGTGATCTGCGACGGCCTCACGGACCCCGAATGGATCGCCATGGATCTGTTCTCTCAGGCCGAACACGACGAAGACGCCCGGTCTCTGCTGATTACTCCCGACTCCGGCTATCTGGATCGGGTGGAGGCGGCCATGGAGCGGCTGCTGCCGACCCTAGAGCGCCGGGAGATTATCGCCGCTTCCCTGGCCAACCACGCCGCTTTCATCCAGGCCCGGGACCTGGCCGAGGCCGCCGAGATCAGCAACTATCTGGCCCCCGAACATCTGGAACTGTCGGTGGCCGAGCCAGAGGCGCTGCTGCCCACCATTCGCCATGCCGGGGCAGTATTTCTGGGCCGCCACACCCCCGAGGCCCTGGGAGATTATTGCGCCGGTCCCAACCATGTGCTGCCCACAGCCCGCACCGCACGGTTTTCCTCGCCCTTGGGGGTCTACGATTTCCAGAAGCGCTCCAGCCTGATCAACTGCTCCCCGGCGGCGGCGGCCACTCTGGGCCGCTGCGCTGCGGTGCTGGCCCGGGGCGAGGGACTCACCGCCCACGCCCGCTCCGCCGAACTGCGCGGCGCCGACTGCTGAGATGGCCATGGACCCGCTACGTGAACACCTGATCCGCCCGACGATCCGGGCCTTGTCCGCCTACTCCGTGCCGCCAGCCCAGGGCTATATCAAGCTGGATGCCATGGAGAATCCCTACGGCTGGCCCCCCGAACTGGAACAAGCCTGGCTGGAACGGCTGCGGGGCACGCCCCTGAACCGTTACCCCGATCCCCAGGCCACGGCCCTCAAGGCCCGACTGCGGGAGGTGATGGGGATACCCGACGCCGCTGGACTGATACTGGGCAACGGCTCCGATGAGTTGATCCAGTTGCTGGCCCTGGCGGTGGCGGCCCCAGGGCGGACCCTGCTGGCCCCGGAACCGGGCTTCGTCATGTATAAGATGATTGCCGCCTTCACCGGCATGGACTACGTGGGCGTACCCTTGCAGGCCGAGGACTACGCACTGGATCTACCCGCCATGCTAGCGGCCTTGGAGCGGCACCGGCCAGCTTTGGTGTTCCTGGCCTATCCCAACAACCCCACTGGCAATCTATTCGACGCCGCCGCCGTGCGGGCGGTGATCGAGTCCGCACCCGGACTGGTGGTAGTGGACGAGGCTTACACGGTATTTGCCGGAGAGAGCTTCCTGGGGGCGCTGGCCGACTATTCTCACCTGCTGGTGATGGGCACCGTCTCCAAACTGGGCCTGGCCGGACTGCGTCTGGGACTGCTGGTGGGGGACCCGGCCTGGCTGGAGCAACTGGAGAAACTACGCCTGCCCTACAACATCAATACGCTCACTCAGTTGAGCGCCGACCTGGCCCTGGAACAGGCCGATGTATTGCACGAGCAGGCTCGGCGTATCCGCGCCGACCGTGACGCCCTATACCGGGAACTTGACCGCCTGCCGGGATTGACCGTCTATCCCAGTCGGGCCAATTTTTTACTGTTCCGCACCCCGGCGGGACAGGCGGGCAGGGTATTCCAGGGGTTGCTGGAGCAGCGCATCCTCATCAAGAATCTGGACGCCAGTGGCCAGCCATTGCTGCGTGACTGTCTGCGGGTAACGGTGGGCGCGGCGAAAGAAAATCAGGCTTTTCTAGAAGCCCTGGTTGGCCTGCTTTAAGGGGGCGTGGGGCGTTGGCGGATGATGGGGTTGACGGTAAAGATGTCCCCCCGACGGACGCCATTCACCTGGAGTCGGGTGCCGGGGGGATTGCGGGCGATCAGGTTCAACAGCCCCCGGGAGTCCGCCACCATCTGGCCACCCACCTGGGTGATGACGTCTCCCGGCAGCAGGCCGGCCTGCTCGGCGGGGCCGTTACGCTGGACGCCGGCCACGATCACCCCCAGAGTGCTGTCCAGGCCGAAGGACTCCGCCAGATGAGGGGTGATGTTCTGGGCTTCGATGCCCAGCCAGCCCCGCACCACCCGCCCTTGTTCCAGGATCTGGGTCAGCACGTTGCGAGCCAGGTCTGCGGGGATGGCGAAGCCAATACCTTGAGAGCCGCCGGTTTGGCTGAAGATGGCGGTGTTGATGCCCACCAGTTCGCCCAGGGGATTGACCAACGCGCCGCCGGAACTACCGGGATTGATGGCGGCATCGGTTTGGATGAAATCCTCGAAGGTGTTCAGCCCCAGACGGTCCCGGCCGGTGGCGCTGACGATGCCCAGGGTAACGGTCTGGCCCACCCCGAAAGGGTTGCCGATGGCCAGCACGATATCGCCGATGCGCAGCCCGGCGGAATGGCCGATGATGATGCTGGGCAGTTGCTTCAGGGGAATGTGCAGCACCGCCAGATCCGATTCCGGGTCACTACCCACCAGTTCGGCTTGGGCGTATCGGCCGTCCCGCAAGGTCAGGTGGAGGGCCTCGGCATCGCGCACGACATGATAATTGGTGAGTACATAACCTTTGTTGCTAACGATGACCCCGGACCCACGGCTGGTCTCGGTGGAATCCGTCCTCGGCGTCTGGGAGTCGGCGGCCAGGGGTTGGCGGCGCACCGCGTAGATATTGACCACGGCGGGAGCGGCGGTTTCCACGGCTTGGGCATAGGACAAAGGTGGGTTGGCGGGTGGCGAGGAGCGAGGCGTCGATGCCTGTACTCGCACCACCGGCCGCAGGCTAGGCAGCAGTTCGGGCCGGATCAGCACCGCCACAAAAGCCAGGGCCAGTCCGTAACTGATGCAATGGGCCACAAAGGCCAGTATCCCGTGGTGTTTCATGATTTTGTAAGGTATCACGGCGCTCGGAGCTTGTCAGTTGGGTGGTTTGTCCCCGATGTCAGGCCAGGGGGGGGGTGGGTCGGCATGATTTAGGTCAATCCATGACTGTATTTTTCATCTAGACTTTGCTGTTGATAGTGTCCCGAGTCCCTGATGAAGCCCCAGTCCAATAAAAAGGGGAGTCCAGCTTGACCCGAATGAACAGTTGTTGAAGTAACCCCTGACCATTCCCATCCTGGCGCGACGGCGCTGCGGGCGGTTGGGTGGCGACGGGCTAATTTAAGCACATGACAATCAAGGAGACTGCTAGATGAGTACCGCAGACATCAATATCGGTCGACGGCGGTTTCTGACCGCCACGGCCACGGTGGTGGGGGGCGTGGGCGTCGCCTATGCCGCCGTGCCTTTCCTGGCGTCCTGGTCGCCTAGTGAACGCGCCCAAGCCGCAGGGGCGCCCGTGGAGGCCGATATCAGCAAACTGGAGCCTGGCGCCATGCTGACCGTGGAATGGCGCGGCAAGCCGGTGTGGCTGGTCCGGCGCACCGACAAGATGCTGGAAGCCTTGCCCGGCAACGACGGTCAGTTGCGTGATCCCAACTCCGAAGTAGCCCAACAGCCCTCATACGCCAAGAATGAATCCCGGGCCATCAAACCCGAATACTTGGTGCTGGTGGGCATCTGCACCCATCTGGGCTGTTCCCCCACTTATCGGCCCGAGTTCGCTCCAGCCGACCTGGGACCGGACTGGAAAGGCGGGTTTTTCTGCCCCTGCCACGGTTCCCGTTTCGATATGGCCGGACGGGTATTCCAGGGGGTGCCCGCGCCTACCAATCTGGTGGTCCCCCCCCACCAGTACCTGACCGATACCCAGGTTCTGGTGGGTACTGATTCGGAGGCTGCATAATGGCGAACACCCAAGGCACAACCGGTCTACGTGGCTGGATCGACGAACGCTTCCCGCTGACCCAGTTGTGGCGGGAGCATTTGGGCGAATACTTCGCGCCGCCTAATTTCAACTTCTTCTATATCTTCGGGGTGCTGTCCCTGGTGGTGTTTGTCAACCAGATCGTTACCGGCATCTGGCTGACCATGAGCTACAAGCCCTCTGCGGCCGAGGCTTTCGCGTCCGTGGAATACATCATGCGCGACGTGGAATGGGGCTGGCTGATTCGCTATATGCACTCCACGGGCGCCTCGGCGTTCTTTATCGTGGTCTATCTGCATATGTTCCGGGGGCTGATTTACGGCTCCTACAAAAATCCCCGGGAAATGGTGTGGCTGATCGGCATGCTGATCTTCCTGGCCCTGATGGCTGAGGCGTTCTTCGGCTATCTGCTGCCTTGGGGACAGATGTCCTACTGGGGCGCCCAGGTGATCATCTCCCTGTTCGGAGCCATTCCGGTGATCGGCGAGGAACTCACGGTCTGGATTCGCGGGGATTTCGTAGTCTCCGACGCCACCCTCAACCGCTTCTTCGCCCTCCACGTCATCGCCCTGCCGTTCGTGCTGGCGGGCCTGGTGGTGGCCCACGTGATCGCCCTGCACCATGTGGGTTCCAATAACCCCGAGGGTGTGGAGATCAAAAAATACAAGAACGCCAAGGGCCAGCCCCTGGACGGTATTCCTTTCCATCCTTACTACACCGTCAAGGATCTGGTGGGCATCTTTATTTTCTTGATTTTTGCCTCCATCGTGATTTTCTTCATGCCGGAAATGGGCGGGTATTTCCTGGAGCACGCCAATTTCGAGCCGGCCGATCCTCTGAAAACCCCCGAGCATATCGCCCCGGTGTGGTATTTCACCCCCTACTACGCCATTCTCCGGGCGGTGCCGGACAAACTATTGGGCGTCATCGCCATGGGCATGTCCATCGTGGTGCTGTTTTTCCTGCCCTGGCTGGATCGCTGCAAGGTCAAGTCCATCCGCTACCGGGGCACGAGCTGGAAAGTGGCCCTGACCGTGTTCGCGGTGTCGTTCCTGATCCTTGGCTATCTGGGGGCCTTGCCTCCCAGCACCGGTCGCACGCTGATGGCCCAGATTTGTTCGGTGATCTACTTCGGGTTCTTTTTGGCCATGCCCTTCTACACCAAGGCCGAAAAAACCAAACCGGTGCCCGACCGCCTTGTTCAGGAGGTGGTCGTGGACAGCGAGGACGAAGGCAAATACGCCGTCGGCTTCGGGGATGTGGATCGGGCTCGAATGAGCGGCGAACAGGCAGATAAGGAAGAGGCGGTGGCCAAATGAAAAAACTGATACTTATCGTGATGATCATGCTGCCTGGGCTGAGTCTGGCTGCGGGGGGCAGTGGCTATCACCTGGACGAAGCGCCCATTGATCTGGCCGATCAGACCTCTTTGCAGCGGGGAGCCAAGCTGTTCGTCAATTACTGCATGGGGTGCCATTCGGCCCACTTCCAGCGCTATAACCGGATGGCCCGGGATATTGGACTGACCGACAAACAAGTACTGGAAAACTTGATCTTCACCGCCGGCACCAAGGTGGGCGACACCATGCAGAACGCCATGCCCAAGGTCGAGGCTAAACAATGGTTCGGGGCGGCGCCACCCGATTTGTCGGTGATCGCCCGGGCTCGGGGCGCGGATTACCTCTATACTTATCTGCGTACCTTTTACATGGACGACAGTCGGCCCTGGGGTGTCAACAATGCCGTGTTCCCGGCCGTGGGTATGCCCCATGTACTCTGGGAACTGCAAGGCTGGATGAAGCCGGTTTTCGAGACCCACGAAGACGCCAGTGGCGAGAAAATAGAAGTGCTAGTGGACGTGGAGGTAGCGCAACCGGGTTCCATGACCGTGCCCGAGTTCGACGCCGCCATGGCCGATCTGACCAACTTCCTGGTCTATATGGGCGAACCCATCCGATTGGAGCGGCAGCGCTTGGGCTGGTGGGTGCTGTTCTATCTGCTGATCGGCACAGTGGTGTTTTATTTGCTTAAGAAGGAATACTGGAAGGACGTCCACTGAAGCCTGAGTACCGGGCGGCATGGACGCCGACCCCGGGGCCAGCGGCCTGGGATCTAGCCTTCTCCGATGGTTCGGCACAGCCGAGGGCCGATACATGGCGGGCGTAGCCAATCGCAGGACAACCATGGTTTTGTACTCTTCCCCAGCGTCCTGGCAAAGCCATCGCGCCCGCTTGGCGCTGGCGGAGAAGGGTATCAGTCACGAGGTCCATCTGGTGGACCCGGCCAATCCGCCCGAGGATCTGCTCGACCTCAACCCCTATAGCAGTCTGCCAACCCTGGTGGATAGGGATCTGGTACTCTACGATGCCAGGGTCATCATGGAATACTTGGACGAACGCTTTCCACACCCACCGCTGATGCCTAGCGACCCGGTAAACCGGGCGCGGTTCCGTCTGGCCTTGGCCCGCATCGAATCCGATTGGTACGGTCCTCTGGCCCAGTTGGACACGGGCGATGCCCCCAAGGCTGCTTCCGCCCTGCGGGACAGCCTGGTGGCCAGCGCTCCTTTGTTCGCCGCCAAACCGTTTTTTCAAAGCGACGAGTTTTCCCTGGTGGATTGCAGCCTTGCCCCATTGCTCTGGCGGCTGCCCTGTTACGGCATCGAATTGCCGCTCCAGGCCCGGCCAGTGCTGGATTACGGCGAGCGACTGTTTCGTCGCCCGTCGTTTCAGCGCAGCCTCAGTGACGCGGAGCGGGAAATGCGCGCCTAGGAGCGTTCACCGCGCAACCGGTAAAGCACCATGACTTCCAGCCGACCTTATCTGATACGCGCCTACTACGAATGGATCACCGATAATGGACTGACGCCGCATCTTCTGGTGAACGCCGAGCATCTGGGCGCCGAGCTGCCCACCCAACACGTCCACGAGGGCCGTATCGTGCTGAATGTCGGCTCCAGCGCCGTGCGCGGTCTGCATTTGGGCAACGAGACCGTTGAATTCAATGCCCGTTTTGGGGGAGTATCCCGGCTAGTCAAGGTGCCGGTCAACGCGGTCATGGCCATATATGCTCGGGAGAACGGCCAGGGTATGGCATTCTCCAGTGGCGAGGGGGGCGATGGCGGCGATGACCCCCCACCCTCCAAGCCTGATAAGGAAAAGCGGCCCAGCCTGAAAGTGGTGAAGTAACAGCGAGGGCGCCTGGGCTGGGCAGTGTGGTCAGGTCGCCGAGGGGGCCAGATACTCGAACAGCTTGACCACTTTCTGAACCCCGCCCACCCGACGCACCGTACTCACCACCGCATCGGCTTCCTGGGCGTACAATAGCCCCATTAGATAAACCACGCCCCGCTCGGTGACCACCTTAACCCGGGTGGGGTCAAAGTTTCGCAAACCATCCACCTGCAACAGCGACGATTTGACCTTGGTGGTGATCCAGGCGTCGGAACTGCGACTGGCCAGGGAACTGGGGGCGGCCACATCCAGTTCGTTGTGAACATGCTTGACTTTTTCCACCTGGCCCACCAGTTGCTCGGCTCGGGTCCGCAGTTCGGGGCTGGGCGCTTCGCCGCTGAGCAAGACGGCGTTGTTGTAGCTAGTCACATTGATATGGCCTAGTTCCGACAGCTCCTGGTCTTTATCAAGGATGTCGTAGGCTTTCAACTCAATGGCCTGATCCTCGACGATGGTGCCGGTGGTGCGCCGATCATGGGCCACGCCGATACCGGCGGCGGTACCGCCCACCACCAGGGGGGCGCAACCGGTCAGGCCGCCGACTAGGGTTATGGCCAAAATACTAGCTGTCGCGATACGTCTCATGGGGTCTCTCTTGGGGGGTGACGGTTGATTCAGAATAGGGTTTTTAGATTGGCGTCCCGGGCCAGACCGGCTTTGATGGTCCTGGCTTCCAGGGCATGCTCCACCAGTTCGGTGAGCAACGCCGTATATGACAGCGCTGGGCTGGAATGCTCCCAGAGATAATAGGCCATTGAACCAGGCAGCGTATTGATTTCGTTGAAATATAATCGACCATCTCTGCCGTCCAGAATAAAATCCACCCGCACCACGCCGGCACAGTCCAGGGTTCGGAACGCCCGCTCGGCCAGTGCTCGGGCCAGGGTCTTGGTCTTGGCGGGTAGATCCTGGGGGTCAATGCGCCGCTCGGCGTCGGCGATACTGCCGATGCGGGGACCGATGGCCTTTTTGCCCTTGCCCCCGGCGCCGTATTTATCTTCGTACGTCAGCACCCCGGTTTTGGAAATGGGTCGCTCCACCACCGACGTACGCCGTTCCCGGCCCTGCATGACGCTGACGTTGATCTCGGTGAGTTGGGTCACTTGCGGCTCGACGATGGCCGCCGAATCCAGGCGGAAAATGCGCGATAGCGCCGTGTCTAGCTCCTCGGCGTTGCCAGCCGGGGAGATGCCCACGGACGAACCCAGATTGCAGGGCTTGGCGAACAGGGGGAAGCGCTCCAGCCCAGGGGTGGCCAGCACCGCGTCCCGGGCCGCCAGGGGATCGGCCCGCCAGTCCTCCCGGGTCACCTGGGCCCAGGGCAGCACCGGGATGCCGGCGGCGTGCATAAGGCTTTTGCACAGGGCTTTGTTCATGCCGATGGCCGAGGCCGCCACCCCGCTACCCACATAGGCCAGGCCGGCGGTTTCCAACAACCCCTGCATGCAGCCATCCTCGCCGACGGAGCCATGGAAGGCGGGAAAGAACACATCCACCGGCAGGGTCTCCAGTTCCTGGCTCCCAGCCATCCGGTTCCAGAGGGAACGTCGGTTGTCCAGCACCCGCAGCCCCCTGGCCCGGCCGTCGGGCAGCAGGGTGATTCGGGTGGCCTCGGCCAGGGAGCCGGGCAGTCGCCGGTAGAAATCGGCATCGGTCAGGGCGGCGCCGGTGTACCAGGCCCCGTCCCGGGCCACATAGACCGGGATAGCCTCGAAGCGCCGGGTGTCCAGGGCGCCCACCACCTCCAGACCGGTGATGATGGAGACTTCGTGTTCCGTGCTAGGTCCGCCGAACAGGACCGCCACCTTAATCAAATCATGGGCTGTACTCACGCTGTCGCCTCGTCACGCAAACTTGATCGATACAGTGCCGGGTCAGAACCGCGGCGTCTCCTGGTAAAGGTCGGGAAGGTCGTTTTCCCACAACACCACGTCCCCTGCCCGAGCCTGGGAACGCAGATAGCGGTCCGCCTCGGCGAAGCTCGGAAAGTACAACCCCGGCTTGTCGCCCAGGCCGGTCTCGAAGGCCCGGCGATTGGTTTCCCCCACCACCAGCACCTGGTCACAGAGCGTGGCCGCCAGGGCAGCCAGCCGGTGGTTTTCCTGTTCCTGCAAGGGACCAAGCTCGATCATGCCCGGGGTGATCAGAAATTTTCGCTCGCCGGGCATGGCGGCCAGCACCTCCAGGGCGGCGGCGAAGCCCACCGGATTGGCATTATAGGAATCGTCCAGTATCAGCAGACCGTCCTCCCGGCGCGGCGCCAGCCGATGGGGCTGGGGTTCCAGGCTGCGGATGGCCGCCAGCAGGGCCACGGGATGGGCGCCCAGGGCGCAGGCGGCGGTAAAGGCCGCCAGCACATTGGAGAGCATGGGCCGACCCAGCAGCCGGGTAAAGCCTGGATAACTCTCGCCCTCCCAATGGATCAGGAAATGGACGCCTTCGGGGTCCAGGCGGATATGGCTCATCCGGCAGTGGGGCGGCGGGTCGCTGTCCTCCAAGCCGTAGAGCAAGGTTTGGGGTCGGGCGAACTCTGCGGCCATGCGCCGGGCGCCTGGATTGTCGTTATTGCAAACTAGAATACCGTCCGAAGGCAGGGCTTGGGCCAGTTCCGATTTGGCCCGATAAATGTTATCCAAATTCCCGAAGCGCTCCAGGTGCATGGCCCCCACGTTGGTGATGACCGCCACTTGGGGCGGGGTCAGCTCGCAAAGTCGGCGGATGGAACCCACCCCGTAAGCCCCCATTTCGATGATGGCGAACCGAAAACCCGGCTGGAGGCGCTCGCGAATTTCCCGGACGATGCCCATAGGGGTATTGATGCTCTTGGGGGGCCAGAAGGTCGGAGCGCGGGTTTCCAGGCAAGCCCCGAGAATAGCCTTGGTGCTGGTTTTGCCATAGCTGCCGGTAATGCCGATGACCGTGGGCCGGACCTTTGCCAGAATGCCCTTGGCTTCCTGGATAAAGCCGTGCTGCAAGCGATTTTCGTAGGGCGTCAGCAGGCGGTTGGCCAGCACCAGAAACGCCGGCGTGGCCTGGACCAGCAGGATCAGGGTCAGCCAGTAGCCTGGGAGTAGATCGGCCCCCAGCAAGGCATGGAGCCAGGCGCCGAGCAGCAAGGCGAGCCCATAGACCAGCATGGCCACCTGCCAGATTCGCCGGGCGCGGGGGGTGAGCTTGAGGGTGGGTTTGCCGTCGCTGCGTGGGTCCGGCTCCCAGCGGGGTAGCCAGGCCAGGACCAGGGCCGCAGCCAGCCAGCCTACTAGGGTCGGCAGGCCCGGGGCCAGCCGGGACAGGATCAGGGTCAGGGCCAGTCCACCCAGGCAGACTAGGCTGGCCCGGCGATCAAAAGCCCGTTGCCGCCGGTACCAGTCCAGGAACCGGCGGCCATTGTATTCTTCTTGTTGAAAGTATTTCAGATACCGTAGGGCGCGACCCCGGAACAGCCACAGGCCCCCGGCGGCGGCAAACAATAAAGGCAGCAGTAACGCCATGGCTTAAGTCCGGTGCTCGCTGAGAAAGTCATCGACGATTTGGGCGCACTGGTGGACGCTAGCGCCCCGGAACGGAAAATGATCCCGGCCCGGTAGCACCACCAGTTGCGAGCCGGGAATCAATTGCTTGAAGCGGTGGGCCATCTCCACGGGGGTTTCCTGGTCCTGCTCGCCCCAGAGAATCAGGGTCGGAGCCTGGATACGTCCCAGTTCCGGGGTCTGGTCTTCGGCGATCACCTTGCTTAGGGTGCCTTTCAACACCCCGGCGCTTTGATAGTCCGCCGAAGCGTAGCGCCGATGGCGCCAGCGGAACAAAGGCTCGGCCAGGGTCTTGGGCAGCAGGGCGAAAGCCTGGCCCAGGCCCCGACTCCAGGCGATCCGGGCGCGCTTGGCCAGACCGCGCCGGGGGGGGATGCCCGCCGAGTCCAGCAGCACCAGGCTGGCCACCCGCTGGGGCCAGGCGCTGGCGATGCGTAAAGACACCCGACCACCAAACGAATGCCCCAGCAGGCTGACCCGCTCCAGTCCGGTCCGGTCCAGGTAGTCCAATATACAGCGGGCGTAGTCGCGGGTATCCCAGTCCTCGCCGGACCAGGGGGAAGCTCCGAAACCAGGCAGGTCTAAGAGATGAACCTGTCGGCGTCGGGAAAGTTTCTGCCCGAGAGGGCGCATGGCCTCCAGGTGCTGGTTCCAGCCATGCAGCACCAGCAGGGGAGGCGTGTCGGCCGCTGGGCCAAGGGCGACAGAGTTGAGCATTATTATATGGCGGTAGCGTGGTTGGCTCAGAGGGCCTGGAAGGCGTCCTTGATCCACTCCAGGGCATCCCGTCCTTCCCGTTGAGTGATGGCGATAATATCAAAGCGGCAGGGCAGGTCGCAGGGGTGGCGTTGCAAATAATAAGACGCGGTTTTGATAATGCGTCGGCGTTTGCCGCCCGTCACGGTCTCCGCTGGGGCGCCACGACGGCTGTCCCGCCGGTAACGCACCTCCACGAAGACCAGGTGCGGGCCATCCCGCATGATCAAATCCAGCTCCCCACACTTGCAGCGGAAATTCCGTTCCACCAGGGTCAGTCCCTGGGCTTGCAGATAACGGCAGGCCAAATTCTCGCCGCTTCTGCCCTGTTCGATTTTTGATACCATGGTGTGATTCGACGCTGACACTCCTTGGCGTCCCGGCGTAACGAAAGCGCAAGTATCGAGAGTGGTGCCTAAGGTGTCAACCGAACCCGGTGTGCTGTACGTGGTTGCCACCCCCATCGGCAATCTGGAAGACCTGAGTCCCCGGGCCGCGCGGGTGTTGTCCGAGGTGGACCGAATCGCCGCCGAGGATACCCGCCACAGCGGCCGTTTGCTGAGCCATTTCGGGATCAATCGACCGCTTTGGTCCCTCCATGAACACAACGAGCGGGACCGCTGCGCCGCGATTCTGGATGAGTTGCTGGCGGGGCGGTCCGTGGCCCTGATATCGGACGCCGGCACCCCTCTGGTCAGCGATCCCGGTTTTCATCTGGTCCGTGAAGCCCGTGCCAAGGGGCTGCGGATAGTGCCGGTGCCGGGGCCGAGCAGCCTGCTGGCGGCCCTGTCGGTGGCGGGTCTACCCACCGATCGGTTTGTGTTCGAGGGGTTTCTTCCGGCCAAGGAGGCTGCTCGGCGGACTCGCTTGCAAGACCTAGGCCGCGAGACCCGGACCCTGGTGTTCTTCGAATCCGGCCATCGCCTCCGGGATTGCCTGGCATCTATGGTCTCGGTCTTCGGCCCCGATCGCCAGGGGGTGATCGCCCGAGAATTGACCAAACTCCACGAGCAGGTCCATGGCGACCGTTTGGTCGATCTAGGCGCGTGGCTTAATGCCGATCCGAACCGCTTGCGGGGCGAGTTCGTGGTGCTGGTGACGGGAGCGCCGCCGCCGACCGCCGACGATCCCGGTCCCGAGGCGAGGCGGCTGCTGGGAGTGCTGCTGGACGAACTACCGGCGGCCCGGGCCGCAGCCATAGCGGCGCGGCTAACGGGGTTCAAAAAAAATAATCTCTATTCTCTGGCTTTGACCCTAAAGAAATAACCTCGCCTGTCGATGTTCCTTGCAAGCGGCCTTGGTAGAGTGGAAACTGGCCGTGGGAGTCGGCCGGGCAGTCGCTGTACCCATAGGGGTATGGAGGAAAGTCCGGGCTCCATAGGACAGGGTGCCAGGTAACGCCTGGGGGGCGCGAGCCTACGGAAAGTGCCACAGAAATGATACCGCCTAAGCCCGCGAGGGCCGGTAAGGGTGAAATGGTGTGGTAAGAGCGCACCGCGTCCCTGGCAACAGGGGCGGCATGGCAAACCCCACCCGGAGCAAGACCAAATAGGGGAGCATAAGCGTGTGGTCCGCACGGCTCCCGGGTAGGTCGCTACAGGCACGCGGCGACGTGTGTCGCAGATGAATGACTGCCCTCGACAGAACCCGGCTTACAGGCCGACTCCCACTCTTCCATGTCTTTACCGATTCATCAATGGCCGACCGATAATCGATAATGCAGAGCCAAAGGGTCGCTGTTTTAACGTATTGAAATACCATACCCTGACTGATTCTTCTTAAATCCCGTTCAGCGAATACAGAGCTAATTAAGGCGCTCCCGGTCACCCGTGGGCGTTTTTTCATGTTCATGTTTTTTAACACTTTTTA
Source organism: uncultured Candidatus Competibacteraceae bacterium (assembly GCA_964597315.1). Taxonomy (GTDB): domain Bacteria; phylum Pseudomonadota; class Gammaproteobacteria; order Competibacterales; family Competibacteraceae; genus CAZQXD01. Next base: position 120,129 of record CAZQXD010000002.1, read on the forward strand.
TTTGAAATTTTGGCGCTGGGTTTCTTGACAGCGGAAGCCAAAACTCCCTATAGTGTCCCCGGTGGGAGGATGTGGGAAAGAATGGGATAACAAACCAAACTGTGGGGTAGCGTTATTTGTTTCGTGGCTCTAGTCCCCTGTCCCTGGATAGCAAGGGGCGTTTATCGATCCCATCCCGGTTTCGGAAGGAAATCCAGGAATGCTGTGGTGGCCAGTTGCTGGTGACTGTAGACAATGAAGGTTGCTTGCTCATCTATCCCCTGCCGGAATGGGAGATATTCGAGCAAAAGCTGATGCAATTGTCCGGCACCAACAAAGCGGCCCGCAGACTCCAGCGCCTGATGACAGGCAACGCCGAGGAACTGGACATGGACGCTAGCGGGCGCATCTTATTGCCGGCTCATTTGCGGGAGTTCGCGAACCTGGACAAGCGGGTGAGGCTGGTGGGTCAGCGCAACAAGTTTGAGCTTTGGAACGAACAGACCTGGCGCCAGATGATGGAAAACTGGAAATCAGGCGAGGACGACGCCGGATTGCTGCCGGATTTATCGTTCTGATGACCACGAGGACCGGATTCACTCATCGAACGGTCTTGCTCACAGAGGCGGTGGAGGCCCTTAAGGTACGGGGCGACGGTGTCTATATCGACGGCACTTTTGGTCGTGGTGGACATGCCAAGGCGGTACTGGAGCGTTTAGGCCCCGAGGGCTGGTTGCTGGCCCTGGACCGGGACCCCGAAGCCGCCCACGCCGCCGAGCGATTTGGGGGCGACGCCCGGTTTCTGTTTGAGCGACAACGCTTCGGCAAGCTGGCAGACGTGGCGGAGCGGCACGAATTATGGGGTCGGGTGGACGGCCTGCTATTGGATCTCGGGGTATCGTCGCCCCAACTAGACGATAGACGAAGGGGGTTCAGCTTTCTGAACGATGGTCCGCTGGACATGCGCATGGATCCAGACAGTGGCCGTGGCGCCGCCGAATGGCTGGCTACAGCCGACGAAGGGGAGATTACCAAGGTGCTTTGGGAACTGGGTGAAGAGCGTTACAGCCGGCGCATCGCCAGGGCCATTATTGAGCGCCGCGCCCACGAAGCGGTGACCACCACCGGCGGTCTGGCTCGGCTGATTGCCGAGGTCGCGCCCACTCGGGAGCCAGGCAAGCATCCCGCCACCCGCGCCTTTCAGGCGATACGAATTTTCGTCAACCGCGAATTGGACGAACTCAGGACCGCGCTGGCTCAGACACCGCGCTTGCTCGCCACAGGCGGTCGTTTGGTGGTGATCAGTTTTCATTCTCTGGAGGATCGGATCGTCAAACGGTTTATGCGCGACCAGGCTAGAGGAGCGGAGCTACCCCCCGGCCTGCCGGTGACCGAAGCCCAACGCGGCTCCACCCTACGGCTGATGGGCCGATCCCAGCGCCCGGGCGCCGGGGAGGTGACGGCCAATCCCCGCGCCAGGAGCGCCATTATGCGCGTGGCGGAGCGGCGCTGATGGTCTCGGTATCGCCTCTGCCGACACTGCTCCGGCCTTTTCGGAGACGCGAGTCCGGTGAGCCGTTCCAGCCCGCGCCGAAACCGGTGGCTGCGGCGGAACAGACAGCGGCCGACCGTCGGCCAGGGTTGCGATTTTATCTCTATCTGACCGCTGGCCTGCTATTGGCTGCGGTGGTGGTCTCTGGCATGAGTGTGATTTATGTCAAGCATCAAAGCCGTTCACTATTTATCGACTTGCAACACCTGCAACGCCAGCGGGACGCCTTGGACATCCAATGGGCGCAACTACAACTTGAGCAGAGTACCTTGGCCACTGAGTCCGAGGTGGACCGGACGGCGCGCACCCGTCTCGACATGATCACTCCCCCCTACGACAGCGTGGTGTATTTGCGCCGATGAATGCCCGTCTGTTCCATCGCCGCTACTCCCGGGACCCCCGCGTCTGGCGCTTGGGACTAGTGACGTGTCTACTGGCTGCCGCCGCGCTAGGATTGCTGGGCCGGGCGGTGTATCTACAAGTGGTGGACAACGATTATCTCAGGGGCCAGGGCGACGACCGCTATCTGCGGGTGATGAAAGTGCCTGCCTATCGGGGCATGATCGTGGACCGTAACGGCGAGCCACTGGCGGTAAGCTCGCCGGTGGATTCGGTATGGGCCGAGCCGGCCAAACTGCTGGAACAGCGCCACCGCATCCCTGAACTGGCCGACCAGTTGAGCCTCGAGGCCGCCACGCTCGAAGCACTGATTGCGCAGCGGGCCGACAAGCGCTTCGTCTATTTGCGCCGCCATCTGGAGCCGCAACACGCCCGGCGGGTGATGGCCCTGAAAATTCCTGGCGTCCAGTTGCTGCGGGAATACCGCCGCTACTATCCCACCGCCGAGGTTACCGCCAGTCTGCTGGGTTTTACCGATATCGACGATGCCGGACAGGAGGGCCTGGAACTGGCCTTCGAGAACTGGCTGCGGGCCATTCCCGGGGGCAAGCGGATTATCCAGGATCGTCTGGGCAATGCGGTGGAGGACGTGGAGAGTATTAATCCCCGCCAGCCCGGCAAAACCCTAACCCTGAGTATCGACCGGCGCATCCAGTACCTGGCCTACCGGTCCCTTAAGGCGGCGGTGTTGGAGCACAAGGCCAGCGCCGCTTCGGCGGTGGTGCTGGATGTAACGACTGGCGAGATCCTGGCCATGGTCAATCAGCCTGCCGTCAACCCCAACGACCGCGGCCGACTCGCCCCCGCCAAACTGCGTAACCGGGCCGTGACCGATTTATTCGAACCCGGTTCCACTCTTAAGCCCTTCAGCGTCGCCATGGGTCTGGAGAGCGGCGCCTATACCCCCACCACCCGGGTGGACACCAAGCCCGGCCATATGCGGGTGGGCCGGCATATGGTGCGGGACGTACACAATTACGGCCTGCTGAATGTGTCCCGGGTGATTACCAAATCCAGCAATGTGGGCGTTTCCAAGATCGCCCTGTCCCTGCCCCCGGAACAGTTATGGAATCTGTACTCCCAACTGGGTTTCGGCGAGCTTAGCGGTGTGGGACTGGTGGGGGAACAGGCCGGCCACCTGTCCCATTACAGCGGCTGGAGCCAGTTCGAATACGCCACCCATGCCTTTGGCTACGGGGTGTCGGTGAACGCCCTGCAACTGGCCCGGGCCTACGCGGTGCTGGCCGCCGATGGAGTGCGCCGACCCCTGAGCCTGCTGCGCCGCGCCCAAGCTCCCGCCGAGGGTGAGCGGGTGCTATCGGTGGCCACCGCCCGTCAGGTGCGGGCCATGATGGAGACGGTGGTCAGTACCGAGGGTACCGCTTCGAAAGCCGCAGTGCCCGGCCATCGGGTCGCCGGCAAAACCGGCACCGTCCACAAAATCGTCAACGGCCGCTACGCCAAGGATCGCTATTATTCGGTGTTCGCCGGCCTGGCTCCGGTGGATCGGCCCCGGTTGGTGATGGTGGTGGTGGTGGACGATCCCAAGGGCAAGGTCTACTACGGCGGCCAGGTGGCGGCGCCGGTGTTCAGCCGGGTAATGAGCGGCGCCCTGCGCTTGCTGAACGTTGCCCCCGACGCCGTACCGGCAGGCGCTGTCCAACTCGCCGGTGGTCCCCAGTGAACGGCTGTACCGCGTACCCGTGGACCCTGGGTCGGCTGCTAGAAGGCTTCGCGAGTACCCCGTTGGCGGCTGATTGTCCGATCACCGGCCTGTGCGCCGACAGCCGGGCAGTGGAGCCGGGGGATCTGTTTCTGGCCCTACGCGGCTTTCGGCATCACGGCCTTGAGTTTCTGGAGGACGTGCGCCGGGCCGGGGCGGCCGCAGTGGCCTGGGAGCCACCTTTCCCGGAGACCAGGCCACCGGACCCCGGACCTTCGCCCTTGGTGGCGGTGGAGGATCTCGGTCGTCGGCAAGGGCTGATCGCCGCGCGATTTTACGGCCAGCCATCTCGGGACCTAGAGCTGGTGGGCATTACCGGCACCGACGGCAAGACCTCCTGCGCCCACTTTCTGGCCCAGGCCAGTGGCCATGAGGGCCGACCTTGCGGCCTGCTAGGCACCCTCGGCTACGGGGTTTTCGGCCGCCTGGAGCCAGCCCATCACACCACCCCGGACGCGCTGACCCTGCAAGCCTGGCTGGCCCGGCTGCGGGACCAAGGAGCAAAACGGGTGGCCATGGAGGTGTCTTCCCACGCCCTGGACCAGGAGCGGGTGGCGGGGCTGCGGTTCACCGTGGCGGTGCTAACCCAGTTGAGCCGTGACCATCTGGACTATCACGGTAGTCTGGAAGCTTACGCTGCGGCCAAGCGGCGGTTGTTTGTAAGCCCTGGCTTGGGAGCCGCCGTGTTGAATCTGGACGATCCCTTCGGGCGAACCCTGGCCACTGAACTGCGTGGCCGGACGCCGGTGGTCGGCTACGGTCTCGGGCGGCGGCCGGACCTGGCGGTGGACCACTGGGTAGGCGGCCGGGAACTGCGCCTGAGCGAGGCCGGGTTGAGCCTGATCGTGGATTCGTCCTGGGGGGAGGGGGAGTTGCACAGCCCGCTGCTAGGGCGTTTCAACGCTGGCAATCTGCTGGCGGTGTTGGCCGCCCTGGTACTGTTGGGGCAGCCCTTCGCCTCGGCCCTGGAACGGCTAGGACGGATCAGCCCGGTACCCGGGCGCATGGAGCGGGTGGGGACGCGGGCGGTGGTGGACTATGCCCACACCCCCCACGCCCTGGAACAGGTACTGGCCGCCTTGCGGGAACATACCCGGGGGAAACTCTGGTGCGTGTTCGGTTGTGGTGGCGACCGGGACCCGGGCAAGCGCCCGCTGATGGGGGCTATCGCCGAACGACTGGCCGACCGGGTGATCGTCACCGACGACAACCCCCGGAGCGAGGACCCGGAGGCCATTGCCCAGCATGTGCTGGAGGGCATGGCTCGGCCCGAGCAGGCTCAGCGGACGGGTGATCGCCGCGCGGCCATTCACCAGGCCCTGGGTGCGACGGCTAGGGGAGACATGGTGCTGGTAGCCGGCAAGGGCCATGAAGACTATCAGCTCCTGGGGGAGCAGCGATTGCCATTCAGCGACCGGGCGGTCATTTTGGACTGGTTGGAGGATAGGACATGAACTTCATCCAGGGAGGTTTTTGAATGCTGGTCTACCTGGCCGAGCAGCTAACCGCAGTCTACAGCGGTTTCAACGTGTTCCAGTACCTCACCCTGAGAATCATCCTGGGGGTGCTAACCGCCCTGTTCATCTCCTTTATCGTTGGTCCGGCCATGATTCGCCGGCTCAGCTTTTATCAGATCGGCCAGCATGTGCGTAGCGATGGACCCCAAAGCCATCTTTCCAAGGCCGGCACCCCTACCATGGGTGGGGCGCTGATCATGGTGGCCATCGCCATGGCCACCCTGCTATGGGCGGATCTACGCAACCGCTACGTTTGGGTGGCGTTGCTGGTGACCCTGGCCTTTGGCCTGATCGGCTGGGTGGACGACTACCGCAAGCTGGTGCTGAAGAATTCCAAGGGACTCTCCGCTCGGGAGAAATACTTGTGGCAGTCGGCCGTTGGCCTGGCCGCCGCCGGGGTATTGTTTTTCACGGCCCAGACGGCTACCGAAACCGAGCTGATCGTCCCCTTCTTCAAGGCCGTGGTCATTGACTTGGGCTGGCTGTTCATCCCCCTGGCCTATCTGGTGATCGTCGGCTCCAGCAACGCCGTCAACCTCACCGACGGCCTGGATGGTCTGGCCATTCTGCCCACGGTGATGGTGGCCGGAGCCTTGGCCATCTTCGCCTACGCCGGTGGCAATGTGAAATTCGCCACCTATCTCCAGATTCCCTATGTGGCCGGGGTGGGTGAGGTGGCGGTATTTTGCGGGGCCATGGTAGGGGCGGGGTTAGGATTTCTCTGGTTCAATGCCTACCCGGCCCAAGTCTTCATGGGCGATGTGGGCGCCTTGGCCCTGGGGGCGGCCCTGGGGGTGATCGCGGTGGTGGTGCGCCAGGAACTGGTGCTGGTGATCATGGGTGGGGTGTTCGTCATGGAAACCGTGTCGGTGATCCTGCAAGTGGCCTCCTTCAAGCTCACCGGTCGGCGGATTTTTCGCATGGCGCCCCTGCATCACCACTTTGAACTTAAAGGCTGGCCGGAGCCTCGGGTGATTGTCCGTTTCTGGATCATTACCGTGATTCTGGTATTGATCGGCCTGGCCACCCTGAAGATCCGCTGATGACCCAGACTGCGCCCGTCCTCGACCTGAACGGCCTCACCCTGGTGGTGGGGCTGGGAGTGACGGGCCTGTCCTGTGTACGGACTTTGTCCCGACTGGGGGCGGAGCTGGCGGTGGCGGATAGTCGTCCCCGGCCCCCGGGTCTGGAGACCCTACAGCGGGACTTCCCCGCCGTACCCCACCATTTAGGCGATTTCGACCCGGCCCTGTTCGCCGCTGCCCGTCGGCTGCTGGTCAGTCCTGGGGTGGCGGTGTCCACGCCGGTGATCGCCGAAGCCGCAGCCCGAGGCGTGGAGGTGCTGGGGGATATCGAACTGTTTGCCCGCCTATGCCGCGCCCCGGTGGCGGCCATCACCGGTTCCAACGGCAAAAGCACGGTCACTACCCTGCTGGGCGCCATGGCCCGGGCTGCGGGCCGGCGCGTGGCCGTGGGGGGCAATCTAGGCACCCCGGCCTTGGATCTGCTTGACGCGACCGTGGAACTCTACGTGCTGGAACTATCCAGCTTCCAGTTGGAAACCACCTCCAGTCTCAATGCCCGGGTGGCCACAGTGCTTAACCTCAGCCCCGATCACCTGGACCGCTATCCAGACCTGGACGCCTACGCCGCTGTCAAGGCCCGAATCTTTCGGGGTGACGGGGTGATGGTGCTTAACGGCCATGACCCCCGGGTAGTGGCCATGGCCGAGCCGGAGCGACGGGTGTCGCGCTTTTACCTGGACCAGCCAGCCCCCGGGGATTTTGGCCTCTTGGCGTGGGACGGCCAAACCTGGTTGGCTCAGGGGCGCGAACCGTGGCTGTCGACCAACCGCTTGCCGGTGAGCGGCGCCCACAACCAGGCCAATGCCCTGGCGGCCCTGGCCATGGGTGAGGCGCTGGGCTTGGACCGGGCGGCCATGGTCGCCGCCCTGACCACCTTCGAGGGCCTGCCCCACCGCACCCAGTTGGTGGCGGAGCGGCATGGCGTTCGTTGGTACGACGACTCCAAGGGCACCAACGTGGGGGCCACGGTGGCGGCGGTGGCGGGGCTGCCTGGTCCCTTAGTGGTGATTCTGGGGGGCGATGGCAAGGGTCAGGACTTCAGCGCCCTGCGCGAGCCTCTGGCCCGTAAGGCCCGAGCTGCGGTGCTGATCGGCCAGGCTGCCCCGCGCATTGAGGCGGCCCTGGCCGGGATGGTGCCGGTCTGCCACGTCTCGGATATGGATGAGGCGGTGGCCCAGGCGGCGCGCCTGGCCCGACCCGGAGACAGTGTGTTGCTGTCCCCGGCCTGCGCCAGTTTCGATATGTTCAGCAACTACATGGAGCGGGGCCGGGTGTTCGCGGTCGCCGCCCGGCGGGTGACCGCATGAGCGGCGCCACCTGGATTCAAGACTCCAGGGAACGCTGGACACTGCCGGCGCCCCCCGATCCCTGGCTGTTGCTCTCCGCCCTACTGCTGCTGGTCTTGGGCCTGGTAATGATGACCTCCGCGTCCATGCCCCGGGCTGAGAGCGCAACCGGCCAACCCTTTTATTTCTTCTATCGCCAGAGCGCCTACGTGGCGGTTGGTCTGCTGGTGGGCGCCGCCGCCTTGTGGGTGCCCCTGACGACGTGGTACCGGCGCGGCCCGCTGTTGCTGTTGCTGGCCGTGGGGCTGCTGGTGCTGGTGCTGATCCCCGGAGTGACCCAGGCCATCAACGGCAGCCACCGTTGGCTGAATCTGGGACCGGTCAATGTCCAGGTCTCGGAGATCGCCAAGTTGTGCGCCCTGATCTTCGTGGCTGGTTATCTACAACGCCATGGCGCGGAACTACGCGTCCAGACCATGGCCATGGTTCGGCCACTGTTGGTGTTGGGCTGTCTGACCCTGTTGCTGCTGTTGGAGCCGGACTTCGGCGCTGCGGTGGTGCTGCTGGCCACCGCCCTGGGGATGATTTTTCTGGCCGGGGTCAGCCTGTGGCGCTTCGCCGCCCTGCAAGCCGTGGTGATCCTGCTGATGGCCGGGCTGCTGGTGTCCTCCCCCTACCGGGTAGAGCGGCTGCTGAGCTTCAGGGATCCCTTCGAGCATGCCTTCGGCAGCGGCTTTCAGCTCACCCAGTCCCTGATCGCCATCGGCCGTGGCGAATTGTTCGGGGTGGGGTTGGGGGCCAGCGTCCAAAAGCTGTTTTATCTGCCTGAGGCCCATACCGATTTCGTGTTCGCCATTCTTGCCGAGGAGTTGGGGCTGCTAGGAGTGGTGGTGCTGATCGGTCTGTACACGGTGTTGGTGTGGCGGGCCTTCGCGGCGGGCGCCCGGGCGGTGGCCCTGGACTGGCCCTTCGCTGGCTACCTGGCCTACGGGATCGGTTTGTGGTTTGCCTTCCAGGCGCTGATCAACATGGGCGTCAATATGGGTGCGCTGCCCACCAAGGGGCTGACCCTGCCGCTTATCAGCTACGGCGGCAGCAGTTTGGTCATGATGTGTCTGGGCCTGGCGGTGCTGCTGCGGGTGGATATGGAGACCCGAGAACTGGGCCACTCCCGGCGCCTGTCCCGGTTGCGTCAGACAGGGGCCATGCCATGAGCGGCGGCGTGGTGATCATGGCTGGCGGCACCGGGGGGCATGTGTTCCCCGCCCTGGCGGTGGCCGAGCGGTTCCGCGCCCAGGGTATCCCGGTGACCTGGTTGGGCACCCAACGGGGCCTGGAGTCCCGACTGGTGCCGGCGGCCGGTTTTCCCCTGGAATGCATCGGGGTTAACGGCTTGCGGGGTCGGGGCCTGACCCGGCTGGCGGCGGCCCCCTGGATGCTGGGTCGGGCGTTGCTTCAGGCCGGGGCGGTGCTGCGTCGGCTGCGGCCCGGGCTGGTGCTGGGCATGGGCGGCTTCGCCAGCGGTCCGGGCGGGGTAATGGCCCGACTGTTGGGCATTCCCCTGATCGTTCACGAACAGAACGCCGTCGCCGGACTCACCAACCGTTGGCTGGCCCGGCTGGCCGATCGGGTGCTGCAAGCTTTCCCGGACAGTTTTCCGGCCCGGCGCGAGGCCCTGGTCACCGGCAACCCGGTGCGAGACGGCATCGTCGCCCTGCCGCCCCCGGCCCGACGCTTTCAGGCTCGGACCGGTCGGCCCCGGCTGCTGGTGGTGGGGGGCAGTCAGGGGGCGCGGGCCCTCAACCGCCTGACGCCCCAAGCCCTGGCCCGGTTAGGGCCGGAGTTGCGGCCCGAAACCTGGCATCAGGCCGGAGGGGCGATGCTGGACGAGGCCCAGACCGCTTACCAGGAGGCGGGTATGGAGGTCCGGCTGGAGCCGTTTATCAACGACATGGCCGAGGCTTACGGCTGGGCCGACCTGGTGCTGTGCCGGTCCGGGGCGCTGACCGTGGCGGAACTGGCGGCGGCCGCCGAGGTGGAGCGGGCGCTGGTGGAGGCCCTGGCACCGGGCTCGGATGC
>CAZQXD010000003.1:0-27535 GCA_964597315.1 uncultured Candidatus Competibacteraceae bacterium
GTCGGTCAGCACCCGGTTGATCTCCTCGGGCATGGAACGGTCCCGGCTGCGTAAACCGGCTTCCACATGAATCACCCCCACGCCTTTTTTGGCCGCCACCAGGGCGCAGGCGATGGTGGAGTTCACATCACCGACCACCAGCACCGCCTGAGGTTGTTCCATATCCACCACCGGCTCGAAGCGGCGCATGATCTCGGCGGTCTGCGCGGCATGGCTGGCGGAGCCGACTTCCAGGTCCACATCCGGGTTGGGAATCCCCAACTGCTGGAAGAATTGCTGATTCATGGCCACGTCATAGTGCTGGCCGGTGTGTACCAACCGTACGTCCACGGTTGGGTTGGTGGTCCGAAAAGCCGCCATGATCGGGGCGATCTTCATGAAGTTGGGGCGGGCGCCCACGACACAAAGCAGCTTGGGGGGGGATGTCTCGGCCATGTCTTCCTTATCCGCTACAGAGTTGAACACATCTCAATCGGCTTTGGCATTCAGGGACCGATCCACAACCCTGGCCAACTCCAAAAAACCCTCTCGTAATGAATCCACTACCGGCTCCAGTTCGGTGAGCCGCTGTTCCAACTGCTGGGATTGCTGGGCGCCGTCTTGTTGCTGCCGATGGGCCAGGGAAGCCACCACATGCTCCAGTTCGGCAAGCCGCTGGTTCATAGCTTCGCTGACCTCGGCGGTATCCTGGGTGGGAGCCGCGCGCAACGGTCCCGGACTGGGCGTGGTGGGTGGCTCAACGCCTCGGTCGGCCTCCTGGAACAGTTCCTGATTGACGGACGTGATATTGGCGTCCTCGAATTCATGAATCTCCTCAAGAAATCCGTATAGCAATACCCGGTCGCAGAGAAAATTAATCCGCCGCGGAATCCCCTGGGTATAGCGATAGATGGCTTGATGGGCCGGATCGCTGAACTGGGGATTATTCTGCCAGCCCACTACCCGCAGCCGATGCTCGATATACTCTCGGGTTTCCTGTTCGTTGAGAGGATTGAGATGGCAAGAGGCGATGACCCGCTGACGGAGCTGCTCCATGCCGGGGGCTTGCAGGGTGGCGCGAAATTCTTCCTGCCCTAGCAGAAAGCTCTGCAAAAGAGGGGTTTCGGAGACCTGAAAATTGGACAGCATGCGCAGCTCTTCCAAGGAGCGAGGCGGCAGATTCTGTGCCTCGTCCACCACCAACAGCACCCGCCGCCCCTCTCGGGCGCAGGAGCGCAGAAAGTCTTCGAAACGTTTGATGAGGGAGGCTTTATCCAGACCCTCGTGGGGGACACCGAAAGCGGCAACCACCATCCGCAATAGATCATCGGCGTCCAATTGGGTCGTCACCAGTTGGGCGGCCACTAGGCCGGTGGAGTCCAACTCATTGAACAGATTGCGCACTAATGTGGTCTTGCCGGTGCCGATGCCCCCGGTAATGACGATAAAGCCTTCCGCCTGGCTTAGGCCATAGCGCAAATAGGCCAGCGCCCGCCGATGCCCGCTGCTGCCGAAGAAAAAACGGGGATCGGGGCTTAACTGGAAGGGTTTGGCGGAGAAACCATAATAGGTCGTATACATAAGCCGTTTAGAACGTAATCCTTAGCTGTAGACTTAATCGGTTCTCACGGTAGCCGTCGATGGCATCCTCGGCGCTGTTACGGGCATGCCGATAGCGGACTTCACCCACCATGTCCTCGGCGAAGACATGCTCAAGCCCCAACACGGTTATCCATAAATTGTCCTTGTCGGACTGGGCATCAATGCGCTCCCATGAGCTTTCCAGGATGGATGACGTCCTCGTGGCGAATCGCCAGATCCAACTCGCTCTCGCCCCGAATCCGTCTTCATTGTCCTGGTCATCCTGAAACTCTCTGCGTTCGCTGAAGACACCAACGCTGAAGCTGCTGCGTCCACGGCGATAGCCGACGTTGAAATCGAAACGCTTGCGAAGAAATTCCTGGTCGGTCAGGGTAAACAGGCCATCATTGTTCAGGCCATCCCCCCCCGGGTCGGGTATCGGCAAGACATCCTCCCCGAAACCGGGCGAAGGGGCGCCGGTGTCCCGATCAAGCACATCATCGACACTGCTGACAATCAGCTCCTGCACACTGGTCACTGTTTCCAGATAACTGGCCGACCACGTGGAATACCGCGTCCGATGGAACAAGCGCCCCGACCAGGATTCTCCGGTATTGAGTCCCACCTCGCGGTCTTGGTAATTCAGTTGCAGGCTGGATCGGTTGGTGGGCGTCAGCGTGACCGCCGCGCGCCGGAAATTCCCGCCGCCCAGCACGGAAAACTCCATAAAGCGACTGGGTCTCCAGCCGACGCCCACCCCCCAGAAAGCACCATCCTCATTGACAAACCCCGTGGCCAGCTCGTTGTCCTCGTAACCGGCCTCCGCCAGTAGCGACCATTCTCTAGTCAGTTGATAAATACCCTGCCCTCGGGTGCTCTGACGGGTGCTGTCCCCCACGCTGTCCCTATCTATCTGATCGGTGGTATGGGACAACTCCCAGAACAAGCGGCTGTAGCGTCGGCCACTGTTCAGACGCAACGTCGCGGCATGTCCTTCACTATCACTCACTGCGTCGTCGAAACGGGTTACCTTATAAGTGTACCGCGCCTCGGATTCCACGAAGCCGCCAAAGTCGTGGCGCCACCAAGGGCTGACTTGATAAGACAGCGCATCCGTGCGGTTGTCACCCAAGGACAGATTGTCCAGACCAAGGCGCCCCTCGGGCGAAATCAGCAGTTGGCGCATGTTCGCGGTCGCGTCTAGAAACACCTCGTCTTTGATTAACTCCGCCCGCGCCGCGCTTTTCAGTTGGTGATTGATCTGGTTTTGGTCGCTGTCCTTGGCGTACAGGAAATTCTCCATCAGGTAATTGATACTCAGCTCCAGCCGCCGCCCTTTTCGGAACAACGATATTCCGGGGCTGATTGCGGTCACCAGTTCAGACTGGGCGCGATCGCTAGGTTCCAGATCAACATTATCGGTATAGATCTCCCGCAACTCGATGGAAGGGGTGATCGTCCAACCCTCTAGCGCAGGGGCTTTAGCGCACACCAGCAGCAGCAGCCCTCCCACCAGCGCCGCCGACCTGCGCGGATTGCGGAAATCAGTCACGGCCACTGTCGCCATAGCCATAGCCGTAGCCGTAGCCGTAGTAATAGGGACCGTAAGCGGACGAGCCTGTGCGGGAGCGGGATTTATTGAGTACAAAACCGACGATCATATCGGGATGCAACATGGATAAGGCTTCCTGCACCTGGGAGCGGCGGGTTTTCTCCGACTCCACCACCATGACCACCTGGCCTACCAGACCGGCCAATACGCTGGCCTCCGTGGTCGCCAACAGAGGGGGTGAATCGAAAATCACAATCCGATCCGAATAGCGCAGACTCATCTCCCTGGCCAGGTCCCGCATGTTTTCGCTGCCCAGAAGTTCGGTAGAGAGATGGTGGGTGTTTCCCGCCGGCAACACGGTCAGGGAAGGCACATTGGTTTCGATCAGCACTTCGGACAGATCCAGGCCGTCCTCGATCAGAAAATCCACCAGACCGGGACCGGATTCGAAGCCAAAAAATTTGGAAATGCTGGGCTTCACCACATCGGCATCCACCAACAACACCGTGCGATCCCGTTCACTGGCGATGCTCAAGGCCAGGTTGATGGCGGTGAAGGTCTTACCCTCGCCAGGTATAGCGCTGGTCACCATGATCAGATTGGGATAGTCAACCAGAGTGGCGCCTTTGCCCGAGGCATTCATGAGCAAGGGGCGCTTGATATGGCGATATTCCTCCTTGATGCGGCTACGCTTGGTGTCCGGGACCACCATGCCAGCCTGGCGAATGCGGTTCAGATCTAGGGATATGGAGCGCTTTGTACGCTTGCCGGTGCCGCGATTGACCGCTGCCTCTTCGGCTTTGGGGGCAAAACGCTCGCTCGGCGATGGCGCAAAGGGATCAGGCGTCATAGGACGCCTGGTTTGCAGCGCCCCGCTGTCCAGTTCACCCAACTTTTCGATCGCTTTTTCGATAGTATCCATTGGTCGCCTAGGGCTTGAGACTTGATTAAAGAATCCGTATGCCGGTCACTTGCATTACCAACAGTCCCGCATAGATTGCCAGGAGGCACGCCGCCAAGGATAAGTACACCACCATGCCAATGCGCTGGCGCCGCAGGCTGCCGGGCGCGAGTACGGCGGTCACGCTACCGAATACCGGAACATTGGTCACTTCCATGAGCATTCGTCGGCTATCAAAGGTCGGTCGCAGTTGTGACAGCACAAAGCTCAACCCCAGCCCGATGGCGACGGCCGCCACTAGCACCACGGACATCAGCCGTACCCGGTTGGGACCGGAAGGCTCCGAGGGAACCGAGGGCGGCTCTACGATTCGGAAACGAATATCATCGGTGGTCTGTCCCGCATCTTGAGAAAGCCGGGCCGACTCGCGCCTACTGAGTAGGGCTTCGTAGTTCTGTTTGGTGACGGCGTAGTCGCGGTTGAGGTTCTTGTACTTCACCTCCACCTCGGGGATGGTGTGTACCATTTTCCGTAATTCCTCCACGCGCTGCTCGTAGTCGGCCACCTGAGTTTCAATAGCGGCGAGGTTAGCCTCTTCCTGAGCCAAGGCAATACGCAAGCTTGAGTAAACCGGGTTGGCGTCGGCGCCCAGCATGGCGCCCCCTGATTGCTGGCTGCGTTGGGCCATGGCGGCTTGATACTGGGCATACTCCTGGTCGCGCTGCTTTTTCAAAACTGCCAGGGTTTCCCGGGCAGCGATGACATCTGGATGCTTTTCGGTGTAGCGCAGCAGCAGACCATCCAGTTGCTGCTCCAAGGTATTGATCCTGGCGTCCACCGGCAGGTTGATGGAGCGAACAATGGAGGGCGCCTCCGGCCCAAGTCCGAATACCGGCTCTTCGCCCTGCACCTGCCTTTCCAGGGCGTCCCGGCGATTCTGGACCTGTCGCAATTGCAACTTCGCTTGTTCGAGCTGTTCTTCGGACGCCTGCAAGCCGCGATAGTACTCACCCACCTCTCCAGGCATCTGGCTCATGTACTGGCGCTTGAATTCCTTGACCCGGTTCTCGGCGGCGATCAAACGCGCTTCGTACTCGCTGATCTGCCGGTCCAGAAAGCGTTGGGCGGTGTCGGAATCCTGCCGGGTCTCGCCAAGAGTGTTCTCCACAAAAATCGTCAACACCGCCTGGACGATTTTTTTGGCCAATTGTGGGTTCTCGTCCCACACGGAAATGGAGTAGAGGTTGTCCCGCCCACCACCGGCCACGGTGATTTTATCGCGCAGATCGTTGATCAGTTCTTCCATGGCTTCCGAGGATTTGGCGTTAATATCCAAATCCGTCATCCGCGCGACTTTTTCCAGATTGGGACGACTGATCAGGGTGCGCGTCATCAGCCCCAGTTGCGTGGAAGCGCTGCTGGTATTGGCCGCCAGTCCTGCGAGCAGTTGCCTGACCACCGATTGGGTATCCACGTAAACCCTAGCCGTGGCTTCAAATTGGTCTGGCAGCTTGATGACATAAGCCCAGCCGGCCATGCTGACCACGCCAGCCAGGGCCAGGCTGTACCAACGGTAGCGCCACATCCCGTGCAGGTAGGACAGAATCTGTTCAAGTAACTCTTGCATGGCCAACCTTCCTCTTTACCTGGCGTGTTCCAAAACTACAGCCAGGACTCTGGAACAATCAGGATATCTCCAGGCAGCATATCGACATTGGCTGTGATATCCCCATCCTTGAGTAGATCATCAATGCGCACCCGATATCCCTTCTGTTCTCCATCAACAACACGCACGATCGTGGCATCATTGCCCGACGCGAATTCGGTCAGGCCACCCACCACGATCATGACGTCCAGCAGGGTCATTTTTTCCCGGTAGGACAAGGCTTGCGGGTTGGCGGCCTCACCCACCACACGAATCTGCTCCCGGTAAGGCCCGACCCCACCTCCCACCATCACCGTGACTATCGGCTGGCGAATATATGTCTCCAGCACGCTTTCAATATCCCTAGCCAGTTGGGTGGGCGTTTTGCCGCTGGCCTGCAAGTCCTCCACCAGCGGCGTAGTAATCAATCCGTCGGGACGAACAGTGATTTGACCCGACACTTCGGGATTACGCCAGACAAAGACATTCAGGGAATCACTGGGTCCGATTAGGTAACGGTATTCTTCGGGGTTTTGGGTCTGGGTGCCATAATAAGTGGAACTGGGAAGATCCTGTTCGGTACTGGCGCAAGCGCCAAGCAGGATCAGCAGAACCATCGCCAAACCCAACATCATTAGTTCGCGGGTGCCGCTCATTGAGATCTGACGCATTCCGTACCGCCCTCGCCGTGTATGGTTCGAATTCACTAACAGTTTCGCAAATTGCTCAAAAGGTTGTCGACCGCCAGGTAGTGAAATATTGTCACGTTGGCGGACGCCGACGCACTTTACGGGGACACTGGGGAACCCGCTAGACACCAGGCAGTCAATTTAGCCTCGCACTGGCTTTTTAACATGTCTCAGGATGATTTCCCACGATGCGCTTCGCAACAACCGCCGTTTTGCTCCAAAACATCAGCAAAACCTATCTAGAGGGAGATGCAAGGCATCTGGTTTTCAAAGACTTAAATCTGGATATCCGCGCCGGTGAATGTGTTGCTCTGCTCGGACCGTCGGGTTCCGGTAAGTCTACGCTACTTAATCTGATCAGTGGCATCGACCTGCCTGATACAGGCATCGTGCGGGTAGGTGACTCAACACTCACCCAACTGGATGAATCCCAACGCACCCGATTTCGTCGCCAGCAGATCGGCTTTGTATTCCAGTTCTTTAACTTGATTCCCTCCCTGACGGTGGAGGAAAACCTGTTTCTGCCCCTGGAACTTAACGGTTTGTATGATACCACTCATCGCGGCCAGGCTCTGGATTTGCTGACGGCGGTGGGGCTGGGCGAGCGCCGCACCAGTTTTCCAGAGCGTCTTTCCGGCGGCGAGCGGCAGCGTCTGGCTATCGCCCGAGCCTTGGTCCACACCCCCACCCTGCTGCTGGCCGACGAGCCCACCGGCAATCTGGACACCGCTACCGGAGAGCGGGTGTTGGAACTGTTATTCAATCTGCCCCGCCATCACGGCCGCACCCTGGTGTTGGTAACCCACAGCCGATCCATCTCCGAGCGGGCCGACCGCGTGTTGCGCCTGGAGGCCGGTCACCTTTATGAGCCGCCGCCGTGACAGCCTTGCTATGGCGCAGCGGCTGGCGGTATCTGGCCCGCCATCCTTGGCAACCGGTTTTGTCCTTGCTGGGCATCGCCCTGGGGGTGGCGGTGGTGATCGCGGTGGATCTGGCCAACGAGAGCGCCCGGGCCAGTTTTCACCAATCCATGACAGATCTCACCGGTAGCGCCACCCATCGCATTGTACCGGGTCCCCAGGGCATACCGGAAGAGTTGTATACCGCCCTGCGGCTACAATTGAGCATTCACCGCTCCGCCCCCCTGGTAACGGGCTACGCGGCCCTGCTGGACGGTGGCGGCCTGGTTCGGGTGCTGGGGGTGGACCCCTTCGCCGAAGGACCCTTTCGCGGCTATCTGGAAGCCGCCGCCGGCGCAGACACCACGGCCGCTTTGACCGCCCTGATTACCCAATCCAATACCGTCTTGGTCCCTCGCCGACTAGCCTCTCAATCCCCGCTGCGGGTGCGGGTTGGCCAACGGATCAATGATCTTCATGTGGTCGGGGTATTTTCCGAGCCGACCCTGGATGGGCTGATCGTCACCGACATCAGCACCGCCCAAGCCCTGTTCCACAAGCAGGGCCAGCTCAGCGACATTCACCTGGTCCTAGCCAAGGGCGAGGCAGGCGAGCGACAAGCCCAAGCCATTGCCCAGCTCCTGACGCCGGGCCTGCGCCTGGAATCTACCGCCAGCCACGACCAGGCCGGGCAGGATCTAAGCGCCGCTTTTCAGCTCAATCTGACCGCCATGAGCCTGCTGGCCCTGCTGGTGGGCATGTTCCTGATCTATAACACAATGACCTTTTCGGTGGTGGTGCGGCGGCGGCTGTGGGGCCTGTTGCGCACCCTGGGCGTGGAGCGCCGACAGGTCTTCGCCCTGATTCTTGGGGAAGCCCTGCTACTGGGTCTGGCAGGCACAGTGCTGGGCAGCCTGCTCGGCATCTGGCTAGGCTCGTTCTTGGTACACCTGGTTACCCGCACCATCAATGATCTGTACTACGTGCTGACCGTCCAGGAACTGGCGCTTGCGCCTTTATCCCTGGCCAAGGGCGCAGCCCTGGGGCTGGTAGCCACCCTCATCGCCGCCTGGCTGCCCGCTCGGGAAGCGGCCCAGGCCCACCCCACGGTGGTGCTAAGCCGCGCCGACCTGGAAACCCGTTGGACCAGCGCCCTGGGACGCTTGGCCCTGGCTGCCCTGGTCGCGGCGGGGCTGGGATTGGGGACACTGGTTTTGAGTCAGGGACTGGTAGCGGGATTCGTGGGTCTGTTTCTGGGCATACTGGCTTGCGCGCTGCTGGCGCCAGTCTGGGTAGCTGGTCTGGCCCGGCTGGCCCAGCGAACCCCTGGTCGCCACGGCCTGTTGGCGCGGATGGCCTTTCGTGACGCTCGCCGGAGCCTGAGCCGTACCGGCGTGGCGGTGGCGGCGCTGATGGTGGCCTTTGCTGCCGCCGTCGGCGTGGGGATCATGGTGGATAGCTTCAGAAGCGGGGTGGCGATATGGATCGGTGACTTGCTCACTGCGGATTTCTATGTCACCACGCCCGCGCTTGAGGGAGGCGACGACAGCGCCGCCCTGAACCCCCTGGCCGTGGCCGCCTTGCGGGAGACGGTCGGTCCCGCCTCCGTGGCCACGTACCGCCGTAACCAGACCCGGATAGCCGGGCGGACGGTGAGCTTGACCGCCTTGGACCCGGCCCCAGCCACCCGCCACGGCTATCGGTTCAGCGGCGGTGATCCCGACCGCGCTTGGGCCGCCTTCGAACAGGGAGCTGTACTGATTTCGGAACCCCTAGCCTACCGACTGGGCCTGACCCCGGGGGACAATCTGGCCATGGGCACGGACTTCGGGCCACGACGTTTTCCGGTGGCCGGGGTATTTCATGATTACGGCTCGGAGCATGGTCGCGTGCTGTTGCATCGGAACATCTACGACCGCTGGTGGAACGATCCCGCAGTGGGTTCGGCGGCGATCCATGCACCGCCGGACGCCGCTCTGGCGGCCCTGCGCCGGACACTGGAGCAGCGCCTAGCGCCTATCCAAGCGCTAGTGATTCATACCCACCGGGAAATCCGTGATCGCACCCTGGCGGTGTTCGACCGCACCTTTACCGTCACCGGAGTGCTGCGCCTGCTGGCGGTGATGGTGGCTTTTGTGGGTGTGTTGAGCGCCCTGATGGCCCTGCAAATGGAGCGATCTCGGGAATTCGCCATGCTTCGGGCCATGGGCATGACACCTGGAGAGGTGGGCTGGCTGGTAACCTGGCAGACTGGATTTTTGGGCCTGGCGGCGGGGCTGATGGCAGTGCCGGTGGGGCTGGGACTGGCCCTGGTGCTGATTCACGTTATCAACCGGCGAGCCTTTGGCTGGACCATGCCCTTTGAGGCCGACCCCTGGTTGCTGGCTCAAACCGTCGCCCTGGCGGTGCTGGCCGCCTTACTAGCCGGGCTTTACCCCATCTGGCGCATGGCCCGCAGTCGGCCCGCCGATGCCCTACGTGGCGAATAAGCCATGACCACACGCCGACTGACGCTCCTGTTCGCAACCCTGGGGCTGGGCATCCTGGGTGGGCTGCTACTGCTCCCAACCCGGCCTCCCACGACGGATGGCTTCGTGCCGGTGGCCTGGACCTTGGGGGGCGATGCTGCGGGCTATGCCCAGGCCATGGAGCCACAATCCCTGGAATTTCCAAGGGATCATGGCCCTCACCCAGATTTTCGCAACGAGTGGTGGTATCTGACCGGCAATCTGGCCACCCCCCAGGGACGGCGCTTTGGCTACCAGTTAACCCTGTTTCGCAATGCCCTTAGTCCCAAACCGACACCTAAGGATTCCGCCTGGCGGACCCGCCAGGTGTATATGGGCCATTTCGCCGTTACCGACATGGCCGGCGGTCGGCACTTCAGCTTCGAGCGTTATGCCCGGGCCGCGCTGGGTCTGGCCGGCGCCCGGGCCACGCCATTTCGGGTATGGCTGGAGGACTGGTCCCTCGACGGTGGGGACGCCCTGTTTCCGCTGCGACTGCGAGCCGCCGCCGAGGGCGTGGCGCTGGAATTGACGCTGGAAACCACCAAACCGCTGATATTACAGGGTGAGCAAGGTCTGAGCCGAAGAAGCGGGGAGTCGGGCCATGGCTCTTATTATTACTCCTTTACTCGCCTGCCCAGCCAAGGCCAACTGCGCCTGAACGGCTATGAGTTCCAGGTAGCAGGATCAAGTTGGCTGGATCGGGAGTGGAGTAGCCAAGCCTTGGGACCGGAGCAGACCGGCTGGGACTGGTTTGCCCTGCAACTGGATGATGGCCGGGACCTGATGTTCTACCGGCTGCGCCACCAAGACGGGGGCATGGACCCCTTCAGTGCCGGGGTGCTGGTGGGGATCGACGGCGCCAAGCACAGCCTCGGTCCCGAAGACGTGATCCTGGAACCCCTGGACACCTGGACCAGTCCTCGCACCGGTGACCGTTATCCAGTGCGCTGGCGTCTGGCGGTGCCGGAGGCCGGACTGGAACTCAGCATCGAACCGCGCCTTGAGGATCAGGAAATGCAGGTGACTTTCCGCTACTGGGAAGGCGCGGTGAGCGTCTCGGGCACGGCATCCGGTCAGGGCTATCTGGAAATGACCCGCTACGAACCACCCAAACCGTAGCCCTAGACCCTGTTGATCCGCAGGCTGAGACCAATACGTCCTTTTTAAGGTTCTGTCCCCCGGAACCAGCGGCTACAATACTTCCCCCCACCGCACCCACCCGGATAACTCCATGGACCTTGTACAGATTATCGCCCTAGCCCTGGTGCAGGGCATCACGGAATTCCTACCCATTTCCAGTTCCGCCCATCTGATCCTGATACCGATACTCACCGAATGGCCGGACCAGGGCCTGGCCTTCGACGTGGCGGTGCATGTGGGCACTCTGGCGGCGGTGGTGCTGTACTTTCGACGCGAACTCTACGCCATGGCCCGGGAATGGGTGGGGTCCCTGACCGGACGGGGACTGACCCCGGAGGCCCGGCTAGCCTGGGTGGTGTTACTGGGCACGGTGCCGGTGGGACTGGCTGGACTACTGGCCAAAGAGGTGATCGAGACCCAGTTACGCTCCCCCCTGGTAATCGCCACAACTACCATTGGCTTCGGACTCCTGCTGTGGTGGGCCGATGCTTGGGGCCGGGGACGGCGTGGCGAATACAGTCTAGGCTGGAAAGATGCCTTGCTGATCGGCGTCGCCCAAGCTGTGGCGCTGATTCCCGGCACGTCCCGCTCCGGCATCACCATGACCGCCGGTCTGGCCCTGGGTCTGACCCGACAGGCGGCGGCCCGGTTTTCGTTTCTGCTGTCTATTCCGGTGATTATCCTGGCTGGCGGCCTGGAAACCCTGGACTTGGCGCGCAGCCCCGGCGCTGTCCATTGGGGGGTGCTGGCGCTAGGCTCGCTACTGTCCTGGCTCAGCGCCTATTTGTGCATCGTCTGGTTTCTGAAACTCCTAGAGCGGATCGGCATGTGGCCTTTCGCGGTCTACCGGCTGGTGCTGGGGGTGGGGCTTTGGGTGATGTTCTGGTGACAGCCGGACTACAAAGACAGCTTACGCCTAATCTTACGCATCAAGATGTCGAACTCCCGCCCCAGACTTTGCTCGGTCTCCAGCAGAGGGTCGAGCCAATGGGACAAAGTCTCCTTTATCGCCGCCGATTCCGGGCGGGTGGCCAGGTTGACCCACTCGTTGGGGTCGGCGATGTCATCATAAAGTTCTTCGCTCCCATCTCGATAACGGATATAGCGCCAGCGCTCGCCGCGCACCGAATGATTGCCGACGCCCCAGGTGGACAGGGCCGGCCATTCCCAAGGACGTTGTGGGTCCGCCAACAAGGAAACCAGGCTCCGACCCTCCAAGACGGGATTTGGTTGCAATCCACACAGGTCTTGCAGTGTTGGATAAAGGTCCAACAAGCTCACGGGGCGCTGGCAACGTTCCCCAGCCCGGGCGATGCCCGGAGCGGAGATGACCAAGGGTACTCGGGTGGCCCGTTCCCAAAGGGTGAATTTCCGCCAGTGCAGTTTCTCACCCAGATGATAACCGTGGTCGCTCCATAGCATAACCACCGTGTTGTGGGCATTCGGCCCCTGCTCCAAGGCATCCAAAATCCGCCCCAGCTGATGATCCACATAACTGATACTGGCCAGATAGCCCTGTACCGCCGACCGCCACTGGTCATGACGCAAGACGTCCGCGTGATCGTTCTGGTTTCTGGCCCAAGCACGGGCGATGGGGGGTACATCCTCCAGATCGTCGGCCCGAAACGGGGGAAGCGAGATGTGTTCCAGCGGGTAGAGATCAAAGTACTGCCGGGGTACGTACCAAGGCAGATGAGGCCGGAAGAACCCTACTGCCAGAAACAAGGGGCGACTCTGAGGACGCGTTAATTGTTCCGCCGCCCAAGCGGCCAACCGAGCATCGGGGGTGATTTCCTCTGGAGCGCCGCCAGGACCCCAATCGAAAATCGGTTTATCCATGGCGTTCAGGGGCATCCCCTGAGGCACCTGATCCGGTGGAAAGGTAAAATAGTCGTCCCATAGACTAGGATCATGATCGTAGGCATCCCAGGGCAACTCATTGGGAAGGTTGCCAGCGGCCTGCGGGCGACCGTAAGGATAGGCGCCATGGAACACCTTGCCCCCTCCAGCTACCCGATAACCGGCCATGCGAAACGCCTCGGGCAAGGTCAAGGTATCGGGCAGATACTCCCTAAGCTTCTCGAAATTCGAGTAAATCTCGCTAGTGGACGGGCGCAGACCGGTCATGACACTGACCCGCGAGGGATTGCAGGCAGGCGCGCTGCAATAGGCCCGGGTGAAGGTCACCCCTGCCTGGGCAAGACGCTCCAGATTCGGGGTTCGCACTCCGGGATAGCCATCCAGGATACTCACCCAATCGTTAAGATCGTCGATGGAAATGAATAGCACATTGGGTCGTGGCGTCAGCGCGCGGCTCCAATCCGAAAGCCCACAAAGCAAAGCCCCGCCCGCCGCTAACAATAGAGATCGCCGCTTTAAACTGATCATTAACCGTTCCTCGAACCCTTCCAAATCCGGCTGCCCTTTTCGAAAACAATCCTCAGGACAATAACAACGGCGTGCAACGGCAATGTCGGCTCCAGTTTTAAAATACTCAACAGAAGTTTCGAATCGATTTTCTGCATTGTCGCAATAGAATGTAACAAGCTACGAATAAGATTTTCTCTGATACCGGCTAATTTTTTTTGGTTCGCTTTATGCTGTTCTGATGTCAGGGAATAGGCGGCGGCCACGCTCTTCCATAGTTTAATTTCATTGCGTAATCTAGCCAGTGATTTAGACGTCCCCCAGCCAGCGCCAGAATAAATATTCACCCCTGTTCCGCAGTCACATTCGACGTTTGATGAAAACACGATTCGATCATCGAGCGACGCATAATCCAACCAGAAAAAATAATCTTGGCCATTAAAAAATTCTTCTCTGAACCTCAACTTAGGAAACGCTCGAAACCGGTAAACAACATTCGATGTTCCTATCACATTCCCTTTAATCAATATTTGATCGAACATTTTTCCTAGGTATTTATAAATTTGTCGCTTTTCATCCAATAATAGATGCTCATCAAGAGGCAATTTTCCAGCCCTTTTAATCGCCGATTGCTCTTTATAATTTGGAAAGTAAAAATCAGAAAAATAAAAATTATATCCATACTCTAAAGCTGAGATTGCGTTTTGGATATGACCATCCATCCATTCATCGTCTGAATCAAGAAACGCCACGTATTCGGTATCTTCGCCCACATTCTCCAATCCTAGGTTTCGGGCTGCTCCCGGGCCGGAATTATCTTGTTCAATGACACGAACCCGATTGGGGTATTGCTTTATAATGGACTGCAATTCATCTGTTGCTCTGATGGGTGATCCATCATCCACCACGATCACCAGCAACTCGGAGTCACCACTCTGATTGAGAACCGAAAGCACCGCTTTTTTCAAAATGCCGGGCTTTCTCTGAAAATAAGGAATAACCACGCTAACTTTGGAACCCATTGCCACCCTCGGTTCATCCTCACACAAAAATTCAGTAAGATACCCGCGCAGGCGAGCCGTTTTCTAGTTTAGAAACGCGCCATGTGTAAACTTTGATTTTTTATAGCTTTCATAAATCCTTATCAGCAATGGAAGTACTTTAAATATACCTAGCAATCTGGCCAACACACCCAGAGGATAACGATCTCTAAAGCAGGCATTGGACAAACCAATGACAGTGCTGTTTAATAAATTTAAGATATTAGATGGAAAAGAAAAATTTGGATTTTTGAGTATGAGTATTGCTTCTGATTTCACTCTATTGCTGTGGTATTTTAAGAATTTTTTTCCCGATATTTTGAACGAATTCTTGAATCCACGCGCATGAAACAAAAGAGCTTTCGGCACCAATACAAATTGCAACTCATGATAATAAATTCTGTTTGAAAAGTCGTCATCCTCTCCATACATAAAAAACAATGGATCGAACCCGCCTACTTCTTCTAAGCAACGCCTTGACACCAGCCAACATGCTGCGTTGGCCGACTTGATAGGGTAGCTGCTTTCGACGTTTTTGAAATACAGATCTCGCAGATAAGGTTTACAATATCTGGCCAGATAACTGCCAAAAAAAATAGGATCGAAATCGTCTCCCTGATAATTCAAGTGTAGTGGCGTCACCGCGCCAACCGTCTCTTTATTTCGAGCAGCTTCATATAAACATTCAATGGCGTTCGCGGCGACGAAAGCGTCTTGATTCAACAGCAAGACATACTCGGCATCATTATCCATGCAATATCGTAAGCCAATATTGTTCGCCGACCCGAAACCCAAATTTTCATCCGATACGAATAATATCACATCATCATATTCGCGAATAATCGAGACCGTATTATCAGTAGAGGCATTATCGACCACTATAATATGAGTATTTATGCTGCTTTGACAAAGACTATCAATACATTTTTTAATCCACCTTTCTCCATTATAAGTAACGATCACTGCAAATATTCTTGGCGTCATGAAAATATATCCAAAAGATTTAGAATTCGTTATCCATAGCCCACATCCAATGTCTCGGTACAGGCTCGGCGGGCGTATCAGCCAATTTAAAACATTAATAACCTGATGCTATCGACCGGATAGTAATAATTGTTAGTAACAGTATCAGCGCCGCATCCGCAAATGAGCAAACCATTTACGCTCCAGCAACTTGAAGGCCCCCACAATAATAAACGTTAGAGCCATATAGAACAGCGCCACGGTGATAAAGGCTTCATAGGGGCTGTAATAACGGGAGTAGATCACCCGGGCCGCGCCGGTGAGGTCCATGATGGTGATAACGCTGGCCACGGCGCTGCCGTGGAGCATGAAGATCACTTCGTTGCCGTAGGCCGGCAGCGCCCGGCGAAAGGCGCTGGGCAGAATAATCCGGCGGGTCATCAGCGCCCGGGACATGCCACAGGCCAACGCCGCCTCGATCTCGCCCCGGGGGGTGGCGATGATAGCCCCGCGCAGAATCTCCAGGGTGTAGGCACAGGTATTGAGGGTAAACGCGATCAGGGCGCACCAGTACGCCTCTCTCAGGACCGGCCACAGAAAGCTCTCCTGGATGGCCTGGAACTGTCCGGCGCCGTAGTAGATCATGAACATCTGCACCAGCAACGGCGTACCCCGAAAGAAATAGCTGTACGACCATACCGGCCAGCGCAGCAGGGGGTTTTTGGAGGCCGCCGCCAGAGCCAGGGGCACAGCCAAGACTAGGCCAATGACCAAGGCTGCCCCAACCAGTTGCACGGTGGTGGCCAGACCTTGCAGATACAGGCCCAGATTATCGACGATGATGGAGAAATCCACGCTTCAGTCCCTCCGAAAACCCACGCTATAACGCCGTTCCGCCCAGCGCAGCAGCAGTACCGAAACCGTGGTAAAGACAAGAAAATACAGGGCGACGATGCAATAAAACGTAAACGGCGCCCGGGTGGCCCCGGCGGCCAGGGCGGCTTTGCGAACCATGTCCTCCAGGCCGATGATGGACACCAGGGCGGTGGTCTTGAGCAACACCAGCCAGTTATTGCCAAAGCCCGGCAGAGCATGGCGGACCATTTGGGGCAACAGAATCCGCCGGAACACCAGCGCCCGACTCATGCCATAGGCGTAGCCGGCCTCCAACTGCCCCGCCGGCACCGCCAGCATGGCGCCCCGGAAGGTTTCGGTCATATAGGCGCCGAAAATAAAGCCGATGGTCAGAAACCCGGCAATGAACGGGTCCACGTCGATATAGGCTTCGTAGCCCACCCGGTAGGCCAGCTCATTGACCAGCACCTGGCCGCCGTAAAACACCAGCAGCATCAGCACCAGATCGGGGATACCCCGAATCACCGTGGTGTAGACCATGGCCGCCCCCGAGGTGAGCCGGGATCGGGACAGCTTGGCCAGAGCGCCCGCAAGGCCCAGGACCACGGCTAGGGCCAGGGAGGCCAGGGCCAGACTGATGGTCAGCCAGGCCCCCTCCAGAATGCTCAGGCCGTAGCCTTGCAAATCCAACATGGGCTGATGGGATCAACTGCCGTAGACGTCGAAATCGAAATACGCGTCCTGAATTTTCTGGTAGACGCCGTTGTCACGGATGCCCTGGATGGCCTTGTTAAACATCTCCCGCAACTCATCGTCACCCTTGCGCACGGCGATGCCGGCGCCCTCGCCGAACCAACGAGGGTCGGTGAGTTCCGGCCCCACGAACGTATACCCCTGGCCGGCGTCGGTTTTCAGAAAACCGCCGTCGATGGCGATGGCGTCGGCCAACAGGGCATCCACCCGACCGGCCTTGAGGTCCAGATAGGCTTCGTCCTGGGTGCCATAGCGTTTAATGTTCACGATGTCGGCGTAAGTCTCCGTAAGGAAGGTGTCCTGGGTGGTGGCCCGCTGCACGCCGATGGTCTTGCCCTTCAGACCCGCCTCGGAAACCTCCAGGTCGGAATCCTTGGGGGCCACGAAACGGGCCGGGGTGTTGTAGTACTTGTTAGAGAAGGCCACCTTCCGCTTGCGTTCCTCGGTGATAGACATGGAGGCCACGATGGCGTCGTATTTGCGGGCCAGCAGCCCCGGAATCATGCCGTCCCAGTCTTGCTTGACCAGGGTACACTCCACCTTCATCTCCGCGCACAGGGCGTTGGCCATGTCGATATCAAAACCCTGTACCTCGCCATTCTGGTCCGTGTAGCTAAAGGGCGGAAAGGCCCCTTCCACGGCGATGCGAATCTTGTTCCACTCTTTGGCCTGGGCGGAACCGGCCAAAATCAGTACAGCGGCGAAGACGGTGACGACGAGTTTTTTCATTATGCTTGACCTCTCAGGGATTGTCGGGAAAACACGCTGGGCCATCAGCCCTTGAGATTGCCGGACAAAAACTGCCGGCAGCGCTCGGAGCGGGGATGGTCGAACACCTGCTGGGGACTGCCCTGTTCCTCCACCTGCCCCTGGTGCAAGAACATAACGGCGTTGGACACCTCCCGGGCGAAGCCCATTTCATGGGTGACCACAACCATGGTCCGGCCTTCCTCGGCCAGATCCCGCATCACCTTGAGCACCTCCCCCACCAGTTCCGGGTCCAGGGCCGAAGTAGGTTCGTCGAACAGCATCACGTCCGGCTCCATGGCCAAGGCCCGGGCGATGGCGGCGCGCTGTTGCTGGCCCCCGGAGATATGGGCGGGATAATAATCCCGGCGCTCGTACATGCCCACGTTATGGAGTAGCCTCTCGGCCCGCTCGATGGCCTGCTTGCGGGGCAGTTTGAGGACGTGGATGGGAGCCTCGATACAGTTTTCAAGGACCGTCATATGGGACCACAGATTGAAGCTCTGGAACACCATACCCAGCCGGGCGCGAATCCGCTCCACCTGCCTGGGCTTGTCGGGCACCGGCTGGCCCAGACGGTTTTTCGTCATGTGGATGGTCTCGCCCTTGACGCTGACAGTGCCGGACTCGGGGGTTTCCAGCAGATTGATGCAACGCAGAAACGTACTCTTGCCGGAGCCGGAGGAACCCAGGATGGAGATCACATCCCCATCCTGGGCGGTGAGGGAAATACCTTTGAGGACTTCGATATCGCCGAAGCGTTTGTGCAGGTCGTCCACCACCAGGGCGGGGGTCGGTACGGGCATGGGCGTTGGGTCTCCTGAAGCAGGGGCGAAGACGAACGCATCTTCTCCGCCCCCTTGCCGATATGGCAAAGTCTAGCAGCAGTGAACAGGAAAAAAGCCGCCGGGACGAGGATTGGCGTTAGAGACCCAGCCAGCGCGCAATAATGTTGCGCTGCATTTCGGAGGTACCGGAATAAATGGTGCTGCCCACGGCATCGCGCAACGCACGTTCGACTTCATACTCGACCATATAGCCGTAGCCGCCATGGAGATGGACCGTCTCAAGGGCCGTCTTGAGCAAGGACTCGCTCACCATCAGCTTGGCCATGGACGCATCCAAAGAGGCATTTCTCAGATGTTCGAGACGCCAAGCCGCACGATAGGTAAGCAGCCTGGCCGCCTCCAACTGTACTTTCATATCGGCGATTTTGTGAGCCACCGCCTGAAACTTGCCGATGGCCTGTCCGAACTGGCTGCGGATCCGGGCATAGTCAATCGCGGTTTCCAACAATCGCTCAATGATGCCCACATGACTGGCGACCAGCAGACAACGCTCCCAATCCATCGCCGTGGCGAACACCGTCACGCCTCCACCCACTTGGCCCAGCACCGCCGAACCCGGGACATACATATCGTCGAATACCAGTTCTCCCACCGGCGAGGTGCGCAACCCCAGCTTCTCCAGCTTCCGGCCAGCCGTAAAACCCGGCGTGTCGGTCTCCACGAGAAAAGCGGTCACACCCCCATGAAAGCCCTTGCCCGGGTCTGTGACGGCGAAAATCACCGCCAGATCGGCGATGGGGCCGTTGGAGATGAACGTCTTGCTGCCGTTGATGCGCCAACCGTTTGCGTCTTGCTCGGCGCGGGTGCGCATGGCGAAGGAATCGGACCCGGATCCTGGCTCGGTGATCGCATGGGCGCCAATGAGTGTACCGTCGCACAACCCAGGCAGGTAGCGGCGTTTTTGCTCTTCACTGCCATGGCGCCACACGGGGACGACACAGGCCAGTAAGTGGGCACACAGGGAAAAAACCAGACCGCCATCGCGGCAACCGTAACCCAGGGCTTCCAGGACCACGGCGCAGGATAAGGCGTCAAGACCAGTGCCACCATACTCTTCGGTCACCGGCAAGCCCTGGATACCGACGGTTGCGCACTCACGCCACAACTCTCGCGAGAAGGTCTGTTCCCGATCCCGCTCGATGACCTGCGCGTTCAAGGCGCGCTGGGCAAATTTGATGGTGCTCTCGCGCAGCAGGGTTTGCTCATCTGTATAGGCGAAATCCATCAGCCGAGTTCCTTCAGGCGCTGGTAGTCCATCTTGTCGGTGGACGTCTTGGGCAATGCATCGAGCCACTCGAAACGGTCTGGAATCATGTAAAGAGGCATACGGTTCGCACAGAATCCCTTGAGGGCGATCAGCGATAGGGATGGCGCCTGTTGACTACTCAAAAAGGCGATAATCTTCACACCCGCCTCGGCATCCGGCAGGGCCACCACGGCCGCTTCCTTGATCAGTGGATGCTGATACAGGCCGACCTCGATCTCCCCCAACTCTACCCGGTAGCCCCGCCGTTTCACCATTCGGTCCCGCCTGCCGCGATAGATGTAATTGCCGTCGGGCGCTTCGACCACCACATCACCGGTACGGTACCAACGGGTCCCGTCGGCATCCACAAGAAAGCTGCGGGCGGTTTGCTCAGGCAGGGACCAATAACCCTGCATCACGCCACGACCGGTCATGCATAGTTCGCCCTCCTCGCCCACCGCTATTTCCCGGTCGTGTTCGTCTACCAGCTTGCCGCGAAGGTGCTCGCACACTTTACCGATAGGATAGGGGGCGCGGCGATCGTCGGGCACAGGGGGAAGAACCTCAAAATAGGTACATACATTGGTTTCGGTGGGGCCATACAGATTGAAATAACGGGGTTTAGGCAGCTTCTCGCAAAGGTTGCGAAGATGCTTGACCGGGAAAACCTCACCCGCGAACAGGACCAGACGCAAGGCGGAACAATCATGATTGGATAAGTCGCCAAATTGGGCCATCAAGCTCAGAATTGAAGGCGTTGAGTACCAGATGGAGATCTTCTCATCAGCGATCAAGCGCGCCAAGTGCAAGGGGTCCTTGCCCCGTTCGTCGGGAATCAATACCAGGGTCGCGCCGTGCTTGAGAGCGACATGCAGGTCGAGGATGGAAAGGTCGAAATGAAAAGGGGCATGAGATGAAAAGCGGTCGGTGGGGCGCGGTTCGAAAATTTCCGAGCACCAATCCACGAAACTCACCGCATTCTCATGGGAGAGCATGACCCCCTTGGGTTTTCCAGTCGAACCGGACGTGTAAAGAATGTAAGCGAGCGCATCCGGGGTGGGTCGGGCGTCATGTGTGGCGACTGCCGGCTGCCGCGCATCGGCCTGTTCGAGTGCCCGGGTCAAAGGGCCGCCCGCCCCGGTACCGTCCAACAGCAACAAGGGCGGGGGCGCACCCAGCGTGGCAAACTCGGCGACGAACCTGTCTTTGAGGCGGGCCTCCATGATGACGGCTTTCACCCCGCAATTGTGCATGATATAAGCATTGCGAGCCGGGGGCGCATCCGAGTCCACTGGCGCGTAGGCGGCGCCGACCTTGAGGATTCCATAGATAGCAGCCACCGCGTCGATTGATTTACGTAGATAGATGCCGACCCGGTCACCCGGCCCGACCCCCTGGGCGACCAACCGGTCACGTAGCCGCCCGGCCAGCGACTCCAGTTGCCCGTAGGTGATCGAACCGCAACCCGGCTCCACAACAGCGATACGGGAAGCATGGTCGGCGACAGCGTCGGCAAACGACTGATGCAAGGGGCGTGGCGCGTACATGGGGAGCCTACCGCTTTTTCGACGCGAGCAGCGCCGCAATGTCGTTGATCGTGTCAAGGTGTTCCTTGTCGGCCTCATGAGCCTCCAGCACGATGCCGTAGCGCTGTTCGAAAAAGAGAACAAGCTTGATGGTCGCGATTGAATCCAGTATCCCACCGCTGATCAATGGCAGATCCTCCGTTAGATTATCGGGATTCTCGCCAGGCAGAAATTCCTTGAGGATATAGTCCTTGACTTCCTGTCTGTAGTCCGCTGCAGCTTCCATCGTGTCTCTCCCCTTATCAGGTTTTGTTAAGCCTCAGCGCTGTGTAGGCTGGAAAATGGTTTCACGCTTATCCGTCAGGCTGACGAAGAGTCGTTCCGCGAACAGCCGGTGACCGAGCGTGTTGGGATGATCGTCCCATTCGGCGAGACGGATTTCGGCGATGTCCCTTCCCTCATAAACGTCCTCCAAATTGATCAATACAAACCCAGCGGACTCGGCGATTGCGATGGTCTCTGGCGTTTCTTCCTGCCAATTGCCCTCTCTGACCTGAGGCATGAATATCCACACCGGCTGAACCCCCCGGTCTCGGGACTCCTGGACGATGCGTCCGTACACATACATCAGTACATCTCGGCTGTAAGGGGACAATCGCCGCCGCGCCTCTTCTTCGTCCATCCCTGTCGTCACCTCGGCCTTGAGAACTATGTCGCGAAGTCCGTCATAGGGGATATCGATACGCTTATGCACAACTTCCGCCAGATAGGCCACCGCCCGGGAAATCTCTCGCCCGGCGGCAACATAGAAGATGGCGTTGGGGCCGAATTGGAAAGCCTTTTCGGACGCCGACAGTTGCTGAGTCGGCTGATAGCCGGGCACGCCCATGTTAAGCAACTCGTATTTGTCGAACGGTCCATCCGTCCACTCCCGGTTCAGTCTGGCCTCAAGCAAGTGTTCAAACGTTTCGTCATCGTCCACGCCCCAGCCCATGACAGAAGAGGCGCCCAGCACGGCGACCCGGAAAGTGCCTGGGTCGGGTAGCCGCGTGTAATCGTCCCGATCACGCATACCGAAACGATTGATGGTGATCGTGCCGAACTTGGTGGACTGGACGAAAGAGGGAATCAACTCGGTCTGAACGAAACCACCCACGAAATGCTTCAAGTTGGCGCTTTCGACATCGAGCCAGTTCTTCGGCTTGTTCATATAGACTTCCCATAATTGGGAGTTGAACCGATCGACCGACAACAGACTCTCGTAATAGCCACGCTCCAGCTTGGCCACGTCCAGACGGCTGAGGTGGCCGGAACGCAGAGAATGAACGAAGGTGCCGAAGCCCTGACCAAGCTGCGAGTGCACCGACTCCACGCTGACGCCGATGAGCGCCACCAAGGACACCAGCGTGACGAGCCGTCTCTTGAACCAGGCGCGATCACTTTGCGCAGAGCCGCGGATATTGCGTAGAGCGTCGTCGGGAATGCTGCCGATAATGATGACCGCCAGGATAAGAGACGGATACAGCAGCGCTTCGACGGTGTAATGACCGCCCAAGGCATTCCATAGGGCGAACCAGGAGTTCAGGGACTCGGCGGTCCAAAACGACCATAACACACAGATAAACCAAAAAGTGGCATAGGTCTTCAGCACCCGCACCGCGAAACCGCGCCAGGTGCGGGCCGGTGAGCCGAGGCTGCGTTTACGGCCGTACTTCATTTCATAGAGGGAATTGGCCACCACCAACAGACCGAGAATGGTCCAAAACAAAATGTCCTGCACCACCAGCAATACCGTGCCCCGCAACCAGAACCACTGGTAGGCATGCAGGAACCAGGTCATGAGAAAAACGTATAAGGTGGCGATCACCAACGCCTTTTCGGTCCCCAACTGGCGCAGCTTGAATATTGCCGGGTAATAGAAGACCTTCTGCATGAAGTCTTTCCAGTAAATATTGATGCGTCGCCAGAAGTCCGTGAAGCTCGAAGCCAAAAGAAAGCGGTTGTGCGTCTCGGGCAGGCGAAAGCCGAAAAGATAGAGCATGCCGACGATCAGGTGGAACAACCCGGAAACACGCAGGTACAGGAGAAAGTTCGATACCAGATACTGATTCAATTGCGCTGGATCGTTGACCTCATGGGGCGCCAGTGTCAGATAGTAATAAACGATGCGGTAGAGGATCAGATGGATGACGCCGCGCACCATCCATTCGATACCGACCTGATAAATTCGATAAGCATCGTCATCGAAGTAGTTCCGCCTGAAGGTCTTGTAATCCACCACCGGAAACAGAGGAAAGCATGCATTGGGCAACATGAAAAAGTAAGCGAGCGTTCCGGTCGGGGACGAAGTTAGGGACTTGTCATGGCGCAGATCGTAAAAATACACGATCAACCGAAACATAAACATGGCGCCGAGAATGGGCCAAATGGCGTCCGACCAGGGAAAATCAAGGTAGTCGGCACGTTGTAGGGCTAGGACACCCGCCACACCCACCAGTAGCATCCCGCGCCATACAAACGGTATGGGAAGGTGACAGATACCGATCAATGTGAGTCCGATACCGATCAGCCACGCTGCATTCTCCACCCCCAATACCACACCGATACCGACCACACCCAACAGCAGGAAAAACGGCAGGCGAAGACGCAGCGGAAGCAAGGCGTGAACGGCGAAGCCGGCGAAAGCGAGCATGGCGAGCCGTAGAAAGGCTCCCGACTCAATTTGAAACTGGCGTAGCAGCAATAACAATAACGAGAGTTGGGCGAGTACCAGAAAATAGTTGACCAGACTGATGCGACCTTTCTGAACATCCGCCCCGGCATCCTGGCCAGGCAGTTTGGCTACTGCGGCTATTGTATTCATCGGAACTTTCCCGTATTAAGTCGGGTTGCTTATGCTTGTGAGAGTGCAATCAGAACAGGCAATGTCCCTGTCCCGCAGCAGAAATCTGGCTCTTCTGGAATTGCCGTGATAGACCTCAAGATGTAGTGGTTAGGCATAACCGAAGGGTCGGTAGCCTTCGAGATCGAGAGTCAGTCGCCAAAACAACCCTTTGCCATCAAGCAGACCGTAGCAGCGCCATTTCTGCATTTTGACTTTGACTTAAAAATTAAATCTAACAAGCTCCACTGATTAATTTTCATTTTTTACCTCGATTTTATACCAACCAGAAACTGACTCGATCAGCGCATCTTTATTGGGACTCCAGATGTCGTTGCATGGACGACCGGAAACCCGCTTCGAGACGTATCACCCGCAATGGTTGCCACGACGAACCCTCCCCGAGTTCCTGCCTCTCGGACGCTGGACAGTTAGTAATACCCATTTGTTATTCATGGAGTAGCAATGCACATTCCATTCCAGATTCAATAATCATAATAATAACAATACCGTTATGAACTTTATTAGCTTCAGCCTCAGTGTTTGGTGTGCATTTTAGTGTAAAAATACTGATATTTATCTTTGGATATGGTTGATGTTTTTTGTTAGGGAAAACCCTATATAGATCGGAAATTACCCGTAGCCTGTACAGGGTGCGTAGCATGTTTTGAACGTGTTTGGCATGCTATATCAATAAATGTATAGAATGCCTTTGATGTAAAAAAACCTGACACTCAATCTCGGATTTTTTGGGTTGCCCCTACTGCAAAGGAGGACCGACCACCACCCAACGGCGCCGTTGGTACGATCCGCGTAGCCCCAATACCAAAGCCTGCGAGCAGTCGTTGTTGCGGACCTTGTTCCACTGGTGGTGACCGTAGCGGCCTTCCTGGCCTCCCTTCCAGAGCCCCTCAAGGCTACGGTCGAGCAGGTCTGCTGCAATAGGCACGACGGTTTCCTCAATGCGGTGAAAGAGACCCTGCCCCAGGCCAAGACGGTTGTGGATCGGTTGCATGTGGCCAAAGCCTATCGGGGCTGTGCCGATAGTTCACTTTCTTCTCTTGAAGAAATGCTTGCGAAGCCATTCGGCCCACACCTTTCCAGCGCTTTTCAGCAAGGAATGTCGAATAGCCCACAAATTCGCGCAAAAAGCAGTTTATCCGATAGGCGTCAGCGTGCCCGGAATTGCCGGTCCGTGACCAACGCCCAGCGGAAGCGGCCATGCACTTATATTTAGAACCGCTGCCTGACCGAGCCGCCGGTCGGAGTCGGCCTCTGCTATTCTCCCCTATCGGCCGCGCCGTTGGCGGCCCTCGATCCACCACGAGGTGTACACCTATGATCCAGCCTCTTTCCGAGCATAGTCGGGCGCTGATCACCACCGGACAGCGGTATTTCGTCCCCAATTACAAGCCCCGAGAGATGATCCTAGATCGCGGTCGGGGCGCCACCCTCTGGGACCTGGACGGCAACGACTATATAGACCTGGGCACCGGGATCAGCGTCAACTCCTTGGGCCACCAGGACCCGGACATCGTCGCGGCCCTCACCGAGCAAGCCCGCAAGCTTTGGCACACCAGCAATATCTATTTCAACGAGCCGGCGGTGCGGCTGGCGGAGGAACTGGTCCAGGCCGCACCCTTCGCCGAACGGGTGTTTTTCTGCAACTCCGGGGCCGAGGCCAACGAGGCGGCCATCAAGCTGGCCCGCAAATGGTCCAGCCAGCGCTTCGGAGCCGACAAACGGCGGATCATTACCTTCAAGGGGTCCTTTCACGGCCGCACCCTGGCCACCGTCACCGCTACCGCCCAACCTAAGTACCAGGAAGGCTTCGAGCCGCTGCCCGGGGGTTTCAGCTATTGCCCCTTCAACGATATTGAAGCCCTGGCCGGGCTGATGGCCGATGACACCTGTGCGGTGCTGGTGGAGCCTATCCAGGGCGAGGGCGGCATCACCCCCGCCAAACCCGGCTTTCTGAGCCAGGTCCGGGAACTGTGCGACCGCCACCAAGCCCTGCTGCTTCTGGACGAGGTGCAATGCGGCATGGGTCGCACCGGTCGGCTGTTCGCCCATCAGTGGGAGGAGGGTCTGATCCCAGACGTAGTGACCCTGGCTAAGGCCATGGGTAGCGGGTTTCCCGTGGGGGCTATGCTTACCGCCCCCTCGGTGGCCGAGGTGTTGCAGTTTGGCTCCCACGGCTCCACCTTCGGCGGCAATCCCCTAGGCTGCGCCGTGGCCCGGGTGGTGCTGGGCAAGCTGCGCGCGCCGGAACTGATGGCCCATGTGGAGCGCCAGGGGCAGGTCCTGCGCGACCGTCTGGACGCCCTCAACAACACCTTGAACCTGTTTCGGGAGTTGCGCGGCCGGGGCCTGATGATCGGCGCCGAACTGCGCCCGGAACGGGCCGGCAAGGCCGGGGATATGGTGGAGCAGGCCCGGCTGCATGGGGTGCTGATCCTCCAGGCCGGTCCCGATGTGCTGCGCTTTCTACCGCCCCTGAACATCACCGACGGGGAGCTGCGCACCGGGCTGGATCGGTTGGAGGCGGCGCTACGGGCGTTCCTGGGCTAGCTTTAGGGTAGTGTCAGGGGCGTTCCCCGCCCCTGCTATCGGCACCGTTTCCCGTTCGAGTACCCCGCCTATGGCCCACGACTACCGACCTTATCTGGACTGGATTGACAGCCGCCGGGATGCCCTGATAGAGCGGCTGATCGCCTGGGCGCGGATCAATTCCGGCAGCCGCAATCTGGCCGGGCTGGAGACCATGGGCCAGGCGGCGCGGGACGCCTTCGCTCCCCTGGGCGGCCAGATCGAAACCCTGCAACTGGAACCCATGACGGTGGTGGACGAGCGAGGCGAACTCCGCCAAGAACCCCTGGGTCGAGCCGTGCGCATCACCCGGCGCCGACCGCAAGCCCGGCTGCGGGTGTTTCTGGGGGGCCACCTGGATACAGTGTTCGCCGCCGACCATCCCTTTCAGGACATCGCCTGGCGGGATGAAAACACCCTGAACGGTCCCGGAGTGGCTGATCTCAAGGGTGGGCTTTTGGTGATGCTCACCGCCCTACAAGCCCTGGAGCGCAGCCCTTGGGCGGCACGACTAGGCTGGGAGGTCCTATTCAACCCCGACGAGGAGATCGGCTCCCCAGGTTCGGCGGTCCTGCTAGCCGAGGCCGCCAGGCGCAACGATCTGGGGCTGGTTTATGAACCGGCCCTGGCCGACGGCACCCTGGCCGGGGAGCGCAAGGGCAGCGGCAATTACACAGCTGTGGTCCGGGGTCGGGCCGCCCACGCTGGGCGGGAACACCATCTAGGCCGCAACGCCGTGGTGGCCCTGGCGGAGTTCATCGTCGCCGTGAACGGACTCAACGGCCGCTGGCCCGGGGTCACCGTCAACCCGGCCCGACTCCAGG
>CAZQXD010000003.1:27635-121992 GCA_964597315.1 uncultured Candidatus Competibacteraceae bacterium
CGGGTGGCTACCTTGGATGAGCAACACCGGGTGGAGGACAGCCTGGCCGCCCTGGTGGCCGATTACAACCGTCGGCAGGGCTTGTCCCTGACCCTGCATGGGGGCTTCGGCCGCCCGCCCAAGCCCCTGAGCGAAACCAACCAGGCCCTGTTTGGGCTGCTGGCC
Source organism: uncultured Candidatus Competibacteraceae bacterium (assembly GCA_964597315.1). Classification (GTDB taxonomy): domain Bacteria; phylum Pseudomonadota; class Gammaproteobacteria; order Competibacterales; family Competibacteraceae; genus CAZQXD01. The sequence goes on from CAZQXD010000003.1 coordinate 27,801, forward strand.
GACTGTGGTCGGACGCTGGGCATCCCGGTGGCCTGGACCGCCACTGGGGGTTGCTGCGACGGCAATAATCTGGCCGCTGCGGGCTTGCCCAATATAGACACCCTGGGGGTGCGGGGCGGCAAGATCCACTCCGCCGACGAGTTCGTGCTGGTGGACAGCCTCGTCGAGCGGGCGCGGCTATCCGCCTTACTGTTGCTGCAACTGGCCACCGGCGAGGCCCATTGGCCACCCCGGACAGGAGTCCCTGTATGAACATCATCCGTCCCATCCACTCCGACGATCTGGATCAACTGGAGCAACTGGCCATCGAATCGGGCCTGGGCATGACCAACCTGCCCGCCGACCGGGCCTTGCTGGAGACCCGTATCCAAACCTCCATGGACAGCATGGCTCAGGAGGTGGCCGAGCCTGGGGAGGAGTCTTATTTGTTCGTGCTGGAGGATACCGCCAGCAACCGGGTGGTAGGCACCAGTGGCATTATCGCCAGCGTGGGCCGCAGTCGGCCTTTTTATTCCTTCAAGCTGCTGCACCTGCCCCACACCTCCCAGGAGGTGTACAAGTACCAACCGGTGAGCGTGTTACAGATGGTCAACGAGTACCGGGGCGCCACCGAAATCGCCACCCTGTTTTTGAGCGGCGACTCCCGCAAGGACGGCAACGGTCGACTGCTGTCCCGGTTCCGGTTTCTGGTAATGGCGGAGTTCCCCCAACGCTTCGATTCCCTGGTCATGGCCGAGATGCGCGGGGTGTCCGACGACCAGGGCCGGTCGGTGTTTTGGGATAATTTGGGCCGACATTTTCTGGACATGGATTTCTCCAAGGCGGATTTCCTGAGTTCTCTTGGCAAGTACCAGTTCATCGCCGACCTGATGCCCAAATCCCCCATTTACATCTGCCTGCTGCCCTCGGAAGCCCGGGCGGTGATCGGCGTCACCCACCCCGCCACCCAGCCCGCCCTGAAACTGCTCCAGCGGGAGGGCTTCGCCTTCGAGGGCTGCGTGGACGTGTTCGACGCCGGCCCCACCATCCACTGCCGCCGAGAGCAAATCCGTACCGTGCGGGACAGCGGCCGGACGCTGCTAGGCAAGGTGGTGGAACATATCGACGCCATGGATTTCATTGTCTGCACCACCCGCCTGGACGGCTTCCGAGCCTGTAAATGCCCGCTGCTGGTGGATACCCACGGCGAGTTGCACATCACCCAGGAGGCGGCCAAGGCCCTTCAGGTCCAGCCCGGCGAACCCCTGCGCTATATACGCTTCTGAGGGGAGTACACTATGCATAACTGGAGCCTCTACATCGACGGCCGCTGGCTGGTCGGCGGCGGCGCCCCCCTGACTTCCACGGACCCCGCCACCGGCGAGACCCTCTGGGAGGGCCGTTGTGCTCTGGACCAGGAAGTGGACGCTGCGGTACAGGCCGCCCGCCGGGCCTTCGAGGACTGGTCGGCTCGGCCCCTGGAGCAACGCATCGGCTATCTGGAGGCGTTCCAGGAGCAATTGGAACGCCGCAAGCCGATATTGGCCGAAACCATTGCCCGGGAGACCGGCAAACCCCGCTGGGAGGCCCTCACCGAGGTGGCGGCCATGGTCGGCAAGATCCCCATCTCCATCGTCGCCTACCGGGAGCGCACCGGCGAACGCGGCGGCGAACGCGGCGGCGAACGCAGCGGCCAGGTCCAGGAGGTGCGCTCGGTGCTGCGCCACAAGCCCCACGGGGTGGTGGCGGTGTTCGGTCCCTATAACTTTCCCGGCCACCTGCCCAACGGCCATATAGTCCCGGCCCTGCTGGCTGGCAATACTGTGGTGTTCAAGCCTAGTGAACTGACCCCCCTGACCGCCCAGCGCACCCTGGAGTGCTGGCGGGAAGCGGGTCTGCCCGCCGGGGTGCTGAACCTGATCCAGGGGCGGGGGGACAGCGGCGCGGCCCTGGCCGGGCACCGGCAGGTAGATGGGCTGTTCTTTACCGGCAGCCCCCAGGTGGGCAAGCTGCTGCACCGCCAGTTTGGCGGCTGCCCAGGCAAAATCCTGGCCCTGGAAATGGGCGGTAACAACCCGCTGATCGTCCACGCGGTGGCCGACCTGGAGGCGGCGGCCTGGCATACCGTGCAGTCGGCCTATATCACCGCCGGCCAACGCTGCACCTGCGCCCGGCGGCTGATCGTGCCCCAAGGGGTGGCGGGGGACCGCTTCGTGGAGGCCCTGCTCAAGCTCATGGACCGGGTGCGGGTAGGGGCCTGGGACGACGATCCAGAGCCGTTTATGGGACCGGTGATCAACAATCCGGCGGCGGGTAGCTTGCTGGGACTCCAAGAGCGGCTGCGGGCCGCCGGAGGCGATCTATTGCAGCCCATGGAACGGCTGCGGGACGGCCTACCGTTTTTGTCCCCGGGACTGATGGACGTGACCCGGGTGGCCAACCGTCCCGATGCGGAGGCGTTCGGGCCGTTCCTGCAAGTGCTGCGGGTGGAGGACTTCGACGCCGCCCTCATGGAGGCCAATGCCACCGCCTTCGGCCTGTCGGCGGGACTGCTCAGCGACGACCCCGGCTTGTACGATCGCTTCTGGCGGCGGATTCGCGCCGGCATCGTCAACTGGAACCGGCCCACCACCGGGGCCGCCAGCAACGCCCCCTTCGGGGGCATCGGCGACTCCGGCAATCTCCGACCCAGCGCCTATTACGCCGCCGACTACTGCGCCTACCCGGTGGCTTCCCTGGAAGCCGACCGGGTACTGAGGCCCGCCCAACCCGGCCCGGGGATCAGCCCTTGAGCGCCCTGGAAGTCAACTTCGACGGCCTAGTAGGCCCCAGCCACAACTACGCCGGCCTATCCTATGGCAATGTGGCCTCCCTGAGCCACGCCTACGGCGTTTCCAACCCCCGGGCCGCCGCTTTGCAAGGGCTGGCCAAGATGCAAACCCTGACCGGGCTAGGCATACCTCAAGGGGTATTGCCGCCCCAAGAGCGGCCTGATGTTCACACCCTGCGTCGGCTGGGCTTCAGTGGCGGCGATGCCCGGGTCATCGAGACCGCAGCCCGCCAGGCCCCAGCCCTGTTGCAGGCCCTAAGTTCGGCCTCCAGCATGTGGACCGCCAACGCCGCCACCGTCTCCCCTAGCGCCGATAGCGCCGATGGCCGGGTCCATTTCACCCCGGCCAATCTCACCAACAAATTCCACCGCTCCATTGAACACCCCACCACCGCCCGGGTGCTGCACGCTATCTTTGCCGATGAGCGCCACTTCGCCCATCACCCGGCCCTACCCCCGGGGGAGTGGTTCAGCGACGAGGGCGCCGCCAACCATACCCGGCTATGCCGGGCTTATGGGGAGCCGGGGATCGAACTGTTCGTCCACGGCCGCCACGCCCGCGCCGAGGACCAACCCCGACCACTGCGCTTTCCGGCCCGCCAGACCCTGGAAGCGTCCCAAGCCGTAGCCCGGCTTCACGGCCTAGCCCCGGAACGCACGATGTTCATTCAGCAGAACCCGGCGGTCATCGATCAGGGGGTGTTCCATAACGACGTTATCGCCGTGGGTAATGCCAATGTGCTGCTGTTCCACCGCCACGCCTTTCTGGACACCTACCAGGTGATCCACAACATCCGTCAGCGGTTCGGCGACCATGAACTGTGGTTTATGGAGGTTCACGACGAGCAGGTCAACGTCCAGGAGGCGGTGCGGACCTATTTGTTCAACAGCCAGTTGGTGAGCCTGGCGGACGGCTCCATGGCCATCATCGCGCCCGAGGAATGTCGGCAAAACGACCGGACGCGAACCTGTCTGGAGGAGATCGTGGCCGGTCCCGGCCCCTTGAAACAGATGCATTACCTGGACCTGCGGGAGAGCATGGGCAACGGTGGCGGCCCGGCCTGTCTGCGGCTGCGGGTGGTGCTTAGCGAAGCCGAGCGGGCGGCGGCGAACCCTGGGGTGTTTCTGGACCCATCCCTGTATCAGCAGCTGACGGCTTGGGTGGAGCGCCACTACCGAGACCGACTGAACCCCGAGGACCTGGCCGACCCGGCTTTGCTGGAGGAATCCCGCGCGGCCCTGGACGAGCTGACCGGGCTATTGGGACTGGGGGCGGTGTATCCGTTTCAGGGGGTGTGATGGAGGCGACGCGGCGCCGATGGTGACTCCGGCCCCGCCTCACCGGGAAACGCCCGTCCCCGAAGCCGTTCCAGCCCCATGACGGCCCACCCGCCTCTGGTATAGTGGCCCATTTGAGGCTAGCCATTTTTCATCCAGCCGAGGACTCCCGATCCATGTCCGACACCCTTGAACTCGCCCAGCACCTGATCTGCCGCCGCTCGGTCACCCCCGATGACGCCGGCTGTCAGGAGGTGATGATCCAGCGCCTGGCCGAGTTGGGGTTTCGCATCGAGCGGCTGCCCTTTGGCGAGGTGGGCAACTTCTGGGCGCGGCGCGGCGACCGGGGACCGCTGCTGGTGTTTGCCGGTCACACCGATGTGGTGCCTCCCGGTCCCCTGGAACAGTGGTCCTCCGACCCCTTCCAGGCGGAGCTGCGGGAGGGCTGGCTGTATGGGCGAGGGGCGGCGGATATGAAAGGCTCCCTGGCGGCCATGCTCACCGCCTGTGAGCGATTCATCGCCGCCCACCCGGAGCATCAAGGCGCCATTGGGTTTCTCATTACCAGCGACGAAGAAGGCCCGGCCCTGGACGGCACCCGCCGGGTAGTGGAACACCTGGAGGCCCGGGGCGAGAAGATCGACTGGTGCCTGGTGGGCGAGCCATCCAGTGTGGAGCGGCTGGGAGATACCCTCAAAAACGGCCGCCGCGGCTCCCTGCACGGACGGCTGGTGATCCAGGGGGTGCAGGGCCATGTGGCCTATGCCCATCTGGTCCAGAATCCCATTCACGCCGTGGGCATGATCCTGGCGGCCCTGGCCGATGAGGTCTGGGATCGGGGCAATGACTTCTTTCCCCCCACCACCTTTCAAATCTCCAACCTCCACGCGGGCACCGGCGCCACCAATGTGGTGCCCGGAGCGGTGGATATGCTGTTCAATTTCCGCTTCTCCACGGAACTGACCGTGGAACAAATCCAGGCTCGGACACGGCAGATCATCGAGACCCAGTTGCTCAACGAGGAGGTCAAGAGCGGCCATGTGTTCGGCTACCGGCTGGACTGGACCCTGTCGGGGATGCCGTTTCTCACCGAACCCGGCGCCCTGGTGGCGGCAGCGGCTAGAGCGGTGCGGGAGCAGTTGGGCATCGACACTACCCTATCCACCACCGGCGGCACCTCCGACGGTCGCTTTATCGCCCCCACTGGCGCCCAGGTGGTGGAACTGGGGCCGGTAAACGCCACCATCCACAAAATCGACGAACGGGTATGGGCCGCCGACCTAGACGACCTGAGCCGAGTGTATGAGGCGCTGCTGGGCTATCTGCTGACCTGAGCGGCCCGGGGTTTCCCGGTCTCCAGGGGAGGCGGCGGCTCCTCCGCCGACACCAGTTCCCGGAAACCACTGCGTAGGCGCAAATCCCGCTGGGGCAGAGGCACTTCGACGCCGTACTTCTGCAAGGCCGATTCGATCTCCCACATGTAGGCGGCGTTAACCGCACCGGGGCGCTTGACCGCCCGGGGGGTGACCCAGACCACCAGTTCGAATTCCAGGCCATTGTCCCCGAACCCCACCAGCCACACTCCGGGGTTGCGGCCAGGCACGCCAGTAAGGGTGTGGGGCAGTTTCTCGGCGGCCTCCAGACAAGCCTGGCGCACCAGGTCCTTGTCGGAGCCGTAGGCCACCCGGAATTTCAGGTGAATCCGGCAAAAGCCCTCGGCCAGGGTCCAGTTGATAACCTGATTGTTCATGAACTCGGAGTTAGGCACCACGATGTCGATATTGTCGTTGGTGTTGATCACCGTGGAGCGGACATTGATCTCCCGTACTTCCCCAGCTACCCCCGAGGCCAACTCCACCCAGTCCCCTACTTTGAGACTGCGCTCGAACAGCAGGATCAACCCGGAGACAAAATTATTGACGATGGATTGCAGGCCAAAACCAATACCAATGGACAGGGCGCCGGCTACCAGGGCGAAATTGGTGAAGTCCACACCGATGGAGGACAGGCCGATGATGAAGCCGATGGACACAATCATGTAATGAGACAGCCGGCCCACGGTATACATGGCCGCCAGATTGGCCCCCCCGCTACGCTCCCCAAGTTGGCGCATGGCCCGGCGCAACAGATAGGAAATCCACCAGGCGATGAACAATATGACCGCGAAGCGCACCAGCCCCAGGGTGGTAACCGGCGTCCCCCCCAGCTTGAACAAGCTCATATTGATCCAGCCGGTGGTGCGCTCCCGGAGCATGGTCAACCACCGCTCCAGGCGGATCTGCCAATCCCGCAACCCGCCCTGCTGGTGGGCCAGTTCCGCGTCCGTGAGCTGCACCAGCATGCCGGCCTGTTGCAATTCCGAGTCAAGACGCTCCAGGGCCACCAGGGTCTCTTGGGCGATGGACAAGCGATCCTGATGCAAAAGTTTGATATACATGGGTTCTTCGACGCCCTCGGCCGACCCACGGGCCACTGCTTCTCCAGCCCGATCCCGCTCCCGCTGGCTGTCGGCGGTCCATAGCTGGGCTTGGGCGCCAATCTCGGCGGTTTGTCCGTTCCAGTCGGCGATCTGCTCCACCAGTTCGGCGGGCATCACCTCCTCGCCTTCCAGCAACAGGCGGATCAGCTCCCGTTGGGCCTGAAAGCGGGTTAGCCGCACCTGGGCCAGGGCCTCGATCACCGCCGCACGCACCGCCTGCTGGTGGCGGTACAAGGAGGTGGCCCGCCCCTCCATGTCGTCCTCCACCGGCGCCAGGGCACGGGCCTGGGCATTGTTCAACCGCTCACGGGAGTCCTTGAGAATGGTCTGGGCCTGCTCGAATTCGGCGTTGAGCCGGGCCAGTTCTTCGGGGTCGGTCTTTAGGTGCTTAGCGGCCACCGCCAGTTCGTCGGCTAGGTGCTGGAGCCGGATTTCCCGGGCCAGCAGGCTAGCCTTGCGGACCCGCAATTGCTGTTCCGCCAGGGCCACGGCGGAACGATCGGCCATGATCTCCAGACCCCGCACTGGCCGCAGGGGCGAAGTCTGGGGCAGATCCAGATAGGCGGCCAGCAGGGTGTCGATACGGCGGTTCGCTGAACGGATGGTGCGTTCGGCGGAAGCCACATCGTTCTGTTCGGCGTCGAGTTCGTTCTGCGCTCGGCGACGGCGATTGGACAAATCCAACAGCTGCTGGATGGTATAGCCCTCGGCATAGACCGCTGGCGTCGGTGGACCGGGACTAGGCTGGGCTTTGGCTTCGGGCAGAGCCTTGAGGCTAGTGCGCAGCCGCTCCATATAAGGCCGGGCCGCCTCCAGGGTGTCCGGGGGCAGTTCGGCCTGAAGTCCGTCCAGTCGGGTCATGAACTTGCCCACCCGTTGGCTGAGTTCATCCCCTGTGGTGGCAAAATAGTCCCACCAGTTGGCTCCCAGGGCAGCCGGTTCGGGCAAGGTGGCGGGCGCCGACTCGGCCTTGGTCTCCTTGCCCGCATCCAGAAACTGCAAAGGCGAGGCGGCCCGGGCCGCCCAGGGCAGGCATACTAGCAGGATGATGATAAAACCGAACAATCGGTAGTTCATGGAACCCATAGACAATCGCGGACGCGCCGGAAACACAGGTCATCGACGAACTGGCCGAGACTCGTGGACAGTTTACTCCTGTGGACGGACCAAGCCAGCGCGGCGGGGTCCGGCCGGTTAGCGACTGGCCCCGTACAGTTTTTCGTAAAAATTTACCAGCATTGCCGCCGTGGCCCCCCAAATGTAGTAATGCTTATAAGGCAGCACGTAGAACTCCCGGCGCTGGCCCTGGAATAAGCGGCTATGGCGCTGATGATTGATCGGGTCCAACACCAAGTCCAAAGGCACTTCGAACACTTCAGCCACTTCAAAAGGATCGGGATTCAGGGTAAATGGCGGGGTCACGAATCCCACGACCGGCGCCACCAGAAAGCCGGTCACGGTTTGATAGGGGTCCAGAAACCCCATGACTTCCACCCGATCATGGAGCAAGCCGATTTCCTCTTCGGCTTCCCGCAAGGCGGTCTGCACCGGCCCGGCGTCATGCTCCTCGGCCTGCCCCCCAGGAAAGCTCACTTGTCCTGGATGATGGAGCAAATGATCGGTGCGGCGGGTGAGCAATATGGTCGTGCCTTCGGAACGCTGCACCAGGGGCACCAAGACCGCCGCTGTTCGCAAGACCCCTTGCTCAGGCTCAACACCGGCCACGGCATGATCGCCGATTCGCTCCCCGCTATCGAAACGGGGATTCAGGCGGCAGCGGATTCGCTCGCGCAGCATCATCAGCCGCGCCCGAACAACCGGTCGTAATTGGCGGTGGTAGTCTCCGCCACGGACTCCAGGGACTGGCCCCTCAGTTCGGCCAGACACTGGGCCACATGACGCACCCAGGCCGGTTGATTGGGTTTGCCCCGGTGGGGCACGGGAGCCAAATAAGGGGCGTCGGTTTCCACCAGGATACGCTCCGGGGGCAAGCGCCGGGCCACATCCCGCAGCGCCTCGGCACTTTTGAAGGTAAGGATGCCGGAAAACGAGATAGAGAAGTTCAGTTCCATGGCCCGACGCGCCATGTCCCAGTCCTCGGTAAAGCAGTGCAACACTCCGCCCACGGCGTCAGCCCCCTCCTCCCCGAGAATGGCCAGGGTGTCTTCCCGGGCGTCTCGGGTATGGATGATCAGGGGCTTACCGACCTGGCGGGCGGCTCGTATGTGAGTGCGAAAATAGTCCTGCTGACGGGTCTTGCTGTCCTTGCCGTAGTAATAGTCCAACCCTGTTTCGCCGATGGCCACCACCCGAGGGTGTTCGGCCAAGGTTGCCAGTTCCACCACCGAGGGTGGGCGACCGGCGGCTTCGCTGGGATGCACCCCCACGGATACGGACACTTGAGGAAAAGGGGCTACCCGCTCCACCATGGTCGGCCAGCGCTCCAGGTCCAGACCGACACACAGAATGTGTTCCACGCCAGCGGCGGCGGCGGCTTCCAAGACGCCCTCCAGGCGGCCAGAAAATGGCGTCAGATCAATGTGATCGAGGTGACAGTGAGAATCTACCAGCATGCTTGGTTTTAGTTTGGCTCTGTTTCTCGACGGCCGGGGCATCCGCTTGTTAACAGGCCCTGACGACCCGGCTACATGGTATTGGTACCGCGATAGGAACCCTGAGTTCCCGCCAGATAGGTTTCGATTTTCTTCTGTACCGTGGCGGCCTCCATACCGCTGAACTGGATGCCGATGCCCATGGCTCGGTTGCCCAGGGCGGCCCGGGGGGTGATCCACACCACCTTGCCGGTGACCGGCAGCCGTTCGGGCTCATCCATTAGGGTCAACAGCAAAAATACTTCATCCCCCAAGTCGAAGGGTTTGTCGGTGGGAATGAACAGACCGCCGTTTTTAAGAAACGGCATATAGGACATAAACAAGGTGGTCTTGTCCCGGATGGCCAGGGACATGACTCCCTGCTTGGGCGCCTTAGGCGTGGATCGTTGTTCGTCCATGGGGTTCGCCATCGTCAGTCACCGAGGGCCGCGCCGGTCGGCGCAGCTCCCCAAAAACGCCTCCATCATCATCTGCCCGCTTACCTGGGTGTCGCGTAGTTGGTATAGCCGCATCACTTCGTCAAGCCGTCGAAACAGCTCGGCTACCGACAGGCCCCGGCTTAGGCCCTCCAAATCCTGACGCAAGTCTGGGTGCGACAAACGCGACGCTTGCCCTGCCATCTTAAGCCGAATCATGTCCCCATGCCACTCCACCAACCAGCGCAGATTCACCAGCGGCTCCCCTTGTCGCCAACATTCCGCCGCCTGTACAGGATCGGCTTTGCCAGCCGACACTTGAGTCAACCAACCCAACAAGTCCCGGCGCCGCTCTAAGTGTTGGGATTCAGCCATCTCCAGGGCCGTAAACGGCGCGCCACCGGCCAGAGCCAGCAACAACTCGGGGTCCGCTTGCCTGGTCCGCTCCCCCAGCCAATCCAGGGCAAGCCGGGTGGCCGGACGGCGGAACGCCAGGGTTTGGCAGCGGCTACGCACGGTGGCGGGTAGCCGGGCCGGGATGGCGGTCACCAACAGCAGCAGGCTGCCGGCCGGAGGCTCCTCCAGGGTTTTGAGCAGGCTGTTGGCGGCGTTCACATTCATCCGCTCGGCGGGGACCAGCAGGGCGATTTTGTGACCACCATACTGGCTGGTGCCGGTCAAGTATTCCCCCAGTGCGCGAATCTGATCCACCTGGATGGGTTTTCCAGGCTCCAGGGGGGAAAGCCGAGTAAAATCAGGATGGCTGCCGGCCGCTAGCAACCGACAGCTTTTACACTGCCCACAGGGACCGTCCGCCGTGGGCGTGCCGCATAGCAGCCCGTGGGCCAGGCGCTCGGCGAAGCGGATTTTGCCCAAGCCGCTCGCGCCGGTCAGCAACAGGGCATGGGGCAGCCGTCCGGCGACGCGGCGCTGGTCGAGTTGGTCCCAAAGGGTCTGGTGCCAGGGCAGTATGTCCATCATGGTAATTGAAAAAACCCTTGTACCGCAGCCAGCAGACGCTCCTTGACCAAGATCTGATCAACGCTGGCGTCGATCACCCGGTACCGGGGGTTGTCCTTGGCTAGGGCCAAATATCCCCGGCGCACCTGTTCAAAAAAAACCGCGTTCTGCGCTTCAAAACGGTCTGCCTGACCGCGCCGCCCGGCCCGGGCCAGGCCCGCCGTCACCGGCACGTCCAGCAACAGGGTCAGATCCGGGCGCAGTTCACCCTGTACCCAGCACTCCAATTCGGCGATACGCTCCCGGTTCACCCCCCGCCCGGCCCCCTGATACGCATAAGTGGCGTCGGTGAACCGGTCGCAGAGTACCCATTCTCCCCGGGCCAGGGCCGGACGGATCACCCGCTCAAGATGCTCGGCCCTAGCGGCGAACATCAAAAGCAATTCCGTATCCACTCCCATACCCTCGTGCCGATGAGCCAGTAACAACCCTCGCAGCTCCTCACCTAGAACGGTGCCTCCCGGCTCCCTGGTAACCACGCAGCCCAGACCCCGCGCCCGCAGAAATGCCTCCAGGGCGGCGAGCTGGCTGGTCTTGCCCGCTCCTTCGATACCTTCCAGGGTGATGAACCGGCCGTTCACTGTTGACGCCTTTGCAATTGATACTTCCGCACCGCCCGGTTGTGTTCGGCGAGGGTATCCGAAAACACATGGCCGCCATCTCCCCGGGCCACGAAATACAAGGCGCTGCCGGAGGCGGGGTTGACGGCCGCCGCCAGGGCGCCGGCCCCGGGCAGGGCAATGGGGGTCGGGGGCAGTCCCTGGCGGGTATAGGTGTTATAAGGGGTGTCCGTGGTCAGGTCGCGGCGGCGGATATTCCCGTCAAAGTCCTCTCCCAGACCGTAGATCACCGTGGGATCGGTCTGCAAGCGCATGCCCTTACGCAAGCGCCGCGCGAACACCCCGGCAACGTCCTTTCGTTCCTCGGGCACGGCGGTTTCTTTTTCGATGATGGAGGCCAGAATCAAAGCCTCATAAGGGGTCTTTATAGGCAGGTCCGCAGCGCGCTCCGCCCAAACCTGCTCCAATCGCCGCTCCATGGCCTGGTAGGCCCGGCGCAAAAACTCCACATCCGTGGTGCCCGCGGGGAAGTGATACGTGTCTGGAAAAAACCGCCCCTCGGGATGCTCCCCAGGCTGGCCCAGGCGCTCCATGACGGCGGCGGCATCCAGGCCCTCCAAGGTGTGTCGCAGCTTGGGATGGGCATGGACCGCCTCCAACATCTGCCGAAAGGTCCAGCCCTCCACCACCGTGAGGGCATATTGGATCACCCGCCCAGCCACCCACTGCGTAAGCAGGGTCCGGGGGGTGGCGCCCGGGGCGATGGTGTACTCCCCGGCCTGGATGCGGGAAGCCTGACCGGTCAGTCTGGCGTAGGCCCGCAAATACAACGCCGAGCGCAGCGCCCCCCGATCCTCTAGGTCACGGGCCAGTCCAGCCACCGAGGAGCCTGGGGGCACCTGGAATTCCAGACCCTGCTCCGGTACGGTCAGGGGGGTTTCCAGAAACGTGCGGTAATCCACGTACAGGGCGAAACCGACCAGCAGCACGGCGACCAGCAGCACGCCCAGAAGCAATCCAAACAGGCGTCCACTCACGGTATCCGGGCCTCCTCAAGCAGCGGGAACAACTGAGCAGCCAGGGGGCCAGGAGCCAGGTAATCGGTCCCCTCTAGGCAACGCACCGGCCACAATCCAATAATGCTGTTGCTCACAAACACCTCGTCGGCGGATTCCAGGTCGGCCAGAGACACGCTGACCTCCCGGCAGGTCAGGCCCAGTTGGGCGGCCAGTTCCAGAACCAAGGCGCGCATCACCCCCGCTACCCCAGCCTGGTCTAGTCGTGGGGTGTACAGCACGCCGGCCCGACCCAGGAACACATTGCTCATGACACCTTCCACCACCCGCCCCAAGGGGTTCACCATCAAGCCTTCGGCCACGTCTGGGTCATCCCACTCGGCCCGGGCCAAGACTTGATCCAGACGATTGAGATGCTTAAGCCCGGCCAGGGCCGGATTCAAGGACAGAGGATGGCGGCAAACCCGCGCCACGACTCCATCCCGCCCCCAGGATGAGGGATAGGTCGGCCAGGGGTGCAGGGACAGTATCCGGGTAGGTCGCGGCGAGGAGGGAAGCCGATACCCCCGACCGCCACCGCCACGGGTGATGAGGATTTTCAACACCCCCCAATCCACACCCTGGCACAGGCTATCAGCCTCGGCGGCCAAGACGCCCGTATCCGGGGCGGGCAGGCCCAAGCGGTCGCAGCCCTCGGCCAGCCGGTGCAGATGCCGGTCCCATAGCTCCGGCCGACCCCGGCGCACCGCCAGAGTTTCGAACAGGCCGTCCCCGTACTGCAAGCCCCGATCCGCCGCCGCCACGGTCTCCGTCGGCTGGCCGTTCACCAGCATCATCGCTCCCCCTCCAAGGCCAACAGCAGCCCCCTGGCCTTGTCCCGGGTTTCCTCTAATTCCCGTTCTGGGATGGAATCGGCGACGATTCCGCCCCCGGCCCTCAAACTGATCCGATCTCCCTCCCGCACCAGGGTGCGAATCAAAATATTCAGATCCATATCACCGTCCCGATTGAGATAACCCATGGCGCCTGTGTAAGGACCCCGCCCCTCTCCTTCCAACTCGGCGAGGATTTCCATGCAGCGCACCTTGGGGCAGCCGGTAATAGTACCGCCAGGGAATACCGCCCGGATCACCTGCCCGGGGCTGATAGGGTCACGCAGTTCACCGCGTACATTGGAAACGATATGGTGAACATGAGCGTAGCTTTCCAGGACCATGAGTTCATCCACCCTTACCGTGCCCGGGCGGCAGACCCGCCCCAGGTCGTTGCGTTCCAGATCGATGAGCATGACATGCTCGGCCCGCTCCTTGGGATGGGCCAGGAGTTCCCTGGAGTAGGCGGTATCGTCGCCGTCGGCCCGCCCCCGGGGCCGGGTGCCGGCGATGGGCCGCGTGTCCACCGTTCGGTCCTGGACCCGCACCAGCCGCTCGGGAGACGAACTGATGATGGCCCCTTCGCCCCAAACCGCCAGGCCGGCGAAAGGGGCAGGATTGCGGCGACGCAACCGCCGGTACAAATCGCTATCACCGACGCCGCTGGCCAGCCGACCCCGCCAAGCTCGGGACAGATTCACCTGGAAAACGTCTCCGTCCCGGATATAGGTCTTGATCCGCTCCACTGCGGCCAAGTAAGGGATCGGGTCGTCCTCAGTCATGGGCTGGCCCAGTACCGTTCCCGCCATTGGTCCCGAAGCCGGAGGCAGTCGGTCCAGATCGGTTTTGATGATCTCCAGCAGGTCCTCCCGCCCCGGTTCCGCCACCAGCCAGGCCCGCTGCTCCCGATGATCCAACACCAGGGCAGCAGGGATTCGGGTAGCGAAAGCCACCGGCAAGGCATGGGGCGCCGGGGGCAGGCTCAGGGTAGGTTCCACCTGAGCCGCCAACTCGTAGCCCAGATACAAAAACCAGCCCCCCCGGAACGGCGAAACCCCCGCTTCGGTCGGCAACCGCTCCCGCCGCCAGCGGGCGTCCAACTCGGCGAGAAAATCAAAATTGTCGTTCGGGAACAGGGTCAAGGTATCTTCGGGACAGGCAAACACCAAGCTAAACCGGGCATTGTCGGTGCCCCGGACCACGCTCTCCAGTACAAAGGGATAGCGAGCCGGGTTTAGGCAATGTAGGTCCAGGGGGTCGGGAAAGCTATCCAGGGCGTGAAACAGGGCCATGGGCTGGATTACCGGCGAGGCGAACCCGGATCGGCGATCCGGGCCTGGATATCAGGATAGTTTGCGAAACAGGATGCTGCCGTTGGTGCCCCCAAAACCGAAGGAATTGGACAGCGCCACGCGAATCTCGCGCTCTTGGGGTGTATGGGGAACGTAGTTGAGATCGCAGCCTGGACTGGGGTTGTCCAGATTGGTGGTGGGGGGCGCCACCTGGTCGCGAATGGCCAGCACCGAGAACACGGCCTCCACCCCGCCGGCCGCCCCTAGCAGATGGCCGGTCATGGACTTGGTGGAACTGATGGCGAGCTGATGCGCATGGTCGCCGAAAGCGGCCTTTACGGCGTCACTCTCGGCCTTGTCGCCTGCGGGCGTGGAGGTGCCGTGGGCGTTGACGTAGTCCACTTCCGTGGGGGACAGGCCCGCATCGCGCAGGGCATTGACCATACAGCGCCGGGCGCCGTCGCCGTTCGCCGCTGGCAGGGTCATGTGGTAGGCATCGCCACTCATGCCGAAACCCGCCAGTTCGGCATACATACGGGCGCCGCGACGTTTGGCGTGTTCGTATTCTTCCAACACCAATACCCCCGCCCCGTCACTGAGCACGAAACCATCCCGGTCCTGATCCCAGGGTCGGCTAGCGCGCTGGGGTTCGTCGTTGCGGGTGGACAGTGCCCGGGCCGCAGCGAAGCCCCCCAGCCCCGTTGGCGTGGTGGCCATTTCCGCGCCGCCGGCGATCATCACATCGGCGTCTCCGTAGCTGATGATCCGACCGGCGTCGCCGATACTATGGGTGCCGGTGGTGCAGGCGGTGACGATGGCGATATTCGGCCCCTTGATCCCGTACATGATAGACAGGTTGCCGGAAATCATATTGATGATGCTGCGGGGCACGAAGAACGGAGTAATCTTACGGGCGCCGCCTTTGAGGAAGGCGGCGTGGCCTTCCTCAATGCCCGGCAGGCCGCCGATCCCGGAGCCGATGGAAACCCCTACCCGCTCGGCGTTGGCCTCGGTGATGGTCAAGCCGGCGTCCTCTATGGCCTGCACCGCAGCGCCGATGCCATAGTGGATGAAGGCGTCCATTTTCTTGGCTTCCTTGCGATTGATGTACTTCTCCACATCGAAATCCCTGACCGAACCGCCAAAACGCACCGGCAGATTGCTCGTTTCGAACGCGGTGATGGGGGCGATACCGCTATTGCCCGCCAGAATGTTCGCCCAAGCCGTCTCCACATCGCTGCCGACGGGAGAAACAATACCCAACCCGGTGATTACGACACGTCTTTTTGACAAACGACTACCCTCGAAACAGATTCGGTTTCCCAAGCGAACAAGCGGCCGCAACCACGCCGGTGGCTACGGCCAGTCTCAGCGGCTCGCCGGGAGACTTATCCCAGGTGCGCATTGACGTAGTTGATAGCCTCCTGCACCGTGGTGATCTTCTCGGCATCCTCGTCGGGAATCTCGCACTCGAATTCCTCCTCCAGAGCCATGACCAGTTCCACCGTGTCCAGGGAATCGGCGCCCAGATCGTCGACGAAAGAGGCTTCATTAGTGACCTGCTCTTCCTTGACACCCAGTTGCTCGATAATGATCTTCTTGACGCGTTCTTCGACATTGCTCATGTTTTTATGATCCTCGGATGAAGTTAGGCAGCGGAACCGCCACGTACATTGTAGAAAAAAGGGATGGGGCATTACAGCAGATGACGCCCCGATGGACAAGACATGGCGAGAACGCCTTATCCAGCCCGCGCGAATCCGGGCCTGCGCTTAGATCATGTACATCCCCCCATTCACGTGCAAAGTCTCGCCGGTAATGTAGCCCGCCTCCGGGGAGGCCAGAAAGGCCACGGCATGGGCGATGTCGTCGGCCTCACCAAGGCGGTTGAGGGGTATGTTCTGGATCAGAGCGGCCCGGTGTTCTTCGGGCATGGCTCGGGTCATGTCGGTATCGATAAAACCCGGGGCCACAGCGTTAACGGTGATGCTCCGGGAGCCGACCTCCCGGGCCAGGGACTTGGTGAACCCGATGATCCCGGCCTTGGCCGCTGCATAATTGGTCTGCCCGGTGTTGCCCATGACCCCCACCACCGAGGCGATACTGACAATCCGGCCGCGGCGGGCTTTCATCATCCCCCGCAACACCGCCTTGCTGAGTCGATAAACCGAGGACAGATTGGTGTCGATGATGGATGCCCACTCATCGTCCTTCATCCGCATCAGCAGGTTATCCCGGGTGATGCCGGCATTGTTGACCAGTATCCCGGGGCTGCCGAACTCCTGGCCGATGGCCTTGATCACCGCCTCCACGGAGTCCGGGTCGGTGACATCCAGCCGCAGTCCCCGACCTTGCAGATCCTGTTCGGCCAGGTCGGCGCCAATGGCCTCGGCCCCGGTATCGCTGGTGGCGGTACCCACCACCACGGCGCCGCGTCGGCCCAGTTCCCGGGCGATGGCCCGACCGATGCCGCGGCTAGCACCGGTGACCAGGGCGATTTCCCCTTGCAGATTCATTTCAGACCTCCCGTGCGGCGGCCAGCGCCGCCTGCAAGCTGTTCTCGTCCAATACCGGCAGCGCCCGCACCCGTTTGTCGATGCGCTTGGTCAACCCGGCCAGCACCTTGCCAGGACCGCATTCCACCACCAGAGACACCCCCTGTTCGGCCATGGCCTGGAGGGTTTCCACCCAGCGCACCGGGCTATGGAGTTGTCGCACCAGGGCATCGCGGATGGCCGCCGGATCGCCGTGGGCGGCCACGTCGGCATTATGCAGCACCGGGATACGCGGCGCGCGCAGTTCCACCTCGGCCAGCCGCTCGGCCAAGCGCTCGGCGGCCGGGCGCATCAGGGCGCAGTGGGAGGGCACGCTTACCGGCAGGGTCACGGCGCGCTTGGCGCCCCGCGCCTTGGCAGCCCCCACGGCCCGCTCCACCGCCGCCGCGCCGCCGGCAATGACCACCTGACCTGGCGCGTTGAGGTTGACGGCTTCCACCACCTCTCCCTGGGCGGCCTCGGCGCAGGCGGCGCGCACGGTAGCGTCGTCCAGGCCCAGCACCGCCGCCATGGCCCCTTGGCCTTCGGGCACCGCCGCCTGCATCAACCGGCCACGCTCGGCCACCAGGCCCACGGCTGCGGTGAAATCCAGGGCGCCGGCACAGACCAAGGCGGTATACTCTCCCAGACTATGGCCGGCCAACAGCGCCGGGGTTGGCCCACCTTCGGCCTCCCAGACCCGCCATAGGGCCACCCCTGCGGCCAGCATGGCCGGTTGGGTGTTGTGGGTCTGGTTGAGTTCGGCTTCGGGACCGCCGCTCACCAGCGCCCACAGATCGAGACCCAGCACCCCGGACGCCTCCTGAAAAGTGTCCACGACTTGGGGCCTGGCAGCCAGCTCGGCCAGCATGCCTACGGACTGGGAACCCTGGCCGGGAAATACGAAGGCCAGGCCGGAAATGGGGTTAGTATTGGTCATGGCAAAGTCTATGGTCGGCTTAGTCAGAATATCAACAAGATGGAGCCCCAGGTGAAGCCTCCGCCGAAAGCCTCCAGCAGCACGGTGTGGCCGGTCTTGATCCGGCCGTCGCGCACCGCCACATTCAAGGCTAGGGGCACCGAGGCGGCGGAGGTATTGGCGTGGTTAGGGACGGTGACCACCACCCGCTCCATGGGCATACGCAGCTTCCGGGCCGTGGCGGCGATGATCCGGGTGTTGGCCTGATGGGGAATCAACCAGTCCACATCATCAGGACTTAGCTTATTAGCCTCCAGGGTCTCTTCGACGATCCGGCCTAGGGTGTTCACCGCCCAACGGAATACCTCGTTGCCACGCATCTCCACGTAGGCGGCATTCTCCCGGGTACTGTCGTAGCCACTGGACACCCCGGCAGGCACCCATAACATTTCCTTGAAACGACCATCGGCATGGAGATGGGTGGACATAATGCCTGGCGTGTCGGCGGCCTCGATCACCACCGCGCCGGCGCCGTCACCGAACAGGATGCAGGTGGCGCGGTCGGTCCAGTCGATAATTCGGGAAAAGGTCTCGGCGCCCACCACCAGGGCGCGCTGGGAGGAGCCGGTGCGGACGAATTTCTCGGCAATGCCCAAAGCGTAGATAAAACCCGTGCAGACCGCCTGGACATCGAAGGCGGGGCAGCCGAAATTGCCCAGACGCTCCTGGAGTTGGCTGGCGACACTGGGAAAGACGTGATCCGGGGTGGTGGTGGCCACTACGATCAGGTCAATGGTCTTGGGGTCCACGCCCGCCGCCGCGATGGCCTGGTGGGCGGCCTGCTCGGCCAGATCGCAGGTGGTTTCCCCCGGCGCGGCGATATGCCGCTGCTTTACCCCGGTGCGCTCACGGATCCAGCTATCCGAGGTATCGACCATTTTTTCCAGCTCGTGGTTGGTCAATACCCTTTCCGGCAGATAGCCACCGGTGCCGATGATTTTTGCGTATTTCAAAGCGCTTGCCCTTCAGCTTCCAGGTAGAGCAGGTGTTTTTTGATCCGTTGAGGTACCGCCTTTTCAACTTCTGTCATGGCGATGATAATGGCGTTGGCAAAGGCCAGCGCGTCGGCGCCGCCATGGCTTTTGATGACGATACCCCGTAATCCTAGCAGGCTCGCACCATTATAGCGCCTGGGATCGATCTTGCGGCTGAAGGCACGCAGCACCGGCAAGGCCGCCAATCCCGCCAGACGGGTGAGGGGGTTTCTCTTGAACTCCACGGTCATGTAGTGACGGATGAGTTTGGCCACGCCTTCCATGGTCTTGAGGGCTACATTGCCCACAAAGCCATCGCAGACCACCACATCCACCTGCTTCAGAAAGGTATCGTCCCCTTCCACGAAGCCGATGTAATTGAGGTCGGAGGCGGTCAGCAGGGCGGCGGCCTGTTTGACCTGTTCATTGCCCTTGATCTCTTCCGCGCCAATGTTCAGCAAGCCCACCCGGGGCCGCTCGATGTTGTCCACCGCCCGGACCAGCTCAGCGCCCATGACCGCGAACTGCAACAAATGCTCGGCCTTGCTGTCCACATTGGCCCCCAGGTCCAGCACCCGGGTGTGGCCGTGCAGGGATGGAATGGTGGTACAGATGGCTGGCCGGTCAATGCCCGGCAAGGTTTTGAGTACAAACCGGGCCGTGGCCATCAGGGCGCCGGTGTTGCCGGCGCTGACGCAGGCATCGGCCTCGCCCCGCTTGACCAGGTCGATGGCCACCCGCATGGAGGAGTCTTTTTTCAGGCGCAGGGCTTGGGAGGGCAGTTCATCCATGCCCACGGTCTGGGAGGCGTGCTGCACCGCTATCCGAGGATGCCCGGCGGCTTTGAGGGCGGCCAGTTTAGCGGTCAGCACCGGCTCCTGCCCCACTAGGATCAGGTTCAGACCCGGGCGGGATTCCAGGGCGGTGAGGGCAGCGGGAACGACCGCATCAGGGCCGACATCCCCCCCCATCGCATCAACGGCGACGGTCAGCGGCCGGGTCATGGTTTAACGAGTGCGTTGGAAGTCAGTGGACTTGACGGCGTCTTACTGGGACGCCGCCATGGCATCAGGCAAGGCGGCTTTGGGTGCACCACCCCGGCGCGTCTATTCTTCGGCTTCGGTGACAATCACCTGGCGACCGCGATAATAACCGCCAGGGCTGACATGATGGCGACGGTGGGTTTCACCGGAGGTGGGATCAATGGACAGGGCCGGCGTCTTCAGAGCGTCGTGAGCGCGGCGCATGCCCCGTTTGGAGCGGGTTTTGCGGTTTTGTTGTACGGCCATGGCTAGGTCACTCCTGATTCTTTACGTCTTTCAATAGGGTCGAGAGCGCGGCGAACGGATGAGTCTGGTTCTTCTCTGCGGACGGTTGTTGGGGCAATTGATAACCGTTGGCCAGGCAAGGCTCCAGCGTGGCGTGCATGGGCGCTAGGGGCAGGGCCAGAATCAGCTCGTCCTCCACTAGCTCCGACAACGCCAGCATATCATCCTCCGCCACTTGCAGCGGTTCGTAACCGGTCGGCAAAGCGACCGCCTGGGCCTCGGTTCGCACCAACCCCAGCCGATACTCCGCCCTTAGCGTCAGCGGCATCGGACTCAGACAACGCTGACAGACCACGGTAACCGTCGCTTTGATCCGCCCTGAGAGGTAACGGACCCCCTGTTCGTCCCGACCCGCCTCCAGCACCATCTCGGCCGCGCCCGTGGCGGCTTGCACCAGCGAGGCCAGCCGCAGCATGGATGCCAAGGACAATTGGCCCCGCAACTGGCCGCCGGTGCTGGCCAGTTTCCACGGATCAATGCTTCCAGGGAGGCGGGACTGCATAAGGGCCGCAATGATATATGGGGTCGGCAACCCTGTCAAAATTCTTTAAAGTATTGTCCTGGCGCGAAACTCTCTATCAATTTTACTCCTAAAATTATGAGGATGATCCCATGACCGCGACGCTTCCCGACGGCCGCCGGTTTATTTTAGCTTCCACCTCCCCCTTCCGCCGGGCGCTGCTGGATCGTCTGGGCCTGCCATTCGAGGTCAGCGCGCCGGATATCGAAGAGACGCCCCGGCCCGGAGAGCAAGCGGCCGAACTGGTGGCCAGGCTGGCCGAGGCCAAGGCCCGGGCGGTGGCAGCCCGGGAATCCCAGGCCCTGGTGATCGGCTCCGATCAAGTGGCGGTGCTGGACGGGGACATTCTCGGCAAGCCCGGAGACCATGCCCGGGCAGTGGCGCAGCTAAGCCGGGCGTCCGGTCGCACCGTGAGTTTCTATACCGGCCTGTGCCTGCTAGACAGCGCCAGCGGTCGGACCCAGGTGGCGGTGGAGCCTTTCTGGGTGGTGTTTCGGAAACTGGACCCGGAGTGCATCGAAAGCTATCTGCGCCGGGAGCAACCTTACAACTGCGCTGGCAGTTTCAAGTCCGAAGGGTTGGGCATCACCTTGTTTCGGCGCCTGCGGGGCGACGATCCCAATAGCCTGGTGGGCCTGCCCCTGATCCGGTTGGTGGACATGCTGAAACAAGAGGGTGTGAGGGCGCCCTGATTCAGCGCAATGGCGGGTCCAGCCCCAGCACCCGGCCCACGGCCCGTTGCACGGCGGTCTCCACTCCCCCCAAGAACCGGTCCAGCACCTGGGGCCGGTGGGTATAGTTCACGATTTTTCTGCTACCGATCAGCTCTTCGGCCACATAGCGGGCGCTGGCCAGGCCGTCCACCAGACCCAACTCGACGCTTTGTTGGCCGGTCCATACCAGGCCGCTGAACAGCTCCGGGGTTTCCTTGAGGCGCTCGCCCCGCCCCTCCCGCACGGCGGCGATGAACTGCCCGTGAATGGCCTCCAGCAGGGTCTTGAGATGGGCTATATCCTCGGAGCGAGGCGGCGAGAAGGGGTCCAGAAAGCCCTTGTGTTCGCCAGCGGTGTATAAGCGCCGCTCGATACCCAGCTTGTCTAGGGCCTCCACGAAGCCAAAGCTGTCGGTGCGCACGCCGATGGAGCCGACGATGCTGGCCTGGTTGGCATAGATCGCCTGGGCCGCCGCCGCCACATAATAGCCCCCCGAGGCCCCCACGTCCGCCACCACGGCATAGACCGGTATAGCCATGTGTTCCCGGCGCAGTTTTTGGATTTCGTCGTAGATCTCCCCGGCTTGCACGGGGCTGCCGCCGGGACTGTTGATGGCGATGATGACCCCGGCGGTGCGGGGGTCATCGAAGGCGGCCCGCAATCCAACGATCACATTTTCGGCGCTGGCCTCGGTACCTTCGGCGATCACGCCGTGGAGGTCCACCCGGGCGGTATGTTGCTTGCCAATCGCTCGGGTTTCCCAATCGCCTGGCATGGCCAGCACCAACAGGGCCAGCAGGTACAAAAAAATCAGGGATTTAAAAAAAATTCCCCAGCGCCTGGCGCGACGCTGTTCGAGCAGCGCGACGAAGGCGACCCGGCCGATCAGATCCTTGGCCCAGGTCTCGTCCCGATCCGGCGCCCCGGCGCCGTCCTGCTTTTGCGGTGCTTCCCAGGGATTGTCGCTCATGGTCGCTTTTAGTGTTCCTGGAACCTGCCGCGCCGCTCCAGCAAGCCCGGTAGTTCGTGAATGGATTCCAAACAAGCCAGGGGCTTGTGGACCAGTAATCGCTCCGGCTCATGGGCGCCGTAACCTACTCCCACCGCCGCAGTCCCGGCATTGCCCGCCATGGCCAGATCAAATTCGGTGTCCCCCACCATAACCGTAGCGATCGGCGCCACATCCAGCTCGGCCATGATCTCCAGCAGCATCTGGGGGTGGGGCTTGGAGGGCGCTTCGTCGGCACAGCGGGTCGTGTCCCAGAACCGCTCCAGGCCGCTTTCCTCCAGACAACGGCGTAACCCGGCCCGGCTCTTGCCGGTGGCCACGGCCAGACGATAACCCCGCTGGCTCAGGGTCTCCAATACCTCGGGTACCCCAGGAAACAACGGGCAGGGTTCCTTGGCATGGAACAGAAACCGCTTCCGGTAAGCATCGGCCAGCAACCGGTGTTCCCCTTCGGCATGGTCAGGATATAAGGCCCGGCAAGCCTCCGGTAACCCCAGGCCGATGATCTCCCGGATCTGATGATCCGCCAAAGCCGACAGGCCCAACTCGGCGGCGGCGGTCTGCATGCAGGCCACGATCCGCGCCGCAGAATCCATGAGCGTACCGTCCCAGTCGAACACCACCAATTGGAAGCCAGCGCTCATATGTTCTCCTCCAACCGCGCCAGTACAGCTTTGAGGCTCTCATCCAAGGGGGCGCTGGCCGCCAGATCTCGTCCCCCTAGGCGCAAAACCAGGCTGTGGGCGTGAAGAAACAATCGCTTGAGTCCGAGCGTTCCCAGGCGACGGTTAAAGTCGGTATCCCCGTATTTGTCATCCCCGGCGATGGGATAGCCCAGATGGGCGGCGTGGACCCGGATCTGATGGGTGCGACCGGTGAGAATCCGTACCTCCATCAGCGATGCCCCAGACAGACGCTGGATCAGCCTGAAGCGACTTACTGCGGGCTTGCCGTTTTCGTCAACCCTGACCATCCGTTCACCCCCTTGGAGCATGTTCTTTCGCAGGGGCAAGTTGATCTCCCGCTCCCCCATCTGCCAGTCGCCTTTGACCAGAGCCAGATAACGCTTGTCCGTATCGACGCCGCCCAGAGCTTGCTGTACGGCGCGCAGGGCGCCGGGGGTTTTGGCCAGCACCAGGCAGCCACTGGTCTCCCGGTCCAAGCGATGGGCCAACTCCAGAAACTCGTCGGCTGGCCGGGAAGCGCGCAGGGCTTCGATCACCCCTACATCCACGCCGCTGCCCTTATGCACCGCCACCCCCGAGGGTTTGTCCAGCACCATCACCTCCCGATCTTCCAGCAGCACCGCCTCGGCCAACCGCTCCCGCAGGGCCTGGGATGGTCGAGCTGGCTCGGCGCCGCCGGTGCGCAAGGGAGGGATGCGAACCACGTCGCCCACCCGCAGCCGGTAATCGGGTCGAATTCGACCGCTGTTCACCCGCACCTCACCCTTGCGCAGGATGCGGTAGATCAAGGTGCGGGGAACTCCCTTGAGGGTTCGCGTCAGAAAATTATCGATGCGCTGGCCCTCATGATGGTCGGTCACTGCCAACAAACGGGCCTTGGGGGGGTCGGAGGCTGTCATGACATAGGATAATATCAGCTTGCCGAGCCAATTGAAGCCGCTTGACTTGACTGCTATATTACAACTCGTTGTCGCCACCGGACCAAAGCGTTACTCCGGTTTTCTGATGACATCGATTTTCTGACACTCGCCGACTGTCGGCGGATGTCAAAGGGTTTTAACATCGCTCAACCCTAAAGCCAGAGCGATGCCAAGCCGCGCTCCCGTGCCCGTTGCCTTGGCGCAGACGCGTACGTTGGGTTCCGAACCACCGCTCTAATCTGCGGCCGCCGTTCCCCCCCGTCCTCCCTGCTCCTGGCCATCAGACCGGCGACAATACCGTGCAACGGAACAGGGTCGAGCGCCGGAGTCAATCAGTCGATGAAACGCATGCTGATCAACGCAACTCAGCAGGAGGAGTTGCGTGTTGCCCTTGTGGACGGGCAAAAACTCTACGACCTGGATATCGAGACCCCTAGCCGGGAACAAAAAAAATCCAACGTCTACAAAGGCCGCGTTACCCGCATCGAACCCAGCCTGGAAGCTGCTTTCGTGGACTATGGCGCCGAGCGCCACGGCTTTCTGCCCTTCAAGGAAATCAATCGCGGTTATTTCGATCCTCAAGCCGTCGGCGAGGGGGGGCGTCCGTCCATCAAGGAGGCCATCAAGGAAGGTCAGGAAATTGTCATTCAGGTAGAAAAAGAAGAACGGGGCAACAAGGGCGCGGCCCTGACCACCTTCATTAGCCTGGCTGGGCGCTATCTGGTGCTGATGCCCAATAACCCCCGGGCCGGGGGCGTGTCCCGGCGCATCGAAGGGGAGGACCGCCAGGAAATCCGGGAGGCCATGAGCAACTTGGATATTCCCGAGGGCATGGGGTTAATCGTGCGCACCGCCGGAGTGGGCCGCTCCACCGAGGACTTGCAATGGGATCTGGACTACCTATTACAGCTCTGGAAGTCCATCGAAGGGGCCTCGGCCCAAAAAAAAGCCCCGTTTCTGATCTACCAGGAAAGCAACATCATCATCCGCGCCCTGCGCGACTATTTGCGCGTGGACATCGGCGAAGTGCTGGTGGACAACGAATCGGTCTGTCAGCAGGCCCGTGATTTCATGCAGCAGGTCATGCCCCAGAACCTGCCCAAGCTGAAACTCTATCAGGACAACACCCCGCTGTTCACCCGCTACCAGATTGAGTCCCAGATCGAGACCGCCTATCAGCGGGAGGTCAGCCTGCCCTCCGGTGGCGCTATTGTTATCGACTACACCGAAGCCCTGGTATCCATCGACATCAACTCCGCCCGGGCTACTAAGGGCAGCGATATTGAAGAAACGGCTCTGAACACCAACCTGGAGGCCGCCGATGAAATCGCCCGGCAATTGCGGCTGCGAGATTTAGGTGGGCTGATCGTCATCGACTTCATCGACATGGCGGCGGCGCGCAATCAGCGGGAAGTGGAAAACCGCCTGCGAGAGCTTCTGAAAGTAGACCGCGCCCGGGTGCAGTTGAGCCGCATATCCCGCTTTGGGTTGCTGGAAATGTCCCGCCAGCGGCTGCGCCCTTCCCTGGATGAGGCCAGCCATGTGATCTGTCCACGCTGCACCGGGCAAGGCACCATCCGCGGCGTCCAGTCCCTGGCCCTATCGGTGCTGCGCCTGATCGAAGAAGAGGCCATGAAAGACCGAACCGGCCGGGTTGTCGCCCAGTTGCCGATCAAGGTGGCCACCTTTCTGCTCAATGAAAAACGCGACGCGGTGCAGGCTACTCAGGCGCGCCACAAGGTGGACGTGGTCATCGTTCCCAACGAGACCCTAGAGACGCCCCAGTTCCAACTGGAGCGCAAGCGCATTGATGAACTGCCGACCCTGGCTGAGACCAGCTACAATCTGGCGGTGCGTCACGAAGACCAGGATGAGGGCAAACCTGCGGCGCCGGTGACGGTGGAGGAACCCGCAGTGAGAACCATCACGCCCACTACCCCGGCGCCGCAAGCGTCCGCTCCAGCCCCCGGCCAGTCCGTCGAAAAAAATCCCGGGTTTCTCAAGTGGCTGTGGAGCAATCTTTTCGATCACGCGGAGGCCGAGTCCAGCCAGCGGGAGACTCCCCCCAGCCGGAGTCAACACGCCCGCCCCGCCCGGCGCTCGGCCGATGCCGGTCAGGCGGGTGGTCGCCAGGACCGTGGGTCCCGACGCCAGGACGCGGAACGCAGCGGCGCAAGCTCTCCGGTACATGAACGACCGGCCCAGGAACGTTCGGAACCGGCGGCCACCACCGAAGCACCCTCTACCACGGCTACCACCGATGAGACCAATCCCAGCCGCAGCAACCGCCGTGGGCGTCGCGGGGGACGACGGCGGCGCAAAACCGAAACCGGCCAGGACGCGGGACAAGCCGTCGCCGATAGCCCGGCAACCCCAGAACCGATTGCCGGACAGGCCGACGCCAAGGACACCAGCGCCAAGACGGCCCCTTCCCCAAAAGCCACTGTGCCCGAAACCGGGCCGCGGCTGCTCAACGGCCGC
Source organism: uncultured Candidatus Competibacteraceae bacterium (assembly GCA_964597315.1). Lineage (GTDB taxonomy): Bacteria > Pseudomonadota > Gammaproteobacteria > Competibacterales > Competibacteraceae > CAZQXD01. The sequence continues at coordinate 54,299 of CAZQXD010000003.1, forward strand.
CGGGTACGCAACGGTCGGCCACGCCGCACTCTGGAGACCTGGTCCGATGGCGACGATCAGGCCGCCAAGGCCATGCCTGCTGGGGTGGCGGACGATCAGGCCCCGCCTGCTCAATCCCCTGACACCACCGAGCCAGCCTCGAACAATGGCGCCCCCCTCGAACCCTTGACCGACATCCGGTCGTCGACCGCTGGGGACGGGAGCCAGGAAACAGCTGCTGTCGCCACGGACACCCCGCCAAACGTCATTCCCGAAACCGCCAAGCCCCAGGCCGAGATGCCATCTCAAGCGCCGGAACCCCAGACCGAGATGCCATCTCAAGCGCCGGAACCCCAGACCGAGATGCCATCTCAAGCGCCGGAACCCCAGGCCGAGATGCCATCTCAAGCGCCGGAACCCCAGGCCGAGATGCCATCTCAAGGGCAAGACGAACGCGCCGCGCTCCAGGACGTTTCCACCCAACCGCCCCAGCCGCTCTTGGCGGGGGACACGGTGGACCAGCGGGAACAGCTTCCCGAGCCGACGGATCAAGCCGCGTCCGAAGCAGCCGATGTCTTGCCACCCGGGAGCGGGGCGGCGCCCACAGAGGCGGCGGATGTGGAGATGTCGGCATCCCCGGCGCCAGCCGCCGATTCTATACCCACCTCCAGCGACCGCCACGAACACATCGACGCCGCGCCACCAGTGGCCGAGACCCCGCTGCCCCAGAGGGAACAGTCGGCGACCGTGGACACACCGGACCAAGCGCCGACCGAAGCCGATAACGCCGCTCAACCGCCCACCGACAGCGACCGGCAACCCGAGACCGTTCAGACCCAGGAGCCGACCGAAACGAAGGAGCAGAGTGAGGGCGCGGACGCAAATGATAACGACGCAGCCAAGCCGACTCCCCGACCGAGGCGCCGCCGCGCCCGGAGCGGTCAACGCAAATCCCAAGAGACCGCATCGATTGAGGAAACTCCGTCACCCGACGAATCGGAGACTCCAGAACGTTAATACCGATACCCCCTCTGGGCGGGCAGGGGGGGGTTAGGGGCTAAAGTCCGTACCGTTCCCGCAGGTGGGCCAACAGCCCCTGGGACGCCTCTTCGATAAGATCCAAGACCCGATCAAAACCTCGCAACCCGCCATAGTAAGGATCGGGCACCTCCCGCTCCGGCAGATGCGGGGCATAGTCCATCAAGAGGCCGATTTTGTCCCGCTGTTCATCGGTGACCGCCATGGCAAACAACTGCTCATAGTTGTCCCGGTCCATGGCCAGCAGATAATCGAACTCATTGAGGTCTTCCAGCTCCACTCGCCGGGTGCGCAACCGACTGAGGTCGGCGCCGCGAAGAATCGCGGCCTCCTGGCTGCGCCGATCCGGCGGTGCGCCCCCATGATGGGCGTGGATCCCCGCCGAATCCACGTGGATCTTGTCGGCTAGGTCGGAATCCTCCAGCAGGCGCCGAAACACACCCTCTGCGGTGGGGGAGCGGCAGATGTTAGCCATGCATACAAATAGTATTTTTACCACAGCCGTCTCTTTATTAGCTTTTGGCCCGTTTCGGGCAGGCTTGAAAAACAGCCGTCCTGGGCCAAACTGGAACAGTTCCGACCAGTTCAAGGGATAGCCTCTCATCGTGTCAATTGATTCCAAACAATTCGCCCGGCTCATCGGCCGGCATCTCGACTACCAGGGGCATTCCTGCCGAATCATCGAGTTCCTAGATGACGGCCCGTACCTAGTCCTAGAAGACAGCGGCCCGGAAAAAACCATCCAGGCCGACCAATACGGCGACGCCCGTCGTCGGGTTGCCAGGACCTTCACCGTGCCGGTGTTCAACGTCCGTGGCGATGCCTTGAACCCGACCCTGGAAGGACTGGAGGCACTACTGTCCAATCTTCCGGCGGACTAAGCCCCCGCCAGCAGCCCCTTCACCCGTTCCAGATCCCCCTCCGTATCTACCCCCTGAGGCGGCGGCTCGGCGGTTTCCCGCACATAGATGCGAATACCGTTCCACAACGCCCGCAGTTGCTCCAGGGACTCCGCCTGCTCCAGGGGGCAGGGTGGCAGGCCAGGATAACGACGCAGCACTCTGGCCCGGTAGGCGTATAGACCGGCATGACGCAGCCAGCGTATGTCCGCAGGTAAGGAGCGTCGATCCCCAGCGAAACCCTCCCGATGCCAGGGGATGGGCGCGCGGCTGAAATACAGAGCGTAACCCTGGGCGTCGATAACCACTTTGACTACGTTGGGGTCGAACAACTCGCGGTCGCTGAGAATGCGGCTGCACATCGTGGCTATATCGGCTTGGGGGTGGTTTTCCAGATCCTCGGCCACCTGGCGCAGCAATGCCGAGGGCATCAACGGCTCGTCCCCTTGCAGATTGACCACGATGGCCTCATCCGGCCAACCCAGGGCCGCAGCCAGCTCCGCCAAACGATCCGTGCCCGAGACGTGGTGAGCCGCAGTCATTGCGACCCGGGCGCCAAAGGCTTCGGCGGCCTCGCGGATTCGCGGATCGTCGGTGGCGATGACCACCTCATCGGCGCCGCTGGCCATGGCCTTCTCCCAAACGTATTCGAGCATGACCCGGCCATGAATGGGGCGCAGTGGCTTGCCGGGCAACCGGGTGGAGGCAAAACGGGCTGGAATGGCCACCTTAAAGCCCATGGCTCAGCGTACCTCGTCATCGGCCAGGGGGCGGGCCTCGGCCTCTAGCATCAGGGGGATGCCATCTCGGATGGGATAAGCCAGACGGCTGGCCATGCAGACCAACTCCTGGCGATCTTTGTTGTAGGTCAGTGGAGCCTTGGATACCGGGCAGACCAGAATATCCAGCAGTTTTTTGTCCATCGTCGTTCTCGCTCAGATGCGTTGCCGACAGGCATCTAGCCGAGCCAGCAAGCGGGTTTCGAAGTCAGGGTCCAGTTCGGCCCTTACCGGCAGGTACCATGCCCGCCCAGGCGCTAAGCCTTGACATTTTACCGCATCCTTCTCGGTCATCAGTATTGGCCGGTCATCGCCGAAATCCAGGTCGGCGGCCCTGAAAGAATAATGGTCTGGAAACGGGTGTTCCAGTAACTCCAGGCCCTGCGCCCGCAGGCTATGGAAGAACCGGGCCGGGTGGCCGATGCCGGCCACGGCGCGCACCTGTCCTCCCCGAAACGCCGTCAGGGGCCGGGGCGGCTCGGAACCGTCCACTGGCAGGACAGTGTCTCCCTTCAGCCTCATCAGGTACTCTCCCGGCTGGGCCGCACCATTGCCCACCACGAAATCCACCTCGGCCAGGCGCGACGGCGGCTCCCGTAGCGGCCCGGCCGGCAGACACCAGCCGTTGCCCAAACGCCGCAATCCATCCACCACCACAATTTCCATATCCCGCTCCAGGGCATAGTGTTGCAAGCCGTCATCGGAGAGCAACAGGTCACAGGGTTGCGACTTCAGCAAGGCCGCAGCGGCGGCGGGACGATCAGGCCCCACCACCACCGGGCAACCGCAGCGGCGGGCCAGCAGCAGCGGCTCATCCCCCACCTCGGTGGGGTCGCTGTCCGGGAACACGGGCCGGGGCCAGTGGCCAGAGCGACCCCCATAACCCCGGCTGACCACGCCCGGCCGATAGCCGGCCCCACCCAACAGTTCCACCAGACGGGTAATCAAGGGGGTTTTTCCGGTGCCGCCCACGGTGATATTGCCCACTACCACCACCGGTACCCCAACCCGTTGCCGGGGCAGCAAGCCGACTCGATACGCCCGCCGCCGCACCATCGCCACCGCGCGATACAAACGGCCCAGAGGCCATAGAGTCAAGGCGACCGGGTTGCGGGAGTACCAGCAGTCCTCTAGTCGCGCCACAACTTACTCACTAGGCACAGTGGCGATGGCCAGGCGCTCGAAACCCAAGCGGGCGGCCACATCCATGGCTGTCACTACCGCCTGATGGGGGGTGAGAGCGTCGGCGCGGATGATAAACGGCAGGTCGCGACGGTCACCGGCATAAGCCAGCAATGCCTTGCGGAGGGTTTCGGGGTTGGCGTCGTCCAGCACCCGGTCGTTGACCGCGTATCGGCCTTGGGTATCGATGGCCAGTTCCAGCCGCTGTTGTTCCTGGGAGGCCGGTTCCGCCGTGGCTTGGGGCAGGTCTACCTTGAGTCCAGCCTCCTTGAGAAAGGTGGTGGTGACCATAAAGAAGATCAGCAGCAAAAATACCACGTCGATCAGGGGAGTGAGATTGATATCCGGTTCGTCCCGGGAACGGGGGCGCAGATTCATGGCGTCGCCTCCGGCTCGGTCGTCGTCTCCCCCTCTAGGACTATTTCAGCACTGCGCCTGTCACTATGCACCAGGTCCACTAATAGCATGGCCTCCTGCTCCATGCTCACCACCAATTCGTCCACCCGGCCCCGGAAATAGCGGTAGAACAACAAACTGGGAATGGCTACGGTCAGGCCGGCGGCGGTGGTGATCAGGGCCTTGGAGATACCGCCAGCCAGAATCTGGCTATCGCCGCTGCCATGCACCGAGATGACGTTGAACACCTCGATCATACCGAATACCGTTCCCAGCAGGCCCAGCAGGGGGGTGATGGCGGCGATAGTGCCCAGGGTATTAAGAAACCGCTCCAGTTCATGAACCACATGTCGGCCAGCATCCTCGATGCTCTCCTTGACGATCTCTCGACGCCGGAAACGGTTGGTCAGGGCGGTGGCGACGATGCGCCCCAAAGGGGAGCGGGCCACCAGGGCGTCCAGATTGGTCTGGGTGACCTTCCCCCCCTTGGCCCAATGGCGCAGTTCGGTCACTAACTTTCGAGGCAACACCCGGCCCCGACGCAGCGCCCAAAACCGTTCCAGTATGATGGCCAACGCCACCACCGAGCAGGCCAGAATCGGCAACATCAGCCAGCCTCCGGCTTTGATCAGTTCCAAGCCCAGCACAGGCCCCCCTTTTCCACCATGATAAACTCCTTTGTAATTGTAACCGTTTCGGACCAGCCGCACGCGCCGGGCATCGCCGCTTCCGATCGGCGGCGGATGCCGGTTTCTTAAGGAGAATGCCAATAACGCCGTTGCTGGTCCCGCCAATTCTCCGGCCCGGCGCGTTTTGGGTCCACACGGAACGTTACGGCCCCTAGTTCTCCTGTGTCCAACACTATGGCGCCGGTAGCCTCGTACCCGGCCTGGGTGGCTGGCCGGGGATAACCGTAGGGATTGCGATAGCCGGTGGAAAACAGCACGTAGTCCGGTTTTACCACCTGCATGAACGCCTCCAGGGGCGCCGGACCCGCGCCTTGGCCGGGAGCCACCAACAGTTCAGCCCGTAGCCCCTCGCCATGGCGGCGAAGCAGTTGCTGCTGACCCGCCAGGTCCAGATCCCCTGGCAACAGTAACCGACCATGGGGACCGTCCACCCGCAATACGCAGGAATACCCATCTCCACCGGCGGCCTGGCCGGCGGGGTGCAGTAGCTGAAACCGGACCCCGTCCCAGTCCCAACCATGGCCATCTTGGCAGACCTGGGCGTCCGTCACCGGCAACGCCCCTAGATCGGAAGTCAGCACCTGGCCTACCGGCAGTGCTTCCAGCAGGGCGCGGGTTCCACCGCTGTGTTGGCGGTCGGCATGGCTAAGCACCAGCACATCGACCCGATTGATACCCTGATCCCGCAGATAGGGCAACAGCACCCGCCGTCCGGCGTCGAACCCCCGCCCTCGCCACGGGCCAGTATCGTAGACCAGTACATGGTGGCGGGTGCGCACTACTGTCGCCAAGCCCTGGCCCACGTCCAGCAACGTCAACCAGTATTCGTCTTGCGCCGGCCGGGGCACGGGAAACCAGAGTAAGGGTAGACACAGCACCGCCCCCAGCCAGCGCCCCGGCAGACCCCGTGGAGCCAGCACCAACACTATCCCAGGCAAAGCGAAAACCAGGGTCCACACGGGTGGCGATGGCCGACTCCACCTAGGTAAAGGCAAAGCCGTCAACCAGACCAGAAACCGCCATAAAGCGTCCATGGCGCCGTTGGCCAAGTGTAGCAAGGCCGACTGCAAAGGGTCGCTCACCAGCCCTGCGACCACCGCCAGCAGGGTCAGGGGCACCACCGTCAATCCAGTCCAGGGCACAGCCACCAGATTGGCCAGCGGTCCTAATAGCGCCGTCTGCTGGAACAGGATCAGGGTAACTGGCGCCAGGCCCAAGGCCACCACTATTTGCAGCCGCCACCAAGCGGCCAGCCCGCCATCCAGGCCGATAGGCCCAACCCGCCGACTCAGGCCATATATCAGGGCCGCCACGGCGCCGAAAGATAACCATAGACCGGCCCCTAGGGGCGCCGCCGGGTCCATCATCAACACCACCAACAAGGCCAGGGCCAGAAGCCGACCGGGCATGGTGTGGCGGCGCAGTAGCAAGGCGGCCAGCACCAGAACCAGCATGACCAAGGCCCGACGGGTGGGCAGGGTGAACCCGGCCAACAGTCCATAGCCCAATGCTGTCGGCAGGGCCCCTAGCGCACCAACGGCCAGGGGCGGCCAGCGCTGGGCAAGGGGACCACAGCAGCCCCAAATCCAGCGCACCAGGATCAAGGCCAAACCGGCCACCATGCCGATGTGCAGGCCGGAGATGGCCATCAAATGGGCGGTGCCGGTATCCCGAAGCACCTGCCATTGGCTATCACTCATGGCCTGACGCTCTCCCACCGCCAGGGCGCTGAGCATCCCCCGATGGGGGCTGGCGGCCAGGACCTCCTGGATGCGCTCGGCCAGACGCTGGCGGTAGCGGTCCAGAGGATAGCGGTCGGCCACGGCCAGCCGCTGCGGCGCCGGGGCCGGGCGCACATAACCCCGGGCGGCGATGCCCTGCCGGTACAGCCAGCCCTCGTAGTCGAAACCGCCGGGGTTGGCGCCGCCCCGAGGCCGCTTCAGCCGCACTGTCATGGCCCAACGGTCACCCACCTGTAGCGGCGGCGGATTTTCGTACCAAGTGAGTTGCAACCGGCCCTGTAGGGGAATTGATTGTCCGTCACGGCTTAGGGTGGCCACTTCCAGCAAAAACCGGCGTCCCCGGCTCACCGTCCCGGGCAGGGAAGCCACCCAACCCTGGACGTCCAGATCCACCCCCTCGGCCTGGGGCGGTAGTTGCACGGCGAAGTCGGGTTCCGCCCACAACAAACCCCAGCAAAAGCCAGCCGCCATCAAGGCTGGCAGCCGCGCCCAGGGATGCCAGGCCGCCGCCAACAATAGCGGCAACACCAGCGCCCAGCCCCGCACGGGTAGTTCGATTTGGGCGTGGAGCGCCAGTAATCCGGCGAAAAAGGCTATCGTCCCTGCAAGCATGTTCAGTCCCGCCCACCGGCGGTTTTCCTCCCCTACCTTGGTGACGGCCTTTGGTTTGAACTATTCTCGGATGAGGAAATTTAATAATGCCCCAAAGAAAAATAATGGATAATAAACGCTTGATTGGGTGCGGCCCGTGCCGATGATGAGCATCACAATATGCCCAGGCGGATGATCAAGCGTTACCTACCCGATCATGCCAAGGTCCGTCACCACAAGCACTTACAGTTTCTGGGAGACCGCCTGCATGATCCCAACCTGTGGCACCTGAACCGCCGTTCGGTGGCCGGCGCCATGGGCATGGGTGTGTTCGTGGCTTTCATCCCGGTTCCCATGCAGATGGTTATCGCCGCCATCGCCGCTGTGTGGCTGCGGGTCAACCTGCCCCTAGCGGTGGCCATGGTTTGGATAACCAATCCTTTCACTATACCGCCGATCCTTTTTTTTACTTATAAGGTAGGGGCTTGGTTGCTAAATTACCCCCCCGCCCATTTTCAACTAGAACTGTCCTTGGAATGGCTGCTCAGCGGAACGTCCTATGTCTGGCGCCCGCTGTTGGCCGGCTCCTTGCTCGTGGGGACGGCGCTGGGCATCATCGTTTACATTGCGGTACGCCTCGCCTGGCGCTTGCACATTGTCCGCAAACGATTCCGCAAACTCCCGCCCGGTCCCCCCTGATCACTCCAAGGTCCGCAAACCCCTATCGTCCAGCCGCCAGGTGCGATCCAGGTGGGACGCCAAGTCGTGGTCGTGGGTGACGATCACCAAGCTGGTGCCCATGGAACGGTTCAGTTCCAACATCAGCTCGAAGATCTGGGCGGCATTGTGCCGGTCCAGATTACCGGTAGGCTCGTCGGCCAGTACACAGCGGGGTTCGGTCACCAAAGCCCGGGCCACGGCGGCCCGCTGGCGTTCTCCCCCGGAAAGGGCGCCGGGCTTGTGGCGCAAACGAGCGCCCAACCCCACCCGCTCCAGCAGTTCTGTCGCCCTGTGGCCGGCTTCGGCGGGGGCATCGCCACGGATCAACAGGGGCATGGCTACGTTTTCCAGGGCAGTGAATTCCGGTAGCAGATGATGAAACTGGTAGACAAAACCCAGCAACCGGTTGCGCAGTCGACCGCGAGCGGCGTTACCCAATTGGTCCAAACGGTTGCCGCCCACTCGCACCTCGCCGCTGCTGGGGGTATCCAGTCCGCCCAGCAAGTGCAGCAAGGTGCTTTTTCCTACCCCGGAAGCGCCGACGATAGCCACTCGCTCCCCGGGCTGAACGACAAAGTCGATACCCTTCAGCACATCCAGCCAATGCTCACCCTGATGAAACCGCTTGCCCAGACCCTGGCATTCCAGCATCGGCCGTCCAGGGTCGATGGTCCAGGTCGGTTTACTCATAGCGCAAAGCCTCCGCGGGCTGGGTGCGTGATGCTCGCCAGGCAGGATACAAGGTGGCCAGAGTCGCCAATCCGAAAGCCACGCTGGCGATGCTCACCACATCTTTCCATTCCACTTTGGAAGGTAGTTCGCTGATCAAGTACACGTCTGGGGCCAGAAATTTCATTCCCAGCAGGCTCTCGATGAAGGGCACCACCACATCCACATTGAGCGCCAGGCTGATCCCTCCCCCTACCCCCAATAGGGTTCCCACCAAACCAATGGTGATACCCTGGACCATAAACATGCCCATGATGCTCCCTGGAGTCGCTCCCAGGGTGCGGAGGATGGCGATGTCCGACTGCTTATCCGTCCCAGGCCCCGAGGGCCGAGCCGAGGGTGGCGGCCACCGCCACGATCAGGGTCAGGATCACGAACATAACGGTCTTTTCGATCCGCACCGCCCGAAAGAAATTGGCGTGTTCCTGGGTCCAGTCGCGGACTATGTAAAATCCCGGCAGTTCCCGGGCCACCTCCCGCGCCACCGACGGCGCCCGGAACAGATCCTTGAGTTTGAGCCGCACCCCGGCCACATCCCCCCCTAGCTGGAACAGCTTGGAAGCGTCCTGAAGATGAATCAGGGCCAGACCCCGGTCGTATTCGTACATGCCGGCGGAGAATACCCCCACCACATCGAAGCGGCGCAGCCGGGGCAGTACCCCCGCCGGGGTGACCGTGGCTTGGGGCGTGATGACCGTCACTTTGTCCCCTACCCCTACCCCCAGGGAATAGGCGAGTTCCTTACCCAAAACAATCCCGAACTCGCCGGGCCGCAGTGCGTCCAGACTGCCATAGATCATGTTTTCGCCAATATCGGATACTCGCCGCTCTTGGTCCGGCAGCACCCCGCGGATCAGGGCGCCGCTGACCAAGGCGCTATTACTGAGCATGGCCTCTCCGGTGACGAAGGGTGCGCCCCCCAGCACCTCGGGATTGCGCTCGGTCTGTTCCACCACGACCCTCCAATCATCCATGCGTCCGCCGGCGGCGCTAATGGTGGCATGGGAGGTCATGCCCAGAATCCGCTCCCGCAGTTCTTGCTGGAACCCGTTCATCACCGACAAAACGGTAATTAGGGCGGTGATTCCCAAGGCGATGCCCAGCATGGAAATCAGGGAGATAAACGAGATGAAATGGTTGCGGCGCTTAGCGCGGGTGTAGCGCAGGCCGATGAACAGTTCCAAGGGATGAAACATCAAGACTACCCGGTAACGGAGTGGAGGGCCGCAGACGCGGCCTTGCGTGGCCGGGATTATAACGGACTCGGCCGCCGACGGGCGGCCGAAATTGGACAGAGAAGCCGGCTTAGCGATCGCTCAGCAGAATATCGGTGAAATTGTTTTCCACCAGTTTTTTACCGACCCCAGAGACATGGACGAGATCCATGGGGTCCTGAAACGGACCATTGGCCTCCCGGTAGGCGATGATGGCTGCGGCCTTTTTCGCGCCGATACCTTTGAGCGCCTTGGCGATTTCCCCGGCGCTGGCGGTATTGATATTCACCGGTTCGGCGCCAGCGGTCAGAGTGAGCAAGGCCAGGGCGCAAGCCAATAGCAGTGAGCGGAATAGTGTCATGATATGCCTCCAATCCTTTATGTCCGTGGAGAAAGTAGCTCCGACCCGGAAATCCCCGTGAAATCCCCGTGCAATAGGTTTCCACGTACGGGCCGAGCAGGCGCGATGCCTGCGTCTTGAAGCTTACTCCGCCACCGAGGCCCCGAACAAGCCCTTTAGTTCGGCGTGGATGGCTCTCAGCGCCAGCACCGGGTCCGGTGCGCCGGTCACCGGTCGACCGATCACCAGGTAATCGGCCCCCGCCTCGACCGCCGCCCGCGGCGTCATTACCCGACGCTGATCGTCCTCCTGATCCAGAGCGGCAAGCCGGATGCCGGGCGTCACCAGGCAGAAGTCCGGCCCGAGTTCAGCGCGCAGCAGACCCGCCTCCTGGGCTGAACACACCACACCGTCCAGTCCCGTCTGGCGGGTCAACCGGGCCAGGCGCAGCACCTGCCGCTGGGGATCGGCATTGACGCCCAGCTCTTCCAGGTCCGGCTTTTCTAGGCTGGTGAGTACGGTGACCGCGATCAACAACGGCCGTTGGGATACGTTCTCTATAGCCTCCCGAGCCGCCTCCAGCATCCGTCGCCCACCCCCGGCATGGACGTTAAGCATCCACACGCCCAAGTCCGCTGCGGCCCGGCAGGCGGCGGCGGTGGTGTTGGGGATGTCGTGGAACTTGAGATCCAAAAATACCTGAAAGCCCCGGACCTGAAGGGCTTCCACCAGGGATGGACCACAGCGGGTGAACAGCTCCTTACCCACTTTTAGGCGGCACAATGCCGGGTCGAGGCGCTCAGCCATGGCCAGGGCGGACTCGGCCGAGGGAAAATCCAGGGCAACGATCAGACGGGGGGAGTCGGACATAGGGTCAGTTCTGGCTTCTGAAGACTAAATCGGGGATCGGTTTGATGCTGTTCCAGGTTTTGCAACCGGGACAACACCAATGCAGGGAGCGGCCCACAAAACCGCAATCAAGGCAACGGTAACGGGCCGCTTCATCGAGCAGGTGGCGGCTGATCCGGGCCAGAACATCCAGATCGGCGCCGCTGGCTCCCTGATTGTAACGACGCTTGAGATCAATAAAACAGCGCAGACCCAGCACCGTGGGATACTCCCGCAACTCCGCCTCTAGAAACGCCAAGGCCGCCGCTTCGCCCCGTTGCTCCTCCAACAGCTCCGCCAGAGCGGCGGTCACCCGCCCGGAGTGATCCCGTCCCTGCACCGCATGGAGATAGTCCAGCCACTGGTCGCGCTGGTCCAAGGCGGTAAAACACTGCTCCAACAGGCCGATGACTTCGGGAAAATAACCGCGCTCCTGCTCTTCCACGGCTCGAAAAGCGGCCAGCGCTGCGGCGTGATCCCCGGCGGCCATGGCGATCCGGCCAGCCAGGATACTAGCCCGCACACAATGAGCATCGCGCGCCAGGGCCTCCTGCAGCAAGCGCCGCGCCGAGCCGGTCTGGCCCTGTGCGCTGGCCTGTTCCGCCAACTCACAGCAATAGTGGGCGGATTCCATCGACCGGGATTCTCCCGACACCTGCTGGAGGCGATCACAACAGTTCAGGGCCTGGCGCCAGTCTTTTTCTTGCTTGTAGATTTCCACCAGCCGATCTAGGGCCACGCTGGTATGCTCGGATTGCCCGGCTAGGTCCCGAAACAGGCTTTCCGCCCGGTCAAACAAGCCGGCGCGCATATAATCCTCCCCCAGTTCCAGAAGAGCGCGGCTGCGCTGGACCGGGGTGAGATTGGGGCGGGCGATCAGATCCCGATGGATATGGATGGCTCGGTCCACTTCACCCCGGCGCCGGAACAGGCTGCCCAGGGTCAGATGGGTCTCGGCGGTATCCCGATCCACTTTCACCATCCGCAGGAAGACCTCGATGGCTTGATCGGGTTTGTCGTCCAGAAGGTAGTTAAGCCCCTGGAAATAATCGGCGTTGCTGGCGCAGGGGTCGTCGCGACGGGGCTGATCGCGTCTGGCCATCCACCAGCCCGAAGCGGCTGCGACCGGCAGCAGCAGCCACAACAGTTCCAGCATGATCGACTAGCTGCTAATGACCGGCTGCTGCTTGCGCAATTGCTGGTCTCGAGCCGATACGGCGCGTTTCAGGCGGCCGATATTCAGTCGCTGGCGAAGAATAATGCCCAGGCAGATGATTAAGGTCAGCGCCGCCCCCGCCGCGAAAGCAGTGACCATCAGCACCGACAGTGGTACGGAAAAGCCCCCATCCTGATGGAAGTAATTCACGGTAACCGGGTCTGAGTTGATGGTGAAGAACTCCACGCCCAGAACCAAGATCACCAGCAGTATCACTACCGCGATAACCCTTAAAATAATCCGCAACATATCTCCCCCTTAAGCGTCGGGCCGACCTGCGGCGGCCAGCCCCGATGAGCGTATATGGCCAACACTGTAGCTGTCTCCCGGCGATGCCGGTTCCGGGTCACCGGGATTCGTCGGCGTTTACCGAATTAACCCGCTCCCGCAATTCCTTGCCGGGTTTAAAGTGGGGAACGTGTTTTCCGGGCAGGGAAACGGCGTCCCCGGTTTTAGGATTACGGCCCATGCGAGGTGGGCGGAAATGCAAGGAGAAGCTACCAAAACCGCGTATTTCTATGCGCTCCCCGCTGGACAGAGACTGACTCATCTGCTCGATCAGGGTCTTGACCGCTAACTCCACGTCCTTATAGGCGAGGTGGCTTTGCTTGCGGGCAAGGATTTCGATCAGTTCCGATTTTGTCATTTGCTTTTCTACCGGTGACGAATGGACTCAACCCCGGCCCCGCGGGCCGGGGCCGGAGTCCGAGGAATGGGTTAGTCGTCCTGATCTCCCAGTTGCTCTTTAAGAATATCCCCCAAGGTGGCGGTGCCGGAGGTGGACTTACGGCTGTAGTCTTGCAGCACCTCGGCTTCCTCGGCGTACTCCTTGGCTTTGACGGACAAGGTGATGGTGCGGTTCTTGCGATCCACGCCCACGAACTTGGCCTCCACCTTGTCATTCTCCTTGAGTACGGAACGGGCGTCTTCCACTCGATCCCGGGACAGTTCGGACACCCGCAGTATGCCCTCTACCCCATGGCCCAGATCCACCGTAGCGCCCTTGGTGTCCACTGCGATCACCGTGCCGTTGACCACACTACCCTTGGGATGGTCAGCCACGAAGTTGGAGAAGGGGTCCTTGTCCATCTGTTTGATGCCCAAGGAAATACGCTCCCGCTCCGGGTCCACGGCCAAGACCACGGCCTCCACTTCCTGGCCTTTCTTGTAGTCCCGCACAGCTTCCTCGCCAGGCGTGTTCCAGGAAATATCGGACAAGTGAACCAAGCCGTCGATGCCGCCGTCCAGGCCGATGAAGATGCCAAAGTCGGTAATGGACTTGATCTTGCCGGATACCCGGTCGCCCTTGTTGTGAGAGGCGGCGAAGTCATCCCAGGGGTTGGGCTGACACTGTTTCATGCCCAGGGAGATGCGACGGCGGTCCTCGTCGATGTCCAAGACCATGACCTCCACTTCGTCGCCCAGGGTGACTACCTTGCCGGGGTTGACGTTTTTGTTGGTCCAGTCCATCTCGGAGACATGCACCAGGCCCTCCACACCCTCTTCAATCTCCACGAAGCAGCCGTAGTCGGCGATATTGGTGACCTTGCCGAACAGCCGGGTACCCACGGGGTAACGCCGGGCCAGGGCCTCCCAGGGATCGTCGCCCAGTTGCTTAAGCCCCAGGGAGACACGGTTGCGGTCGCGGTCAAACTTGAGCACCTTGATTTCGATTTCGTCGCCGACGCCGACAACCTCGGAGGGGTGCTTGACCCGTTTCCAGGCCATGTCGGTGATATGCAGCAGGCCGTCGATGCCGCCCAGGTCAAGGAACGCACCGTAGTCGGTGAGGTTCTTGACCACGCCGCGAACCACCTGGCCTTCCTGGAGGTTCTCAAGCAGAGCCTCGCGCTCGGCGCTGTACTCCTGCTCCACCACGGCCCGGCGAGAGACCACTACGTTGTTGCGGCGCCGGTCCAGTTTGATGACCTTGAATTCCAGTTCCTTGCCTTCCAGATAGGCGGCGTCGCGCACCGGGCGCACGTCCACCAGGGAGCCGGGCAGGAAGGCGCGGATCTCGCCGATGTCCACGGTGAAGCCGCCCTTGACCTTGCCGCTGATGATGCCGGTGACGATGTCCTCGCCCTCGAAGGCGGTCTCCAGTTTCTCCCAGACCCGGGCGCGCTTGGCTTTTTCCCGAGACAGCCGAGTCTCTCCAAAACCATCTTCCACGGCGTCCAGGGCGACTTCCACCTCGTCACCCACCTTCACATCTAGAACGCCGTCGTCGTTATAGAACTGTTCGAGAGGGATCAGCCCTTCCGACTTGAGTCCGGCGTTCACCACCACGGCGTCCTGGCGTATCTCCAGGACCGTGCCGGTGACGATGGACCCCGGCTGCATTTGCTTATCGGACAGGCTTTGTTCAAACAGTTCGGCAAAACTTTCAGTCATTGGTTTAGGTGCTCAAGGGTCTGAAGCCGCAGCGATACCGGGCCACGGGTCGATTGTGTGAAATTGTCGGCCCCGCCGGGCCGGCCACTGAATTTACAACCGGACGAGGGCCAACGCCTGCTCCCTGACCTCGTTGATGCCTAGCCCGGTGGTATCCAGCGTTATCGCGTCCGGGGCAGGTATGAGGGGGGAGACCGCCCGCTGGGCATCTCGCCGGTCACGCTCGGTGATGTCATTTACGAGCGCCGCAAGACTAGCATTTATCCCTTTTTCCCTCAACTGCTTATACCGCCGTTTAGCGCGTTCTTCGGGGCTGGCGGTGAGAAAAATCTTGATCTTGGCATCCGGGAACACCACGGTGCCCATGTCCCGGCCATCGGCCACCAGCCCCGGGGGGCGGCGGAAATCCCGCTGTCGTTGCAATAGCGCCGCCCGAACCGCCGGCAAGACCGCTATCCGGGAGGCGGCATCGCCACAGGTTTCGGTACGCAACTCCCGGGATACCTCCCGTCCGGCCAATATGACCTGATCTTCGTCGTCCCCAGGCTCAAAGCGCACGTCCAGGGCCGCCGCCCGCGCCGCCACGGCTGGCGCGTCGTCCAAGGCCGCGCCAGCATCCAGGGCGGCCAGGGCGGTGAGCCGGTACAGGGCGCCACTGTCCAGCCAGTGCCAACCCAGACTCCGGGCCAAGGCGCGGCTCAGGGTGCCCTTGCCCACCCCACTCGGTCCGTCCACGGTAACGACCGGGGCCGGGGCGTCGCTCATGCCCGCTCCACCCGCAGGCCGATGCTCTGGACCAGATCCAGAAACCCCGGGAACGAGGTATCGACGTTGGCGCAGTCGCGGATATGGATATCTCCTTCGGCCCGCAGGGAGGCCATGGTAAAGGCCATGCTGATGCGGTGATCGCCGTGACTGTCCACGGTACCACCACCCAGGGCGCCGCCCCGGATCACCATGCCGTCGGGGGTGGGGGTGGCGTCGGCCCCCAGCGCCCGCAACCCATCGGCCATGACCTGAATGCGATCACTCTCCTTGACCCGCAGTTCCTCGGCGCCGGTGAGGACGGTCTCCCCCTCGGCGCAGGTGGCGGCCACAAACAAGGCGGGGAATTCGTCAATGGCCAGGGGCACCAGTTCTTCGGGGATACGGATGCCGCGCAGGGCCGCCGGGCGCACCCGAATATCCGCCACCGGTTCACCCCCGGCCAGGCGATGGTTCTCTAGGGTCAGGTCGGCGCCCATGGCCTGGAGGATTTGGATCACCCCGTCCCGGGTAGGATTGACGCCCACATGCTCCAGGAGCAGTTCCCCCTCCCGGGCAATGCTGCCGGCCACCATCAAGAACGCCGCCGAAGAAATGTCCGCAGGCACGTCAATATCCCGGGCGTCGAGTCGGCCACCCCCGTGCAAACAAACCCGGGCGCCATCCCGGGTGAGGGCATGGCCGAAGCCCTCCAACATCCGCTCGGTGTGGTCCCGGGTGGGGGCCGGTTCGGTGACGCAGGTGTTCCCGGACCCATACAGCCCGGCCAGCAACAGGCAGGACTTGACTTGGGCGCTGGCCATGGGCAGGGGGTAGTCAATGCCGGTGAGCGGTCGGCCGCCATGAATACGCAAAGGCGCAGTGCCGGTGGGGGAGGTCTCGATCAACGCCCCCATGGCCGCCAGGGGTTCGGTGACCCGTTTCATGGGTCGGCGGGTCAGGGAGGCATCCCCAGTGAGGATAGTATCGAAGGACTGCCCCGCCAGCAGCCCGCACAGCAGCCGCATGGAGGTGCCAGAATTACCCATGTCCAGGGGGCCAGCGGGGGGTTTGAGTCCATGCAGCCCCACCCCGTGGATTTCCACCTGTCCGTGCTTCGGGCCGTGGATCGTCACCCCCATGGCTCGGAAGGCCCGCAGGGTGGCCAGACAGTCCTCCCCTTCCAGAAAGCCGCTGACTCGGGTGACGCCCTCGGCCAGGGAGCCAAGCATGATGGAGCGATGGGAGATGGATTTATCACCGGGCACCCGTAGTTGGCCGTGGACGGCGCCCCCGGGGTGGGCCAAAAAGTCGATGCTAGTCATGGTCATTGGAGATACAGGTTATCCCGCGCATGTTTGGCGCGGTTGAAGACTTCCAGGACGGAAGCGCTGTCGCCCTTGCGAATAGCCTCCCGCACCCGGTCCAGGTCGCGGCCGAAGATCTCCAACACCCCCAGCACTGCCTCCCGATTGGAAAGACAAATGTCATGCCACATCTGGGGGTCGCTGGAAGCGATGCGGGTGAAGTCCCGAAAACCGCCAGCGGCATAGCGAAAGATTTCCGCCCGGTCATCCAGCCGGGCCAGGCAATCCACCAGGGTATAGGCCAGTATGTGGGGCAGATGACTGGTGGCCGCCAGCACCTCGTCGTGATGGCGCACCCCAATGTCAATCACCTCCGCCCCGGTGGCTTCCCACATCTTGCGCACCCGGTCGTGTGCCCAGGAGGCGGTTTCCACCAAAGGGGTGAGAATCACTTTACGCCCCTCGTACAACTCGGCAAAAGACGCCTCCACCCCGCTTTTTTCGGTGCCGGCGATGGGGTGACCGGGCACGAAATTGGGAGGCTCCTTGCCGAAGATACGGCGGATATCCCCCAGTACGCTGCCCTTGGCGCTGCCCACGTCGGTCAAAACACAGTCGGCGGATAGATGATCGGCAATGGCGGCGAAGATTTTCACCATCGCCCCCAAGGGCACGGCCACCACCACCATATCGGCCCCTTTAACCGCCATGGGCAGATCGGTCTCGTAACGGTCCACCACCCCCAGTTCCTGGGCCTTGACGAGTTGCTGGGCGTTGCGCCCCCCGCCCACCACTTCGCCCACGACCCCGGCCTTGCGCAAGGCCCTGGCCAGGGAGCCGCCAATTAGCCCCACTCCAATGACGCATAGCCGTTCGATATAAACGTCGCTCATGTCCCTAGCACCTCGCCCAGGGCGTCGATAAAGGTCTGATTCTCCGCTTCGGCGCCCACGGTCACCCGTAGAAACCCCGGCAGGCCATAGTTGTCCACGGGCCGCACGATCACCCCCTTGGGCAGTAGGGCCTGGAACACCTCCCGACCAGGACGGTCCAGGCGAATACACAGAAAATTGGCCATAGACGGCAGCCAACCAAGCCCCAATGCCGCGCAGGCGGCC
The DNA here is from genome assembly GCA_964597315.1 of uncultured Candidatus Competibacteraceae bacterium. Classification (GTDB taxonomy): domain Bacteria; phylum Pseudomonadota; class Gammaproteobacteria; order Competibacterales; family Competibacteraceae; genus CAZQXD01. Next base: position 72,264 of record CAZQXD010000003.1, read on the forward strand.
TGGAGCCGGGCCATGCCGTCCCGGTTAACGGCGCGGCTGCGCTCTAGATACTGGCGGTCGTCCAAGGCTGCCCGGGCCGCCGCCAGGGCGAGAATATTGACGTTGAAAGGCTGACGCACTCGGTTCAGTAGGTCCGCCACCCGAGGGTGAGAGATAGCGTAACCCACCCGCAACCCCGCCAGCCCGTAAGCCTTGGAAAAGGTGTGGCTGAGCACCAGATTGGGAAACCGCGCCAGCCAGTCCGCCGTTACGGTGACGCCAGGTTCTTCCACGTATTCCCCGTAAGCCTGATCCAGCACCACCAGCACATGATCCGGGAGTCCGGCCAGGAACGCCTCCAGGGCGGCGGCGCTCAGCCAGGTGCCGGTGGGGTTGTTGGGATTGGCGATAAACACCAACCGAGTGCGCTCGGACACCAACGCCGCCATGGCCTCCAAATCGTGTCCGTAAGCCATGGCATGGTCCGGGGGCAGAGCCGGGGCTACCCGAGCCGTGGCGCCCACCGCCTGGGTGACGATGGGATAGACGGCGAAGGCATGGGCCGAGAACACCGCCTCGTGGTCCGGGGTGAGAAAGGTCCGGGCCATGAGTTCCAGGATGTCGTTGGAGCCGTTACCCAGGGTAAGCTGATCCAGCCCCACCCCATGGCGGGCCGCCAGGGCCGTTTTTAGCTCAAAGCCGTTGCCGTCCGGGTAGCGGGCCACGTCGCCCAGGCACTCCCGCGCCGCCGCCAGGGCCAGGGGACTGGGGCCCAGGGGATTTTCGTTGGAGGCTAGTTTGATGATGCGTTCCAGGCCGTATTCCCGGCGTAGTTCGTTTTCTGGCTTACCTGGCTGGTAGGGATTCAGGGTGCGTACTCCGAGGGCTGCCAGTTCGCTGAAATCACAGGTCATAATACGCCCTTGGGGTAGGAACCGAGGATCTTGAACAGGCTGGCCTGCTCTTGCAGTTCCGCCAGCGTTTTGGCCATCGTGGGGTCATCCCGGTGGCCCGACAGATCGATAAAGAATACATAGTCCCAAACTCCGCGCCGGGAGGGTCGGGATTCGATACGGGTCATATCCATGCCGTTGCGGGCAATGGGTTCCAACAACTGGAATAAAGATCCGGGCCGGTTAAAGGACGCCAGCAGCACAGCGGTCTTGTCGGTCCCGGAAGGGGGCACGAGCCGGTTGCCAATCACCAGAAAGCGGGTGGTGTTATTGGGCTCGTCCTCAATATTGGACACCCGGATGGGCAGTTCGTAGGTCTCGGCGGCGGATTCTCCGGCGATGGCCGCGACGCCCTCCTCCTGCCCGGTGCGCCGGGCCGCCTCGGCATTGCTGGACACCGCCACCCGCTCGATGCTGGGCAGGTTACGCTCCAGCCACTCCCGGCACTGAGCCAGGGACTGGGCGTGGGAATAGACCCGCCGGATATCCGCCAGGGCGGCGCAGCGGCTGAGTAAATGATGATGGATGCGTACATGTACTTCGCCACAGATGGTCAGGGGTGATTGGAGGAACATATCCAGAGTGTGGTTGACCACCCCCTCTGTGGAGTTCTCCACCGGCACCACCCCGTAGTCGGCGGCCCCCGATTCCACCTCCCGAAACACCTCGTCGATGGCCCCCAGGGGAATGGTGCGCACCGAATGGCCGAAGTGTTTGAGTGCGGCGGCCTGGGTGAAGGTGCCAGCAGGGCCAAGGTAGGCAATGGTCAGGGGTTGCTCCAGAGCCAGGCAGGCGGACATGATCTCCCGGAACAAGCGGGCCATCTCCTCCCCGGGCACAGGTCCCTGGTTGCGCTCCATCACCCGCCTGAGTACCTGTACCTCCCGTTCCGGGCGATAGAAGTCGGAGGTGTCCCCCGCCGCCTGCTTGACTGCCGCCACTTCCATGGCGCAACAGGCCCGCTGATTGATGAGGTCCTGGATCTGCCGGTCCAGGGTATCGATACGCTCCCGAAGGGCTTGCAGTTGTTCTTGCTCTGTCATGGACCGGGTGTCCCAGGGTTGGCGACGCCCCTCCCTCGGGCGCCGGTCAAAGTCCGCATTGTAGCGGAATCCAGGCAGATCGGTTGCTTCAGCCCCCGGCTTCGGTTTCGGCACCGGACGCCTCCGTCGGCTCGGCGTCTTCCTCATCGCCAATATTCTCCACCCGCTCCAGGCCGATCAGCCGCTCGCCCCCTTGCAAGCTGATGAGTTTCACCCCCTGAGTATTGCGGCCTACGGTGGAGATTTCATCCACCCGAGTGCGGACCAAGGTGCCAGCGTCGGTGATAAGCATGATCTCGTGATGGCCGTTGACCTGTACCGCCCCGGTCACCGCACCGTTGCGCTCGCTGGTCTGGATGGAGATGACGCCCTGCCCGCCTCGGCCACGGAGCGGGTAGTCCTCTACCGGAGTGCGCTTGCCGTAACCGTTTTCGGTGGCGGTCAGGATCGCCCCGTGTTCCACCACGATCAGAGCGATGACTGTCTGACCCTCGCCCAAGCGTATGCCTCGCACCCCAGCCGCTGACCGGCCCATGGCCCGGACGGCTTGCTCGGAAAAACGGATGACCTTGCCGACATTGGAGAACAGCATGATATCCCGGCTGCCGTCGGTGAGGGCCACATTGACCAGTTGATCGTCGTCCCGTAGGTCAATGGCGATAATGCCGCTGGCCCGGGGACGGGAGTAGTCGGACAGGGGGGTTTTCTTGACGGTGCCGGCCGTGGTGGCGAAAAACAGATAGCGATCTTCGGCAAATTCCCGCACCGGTAGCACGGCATTGATCCGCTCCCCTTCCTCCAGGGGCAGCAGATTGACGATGGGTTTGCCCCGGGCGGCCCGGCCGGCCTGGGGTAGTTCATAGACCTTTTTCCAGTACACCCGACCCCGGTTGGAGAAGCATAAAATGGTGTCGTGGGTATTGGCCACGAACAGCTTGTCGATGAAGTCCTCTTCTTTGACGCGGGTGGCGGCCCTGCCCCGCCCGCCCCGGCGCTGGGCGCGGTAATCGGCCAGGGGTTGAGCCTTGGCATAACCGGCGTGGGAGAGGGTCACCACCACGTCCTCCTCACTGATCAGATCCTCCAGGGTCAGATCCAGATGGTCGCGGTTGATCTCGGTACGCCGAACATCGACATACTGCTCCCGCAGTTCTCGGAGTTCGTCCCGGATCACCGTCAGCAGCCGCTCCGGCAAGGTGAGGATTTCCAGTAGATCATTGATCTTATCAAGCAAATCCTTATATTCCTGAAGAATTTTGTCCTGCTCCAAGCCGGTGAGCCGGTGCAGACGCAATTCCAGGATGGCTTGGACTTGGGCCGGTGACAGCCGATAGCCGCCATCATGCAGGCCATAGCCCCGCTCTAGATCCTCGGGACGAGAAATTTCCGCCCCCGCCCGGGAGAGCATCTGGTTCACTCCGCCCGGCGCCCAGATCCGGGTCAGCAGCGCCTCCCGGGCCTCGGCGGGACCTGCGGAGGCTTTGATGAGCTGGATGATGGGATCGATATTGGCCAGGGCCACGGCCAGCCCTTCCAGGACATGAGCCCGTTCCCGAGCCTTGCGCAACTCGAAAACGGTGCGCCGGGTGACCACTTCCCGGCGGTGGCGAATAAAGGCTTCCAGAATCTGCTTGAGGTTCAGCAGCCGAGGCTGGCCGTCCACCAGGGCGACCATATTGATGCCGAACACGCTCTGCATCTGAGTGTGCTGAAATAGATTGTTCAGCACCACTTCGGCTATCTCGCCGCGCTTGAGTTCGATGACGATGCGCATGCCGTCCTTGTCGGACTCGTCGCGCAGTTCGGAGATGCCTTCGAGTTTTCTATCCTTGACCAGATCGGCGATTTTCTCGATCAACCGGGCCTTGTTCACCTGATAAGGCAGTTCGGTGACAATGAGGGACTGACGACCCCGGGACTCGTCGGTTTCGATCAGGTGGCGCGCCCGCACATGGATACGCCCCCGACCGGTGTGATACGCCTCGTGGATGCCCCGAGCGCCGTTAATGATGCCGGCGGTGGGAAAATCCGGCCCCGGCAGATAGGCCATCAGGGCGCTGATGTCCAGGCCGGGGTCGTCGATCAGAGCGATGCAGGCATCCACGACCTCTCCCAGGTTATGGGGTGGGATATTGGTGGCCATGCCTACGGCGATGCCCGCCGAGCCGTTGACTAGCAAATGGGGCGCCCGGGTGGGAAACACCACCGGTTCCCGCTCGGATTCGTCGTAATTGGGGACGAAATCCACCGTTTCCTTGTCGATATCCGCCAACAACTGGTGGGCGATCCGGGCCATGCGCACTTCGGTGTAGCGCATGGCCGCCGGAGCGTCCCCGTCCACGGAACCGAAGTTGCCCTGACCGTCCACCAGCATATAACGCATGGAAAAGGGCTGGGCCATGCGCACGATGGTGTCGTAGACGGCGGTATCGCCGTGGGGGTGGTATTTACCGATTACGTCGCCCACCACGCGGGCGGACTTTTTATAGGACTTGTTCCAATCGTTGCCCAGTTCACTCATGGCGTACAGCACGCGCCGGTGTACCGGCTTGAGACCATCCCGTACATCGGGCAGCGCCCGGCCCACGATCACGCTCATGGCGTAATCGAGGTAGGACTGTTTCATCTCGTCTTCGAGATTGACCTGCAAGACTTCTTTGGCGAAATCGACCATGGGAGACACGTACCCTGCTTTATACAACAGACCACCCGCTTGGGGACGCGCTCATGATACCACAGGGTGGAAAGACGACCGTGGAACGGGATCGACCTCTGCGGCGAGAGCCAAGCCCAAGGCCACGACCTGATAGTCGGCGCGAGCCGATGGGCGGCACGCCCCAAGCACGGCGTTAGAGTGTCCTAAACCTGAAAACCGTCGCGCCGCCCGTTTGCCTCTTGGCGATGGCTAGAAGACTGGCCGCACGCGATAAGCGATAGGGAATTTCGGAAAACTCGCGGATGACAACGCACTAAGGCGTCTGCCCGAACTGGGGAAGTGGTGGCTATGGGTGGACTCGAACCACCGACACCAGCATTCTGAGTGCTGTGCTCTAACCGGCTGAGCTACATAGCCACGGCAGTGAAGCGGGTATTATCAAAGCCCGTTTAAGCACTGTCAAGCCGAACCGAACAACAGCTCGAAAGCGGCTCCCTTCCATACCCACGACAGCGGGAATGATTCGCTTCAGACGTTGAACCGGAAATGCACCACATCGCCGTCCCGGACCACATAGTCCTTGCCCTCCAGGCGCCATTTGCCAGCGTCCTTGGCCCCCTGTTCGCCCTTGCAGGCTACGAAATCATCGTAGGCGATCACCTCGGCGCGGATGAATCCCTTTTCGAAGTCCGTATGGATCACCCCCGCCGCCTGGGGGGCGGTGGCGCCGATGGGGATGGTCCAGGCTCGAACCTCCTTGGGACCGGCGGTGAAATAGGTTTGCAGGCCCAGCAGTGTATAACCGGCTCGAATCACCCGGTTCAGACCCGGCTCGGACAGGCCCATATCCGCCAGAAACTCGGTTTTCTCATCGGCGTCGAGCTGGGCGATCTCGGCTTCGATGGCGGCGCACACTGGCACCACCTCGGCCCCCTCTCCGGTCGCTAGTTCCCTTACCTGGTCCAGCAACGGATTGTTTTCGAAGCCGTCATCGTTGACGTTAGCGATGTACAGGGTGGGCTTGGCGGTGAGCAGGTGCAGTTCCCTGAGTGGGGCCTGTTCATTGGAACTCAGCGCCAAGGTCCGCGCCGGAGCGCCCCCGTCCAGATGGTCCCGGACCCGGGCTAGCAGTTCCTTGCGGGCAATCAGGTCCTTGCCCCCGGCCTTGGCTTGTTTTTCGGCCCGTTGCAAAGCCCGCTCCACGGTGGCCAGATCGGCTAGGGCCAGTTCGGTGTGAATAACCTCGATATCGCTCACCGGGTCCACTTGGCCGGCCACATGGATTACGTCATCGTTCTCGAAACAGCGCACCACATGGGCGATGGCGTCGGTTTCGCGGATATTGGCCAGAAACTGATTGCCCAGTCCTTCGCCCTTGGAGGCCCCCGCCACCAGACCGGCGATATCCACGAACTCCATGGTGGTGGGAATAATTTTCTGGGGTTTGGCAATAGTGGCCAGTGCATCCAGCCGGGTATCGGGCATGGGCACCACGCCAACGTTAGGGTCGATGGTGCAAAATGGATAGTTCTCGGCCTGGATACCGGCTTCGGTAAGGGCGTTGAACAAGGTGGACTTGCCCACATTGGGCAGGCCCACGATACCGCATTTAAATCCCATGGGAGTAACCTCGTCTCAGCCGACGCTTATCCGGCGGCTGTGCAGGGTGTGCATGACCTTTTCCAACTGGCCGTCCAGCAGCCGGGGAAACTCCCGGGCCGCGTCCGCCAGGGCCTCGTCGATGAGTTGCTGTTCCGCCGTCGGCGCCCGTGTGAGTACGTAATCCACCACCTGGCGACTGCTGCCGGGATGGCCAATACCGGCCCGCAGGCGTAAAAAATCGCTGCCGTCCAAGTGGCGAACCAAGTCTCGCAGGCCGTTATGACCGCCATGGCCGCCGCCCCGCTTAAGACGCACGGCGCCGGGGGGCAGGTCCAGTTCATCGTGGGCCACCAATACGGCGGCGAGAGGAATCTTGTAATACGCGGCCAGTCCCGCCACCGGCAGGCCGCTACGATTCATAAAGCCCATGGGCTTTAACAGCCAGACCGAGTGCCCGGACAGCTCGATACGACACAATTCGCCCCCGAATCGAGATTCCATGCGAAACCGCCCACCATGGCGGGCGGCCAGTTCGTCTACGAACCAGAACCCGGCGTTATGCCGGGTTCGTTCATATTGAGGACCGGGATTGCCCAGGCCCACGACCAGTTGTAGGGTTTCGGCCACGGTCGATCCCGAGTAAGGGGTTTACTCGCTGGGAGCCGTGGGAGCGGCGCCTTCCTCGTCTTCGCCGGTTTCCTCGGCTGCCCGACGGGCATGGTGGATATTGGCTACCGGCACATCGTACTCGGCGCCGTGGGTCAGGGCGACGACTTCCACCCCTTCCGGCAGCTTCAATTCGGACAGGTGGATGGACTCTCCCAGGCCCAGATCGCTCAGATCCACCTCAATGAACTCCGGCAGGTCCTTGGGCAGGCAGGCCACTTCCACATCGATCATCAGGTGGCTAACCACGCCACCTTCTTGTTTGACGCCTTTGGCGGTCTGTTCGTTAATGAAGTGCAGGGGCACATGAACCCGAATCGCCTCATCAGCGCTGACCCGTTGCAAGTCCATGTGCAGAATGGTGGGCTTGTAAGGATGGCGCTGCAAGTCCTTAAGGATGGCGCTTTCCTTGCGGGAACCCACGCTAATATTAAGGATGTGGGAGTAGAAACCCTCGTGCTTCAATTGCTTGACAATCTCATTGTGGTCTAGGGACAAGGACTCGGGGGCCTTGTTGCCACCATACAGCACGGCCGGCACCCGGCCCGTGCGGCGCAGGCGGCGGCTCGCACCCTTCCCCACGTCCTGGCGCGGTTCCGCGATCAATTCAAACGCGACGCTCATGGTCGTTTTCTCCTAGGTCATACATAAAAATTCGGCGCGTCCGCGACCAGACGCGCCGGCGCTAAAAAACGGGTGGCTCAGCCTACGAATAGGGAGCTGACCGACTCTTCGATATGGATGCGGCGGATGGTCTCCGCCATCAGGCTGGCCACCCCGAGCTGGCGGATACGGACGCACTGCCTGGCGTCGCTTCGCAGGGGAATGGTATCCGAAACCACCAACTCGTCGAGCCGAGAGTTGCAGATATTATCAATGGCCTTGCCAGACAACACGGCATGGGTGCAGTAAGCGCGCACCGATGCGGCTCCATGGTCCTTGAGAGCGGCGGCGGCATGGCAGAGGGTGCCGGCGGTATCCACCATATCATCCACCAGTACACAATCCCGACCCTCCACATCACCGATGATGTGCATAACCTGGGCCTCGTTGGCTCGGGGCCGCCGCTTGTCGATGATGGCCAGTTCGGCGTCGTTGAGGCGCTTGGCCAACGCCCGAGCGCGCACCACACCACCCACATCCGGGGACACCACCATGAGATTGGGGTAGTTCCGCCGGAAGATATCCTCCAGCATGATGGGAGTGGCGTAGATGTTGTCCACGGGAATATCGAAAAACCCCTGAATTTGGTCGGCGTGCAGATCCAGGGTCAGCACCCGGTCCACGCCGACGCTGGAAATCATATTGGCCACCACCTTGGCGGAGATGGGCACCCGGGCCGAGCGGGGCCGGCGGTCTTGCCGGGAGTAGCCGAAATAAGGGATCACGGCGGTGATGCGAAAAGCCGAGGAACGGTGCAAGGCGTCGGCCATCACCAGCAGTTCCATAAGATTGTCGTTGGTGGGGTAGCAGGTAGGCTGGACAATAAACACGTCCTTGCCGCGGACGTTTTCCATCAACTCCACCAGCACCTCACCGTCGCTGAAGCGACCGACGACAGCCTTGCCCAACGGCAATTCCAAGTGATCGACAATGGCTTGGGCAAGCCGTGGGTGGGCATTGCCCGCAAACACCATCATTCTACCGTCAGACACAAAAGACCTGCCGCATTGAAGTATTGAATGGCTGGGCCGCCAGGATTCGAACCTGGGAATGACGGGATCAAAACCCGTTGCCTTACCGCTTGGCTACGGCCCAATAATCGTTTGTCGCCTGCTGGGACAGCGCGAAGCTGCCCGCAGCCGCCAGAGCAGGGGGGAGTGGTTCAGGCCCCGGGCCACGAAACCCGCCAGCCCCGTTGGCCGTCGCGCCAGCACCTGCTCCGCCGCTGCCCGCCGGGGAAAAGCCGCGAACACACAGGACCCGGTGCCGGTGAGACGGGTCGGCGCGTACTGGGATAGCCAGGCCGCAGCCTTGGCCACGTCGGGGTAACGCCCATAGACCACCGGCTCACAATCGTTGCCGCCAACCCCTGCAATGAAGTCAGGCATTTTGATAGGTTCGGAATCCCGTGTCAAACCGGGGTCGGCGAACACCGCCTGGGTGGATACGGAGCAGGTGGGCGCCAGCACCACAAACCAGGGCCGGTCCAGGCACAGGGGGGTGAGGCGCTCCCCCACCCCTTCCGCCCAGGCGGCCCGGCCGGTCACGAACACGGGCACGTCGGCGCCCAGGGCAAGCCCCAGTTCCGCCAATCGCGCCACCGACAACCCGGCGCCCCAGTAGTGGTTGAGCGCCACTAGGGTGGTGGCGGCGTCGCTACTACCCCCGCCCAGGCCCCCGCCCAGGGGCAGGCGCTTGTCCACATGAATATCGGCACCCTGGCGAATGTCGGCCGTTTCCTGGAGCCGACGGGCGGCCCGCACTATCAGGTCGTCATCGGCGGCCACTCCAAGCACCTCGCCGTGACGGCGGATAACGCCATCGGCGCGGAGTTGGAAGCGCAACTGGTCGCAATGGGCCACGAACTGAAATACCGTTTGCAGCAGATGATACCCGTCAGGCCGCCGACCAACGATGCGCAGCATGCGGTTGAGCTTGGCCGGCGCCGGCCAGGGACGCGACTCCGGGGTCACGTCCCTGGCGCCCAGCGGGCTATGGCCAACTTGACACGCAGATCGCCCCGCGTGGCCTTGATCCGGGTGGGCAGGTCGTGACCCAGATACGGTTCGTAGCGGGTGAACTCGATAACCCAGCCCCCTTGCTCCAGACGCCTGAGCCGACCCTGCTCGTCGCCGCTCATGACCGTGCCGGAAAGGTTCGGATCGGGCAGGCCTCGTACCCAGTAGATGAGACCGGTCATGGGGATCGGCAGTCCCAGTTCTCGTTCCATCAGTTGGTCTAGATCGGCGGCGGCATAGGTTTCCCCGGAGGCGCTCCAAACCCGCACGCCCCCGGCATCGCCCTCAATACGGGTTCGCCCCTGGCCCAGGGGTCCCACCAGCTCGATTTGGTATCCCGCGCTCCGTTGCTTCCAGAATACGGAGCCGTGCCAGCCCTCGGTGGAGGTGAGTACTCCGATACGACCGTCTAGATTCCAGGCGTTAAGGTTTGCCAAAGCGGCGTGCCGGGCCGCCCAGACACTGTCGGACAAGTTGTCCGGCGGCGCCACAGCACAGCCCGCCAACAAGCAGCACAACACTAGAGCGGCGCGGTTCACAGTTGCAGGCGCTCCTTGACTTTGAGCAGATAGGGGCTATCCGGGTCTTTCTCCACCGCCTGCCGCCAGATCTGCCGGGCCTCGTCCGGCTGGCCACTGGCCCACAGCACTTCGCTCAGGTGGGCGGCGATCTCAGCGTCCTGGCTGCGCTCGTAGGCACGGCGCAGATAGTCTAGGGCTTGGTCATAGCGGCGTAGGTGGAAATGCACCCAGCCCATGCTGTCCAGCACGGCGGCGTCCTCGGGCAACAAGGCCACGGCCCGCTCCAGGTAGCCTAGGGCTTCCTGGTAGCGGTCGGTGCGATCGGCCAGAGTATAGCCTAGGGCGTTGAGGGCATGGCCATTTTCTGGATCAGCTTCAATAATGACTTTGAGGTCGGCTTCCAGCCAATCGAGCCGGTCCAGTTTCTCGGCCACCAGCGCCCGTGCGTAAAGCAGCTCATGGTTGTCTGGATCGTCGGCCAGGGCCTCGCTGAGCAACTGATGCGTAGCTTGAAAACGACCGGCCTCCCGCAGCAGTTCGGCTTCGGCCAGGTAGAGGCTGGCGGCCAGATGTGGGTGGTCCCGGCGCAGCACTGCGAAATGGGTCTCTAGGGTCTGGAAGGCCCGCTCCTTGGACAGCATGGCGCCGATGCGAATCTGGGCGCCCAGGTAACGCTCGCCAGCAGTCACCCGACCGTACCATTCCCGAGCCTTGGAAAAATTGCCTCGCAGTTCCTCTATCTTGCCCAATTCGTAATAGGTGTCCACCACCCGCGCGCCCCGTTCCAAAACGTCTCGAAAATACTTCTCGGCCAGGTCGTAGTCCTCGAACTGGGCGGCCAGCAAACCCAAGGCAAAACGCGGTTCGGCATCGTCTGGAGCCTGCTCGGCCAGTAACTCGAATTGCTCCCGGGCCTCGTCCAGTCGCCCGCCGTTCACCAATAACCGAGCATAGCCGCTGCGTAGCCCCCGTTCTTTAGGTAGCCTGGCCACCGCCGCAGCCAACTCTTCCAGGGCCAGTTTTTGCTGCTCCCGCTCCAGCCGCACCTGGGCGCGCAACAAATAGGCTGGTCCCCAATCTGGAGCCAGGGCCAGCACTTTTTCCAGACTGGCCAGCGCCTGATCGAAATTCTTGAGTTCCAGGGCGGCGAAGGCGTGGAAATACCGGGCGAAACGGGACTGGGAATGGCGATCAGCCAGCCAAGTGAGCGCCTGAAACACGGTTTTCTTGTCCTCCACCTGGCTGAGCAGGCCGTTGATGGCTCCAAAACCCTCCTGACCGTCTCCGGCAGCGGCTTGCCGCAAAGCGTCCAGATGCTCCACGGCGTCATCCACTTGGCCGTTGCGCAACAAGGCCAGCGCCAGTGCCTGGCGGGAGTTTAGTCCCTCCGGTTCCAATTCCTGCCAGCGCCGGGCTGCGACCAGGGCCGCCTCGTTGTCCTCCACGAACAAGCTGATATTAACGGCCCGTTCCGCCAAGCGGGGATTAGGGCTGAGCTGGGCGGCGGTAATATAGTGTTCCATGGCCAGATCGTAGCGGCCCCGCTTACCGGCAAGCTCCCCAGCCAGCACATGAAAGACCAACGTAGACCGGAGACTGAGGGGTTGGGTGTCATGACGCACCACCGGTGAACCCAAATCGGCCTCCGCCACTGAGTCGTTTTCCGTCGCCGATTGGGGTTTCGCGGCGCCGGTATAACCCACGAGCAGGACCATGGCCATAAAGCCCAAGTAACGCTTAATACTATTCATAACTTTCATTCAAAGATGTCCGTGTGGTCAGCGTACAACGGGCCACGATAACGGCGGATCGATTCAGTGTCGGTGGCCGGTCACTTGTCTTCGCGCAGCGCATCCCGCAGAATTTGCCCACTTTAACTGTCCACTTACTCACTCCATAGTCGTGTATCATGCCGCTGCTGGCCTTAGGCATCAATCACAAAACCGCCCCCGTATCCATCCGGGAACGTCTGGCGTTCGCGCCCGAACATCTGGTGTCGGCCCTGCGCGACCTCACCACCCGTGATGGCGTCCGAGAGGCCGCCATCCTCTCCACCTGCAACCGCACTGAACTCTATTGTGGCCTGGACCACTCCGACGACCGGCCCATCGTCCAGTGGCTAGGGAACTACCACGCCGTCGGCGTTGCCGAACTCCAGCCGTATCTCTACGGACACCCGGAACACCAGGCCGTGCGGCATATGCTGCGGGTGGCCTCGGGCCTGGACTCCATGATTCTGGGCGAGCCACAAATCCTGGGTCAGGTCAAAGTCGCCTATCAGACCGCCAATCAAGCCGGCACCCTGGGTCGGCTTCTCAATCGCCTGTTTCAACACACATTCGCTGTGGCCAAGCAGATCCGTACCGATACCCATATCGGCGCTAGCCCGGTGTCGGTGGCCTTCGCGGCGGTCAGCCTGTCCCGGCAGATTTTCGCCGATTTAGCCCAACAAACCGCGCTCTTGATCGGCGCCGGGGAAACCATCGAGCTGGTAGCCCGCCACCTCCACGAAAACCATATTGGCCGGTTGATCGTCGCCAACCGCACCCTGGAGCGGGCCAGGGACCTAGCTCTGCCCCTGGGCGGGTATGCCATCGAGCTGAGTGAGATTCCCGTCCACCTGCCAGAGGCGGATATCGTCATCAGCTCCACCGCCAGCGCCACGTTTATCTTGGAACTGCCCCAGGTCAAGAGTTCCCTCAAACAGCGGAAACATCGGCCGGTGTTCATGGTGGATATTGCCGTACCTCGGGATATCGATCCGGCCATCGGCCAACTTGAAGACGTGTACCTGTATACGGTGGATGACTTGCAGGAGATCATCCAAGAAAATCTGCAATCCCGACAGGAGGCCGCCAAGCAGGCTGAAGAAATTATCGACACCCAGGTTCAGCACTTTATGGGCTGGCTGCGCGCCCAAGGCTTCAGCGGCGCGGTGCGTGCTCTGCGCCGCCAGGCCGAAACCACCCGGGATGAGGTACTGACTCGGGCGCGCCGCCAACTTGCTCAGGGCAAGAATCCCGATGAGGTGCTGAACTACTTGGCCAATACCCTGACCAATAAACTGATTCACGCCCCCAGCGTGGGCCTGCGGGAGGCCGGCGCCCAGGGCCATGCCGACATGGTGGACGCCATCAAAAACCTATATCGCTTACCGGATGGAGACGCCTGAGCCCATGCAGCCCTCGATTCTCGCGAAGCTGGAACAGCTCGAGGCCCGTCACGAAGAGGTGGCCGCTTTGCTGTCGGACCCAGCCATCATCAGCCGCCAGGATCAATTCCGCGCCTTGTCCATGGAATACGCCCAACTGGAGCCGGTGGCCTTGGGGTTCCAGAACTACCGGGAAGCCCTGGTCGAACTGGAGGCCGCCCAGGAACTGGCCCGGGATGGTGACCCGGAACTGCGCGCCCTGGCCGAGGAAGAAATCCGGGCCATCGAAGACCGGCGCCGTCGCCTGGAGCTTGATCTGCAATTGCTGCTGATCCCCACCGATCCCCGAGACAATAGCAATGTGTTTCTGGAAATCCGCGCCGGCACCGGCGGCGATGAGGCGGCGCTGTTCGCTGGCGACCTGTTGCGTATGTACTGCCGCTATGCCGAGGCCCGAGGCTGGCAAGTGGAACCTGTGAGCGAAAGCCCGGGAGAGCATGGCGGCTACAAGGAAACCATCGCCCGGATCAATGGCCGAGGCGTGTATTCCCGACTTAAGTTCGAATCCGGCGCTCATCGGGTGCAGCGGGTGCCGGAGACCGAATCCCAGGGTCGTATTCACACTTCCGCCGCCACCGTGGCGATCCTGCCGGAACTGGACGAGGTGGACGAGGTAGTCATCAATCCCGCTGATCTGCGCGTTGATACCTATCGCTCCTCCGGGGCCGGTGGCCAGCACGTCAATAAAACCGATTCGGCGATCCGCCTCACCCACCTGCCCTCCGGCATCGTGGTGGAATGTCAGGATGAACGCTCCCAGCACAAAAATCGGGCCAAGGCCATGGCGCTGCTGGCAGCCCGGCTATTGGCCGCCGAGCAGGAAAAACAACAGACCGTCCAGACCCAGACCCGGCGGCTTCTGGTGGGCAGCGGCGACCGCTCGGAACGAATTCGCACCTATAACTTTCCCCAGGGCCGCATCACCGACCATCGCATTAACCTCACCCTCTACAAACTCGCCGAGGTCCTGGAGGGCAATCTGGACCCGGTCATCGAACCACTGATTCAGGAGCATCAAGCCGACCAGTTGGCGGCCCTGGCGAGTTGAGAGACATGGCCACCTTGGCCGAGCTGCTGGAAGAGGGCCGTCGACGACTGGAGAAATTCAGTGACAGCCCCCGACTGGACGCCGAACTGCTGCTGGCCCAGTCCTTGGGCAAGCCCCGCGTTTATTTACTGGCCTGGCCCGAGCGGCAGCCCGACGCCACGACCCGGGAGCGTTACCGGGCGCTGCTGGAGCGCCGTTTGGTCGGCGAGCCGGTGGCCTACCTGGTGGGCCGACAGGAGTTCTGGTCTCTGGATCTGGCGGTTGGCCCGGCCACGCTCATCCCCCGCCCGGACACCGAACGGCTGGTGGAACTGGCCCTGGAGCGACTACCCCCCAAGAGACCGCTTCGAGTGGCGGATCTGGGCACCGGCAGCGGCGCCATTGCCTTGGCCATCGCCAGTGAACGACCCCACGCTCGGGTGGTGGCCACCGATCTGAGCGAACCGGCCCTGGCCGTGGCCGCTGCCAACGCTAGGCACCTGGCCCTTTCCAATGTGGAATTTCGCCAAGGCGACTGGTGCGCGGCCCTGGATGGACGCTTTGAGCTAATTGTCTCGAATCCGCCTTATGTGGCCGCCGCCGACCCACACCTGAACCGGGGGGATCTACGCTTTGAACCCCACGCCGCCCTGACCGCCGGTTCCGACGGTCTCGACGCTCTACGCATGATCACGGTTGCGGCCCTGGATTGGTTGTCGCCTGGGGGTTGGCTGCTGGTGGAACACGGCTGGGACCAGGGCGCGGCGGTGGCTGGTCTATTGCGCGCCCGAGGCTATGCCGAAGTGGCCGGCTGGCGGGACCTGGCCGGGCGCGACCGGGTCAGTGGGGGGCGGCGACCGATTGACTGAGTGCGCTTCCGGGGGCTACAGTCCCAGCAGTGTGCCCATTCTGGCGAGGCGCGGACGGCCATGCTCAAGACCGACTCAGAACTCATCAAACAACGGGATATTCGCTTTTGCCCACTGCACCCGGACCCGGACCAGGCCCAATCGGCGGTGGCCTTGCTAGATGGCGTGACCGGTATCCAGCAGGTCGTCAAGGGGTCTCCACACAGCCTGACCGTGTGCTACGATCTGCGCTTGATCACCCTACAAGTCATTGAAGATGCCCTGATTGAGCTGGGCTTCCATCTGGACAACAGCCTGTTGACCAAGATCAAACGGGCGCTGTACCACTACGCCGAGGAAACCCAGCGAGCCAACCTGGAACTACATCCCGACCACAACGACCCCAAAGACGTGTTCGTCCAAAGCTATCAACAGCGTCCTCACGGTTGCCGGGACGACCGCCCTCAGCACTGGCGGGAGTATCTTTAGAGTCAGCACAGGCCCATCCACGGGGGATGGGTCCATGCTTTGAACCGAACTCAGACCACGTCGTCCAGAGTCTTAAAAATCCGACCGGAAATCTCGGTGATTTCACCGACACCTTTGACCGTACGCAAATTGCCCTTGCCCTTGTAATAATCGATCAGCGGCGCGGTCTGGGCCTCGTAGACTTCCAGCCGTTTACGGATGGTGTCCTCGTTGTCATCGGCGCGCTGGCGGGCCAGCAACCGCTCCATGATCTCCCCGTAGTCCACATCAAAGAACAACACCGCATCCAGGGGCTGGCCGAGTTTGGCGAGCAGATCGTCCAGGGCCTCGGCCTGGGCCTGGGTACGGGGGAAGCCGTCCAGCATAAAGCCTTTGTCGGTGTCCCCCTGGCTGAGACGGTTTCGGATCATACCCAGCACGATGTCGTCGGACACCAGCCCGCCGCTCTCCATGATGATCTTGGCCTGCTTGCCTAGTTCGGTATTGGCGGCCACTTCGGCGCGCAGCAGATCGCCCGTGGAAATGTGTGTAATCTGGTACTTGGCGACAATAGCGTCGGCCTGGGTGCCTTTACCCGACCCTGGAGCGCCCAACAAGACGATTCTCATGATGACTTCCCAACCTTGCGTTTTATTAAAGAGACGGCCTAGAACCGCCCAGAAAGGAAATATATGCGAAAAAATCTAAACCCTATAAAAAGTCATGTTAGCTTTACCCAAGCAGTTCAAGCTGTCAATCCGCACACGCAATGACGGCTGCCAAGGGGTTGGGCTTGATGTACTATAGAGACTGTATTTTTCACGTACAATCCGCAACGACAAAAGGGTGGAACTAATGATCCTCGACAAGGTAAATGCAGGACGGGATGTTCCCAACGACCTGAACGTGATCATCGAAATTCCGGCTAACGCCGACCCCGTCAAATATGAAGTAGACAAGGAGACCGGCGCCCTGTTCGTAGACCGCATCATGAACGTGGCCATGCATTATCCCTGTAATTACGGCTATATCCCCGATACCTTGTGTGAGGATGGCGATCCCCTGGATGTACTGGTGGTAACGCCCTTTCCTCTGGTCAGCGGCTGTGTGGTGCGTTGCCGCCCCCTGGGTCTGCTCAAGATGTCCGACGAGGCCGGCGGCGACTCCAAGCTGGTGGCGGTGCCCATCAAGAAGCAATGCGCCGTCTATGAGGACATCGAATCGGTAAACGACCTCCCGGGGATGCTACTCAACCAGATTTCCCATTTCTTTGAACACTACAAGGACTTGGATTCCGGCAAGTGGGTAAAGATCGACGGCTGGGGCGGCCTGGACGATGCCAAGGCCGAGATTAAGGACAGCGTGGAGCGCTACGAGGCCACCGTGTAAGCTCGCCGGGGTGGCTTTGGCCGCCCCCCACTTCAGGAATAGCGTCCCATGGCCAAACTGACCCATTTCAACGCCGCCGGCGAAGCTCATATGGTGAACGTGGGCGACAAGTCGGAAACTCATCGGCTGGCCGTGGCCGAGGGGCGCATCTCCATGGCGTCCCAGACTCTAGGCCGCATTCTGGCCAATGACCACAAAAAAGGCGATGTGCTGGGCATTGCCCGCATCGCCGGCATCATGGGCGCTAAGAAGACCGCCGACCTGATCCCCTTGTGCCACCCTCTGGCCCTGACTCGGGTAGAACTGGAGCTTACCCCCCAGACTGGCGACAACGCCGTTTATTGCCGGGCCACCGTGGAAACCTGCGGCCGTACCGGGGTGGAGATGGAAGCCCTTACCGCCGTGCAGGTGGCCCTACTCACCATTTATGACATGTGCAAGGCAGTCGACCGGGGAATGACCCTGGACAACATCCGTTTGCTAGAAAAATCCGGCGGCAAATCGGGCCTCTGGCGGCGCGATGTCTGAAGCACTCCGCTATGTGGACAGCCCGGCCGCCCTAGCCGAACTCTGCCAGTCCCTGCGCCACTCGCCCTGGCTGGCTCTGGATACCGAATTCATTCGCGAGCGAACCTATTACCCTCGGCTCTGCCTGATTCAGGTGGCCGATGCCGATACGGTGGCTTGCGTGGACCCCCTGGCCCTGGACGACTTAGACCCCTTGCTGGATCTGCTCTATGACCCGGCCATCATCAAGGTCCTGCACTCCGCCTACCAAGATTTAGAGATCTTTTATCATCTGCGTGGAGCGGTCCCGGGGCCGGTATTCGATACCCAAGTGGCCGCCACCCTTCTGGGTCATGGGGAGCAGATGGGCTACGCCGCCCTGGTCATGGACATGCTGGGGGTGGAACTGGACAAATCTCAAAGCCGTACCGATTGGACCCGGCGCCCCTTGGACCCGGCCCAGTTACGCTACGCCGCCGATGATGTACGTTTTCTGCGGGGGGTTTATCTGCGCCAGCGGGCGGACCTGGAGCGGCGCGATCGGCTGGACTGGCTGGAGGACGACTTCAGGGAACTATGCGAACCAGGCCGCTATCGGGTTGAACCCCAGGAGGTCTGGCGTCGCATCAAAGGCCACCACCAGCTCAAGGGCGCGCAACTGGCGGTGCTGCGGACCCTGGCGGCTTGGCGCGAAGAGCAGGCCATCGCCGCTGACCGCCCCCGGCGCTGGATACTGGGCGACGACGTGCTGCTGGACCTGGCCCGTCGCCAGCCCCAAGACGGGGACCAACTCAAACACAGTCGCGGCCTGGAAGCGGGCGCCCTCAAACGCCACGGCGTGACATTACTGGAACTGATCGCCCAAGGTCGCGCCGCGCCGCCGGAACAGTGGCCGCGACAGACCCCACGGCTCAAGCTCGATGCCCAGCAGGATGCCCTAATGGACGCCATGATGGCTCTGGTGCGGCTGCGGGGGGCCCACCACGGGGTCAGCCCCCAGACCTTGGCGGGGCGCCGGGATCTAGAACGGCTATTGGCCGACGACCCCGATACGGCCTTGCTGCACGGCTGGCGCGCCCGACTGGCCGGCCGCGAGGTGATGGCCTTGTTGCGGGGTGAACTGCGGCTAGAGGTTCACGGCGGTCGGCTGTGCGCCCTGCCTATCCAAGGCGCGGACTCGGCGCCTAGCACGCCGACCCCAGCGTCCAGGGATCGCTGATCCGAGCCTTCAGGTATTATGGCCAGTCTTGGACAGCATTTTGTCGATCAACATCATCAGTTCGTAAATGTCTGGATCAAGATTGACCAACACATCTTCCCGAGCCAGTACGAATGGGCCTCGAGGTCCATGGTAGTCCATCACTTCACCGACCGGCGTAAAGAGAATCCCGAAACGGCGCAGCAGTCGGCATAGGCGCGGCTCCATCATGGCGAAGACATGCTTGAGATCGCTATTCAAGAACAGCACCAAGGCAGTGAGAAACAGGCTCACGGGAATAAACGGGAAGCTGTCCCGTCCCCGGCTGTGGAGCGGCTCCAAATCCTTCTCGGTCAGGCTGAAGGGTTTCTGTTCGTCGCTTTTACGTCGACGGAACGTAGACAATACCGCTAGGCGCGAAAACTCCCCGTAACTTCCGGGCGATAGCGCACCAATATCGAACATGTCTTTCCTCAAGGAATCCTTACAGTGGAGTTCAAACGGCAATGACGCCGCCGGATCATTCTGTAGTGGCTTAACCAGACGCACACAGCCAGCCGGTAGCCCGGTGGGTTTATGAATCAGCAAACAATGTGCCGACTGATCGTCGTACTCATCACGCTCCATACCTCCGGGACAGTCTTCCTCGCGCTCGTATCCGAACTCCTGGCAATAGACCTGATAACGAATTCGAAAGACCGTCTCCACTAATTCCGGTGTGTCCGCCGCTTTGATATAAAAATATCTGCTAAAAGAAGTGGGTATCGAAACATTGCTCATCGTGGCACCACATGGTTGTTAATGCTATAGCCGGACAAACTTCCCGCCTTGCACCCGCAAAGTGGTTCCCTGTTCTCACGGCGCCGGTCTCCATGGAAAACCCGATGCTCTGTATCTTCCGCTCCATGCCCGAACCACCGCAGAAGTCGGCATACTTTTTGAAATGATGCCTGAGCGCACTGAATTCTCCAAAGCCCCGGACGATGACTATCCATAGATATTATATGTATTTTCAATAGCTTAAATGCCAATCAACCGAGAAAATCGCGGCCAACCACGCTAACCCTTAAGCCAGGGATTTAAAAAAACCATCAATTTCCTCGCCATCTTCCTCTCCCAGCCCACGGTATCCACTAAAAAATCACTATCCGGCATCCAATTCACCCCACTGTTATTTCCGCCCCAGTATTCTCAAATATCTACTTCATATCTGTATGACGGTGGAATTCCATCAACTACTTCTAACATATTACAGGAACGGCTAGCTATATCATGGAGTTTTGCTCTAAATCGCAAGCAACTTGGACAACTTCCCGAAAAGTGGCGCGCCTTCCCCCATTCTCGGAAATGGCGCCCGGCCTCAAAATGCCGGCCTTTCCGAGACGCCAACCGCTTCCTGGCCCGGCTTCGCGACCTTGCGGCCCGCTTCCATCCGCGACTGGGATATCTTCGCCCCATGCGAGGCTTTGCAAGAGAACTTGGGCTGGCCCAATCGAAGACCGCTAACTGGCACTACCCCCTGATCTCGCTCCACCCTATTGTTATCGAGACATTTTTAAGCGTACATCGCGGATAGCGGCGTTGTCCCACAAGGCCGTTTGTTCTGTCGCATTCCGCACCCAGTCCATCTCCAGCGCAAGGCTATCAGCCTAAGAGGGGTCCCTACCATGTCCACCCAGTCCAACGCCGAACGCCTGCAGGCGCTGTTCGACGCCTTCAACCGCCATGACATCGACGCGGTTATGAGTTTCTTCGCCGACGACGTGGTATTCGACGGCGCGGCCGGGTCAGAAGTCCACGGCACCCGCTTCCAGGGCCGCGAGGCGGTAGCCAGCGCCTTCCAGGGCGTCTGGACCAGCATGCCCGATGTACAGTGGCGCAACACCCGCCACCAGGCCTTCGGTGACTTCGGTGTTTCCGAGTGGACCTTTACCGCCACCCGCTCCGACGGCCAGCGCATCGAGGCCAACGGTGTGGACCTGTTCCGGTTCCGAGATGGCAAGATCATTTCCAAAAACGCGTTTCGCAAGGATCGACCGCTCCTAGCCCCCCAGGCCCGTTGAGCGACGCTAGTACGCTAACTGAATAGGTGGTGTGACGATGGCGACTGTAAGTGGCGATGTGCGGCGGGGCGCCCGGCGTCCCTACGACCCCCAGTACGATCCCCTAGTGGCCCCCAATCCGGGCGTTGGCCAGGACTACGCACCCACCTACTGGGTGGGCACCGCCGGCGACCCGCCGCCAGACGATGGTCCAGTCACTGGAGATATGGATGTGGACGTGGCCATTATCGGCTCGGGTTTCACGGGGCTGGTCTGCGCGATTTTTCTGGCCCAGGAATACGGTATCAAGGCCACCGTGCTGGAAGCCAACCGAGCGAGTTGGGGATGCAGCACCCGCAATGGCGGCCAGGCCCAGTGCGCCTCCGGGCGGCTGAAGCGCTCCCAGTGGCTCCAGCGCTGGGGCCGCGACGTGGCCTTGGGGATGCACGCCGAGATTTGCGATGCCATGGACACTTTTAAGCGCCTGATCAAGGACATAGACTGCGACCCGCAGCCAGGTGGTCACTTTTATATCGCCCACCGCCCCAAGGTTATGGCGACCCTGGAAAAAGAAGCCCGGTTGCTGCGGGAGGTGTTCAACTACGACGCCCAGATCATCGACGAGCAGACTCTGAAGCGGGAGTACGTGAACGACCAGGAGGCGGCCGGGGCCATGCACGAGCCAGAGGGCATCGGCATCCACGCCGGCAAGCTGGCTTTCGGATATTTGCGCAAAGCCCGGGCTTTGGGCGCCAAGGTGCATACCTCCAGTCCGGTATCCGGCTGGGAAACCCATAACGGCGTCCATCACCTCAAGACCTCGGGGGGCACGGTGCGGGCCAGGGCCGTGGGCGTGGCTACGGGGGGCTATACCTCCCCGCGCCTGCATCCCCTGTTCAAGAATCGGCTGCTGCCTATTCTCTCCAATTCCATCGTCACCCGGCCACTCACCGAGCAGGAGCGGGACGCCTGTAATTTTCGCACCACCCAGGTGCTTACCGACACCCGAGTGCTGCGCCACTACTACCGGCTGCTGCCCGACGGCCGGGTACAGATCGGCAGCCGCAGCGCCATCAATGGCCGCCATGCGCCCCAGAAAAAATTCGAGCAATTGCTGATTAATGACTTGTATCGCAAGTTTCCGGCCCTCACCGGAATCCAAATCGACTATTCCTGGTGGGGCTGGGTGGACGTCAGCCACGACATGATGCCCCGCATCGCCCAGCCCGATGGCAAGCAGCAGATTTTTTACGCCCTGGGGTATGGCGGTAACGGCGTCATGTACTCGGCCCAGGCCGGGCGGCGCATGGCCCAACGCATCGCCGGCAAAAGCGAGGGCTTGGACTTGCCCATCTTTAAATCGCCCTTGCCCTATCCCAATGTCCTGGACCCGCGTATCGAGTCGGAGTTGTTCGCTCCGTTCCGGCGCCTGGGTCAGTGGTTTTTGTATCGTTGGTATTACCTGAAAGATGAAATCCTGTAGGCCGGGACAACTCACTAAGGATTCCAATTAATTAGGACGCCCTGAATAACTTCTGCTAGATAAAGTACAAGGGCTTTGTTTGAGCGAGGTCCGACGCCGAAGTTGACCAGCCGGGCCAAGGATGGCCGCTGCTATAAAGCATAAATCGTAAACCGGAATGAGCGGAGATAGCGTATGAAAACACGAATCAAGACAACTCTTTCCATCGCGGCCGTAAGCCTATTATTCACCACTTCGGCAGCCCTGGGGGCCACCTGGAAAATGGCCCTGGGAGATGCCGCCGGGGGCACTCAGTGGGAAATGGGCGGCAAGTTCGCTGAATTGATCAAGGAGAAAACCAACGGCGAGGTTAAAATCGACCTGTTCCCTAACGGCCAGTTGGGCAGCGAGCAGGACACGGTCAATAACGCCGCCATGGGGATTTTGGATTTGTCGGTGTTGGCCATCAACAACATCACCCCCTTCTCCCCCAGCGTGGGCGTGCTGACCCTACCCTATGTCATTCAGGGACCGGAAGACGCCAAGACCCTGACCCAAGGGGAGGTGGGCGAGGAACTGATCGAAAACACCATCCGCGATGCCGGAGTGCGTATCGTGGCCTGGGCCTATTCTGGCTGCCGGGTGCTGACCAACTCCAAGCGCCCCGTCAAGACCCTGGATGACTTGCAGGGGCTGATTATCCGGGTGCCCAAGAACGAAATCATGATCGCGTCCTATCAGTCCTGGGGCGTCAATCCCACCCCCATGTCTTGGTCCGAGACCTTCACGGCCTTGCAACAGGGCGTGGTGGACGGCCAGGATACCCCCTATATCACCATCAACGCCATGAAGTTCTATGAGGTGCAGAAATACCTCACCGACATCTGCTATGTGTTCCTGCTGGAGCCGCTGATCATCAGCGAAGCGGTGTTCCAGTCCCAAAGCCCGGAGGTACAGCAGGCCATTCTGGAGGCCGGCCAAGAGGCCACCGAGCACAGCTATCAATACCTAGTGGACAGCGAGGCGAAGATCAAAGAGGAACTGACCGCCAAGGGCATGGAGATCACCGAGCCGGCCAACGACGAGAAGGATTGGATCGAGAAGGCCACCCAGGCCGTATGGCCGAAGTTCTATGACAGCATCGGCGGCAAGGAGAAGCTAGACCACGTGCTTCAGGCCCTGGGTCGGTCCGCCGCCCAGTGACCGCTCAACTTCACGCCTGAGTCCCCCGCGTCGGCCAAGTGCCGGCGCGGCTTCTCCAACCAGGCCGCGCGAACATCCCCCGGAGGTTGCCATGGCTATCCACCACCGTATCCTGACGTTCATCGACAATCTGGAAGATTATCTCTGTCAGATCCTCCTGGCCTCATTCGTGGTGCTGCTGTTCGCCCAAATCGTGCTGCGTCAGTTCTTCGGCTATTCCATCCCCTGGGGCGAGGAGCTGGCCACCTATATGTTTGTGTGGTTTGCCTATATCGGCGCCACCGTGGCGGCCAAGATGTCAGCCCATAACCGGGTGACGTTTCACTTCCAGTTCTTTCCACCCATCGTCGCCAAGGTCAGCGAGGCCCTCGCCGATCTGATCTGGGTGGGGTTCAATCTGTATTTCGTCTGGCTGAGCTACGATTTTGTGTTCAACCGCATGAACCTGTTCTGGAAATCCCAGACCCTGGGCGTGCCTATGAAGTATTTCTACATGATTCTGCCCATCGCCTTCACGCTGATGACCATCCGCATCCTCCAGAATAACTACAAGAAACTGATTCAGGGCATCGAGACCGTGGACCCGGAGGCTGAGGAGATCGAAAACATCAAACGCGCTGCCCAGTCCGACACACACTAGCGCCGCCACCCCAGAGAGATATTCAATGGATACAACCGTCCTTTATATCCTGTTCGGTGGGTTTTTCGGCCTGCTGCTGCTGGGCGCGCCGATTACCGTCGCCCTGGGGGTCTCGGCCATGGCCACCTTTCTGGCCCTGGACGAAAACCCCATCGCCTTTGTGCAAATCGCCTTTACGTCCGTGGGTTCGTTCCCCCTGATGGCCCTGCCGGCCTTTATCCTGGCCGGGGCGCTGATGGAGGCGGCCGGCATTTCCAAGCGTTTGGTGGACGTCGCCGAAGCCTTTGCCGGCCCGGTCACCGGGGGCTTGTCGGCGGCCACCATCCTGGCCTGCGTCTTCTTCGGCGCCATTTCCGGCTCGGGTCCGGCCACCACTGCGGCGGTGGGCATGCTGATGATTCCGGCCATGGTCAGCCGGGGCTATGAGCGGAGCTTTGCCTCTGCCGTGACGGCCTCCTCGGGGGGCTTGGGGGTAGTGATCCCCCCCTCCATCCCCATGGTGATCTTCGGGGTGGCGGGCATGGGCATGATGCCCCCGCCCGAGGCGGTGGCCAAGTTCGGGAGCTTCCAGACCCTGTCTATTCCCAAGCTGTTCATCGCCGGTATCCTGCCGGGGCTGCTGCTGGCCCTGAGCCTGGTGACCATGAACTATCTGTTGTGCCGCCAGCGCGGCTATCTGGGTCTGACAGACACCTGGTCGGCGCCGGATATCGGCCGCGCCCTGCGCCGGGGCTTTTGGTCGATCCTGGCGCCCTTCATCATCCTAGGGGGCATCTACTCGGGGTTTTTCACGCCCACCGAATCGGCCATCGTGGCCATTTTCTACACCTTGTTCGTGGGCATTTTCCTACACAGGGAACTGAGCTTTGCCGCCACCCTGCACGCCTTGAAGACCACCACCTGGATTTCCGGTCGGGTGCTGTTGATCCTGTTCACGGCCACGGTGTTCGGGCGGCTATTGGTGGAGAAACGGATTCCGGCGGTGATCGCCGATTCCATGCTGGCCATGACCCAAAATATGTATCTCATCTGGGCGATGATTATTTTCTTCCTGCTGTTCGTGGGCATGTTCATGGAGACCCTGGCCACGATTCTGATCCTCACCCCGGTGCTGCTGCCAGTGATGTACTCCCTGGGGGCGGACCCGGTGCATGTGGGTATCGTGATGGTCTGCGCCTTGGCCATCGGCTTCCAGACCCCGCCCCTGGGGGAGAACCTGTTCGTGGCCTCGGGCATCAGCGGCGCCTCGATCGAGAAGATTTCCCTGCGGGCGCTGCCCTTCGCGGTCGTGTCGATTCTGGCCATCTTCATCATCGCCTATGTCCCGGAACTGTCCTTGTGGCTGCCCCGGGTGCTGGGCTACTGAGCTAGGGAGTGACTGCCATGCCCCGCGCGATTCGAAAAATTCTGTACTGCGCCGATTTGACCGAGACCGCCAACCAAGTATTCGGCTACGCGGTACTCACGGCCCGGCTGACCGGGGCAGAAATCCATATTCTGCACACCGTGGAAAAGCTGTCTCCTGAAGCCCATCTGGCCCTGCAAACCTATTTGCCCGATGTGGACAGCTTTAAACAAGCGATGGCCCGACGTCGTCAGCAGGCCAAACAGTTGCTGGAGAAAAACCTGGAGGCGTTCTGGCAGGCCCAGGACGAAACCGTCCGGGCGGTGCGCCAACAGGTGGTCTCGGTGGACGTGCGGCAGGGGTATCCGGGGCAAGAGGCCCTCAAGCGGGCCGAGGAACTCCAGTGCGACCTGATCGTCATGGGCGCCCATGCCAAGGGCCTGACCCACAGCTATGTGGGCGGGGTCACCAAGAGCGTACTGAACCACTCTACTATCCCGACCCTAGTGGTGCCGGTGGCGGAGTACTGATGCCTAGGGGGGATAGGCGCCCCAACTTTTAGTCTGTAAACCAGGATTCCATGCCCGCAAGGAATGGGCTAAGCTGTAGCGGCGAAGCGGGGGTGCCCTTCGGGGCTGAGAAACACCCTTAGAACCTGATCCGGTCCGTACCGGCGTAGGGAGCTTTGATGAATTTCAAGTGCTCTCGTTTCGTCCTCAATCACCACCCACAGAGGAACAACGATGAGCGTCATCGCCGACGACCTGCTCCAGACCACCACCCGCCTCAACGCCGAAGTCACCCGCCCCTTTCCCGCCTCCCGCAAGGTGTACGTCACCGGCAGCCGCCCCGATATCCAGGTGGCCATGCGCGAGATTCAGCAGTCCGATACGGTGCATGGCCATCACCGTCAACCCAATCCGCCCATCACGGTTTACGATCCCTCTGGCCCCTACACCGACCCCCAGGCCCACATCGACCTGCTCAAGGGCCTACCCCCCCTACGGGCGGCCTGGGTTCAGGAGCGCGGCGATAGCGAAATTCTGAGCGGTCCCAGTTCCGCCTTCGGCCACGAGCGGCTCACGGACCCCAAGACCGCCGGACTGCGCTTTGCCCAGGGCCGCGCTCCCCGCCGGGCCGTGGCCGGCGCCAATGTCAGCCAGATGCACTACGCCCGCCGGGGCATCATCACCCCGGAGATGGAATACGTGGCCCTTCGGGAGAACCTACGCCTAGAGCAGTACCGGGACGCCGACTTGCTGCGCCAACATCCCGGCAACAGTTTCGGCGCCGCCCTGCCCGAGCGCATCACCCCCGAATTCGTGCGCGCCGAGGTGGCCCGGGGCCGGGCCATCATTCCGGCCAATATCAATCACCCGGAACTGGAACCCATGGCCATCGGCCGCAACTTCCGGGTCAAGGTCAACGCTAATATCGGCAACTCCGCCGTCACCTCCTCCATTGCCGAGGAAGTGGAAAAACTGGTCTGGGCCATTCGCTTCGGGGGCGACACGGTCATGGACCTGTCCACCGGCAAGCATATCCACGAGACCCGGGAGTGGATCATCCGCAACTCCCCGGTACCCATTGGCACCGTGCCCATCTACCAGGCCCTGGAAAAAGTGGACGGCAAGGCCGAGGAACTGACCTGGGAGATCTTCCGGGACACCCTGATCGAGCAAGCCGAGCAGGGGGTGGATTATTTCACCATCCACGCCGGGGTGCGGCTGCCCTTTGTGCCCCTGACCGCCGACCGGGTCACCGGCATCGTCAGCCGGGGCGGTTCGATCATGGCCAAGTGGTGCCTGGCCCACCACCGGGAGAGCTTTCTCTACGAGCGTTTCGAGGACATCTGCGAGATCATGAAAGCCTACGATGTGTCCTTCTCCCTAGGGGACGGATTGCGCCCGGGCTGCGTCGCCGACGCCAACGACGCCGCCCAGTTCGCCGAACTGCAAACCCTGGGGGAACTGACCAAAACCGCCTGGGAACACGACGTGCAGGTGATGATCGAAGGCCCCGGCCATGTGCCCATGCAGCTTATCAAGGAGAACATGGAAAAGGAGTTGGCCGACTGCTACGAGGCGCCTTTCTATACCTTGGGACCGCTGACCACCGACATCGCCCCGGGCTACGACCATATCACCTCGGCCATCGGCGCCGCCCAGATCGGTTGGTACGGCACCGCCATGCTCTGCTATGTCACCCCCAAGGAACATCTGGGGCTGCCGGACAAGAACGACGTACGGGAGGGCATCGTCACCTATAAGCTAGCCGCCCACGCCGCTGACCTGGCCAAGGGTCTACCCGGCGCCCAACTCCGGGACAACGCCTTGTCCAAGGCCCGTTTCGAGTTCCGCTGGGAGGACCAGTTCAACCTGGGCTTGGACCCGGACAAGGCCCGGGAATTCCACGACCAGACCCTGCCCAAGGAATCCGCCAAGGTGGCCCATTTCTGCTCCATGTGTGGTCCCCATTTCTGCTCCATGAAGATCACCCAGGATGTGCGGGACTACGCCCAGCAAAAGGGCCTGGAGGAAGCCACCGCCCTGGCCCGGGGCCTGGAAGAAAAAGCCCGAGAGTTTAAGGACAAGGGCGGGCGAATCTATCTGGACGAACAGCGGTGAGCCACGCCGTTATCGCCGGGGCGGGGCTGGCCGGACGGCTGACCGCCCTGGCCCTGGGCGAACGGGGCTGGCGGGTCACCCTGCTGGAGCGGGGGCTGCGGGATGGCTTTACCAGCGCCGGGCGGGTGGCCGCCGGGATGCTGGCCCCCTACGCCGAGTTGGAGAGTTGCGAGCCGGAGGTGTTCGCCCTGGGCTTGCGTTCCCTGGCCCTCTGGCCCCGCTGGCTGGAGCGCCTGCCGACGCCGGTGTTCTGGCAACACGCCGGCACCCTGCTGCTGGCCCACCGCCAGGATCGGGCCGAGTTGGAGCGTTTCATCACCCGGCTGCGGACCAAACTGGGGGAGCGGGCCGCTCTGGAGCCGGTGGATGCCATCGGCCTAGCCGAACTGGAGCCGGAACTGGCCGGGCGCTTCGGCCGGGGGGTGTTGTTTTCCCAAGAGGCCCAGCTCGACCCCGCAGAACTGTTCCCGGCCCTGGAGCGGGCCTTGACCGAGGCCGGGGTGGACTGGCGCTGCGGGATCACTGTGGACGCCCTGGCTCCGGGGCGGGTGTCGGCCGGGGCCGAAACCCTGGCCTGCGACCTGGCCGTGGATTGCCGGGGCCTGGGGGCCAAGGACGACATTCCGGGCCTGCGGGGGGTGCGGGGAGAGATCGTCACCGTCCACGCCCCGGAGGTGCAACTCAACCGCTTGATCCGGCTGATGCACCCCCGTTATCCCCTGTATATCGCCCCGCGCCGGGACGGGCGCTATGTGATCGGCGCTACCAGCATTGAAAGCGAGGACCTAAGCCCCGTTTCGGTGCGCTCCCTCTTGGAACTGTTGTCCGCCGCTTACAGCCTGCACAGCGGTTTCGCCGAGGCCCGGGTGCTGGCCACCGCCGTACAATTGCGCCCGGCCCTGCCCGATCACCGCCCGCGCCTATATCACCGCCCTGGGCTGGTGCGCCTCAATGGCCTGCACCGTCATGGCTATCTGCAAGCGCCGGCCTTGGTGGAGGAACTGCTACGCTTGGTGGAGGGCGGCCCCGGCGCGTTGGACTTTCCCGAACTGTTGGTGGAGGAATCCCCATGCTGACCGTCATGATCAACGATCAAGAAACCCGTCTGGACGCATCCCGCGACCTGGCCCGATTCTTGGAGGAACAAGGTTATCCCCCCAAGGGCCTGGCGGTGATGGTGAACGGCTGCTTCGTGCCCCGTTCCGAACTGCCCACCACCGGACTCAAAGACGGCGACCGTATCCATGTACTCACCCCCATGAGCGGAGGCTGATGTGAGCCACGATTCCTGGACTGTCTACGGCCACACCCTGGACAGTCGCTTGTTTCTGGGCACCGCCCTGTATCCCTCTCCCCAAGTGATGCGCGACGCCATTGTGGCCTCGCAAGCCCAGGTCATCACCGTGTCCCTGCGCCGCCAGGCCCAGGGCGGGGAGGCGTTCTGGGACTACGTCAAGGACCTGGACCGGCTGCTGCTGCCCAATACCGCCGGCTGCCGCAACGCCCGGGAGGCCGTGACCATGGCCCACATGGCCCGGGAGGTGTTCGAGACCCCCTGGATCAAGCTGGAGGTGATCGGCGACGATTACACCCTGCAACCGGACCCCTTCGAGCTGGTGGAGGCGGCCTCGCGCCTGGTCAAAGACGGCTTCCAAGTGTTCCCCTATTGTACCGACGATCTGGTGCTGTGCCGCCGCTTGCTGGACGCCGGTTGCCAGTTGCTGATGCCCTGGGCCGCCCCCATCGGCTCGGCCCGGGGCCTGCTCAACCCCTTCGCCCTGCACAGCCTGCGGGAGCGGCTGCCCGATGTGCCCCTGATCGTGGATGCCGGTCTGGGCCTGCCCTCCCATGCCGCCCAGGTCATGGAACTGGGTTTCGATGGGGTGCTGCTGAACAGCGCCGTGGCCCTGGCCGATGAGCCGGTGGCCATGGCCGAGGGCTTCGCCCTGGGGGTGCGAGCCGGACGGCTGGCCTGGAAAGCCGGCCCGGCGCCGCCCCGGGATTTGGCCAGCCCCAGCACCCCGGCCCTGGACGTGCCGTTTTGGCATGGGAGCTAACTTCACCCTGGACCTTCGCCCGTGAGAACAAAGTCCGTCGATCCGAGACTAGATGCCGCTCCGGGGGATGGCCCCTTGGTATGGCTTTACGAACCAGCGCCCAAGCAGCCGCTAGCCTATACCCCAATGAACAGCACCACGCCCAAGACCAGCAGCGCCAGGAATACGGTCTCGGCCACCATCATCGCCACCGGCTTCCAGCCCACCACCGCCAGCTTCTGAAACGAGGTCTTGATTCCCAGGGCGGCGATGGCCGTAACCAGGCACCAGCGGGACAGATCCGTGAAGCCCTCCACGACCATTGGCGGAATCAACCCGGCGCTGTTGATAAGCACCAGCACCACGAAAGCCACTAGAAATCCGGGCAGGGCCTGCACTTTGGCCCCCCCATCATCACCCCTGGCCTTGCGGAACAGCAGCGAGAAACACAGCACCGCCGGCACCAGCATCGCCACCCGCAGCAGCTTCACGAAAGTGGACACATCCCCCGTCTCCGGGGAGATCATAAAGCCGGCCCCCACCACCTGAGCCACATCGTGGATGGTCCCCCCCAAGAACACCCCGGCCTCGGCATAGTTCATGCCCAGGGCGCCGACGATCAGGGGATAGGTGACCATGGCAATGGTGGACAAGGTGGTCACCGCCACCACGGTGAGGATGGTATTGCGTTCGGCGTTGGGGTGATTAGGCATCACCGCCGACAGGGCCAGGGCCGCCGAAGCGCCGCAAATGGCCACCGCTCCCCCGGAAAGCAGCCCCAAGTCCCGCTCCAGGCCCAGCAGCCGAGACACCAACCAGCCCACCAGAATCGTCAGAATAACCGCCACAATCACCGTGAGCACCGGGGTCGGCCCCAGGGCTAGAATTTGTTCCAAGGTGATGCGCACCCCCAGCAGGGCCACCCCCAGGCGGAGAATGGTGCGGGCCGCCAGATTCACCCCGACCACGCAGCGCCCCTCCTCAGACAGAAAATGAAAGGCCATGCCCAGCAACAGGGCATAGAGCAAGGTCGGCCCGCCGTAGTGTTCGGACAGAAACGCGGTGGCCAGGGCGATGGTGACGCAGACCAGGACACCAGGCAGTGCTTGAGCCAGGAACGCCGTATCCGGCAAGCGCTTCATTAGCCAGTGAAAAGGGGTGTTGATGGAGTTATCGTCAGCCATTGTTGCACCTCGCATCAGGTCGGCGGATCACGTGCGCCAAGCGTCGGCATGGGTATGAGCCAACCAGAGTGGTCCCAGGCTGGGGCGGTTTCCGGGAAAGATGATCCTTCCTTATCGAGCCTGTGCCTGCACGGCAGTCACCGCAATGGCCTTGAAAACGTCATCCGGGGAGCAGCCCCGGGATAAGTCGTTGGCGGGCTTCTTGAGTCCTTGCAGGATGGGACCGATGGCCTGGGCCGCGCCCATCCGTTCCACCAGTTTGTAGCCAATGTTACCGGCCATCAGGTTCGGGAATATGAGTACGTTTCCGCGCCCTCCAACCTGCGAACCAGGGGCTTTGCGCTCGCTGATTATGGGCACTAGCGCGGCATCCACCTGCATGTCGCCCTCGATAGCCAAATCCGGGCGTTTCTCTTTGGCGATGATGGCCGCCTCGATCACTTTATCCACATGGGCATGTTGGGCGCTGCGACTGGTGGAAAACGATAACATCACCACCCGCGGCTCCAGTTCGAGTAGTGTCCGTGCGCTTTCTGCCGAAGCCATCGCAATCTCGGCCAACTCCGCCGCCGACGGATCGACCACCAAACCGCAGTCCGCGAAAATCAAGGTGCCTTTGAGTTCATGGAATGGCTGGCACAACAAGATGATAAAAAAACTCGAAACCAGACTGTAGCCTTCCTTCAGCCCGATCACCTGGATAGCCGAGCGCACCGTATCGGCCGTCGTATTCCTGGCGCCGGCCACCGAACCGTCGGCGTGGCCCGAGCGGACCATCATGTTGGCAAAGTACAAGGGCTGTCTGACGGTTTCCCTGGCCTGTTCCAGGCTGACCCCTTTGTGCCGCCTCAGTTCGTAATAGCTTTGGGCATAGTCCTCAAGGCGGTCGGAGGTATCGGGATCGATGATGGCAAGGGACAGGGCGTCGAGACCCCGCTCCTTGATCATCTCCCGTATGGACGGCTCCGGACCAAGTAAGGTGACTTTGGCTATGCCTTCCCGCACGGATTGCCCGGCGGCTTCTACTACCCGGCTGTCATCCCCTTCAGCCAATACAATACGCTGGGGATTCCCACGAGACCGTTCTATCAATCTATCCAATGCTTGCATGGGTCACCTACTTTGGGGCGGAGACTGCATAGGAATTTTCAGGCATCCACAGAAGCCCGGGCGGATAGTGAAGCCATGGACAATCAAAGATGTGCTTTTCGGTCTCCGCGTCGAACCGCCAATGTCCTTGAGTGGCCTGCATCCAGACAATGATCCCCAGCCAGCTTCGCCGAAGGCTTCTCTGGCCGGGGAACAACGTGGTGGAATGGCAAACGGTCGAGGTCTCAGCCCCCCTTTTGGGGACGCATGTCGTCTCGATTGATACCCGCAACCGCGACCGGCGTTTTCATCGCATCGCGACGGAAAGGCTCACCCAGTTCCTGGTTGAGCACCACCTCGATGAAGGTGGTCACGCGATCCTCCATCTGCTCTTTGATGGCCGTCTTAAGCGCCTGGGTCGTTTCTTCCATGGTCTTGACCTGCACACCCTTCACTCCACAGGCGTCAGCGACCTTTGCGTAATTGACACCCACATTCAGCTCGGTGCCCACGAAGTTATCGTCGAACCACAGGGTGGTGTTGCGCTTCTCCGCGCCCCATTGGTAGTTGCGGAAGATCACCATGGTGATCGGTTCCCAGTCATTGCGCCCGCAGGCGGTCATCTCGTTCATGGAGATGCCGAACGCACCGTCTCCGGCAAAGCCGACAACGGGCATATCCGGCCGACCGATCTTGGCGCCGAGGATCGCCGGCAAGCCATAGCCGCAGGGGCCGAACAGTCCGGGGGCCAGATACTTCCGGCCTTCCTCGAAGCTCGGATAGGCGTTGCCGATGGCGCAGTTGTTACCGATGTCCGAGGAGATGATCGCCTCCTTGGGCAGCGCGGCCATGATCGCCTGCCAGGCCTGGCGCGGCGACATACGCTCGGGATCACGCTTACGGGCGCGCTCGTTCCAGGTGATGCCCGGATCGTCGTCCTCGTGGATCATCGAGCTGAGTTCCTCTTTCCAACTGGCCTTGGTCTTGGTAATCAGATCCTTGCGTTCCTGGCGACCGGCATCGCCGGCGTTGGCGTCAAGTTTTTCAAGCAACTGCTCGGCCACCTGCTTGGCGTCGCCCTGGATCGCCACGCTGACCTTCTTGGTCAGCCCCATCCGCGCGGCGTTGATATCCACCTGGATGATTTTCGCGTCCTTAGGCCAGTAGTTGATGCCGTAACCGGGCAGGGTCGAGAAGGGATTGAGCCGCGTTCCCAGGGCCAGCACCACATCGGCTTTGGCGATCAGTTCCATGGCCGCTTTCGAGCCGTTATAGCCCAGGGGACCACAGGCCAGGGGGTGAGAGCCAGGGAAGGCGTCATTGTGTTGATAGTTGCAG
This sequence comes from uncultured Candidatus Competibacteraceae bacterium, assembly GCA_964597315.1. GTDB lineage: Bacteria > Pseudomonadota > Gammaproteobacteria > Competibacterales > Competibacteraceae > CAZQXD01. The sequence continues at coordinate 105,979 of CAZQXD010000003.1, forward strand.
CACACCGGAGCATCGAGCCGCTCGGCCAACGCCTGGGAAGCGGGAATCGCCCCACCCAGCACGACCCCAGCGCCGTTCAGTATCACCGGGAACTTCGCCTCGGAGAGCAACTTCGCCGCTTCGGCCACCGCCTGCTTGCCGCCCTGAGGACGCTCTAGGCGCAGAATCTGTGGCAGCTCGATGTCGATCACATGGGTCCAGTAGTCCCGGGGAATGTTGATCTGGGCGGGGGCGGAGCCGCGCCAGGCTTCCTCGATCACCCGGTTCAACACTTCGGCCATCCGCGAGGGGTCGCGGACCTCCTCCTGATAGCAGACCATGTCTTCAAACAGGGCCATCTGCTCCACTTCCTGGAAACCCCCTTGCCCGATGGTCTTGTTGGCCGCCTGCGGGGTGACCAGCAGCATGGGGGTGTGGTTCCAGTAAGCGGTCTTGATCGCCGTCACGAAATTGGTGATGCCAGGCCCATTCTGGGCGATGGACATGCACATCTTGCCCGTGGCGCGGGTGTAGCCGTCGGCGATCATGCCGGCCGTGCATTCGTGGGCGCAGTCCCAGAACTTGATGCCTGCGGCCGGAAACAGATCGGAGATCGGCATCATGGCCGAACCGATGATGCCAAAGGCATGCTCGATGCCATGCATTTGCAGCACTTTGATGAAGGCTTCTTCAGTGGTCATTTTCATGCTATGAACTCCTGAGTTGGATTGAGTGGGAGCGGACGGCTCGGAAAAATTCATCCGCGAAGCACCCCAACCACTGACCGAGCCGCCGGGCGCGTGAACCCTTTGCGAATCGACAACGGCGAAGGTGGGTCCTGAACCGGCGGTCGGCGGATACCCTGGGCCGATCCACCTGAGTGGAGTACATCCCAGCGCCGCGACCGAAGAGCTGGCGCCCCTGAAAATGTCTTGTTGACAATAAGGTAGGGTTCAATCGGCGGGTAGTGCCAGTCAGCGGTCTTCGATTGGGCCAGCTTGAGCGGGGATTCAGTCGCCGTTTCTGGAACCGGTGGCTCTCCTGCTCGCCCGCTGGGCCGAGTTGGCCAACGCGCTGAGCGATGCTCATGGGCAGGCAGCCGATGGCTTCTGTTTGTGGATCATCCATTCACCTCAAGGCATTTTGTGGCTCACGAATGGCAGGTTAGTGAGCCACAAAATGGTTTGTGTCGAATTCATGAGCCTCAAAATACTTCACGGCCTTCGGCGATGTTGAGCAGTGCTGGGAAGCACAGGGTCGCCGCCCGGCGACCGCTGGCCTCGACCAGGGCCTTGAGCACCCCGGCGTCCCGCAGCACCGACAGGATGCGTTTGGCCGTTGGCTCGGGAATACCGCTGCTGGCCGCGAAATCGGAACTTTTGAAGATAGGCCGCTCGAAGATCCAGTCCAGGGCATGAATGGCGTACTGGGAGCGGGTCAGTTCAGCCACCTCCCGTTTCATGCGCTCATACATCCCCAGGATGGCAGCCGCTTTCTGCTGGTTCTCCTCTGCCTGGGTCTTCAGGGCAGACAAAAAGAAGCGGCACCAGCCGGTCCAGTCGCCATCCCGGGAAACGGCCAGCAGACGCCCATAGTATTCGTCTCGACGCGCCTCCAGGTAGGCACTCACATAAAACATGGGGCGCTGGATCAGCCCCACCTGCCACATGAACAACGGCACCAGCATCCGGCCCAGCCGACCGTTGCCGTCCAGAAACGGGTGCAGGGCCTCGAATTCCACATGGAGCAGGGCCAGTTGCGTCAGACGGTCGGGGGCTTCATCGTGGATGAACCGCTCCCAGGCGCTCATGGCATCCGGCAGTTTTTCGGCTGAGATGGGCACGAAGCGCGCCTGCTCGATAGTGCAACCCGCAGGGCCTATCCAGTTGGGAATGCGGCGGTATTCGCCCGGCGCCTTGCCCTGGCCGCGCACACCGGTCAGCAAGACCTTGTGGGCCTCGCGGATCACCCGCTGGGACAGCGGCACTTCGGCCAGCATTTTCTCGGCCATGCGCATGGCCGCCCGGTAATTGAGCACTTCGTGAATATCGTTGCGGCGCTCTTCGCTCAAGCCTGGGGTATCCCCCTCCGCCTCGAATTCCAGGACTTCCCCCATGGTGGCCTGAGTGCCCTCAATGCGTGACGATAGCACCGCTTCCTGGGTGGTCAGCGGCGACAGCAGCACCGCCGCGTTAGGGATCGCCGCCAGCGTACCGTCGTAGCGCGCAACAGCCGCCGAAGCTGGCCCTAAGAGCGGGATCAACCGCGGCCAGTCCAAATTGGCGGGCGGGAAGCTGCCTAAGTGGTAGTGAACAGCCATTCCCCCTCCTAGAAATTCAAATGCTTGCCACAGTGACCACACTGCTCCAGCAGGTCGCGGTAGGCATTAGCGCAATACGGGCTACCCCGGTCCGCGTGATGGATCAGTCCTGACGGGGGGCGATGCTGCCCGACAGCCTGAAACAGTGCCCGGCTGACCGGTAGCCATTAACTGAATACTGATCAGCCCCTGCCTGGGATACAAGCCGTCGCCGTATCCCAGCCTGGCGGATCGTCACAAGGCGGCGGCCGCCTTCTCCTCCTTGCTCGGGTCCTCGAAGCTTTGTCGATCCAACCGCTCCACCGCCTGCTCGTCGGCAGTGAACACATGGCAGGTCTCGGCACGCACCCCCAGATGAATGGTCTCTCCCACCCGTACCTTGGTGGTGCCTTCCAGTTGGGCGGTGATGATCTCGCCGTTGTCCAGCTTCACATACACAAAGGTCCCGCCCCCTAGCCGCTCCACCACAAACACCTTGCCAGAGATCCGGGTATCGCCCCCCTCCCCCTGGAGCAAGTCTTCTGGACGCACGCCAAAGGTCACCTCCTGGCCGACCTGTACCCCTTCGCCTTTGCAGGGCGCTTTGATCGTCCCGCCTCCGGGCAGGCCCACCGTCACCCCGCTACCATCGGCGCCCGTTACGGTGGTCCCGATGAAGTTCATCTTCGGCGAGCCGATAAACCCGGCCACGAATAGATTGTCCGGGTGGTAGTACAGTTCCAGGGGCGAGCCTACCTGTTCCACCTTGCCGGCCCGCAGCACCACGATCTTGTCGGCCATGGTCATGGCCTCCACCTGGTCGTGGGTCACGTAGATCATGGTGGCGTCCAGTTCGCTGTGCAGCCGGGCAATCTCAATGCGCATCTGCACCCGCAGGGAAGCATCCAGATTCGACAGCGGCTCGTCGAACAAGAACACTTTGGGGTGGCGCACGATGGAGCGACCAATGGCCACTCGCTGGCGCTGGCCGCCGGACAGGTCCTTGGGTCGGCGCTCAAGTAGCGGTCCCAATTGCAGAATATCAGCGGCTTCCTTGACCTTGGCGTCGATCTCGGTTTGGGGACGCTTGGCCAGTTTCAGACCAAAAGCCATGTTCTCCCTCACCGTCATATGGGGAAACAAGGCGTAGGACTGGAATACCATGGAGATGCTCCGTCGGGCCGGGGCCAGGTCGTTGACCCGATCACCGCCGATATACATATCCCCCGAGGTGATGTCCTCCAGGCCAGCCACCAGGCGCAGCAGGGTGGATTTGCCGCAACCCGAGGGACCCACGAACACCACGAATTCGCCGTGCTTCAGGTCCAGGTCCACGCCCTTGATGACCTCAACGTCGCCGTAGGCTTTGCGGATATTGCGCAGTTTCACTTCAGCCATGATTCTGGCTCCTCAATTTGAACGCATTATTGTGAACAGCGTTGAAGATGGATTAACAGGACTGTCTCCGGCGGCAAAATTGGAATTTGCAGACCGACGTTGGCCAGTATCACCCCCGGCACTTTCAGGGTTCCCGCCTCCAGGGCGCACAAGCCTTGAGTCTTGAACTTCACGTGCGGTGGCGGCGGACCCGCCAGGTGCAGCCGATACACCGCGTCCGAATCAAGACCGGGCAGACGAACGGGCGGGGATATGCGCAACCTTGAGGTCATCGTCTGGACGATGGCGAACAGCGCCTCGCCCTTGTCCGGCGCCACTACGCCATGGCCGCCCCGACCGGCTTCCCGACGGGCGGACAAGAGGTGAGTTCGGCCGCCGTGCAACAACTCCCGAAACCGTTTGTAAGTTTCGATCCACGCCTTGATCTCCGAGCGTTCCTGGTCGTCGAGTGTACGCACATCCAGTTCCAAGCCCAGGTGGCCGAACAACGCAATGGAGGCGCGAAACGCCAGTGTGTGACGCCGGTAACCGATGTGGGCTGGACTGGGTCCGATATGGGCGCCCATGAGTTCCGGCGGATAAAAGCGCAGAAAGCCTTGCTGGATCGTCTGGCGCTCCAGGGCATCGTTGTTGTCGCTAGTCCATATGCGGTGGGTGTAATTCAGGATGCCGTAATCCGCCCGCCCGGCCCCCGAAGCGCAAGATTCGATCTCCACCTGGGGATGGGCTTTGCGAAACCGGTCCAAAAGCCCATACAGCGCCAGGGTCTGGCGTCGATAAACAGCGGCGCCCTGGTTACGGCTGCTGCCGGGGGTAGCCAGATCCCGGTTCATATCCCACTTCAGATAGCCGATGGGGTGGTCGGTCAGTAGCTTGTTGATGGTGTCGAACAGATAATCGGAGACCTCTTCCCGGCTCAGGTCCAGCACGAGCTGATGGCGGCCGAGGACCATGGGCCGGTCCTTGAGATGTAACGCCCAGTCTGGATGGTTGCGGTACAAATCGCTGTCTGGATTGATCATCTCCGGCTCGATCCACAAGCCGAACTCCATGCCCAAACCGGTGACATAGTCGACCAGGGGGCCGAGGCCCTGGGGGTATTTCTTCGGATCGGGAATCCAGTCTCCCAAGGCCGCGCGGTCGTGATCACGGCCTTTGAACCAGCCATCATCCAGCACAAAGCGCTCCACACCCAATTCCGCCCCGTTCCGGGCCAATTCCTTGAGGCTATCCAGGTCATGATCGAAATACAGCGCCTCCCAGGTATTGATATGCACGGGTCGTTGGCCCATACGGCCACCCGGCCATTTCAGAATCCGTCGGCGCACGAAACGGTGAAAGCTGTCACTGAGCTTGTTCAGGCCGGTGGCGGCATAGGCGGCATATACCGGGGGGGACTGATAAGACTCGCCAGGCGCCAGGACCACTTCCCCCGGCGCCAGCCATTCCCCGAGTTCCACTTGGCGGGTGCTTTCGTTCAGGCCCTCTACCTCCACACGATGGTTGCCGCTCCAGCCCAAATGAAAGCCGTAGACTTCTCCCGCCTCCTCGGAAAATCCCCCGGTCCCTACGATCACCTGAGGAAAGGTGTCGTGGGAGGTCCGTCCGCGACGGTTTTCGCGGCTCCAGTTCCCTAGTCCGGGCTGCAAGCGCCGCTCCTGAAACTCCTGCGCCCATTGCCCTTCGAAGTTGAGCACCTCCACGCAACGGGCCGGGACCGCGAAAGCGCCCGCAGCGCACCAGTCGAGCCGATAATCGTCGCTGCCGGCGTTGCGTAACCGTGTGCGCCGGGTCAGCACGTCGGTCTCGGCATCCATGCTGATTTCCAGAGTCAGTTCCAAGCCGGCCACGGTGTCCTGGCAATGGAGTAAAACCACGCCTTCTTGCGTTTTCTCTACCCCGGATAATGCAAACACAGTGGCCCAGTCGCGCCGGTCGCGGCAGCCCGTCAGTCCCGCCACCCCAAACCATCCGAAGCCGAATTCGGGCAGCAGCGCCAGCGCCACGTCCTGATCTAAGCCGGCTTGAGGCAGTGGCCGTTCGAGCAACACCGGCAAAACGTCCAAATCGGTGTTCTCGGGTAGCAGCCGCCCCCAATACCGACACAGGGGCATTCCCTTGCCCGATACATCAATGACGTAGGTACTGCGCTGGCCGTCGAGCCTGATGAACGAGTCACTCATCCCTTGGTCGCCCCCATGGTCAGACCGGCGATAAAGTGCTTCTGCATGGCGAAGAACATAATCACCGGCGGCAGCGCGGCGACGATGGAACCGGCGGAGATTAGGTTCCAGGAGGCGACCCACTGGCCGCGCAAGGCGGTCAGCCCTACGGTGATGGGCCGAGCCTCGTCACTCTGCACCAGGGTCAAGGCCCAGAAATAATCGTTCCAGATGAAGGTGAAGATCAGCACCGACAGGGCCGCCATGGCCGGACGGATCAGGGGCAGCACCACCTTAAAGAAAATCTGGAATTCCGAGGCTCCTTCCACCCGCGCCGCTTCGATCAACTCATGGGGTAGGCCCTTGATAAAGTTGCGCATAAACAGGGTGCAGAACCCGGACTGGAAGGCGATATGGAACAGGATCAGCGCCCATACCGTGTCGTACATGCCCATGGCGATGGTCAGGTTACGCACCGGAATCATCAGAATCTGGAAGGGGATGAAATTACCGGCGATGAATAGGGCGAACAACAGAATATTGCCCCGAAACCGGTACTTGGCCAGGGCGAAACCGGCCATGGTGCTGATGGCCACCGTCCCGAACACCGTGGGCAGGGTGATGATCAGGCTATTCAGGAAATAAGTCGCCATGGGGGTGGCGGTGAACACCTGGGTGTAGTTCTCCAGGATGGCCCACTCGCTGGGCATGCCCCAGTAATTGCCCATGGATAGGTCTTGCAGGGAACGCGCCGAGGTCATCAGCACCGCCAGCAGGGGCAGCAGCCAAATCAACAGGGCGATGGGCAGGCTGATTTTGTAGGCGAGCCGCATCGGGGCGGAGGTTTTTTCGATGGGCGTGGGAAACATTAGTGGCCTCCCCGCTCGTCGCGGATCATGCGGGTCAAGAAATAGGCGATGTACACGGCCATGATCAGGAACAGCACCACCGCGATGGCCGCTCCGTAGCCGACCCGGAAGTTGGTGATGGATTCCTCGTACATCATATAGGCCAGCACCGAGGAGCTACCAAACGGCCCACCGGCGGTCATGACCGCGATCAGGTCGAAGCTGCGCAGGGCGCCGATCACCGTCACCACAATGGCCACGAAAGTGGCGGGCTTGAGCTGGGGCAGGATCACATGGCGCAGCAGCGTCCAGCCCTTGGCCCCCTCGATACGGGCCGCTTCGATCTGCTCGGGGTTGACGTTATTCAGTCCGGTCAGATACAGAATCATGCAGTAGGCGGTCTGGGGCCAAAGCCCGGCGAAGATAATCCCGTAAGTGACGTAGTCCTCGTCCGAGAGTATCGGGATGCCCGTGCCCAGAATCTTGGCCAGCAGCCCGAAGTTGGGGTCGTAGAACCAGGAAAACACCAGGCCCACCACCACCAAGGACACCACGAAGGGAAAGAAAAACAGGGATTTGATCAGCCGCATGCCCCAGACTTTCTGGTTCAAGTACAGGGCGATGGCCAGCCCCATGACCGGCGAGAGCATATAAAACACCAGCCAGAGAATGTTGTTCCAGACGGCGGTCCAGAAGTCTTCGGAGTCGAACAGTTCGTAGTAATTGGCCAGGCCCACGAACACCTTATCGCTCAGCCCGTCCCATTCGTGCAGGCTGATCCAAATGCTTTGGACGATGGGGTTGATGACGTAGATCAAAAACATGATTAGCGCCGGCAGCAGAAACACGGCGGGCGCCAGAGCCATCTGGTGGCGTTCCCAAAAGGGAATCGGGGCCGATGTCCCCGGGGAACTGGTGTCCGGGGACGTGGCAACGATGGGTGCTTTCATAAAACACCTCCGAATAGGCGGCAGGGGAAGGGCGCGGAGTCAATACACTCCGCGCCCGGGAGGCTTACTTAAAGATGCGTTGGCGGGTCTTTTCTAGGCGCTTCAGGATCCGATCCAAGCGCTCGGGCTTGATCATGAATTCCTGAAAGCCCTCCATGCCGGCCTTGGCCATCTCCGGGTTGGTGTCACGGTCATAGAACTGGGCCATAGCGTGGGCCTCGTTGAGCATGGCGAAGCCCTGTTGCAAGAACCGGTCGTCCCCCACCTCGGCGTGGCGGTTGGTGGGCAACTGGCCCAGGAGCTTGTTGACTTCGGTCTGAATCTCGGGCCGGGCCACGAAAGCCAGAAACTTGCGGGCATCCTCTTTGTTTTGGGCCGCCGAGGGGATATGCACCGTGTCGGTGGGGGCGTCCTCGGACAGGGGCACCTCCGGGTTGATCACCGGGAACTGGAAGAATCCCATGTTCTCTTTGATGTCATCGGTGAAGAACGGAACGATAAAGTTGCCGATCAGGTACATGGCCGCCTTACCCTGCATCAGGAAGGGCTGGGCCTCCTGCCAGGAATAGGTGGCGTGGTTTTCAATGAAGAAATCCGCGTCGATGAGCTGCTTCCAGTGATCGAATACTGCACGCACCCGGTCGTCGGTATAGGGCACTTTGCCGGCCATCAGTTCATTGTGAAAATCGATGCCGTTGATCCGCAGGTTCAGGTAATCGAACCAACCGGCCGTGGTCCACAGAAACTTGGTGCCGATGGTCACTGGGGTGATGCCGTTGTCGTTGAGGGTCTTGCCGGCGGCCAGGAACTCATCCCAGGTCTTGGGAGGCTGGATGCCGTGTTGCTCGAACAAGTCCTTGCGGTAGTACACCCCCCATTGGTAGTAGGTGTAGGGCACACCGTATTGCTTGCCGTCCACGGTCATGGCCCCGGCGCTGGAAGCCATGTCCTCCATGAGATTATGCTCCGTCCACAGATCGCTGACGTCTTCCAAGAGATTCCGGTCCACGAAGGCTTTCATCCGCTCGCCGGCGTACCAGGTGACCACATCGGGCGGGGCGGAGGTCAGGAAATTGCGGATGGAGTTCTTGTAGCCTTCGTGGTCGAAGACATTGAACTTGACCTCCACGTCCGGGTTTTCCGCCTTGAACTTCTCGATCATCAGCTCGAACGCCTGCTTGGGCGCCGGGTCCGAGGTGTCGGCGTTGATCACCAGGGTGCCGGCGCTGGCGCCTAGGGAGGCTATCAATAAAGCCGCCGAGGCCGCCGTGGTCAGTGAATGGCGCAAGGTCATGGTTTACTCCTCCAATATCTTTATGAGTGGTTGACTAACCGAAGTAGGGGCTACTGCTTGCTTTGGGGTTGACGAATGTCATAGATGCGTCTGCGCTCGGTCTCCAGACGATCCAAGATAAAGTCTAGACGCTCGGGTTCCTGCATGAATTTCTGGAATCCCAACATCCCGACCTGGGCCATCTCGGGGGTAGCGTCACGGTCGTAGAACTGGGCAAGGCCCTCGGCCCGGTTCAAGAGTTCCCGGCCCATTTCGAGAAAGGGATCGTCAGGAATCTCGGCGAATTGGTTGGCGGGAAGCTGGCGTAGGGTTTGATTCATCTTGGCCTGGTTCTCGGGGCGGGCGATAAAGGCCAGGAACTTACGGGCGTCTTGCTTGTTTTTGGCCCCCGTGGGGATATGCACGGTGTCGATAGGCGCGTCTTCATAGAGGGGAACGGCTGGATCGATCACGGGAAACGGGAAAAAACCCATCCTGTCAGCGATGCCGGCGTCTTCCAGCAGAGGCAGCACAAAGTTGCCTATGAGGGTCATGGCGACCTTGCCCTCCACCAAGAACGCTACGGCCTCCTGCCACGTCAGGTCGGCGTGACCGTTGATGAAATACCCGTTGTCGAGCAAAGCGCGCCAATGCTCCAGGGCCGCACGCACCCGTTCATCGGTATACGGCACCTGACCGGCCATCAGTTCCTCATGGAAATCCAGGCCGTTGGTGCGCAGGTTCAGATAATCAAACCAGCCGGCGGCGGGCCATAAGGGCTTGGTGCCGATGGTGAACGGCACGACGCCGTTTTCCTTGAGTGTCTTGCAGGCGGCCAGGAAGTCGTCCCAGCTTTCAGGGACGCTTAGGCCATGCTGTTCGAAAAGGTCCTTCCGATAGTAGATGCCCCATTGATAGTACGTATAAGGCATACCGTATTGCTTGCCCTCGACGGTCATCGCCCCTTTGCTCGCCGCCATGGCGTTGTGCAGATCGTGTTCTTCCCAGAGCCCGCTCACGTCTTCAAACAGACCCCGATCAACAAAAAACCGCATGCGATTGCCCGCATACCAGGACACCACGTCCGGCGGATCGAAGAGCAAAAACTGCCGGATCGCCGGTTTAAAGGCTTCGTGGTCGTAGATATTGAGTGTGACTTCGACATCGGCGTTTTCGGCTTCGAAGTCCTTGACGAGTTGCTGTAGGGCCGCCTTTGGAGCCGGATCGGAGGTATCGGCGTTGATCACCAAGTTACCGGCGGTGGCCGTAAGGGAAGCAACCAGCAGCATCGCTGGTATCGCCGTAACTCGTGGAGAAGACAATCGAATCATGGCTGTTGCACTCAAGGTTGGTGTGAGAGTCGGCAAAGAGTTTCGTAACCGCGCTTTATTGCAGTTTTAGTGCGCTCTGGAATGTCATTGAGCCTGCCCGGCGGGCGTGGGCGTTCGACAACATTGTTGTGTCCCCGTAGTAGGAGCCACGCTGCAAATGGCTTGTCTGACCCGGCTGGGGTTCTAGCCTTAATAATTAGCAGCTAACAGGTGTTAGTAACAAATAGACCACGAGCTAGCACGTGTCAAGCCATTTATAAATTCAGTGAATGTCTTCTTTTGAAGATATGATCGGCGCTGGCGCACGGGCCGGGTGAGGGAAGAAAGGGGCGTGTTCTGGATGGGGTGATTCGTGACGGTTACCTACCGGCCCATCCCTTTCAAACTGGCATCGGCGAAGACCCGAGAGCGTTGTGGCTGGAGCTACGCCTGCGAGGCCTGGCAAATTTGGAGCAACGAAATTTGACCCTGGGTTCAGCGCCGCGCCCCACAAGAGCCACGCACGATCAACTCGGTATCGACCGTCACTTGCCGTTCGAGCGGCTCCTCATCGTGCAAGAGTTTGATCAGCATCTGGGCCGCGATCTCTCCTTGATGGACAGCCGGATTGCGGATCGTGGTCAACGGCGGGCGCGTGTAAGGGGCAAACGGCAGATCATCAAAACCGATGATCGCCATATCATTGGGAATCCTAAGCCCAGCGTCGTGGATCGCCGCCATGGCGCCCAAGGCGATGGTGTCGTTCCCGGCGAGTACCGCCGTGGGCCGCTGGCGAAGCAAGTCGGTCATGGCGCTGTAGCCGCTTTCAGCACTGAAGGCGCCATTCGCGATCAACGCGGCATCGGGTGCGATCCCGGCATGGACCAGGGCTTTCCCATAGGCGCCGAGGCGGGCGTCGGTCGCCACGGAACCTGCGGGCGAGAAGGTGATATGGGCGATTCGCCTGTGTCCCAGGGCCACCAGATGAGCGATGGCCTGCTGGATCGCCGCGCGCGTCGAGAAGTTGACCGAGTACTCTTGGGGATGGCGCAGAGAGCCTAGAAGCACCAGGGGAAAATGACTGTCGATAAGGGCGTAGAGTTGGGAAGCGTCGGTCTGGGGGTTGAGAACGATCAAGCCATCTATCCGCCGCCCTTGAACGAGTTCGAGATAGGCGTTGGGGTCCTCAGTGGCGTGGACAGCCTCAAGCAGAACCCGGTAACGCTGCCGCTGGACCGCCCGGCTGATTCCATAGAGTAGTTGGGGTACGAAGCCATCCACCTTCAAGATGTCAGGATCGGATACCATGAGGCCAATGGTGTCAGTGCTGCCTCGCACCAGCATCCGGGCCGCCGAGTTTGGCGTGTACCGAAGCTCAAGAGCAGCCTTAAGCACCCTCGCGCGCGTTTCATCACTGATGGTTACCGCCGTGGATTGATTGAGTACCATGGACACCGTGGCCCGAGATACCCCCGCCCGTTTAGCAACATCGAAGCTCGTTACTTTTTGTTTTGCCATGTGCGTCTCACAGTATCTCCGCCAATGCCCTAGGGCCAAGTTCGCCTGTCCATGGAGATGGCCTCAATATAATAGTTGAATTTGACACGTGCCAGTCTATGGTATATCCGTTACTAACACCTGTTAGTTATACACTATAAATATCCTACCGGCTGTGCGCTTTCCGACTTGCCTTGGATAAGACGCTTGATTAACTTCAGTAGTGAGGAACAGCATCATGCATGTATTGATCGTGGGCGGCGCCGGCTACATCGGCTCCCATATGGTGAAGCGACTGTGCCGAGAAGGCATTGAAGTCACCACCCTGGACAATTTTTCGTCCGGCTACCGGGACGCCGTCACCGGTGGAAATCTGGTCGAAGGGGATATGGCCGACCGTGATCTCTTAAACAAGCTGTTCGATGATAATCACTTTGATGGGGTGATGCACTTTGCCGCGTCTATCCAGGTCGGCGAGTCGGTGAGCAACCCCTCCAAGTACTATCGCAACAACATCAGCAACACCCAGAACCTGCTCGACGCCATGCAGGCCCATGATGTGCGGGCCTTTATCTTCTCCTCCACTGCGGCCATTTTCGGGGAGCCGGAGCGGACGCCCATCGATGAGACCCATCCCAAGAACCCCATCAACCCCTACGGGCGCACCAAGTGGATCGTGGAGCAGATGCTCGCCGACTACGACATTGCCTATGGGCTGAAGTCAACGTGTTTGCGGTATTTCAATGCCGCCGGCGCTGATCCCGAGGGAGAAATCGGCGAACGCCATGAACCGGAAACCCACTTGATTCCCTTGATTTTGGAGGCGGCTTCCGGCCAACGCCCTCATATCACCGTGTTCGGAACCGATTATGACACCCCCGACGGCACCTGCATCCGCGATTACATTCATGTAAACGATCTGTGCGACGCGCACTTACTGGCCTTGCAAGCCTTGTGGGCCGGCAGCGAGAGCCGCGCCTATAACCTGGGCAACGGCAATGGCTTTTCAGTGCGTGAGGTGATCGACACGGCCAAACAGGTCACGGGTCGGGATATTCCCATCGCCTACGGTGAGCGCCGCTCGGGGGACCCCGCCCGCCTGGTGGCGGACTCCACCTGGGCCAGGCAGGACTTGAACTGGAATCCCCGCTACGCTGACCTGGCCGCCATCATCGAACACGCCTGGCGCTGGGAAAGCCGCGCGACTCAGTAATCCAACCAGCCGGAGCAGGCAGCCATGTCCGAGTTCAACCTATCAGACCATCCCCACCGCCGCTACAATCAACTCAACGGGGAGTGGGTCCTGGTTTCCCCACACCGCACCCAGCGTCCCTGGCAAGGCCAGGTGGAAAAAACCTCCGGGGAGAGCCGACCGGCCTACGACCCCAAATGCTACCTCTGTCCCGGTAACGACCGCGCCGGCGGCGTGAAGAACCCGGACTACACCGATACTTTCGTGTTCCAGAACGATTTCAGCGCCCTGTTGCCCGATACCCCGGACGGCCAGCTCAAGGAAAACGGGTTACTTTTGGCCGAAAGCGATAGAGGCTTGTGTCGGGTGATCTGCTTCTCGCCCCGCCACGACCTTACCCTCCCCGAGATGGAAACGAGCGCGATTCGCCGGGTGGTCGATTTATGGACCCAGCAGTACCAGGAGCTGGGCGCCATCGACTTTATCAACTACGTCCAAATCTTCGAGAACAAGGGCGCGGTCATGGGCTGTAGCAATCCCCACCCCCATGGCCAGATCTGGGCCCAGCGCATCATCCCCAACGAACCGGCCAAGGAATTGGCCAATATGAAGCAGCACCTGGAGCGCACCGGTTCGACCCTGCTCGGCGATTATCTCAAGCTGGAATTGGAACTGAACCAGCGGATCGTCTGCGATAACGCGCATTTCGTCGCTCTGGTGCCGTTCTGGGCGGTCTGGCCGTTCGAGACCCTGGTCCTGTGCCGCCGTCGGGTTGCCAGTTTGAGCGAACTGAACGCATCCGAAAAAGACGCCCTGGCCGATATTCTCAAACGCCTGACCACCCGCTACGACAATCTTTTCCTGACCTCCTTCCCCTACTCGGCCGGGCTGCACCAGGCGCCCACCGACGGCCAGCCCCACCCGGAGTGGGATTTCCACATGCACTTCTATCCGCCGCTGCTGCGCTCGGCGGAGGTCAAGAAATTCATGGTGGGCTACGAGATGCTGGCCAACCCCCAGCGCGACATCACCCCGGAGTCCAGCGCCGCGCAACTGCGGGCGCTGTCGGACGTCCATTTCAAGCACCAGTGACCGGGATGAGGAGGGTAATCCACTCATGAGTACATTATCTCAGGCCGACCTAGTTGCTACCCTGGGCCAGCACTTTCAGGAGCGCTTCGGGGACACCGACGGCATGAGCCTGTCCCTGGCTCCGGGCCGGGTCAACCTGCTCGGCGACCATACCGACTATAACGACGGCTTCGTTCTACCCATGACCGTGGACCGGGCCGTTTACTGGGCGCTGCGCCGGCGCAATGACACCACGGTGCGGCTGTATTCCATCAACTTCGACGACGCCATCCAGTATGAACTGGCCCAGCGACCGGAGGCGCCAGAAGGCTCGTGGTCCAGTTACGTCAGCGGCGTGATCGAGGAACTCAGGCAACAGGGCTTGCTTGAGACCGGCTTCGAGGGGGTGGTATATGGGGATGTGCCCCTAGGCGGCGGCTTAAGTTCCTCGGCCGCCCTGGAAGTGGCCACGACAGTGGCCCTGGAGCAGGTTTTCGGATTTCCACTGGACCCTGTGGAAGCGATCAAGCTGTGCCAGCGCGTGGAACATGTCTACGCCGGTGTACAGTGCGGCATCATGGACCAATTCGCCTCCCGGATCGGCCGCCAGGATAATGCCCTGCTCCTTGACTGCCGCACGCTTCACTACGAAAACATTCCCCTGTCCCTCGATGATATCCGGGTGGTCATCGTCAACAGCGAGGTCAAAAGAGCCCTCGCCGGTTCCAAGTACAACGAGCGCCGCGACGAGTGCCAGCAAGGCGTGGCGCATTTTCAGCAATACGATTCCACGATTAGCGCACTGCGGGACCTTACCCTGGAATTGCTTGACCAATACGCAGGGGAACTGCCCCATAACGTTCACAAGCGCTGTCGGCATGTGGTGATGGAGAATCAACGGGTGCTGGACGCCGCCGCGCTGCTGCACAACGGCCAGCTCGACGACTTCGGCCAGCTGATGAACGAATCCCACGCCAGCCTGCGCGACCTCTACGAGGTGAGTTGTCGCGAATTGGACGTGCTAGTGGAGATCGGCCAGGGCACCGAGGGTGTGCTAGGTGCGCGGAT
Source organism: uncultured Candidatus Competibacteraceae bacterium (assembly GCA_964597315.1). Taxonomy (GTDB): domain Bacteria; phylum Pseudomonadota; class Gammaproteobacteria; order Competibacterales; family Competibacteraceae; genus CAZQXD01. Next base: position 121,026 of record CAZQXD010000003.1, read on the forward strand.
GACCGGCGCCGGCTTCGGTGGTTGCACGGTACATCTGGTCCAGAAAGACGCCGTAGCCGCCCTGGAGAAACGAATTCAACAAGAGTATCCCCAACGCTGCGGTCTAGAACCCTCCCTCTTTGTGGTGGGGAAAAATGTCGAAGCGGGGCCGATCCAAGGCTCGGGCAACTAAGAACGTCACCCCATGGCTAGCAGCAACACCATCGTCAGGGCAGTGATTCCCGCTGCCGGGCAAGGCACCCGTTTGCACCCGCTGACCTGCGCCGTGCCCAAGGAACTGCTGCCGGTCGGTGACGCGCCCATGATCCATTATGCGGTCTGCGAAGCCATGGCGGCCGGGGTCAGGGACATCTATATCGTTATCAACCGACGCCATAAGCAGGCTCTGGAAAACTTCTATCTGCGCTCCGATTGGCGCGATGGAGAATGGTCCAGCCTGCCCGGCTACTGCCCGGAGTTGGCGGATCAGTGCAATCTAGTGTTTCTGGACCAGCCGGAGCCTTTGGGTATCGTCGATGCCATGGACAAGGCCAGAAGCTACTTGGCGGAGGAACCGTTCTTCTTGCTGATGCCCGATGACGTTTTCTCCGGCCAGACATCCACATGCATACAACTTCGTGACGCTTTCGGGCGTCACCCCCGTAACATCCTGGGCCTGACGCAGATCACCCGGCAGACGGCCCAGACCTTTAGCGATAGTGGCGGCGTGGAACTCACACCCTTGGAGGACAAGGTATTTCTCGTCACGGGACTACGGGACAAGTCCCAGGCCACCCTGGAACTGGGAATCACTGATCAGACCTTACGGATCTGCGGGCGCTATATTCTGACCCCGGAGTTTTTCCACGAAGCTGGAGGCATCTCACCCCAGGAATTGGCTCGGAAGGACGAGATTCCGGTCCTGAGACGGCTGCTGACCTGGTGCGCGGCAAGCCCCGCCGTTCAGGGCGGGGAAGGATAGCGCGCG
>CAZQXD010000004.1:0-58684 GCA_964597315.1 uncultured Candidatus Competibacteraceae bacterium
GCTCTTCGTCCAGCAGCGGCTCTTCGTCCAGCAGCGGCTCTTCGTCCAGCAGCGGCTCTTCGTCCAGCAGCGGTAGCGATTCCTCGTCCAGCAGCTCCAGCGGCGGTAGCAGTGGTAGTGACGCCTGCCCGGATGTGGATGGTGTCACGGTGGTAAACGTGACGGTGTCCAATCCACAGGTCACGATCAAGAGCGGACAAATTCTGGCGTACCAGTTTAAGGCGGGCTCACGTAAAGCCGCTGGGGCTATTGCCTGGGCAACTTTGCCAGGCACTAGCAATAGCGAGAAAATGGGTACATTCAATGAGTGTCCCGGGGTATTCGATGTGAGCGGTCTGGAGAGGATTCAGCAGTTTGCGTGTATGAAGTCCGGAGAATTGAGCGGAGTATCCTACAGCGAAAGCTTCGGTAACATAAGCACCTGCAAGATTGATCCCGACAAGACCTATTACTTCAACCTCAAAAATGGCAGCACCCGCTTGCCCGGCAAGGACACCTGCACTAGCGGCACCTGCGGAGCCATCCTGCAAATATATTGATCCATCCGAAGTTGTGTCTATACAACGCCCGCCTTTCGGCGGGCGTTTTGCTAAGCGCTTGTTTAACCCGGTAGCGTCGGATATTCTTGCCCGCTCAGTTAGGTATTCCGCCTATCGTTTTGCCAGTTTGAACATGATCAGGACAGTGCATGAAAACCAGGTTGCTTCTTGTCATTATGTATATAGGTATAGCGTCGGTTGCAACAGCCCATGGGGCTGAGGAAACAGCGGCCTCCGTCCAAATAGAAGAAAACCCGGTCCTGTTGAAGGATGATCAAGTTACGGTTACTCGCCGGTATTTAGAGGCCGAATTAATAAAACTCCCAAAAAATCAAAGACAAAATTTCCTTGCTAACCCTGATCGAATCTGGGGGTTGCTGGTCAATTTATATCTGCAAAAAAAGCTTGCTACGGAGGCGAAGAGTGAAGGACTGGATAAAGAACCCTTCGTGCGCCAGCAGATCGAAGTGGCCACCGATGATGTTCTCGCCAGGTCTCGGATGCGGCAACTTATCGAGCAGGCGGACAAGCCGGATTTTGAGGCATTGGCGAAAGAAACCTATCAGGTGGAGCCGACTCGGTTTGAGCAACCAGAAAAAATTCGTATTTCGCACATCCTGATCGGTATCGAAAAACGCAGTGAAGAAGAAGCCCGGGCAAAGGCCGAGGAGGTGCTGGCCGCTGTGAAAAAAGGTGAGCAATCGTTCATCGCCTTAGCCGCAGAATACTCCGAAGATCCATCCGTGCAGCGTAACGGCGGGGATTTAGGGTTTTTTGTTCGAGGGCAAATGGTGCCTCCGTTTGAAGAGGCGGCATTCGCCTTGCATAAACCTGGTGAGATAAGCCCCTTGGTCAAGACCCGCTTCGGCTACCATATCTTACGTTTGGAGGCTCGGGAGAAAGCCCGCAAGTTGAGTTTCGACGAAGTCAAGTCGCAGCTTATGGAAGACCTGAAGACGCGCCACGAGACCAGCGTCCACGGTGAAAAAGTAACCCAACTAAAAAAACTGGAAAACGTCGAAATCAACGGCGAGGCTATCAAGGCGCTGACGTCGAACCTGCAAGCTCATGAACCCGAGACCAATCCCTAAAGTGTATTTGTCGATGTTGCGCATATGGCATGGCATTCAGAGCGCCACGGGCCTTTGGACGGCCAGGGTCCCAGACACAACCCGCTCGCTAATCCACTAGGTCCGATTGTGGCTGTTCTGTCCACGGCCTGGCGCCTACGCTGGTTGTTACGGCTCTTTTTATCCCGTGAAATCAACAACCGTTACCTAGGCAGCATCAGCGGCAGCTTTTGGGTTTTCGTCCAGCCCCTGGTCCAGCTCGCCATCTACGGTTTCGTGTTCCGGGTGATCTTCAAGGTCCGCTTCCCGGAACTGGGTGACCACGGCTTTCTGGTGTTCGTGGCCGTGGCCTTGTGGCCCTGGCTGGCCTTCTCCGAGGGCCTGCAACGGGCCACGGCCGCAGTCCAGGGCAATGCCGATCTGATCAAAAAGGTGAATCTGCCCAAGGAACTGCTGGTGGTGGCGGCGGTGGGGGCGGCATATGCCGTGCATCTGACCGGCTATCTGGTGGTGATTCTGCTGCTGTTTCTGCTGGGCAATCCCATCGCTCCCCTGGCCTTGCCTCTGGTGCTGTTGCTGTGGGGGGTGCAGTTTGTGCTGACGCTCGGCTTGGGTCTGATGCTGGCGGCCTGTCAGGTGTTTCTGCGCGACCTGGAGCATGTGGTGATGCCTGTATTAATGATGGGCTTTTACGCCACCCCGATTCTCTATCCCCAGACTCTGGTGCCGGAATCCCTGCAACTGGCCATGAACGCCAATCCCATGGCCTATTTCGTGGAGCGGGCGCGGGATTTACTGCTTAATCAGCATTGGATGTTGGGCTGGCCCGATGCCCTGGCGTTCTGCATCAGCGCGGTTCTGTGTTATCTTGGCTGGCGTTTTTTTCGTCGTTGTTCCCATCGTTTCGAGGACTTTTTGTGACCGAATCCAGACCTGTTCTGGTACGCCTTGAAGACATCGGCAAACGCTATCCCAAAGTCTCCCAGTCCTCAGACCGTCTACGGGCCCTCTGGTCCGCCCTGCGTAGACAAACGGACGGGCCAGCCCATGTGATCCTGGATGGGATCGACCTGGAAGTCAGGCGGGGCGAGTCCCTGGGCGTGATCGGTGAGAATGGCGCCGGCAAGTCCACCCTGCTGAAAACCATCGCTGGGGTGCTGACCCCCACCCGTGGCCGGATTCAGGTAAACGGTCGGGTCGGGGCGCTCCTGGAACTGGGCGCCGGTTTCCACCCCGAATACACGGGCCGGGAGAATATCCGCCTGGCGGCGGCGTTGATGGGCCTACACGGGGATGAACTGGAGCGCAAGCTGCCGGAGATCGTCGCCTTCGCGGATATCGGCGACTATATCGACGAACCCACCAAGCATTATTCCTCCGGCATGGTGGTGCGCCTGGGTTTTGCCCTGATTACCGTGGCCGACCCCGAACTGCTGATCACCGACGAGGTGCTGGCGGTGGGGGACGAGTCCTTCCAGAAAAAGTGTATCCGTTGGATGGAGAACTATCTGGCCAACGGCGGCACCTTGTTGCTTTGCTCACACAGCATGTTTCATATCCAGAAGCTGTGCCGCCACGCCTGTTGGATTCACCATGGCCGCATCCGCCGCTACGGGGATGCTTTCGAGGTGACCCGGGAGTATCTGGCTTACCACGAGAGCAAAACCCGCAACAGCGACAAAGACCCGCCCCGGGCCATGGATTCCGGGGCCGATTACCGGGTGGCGAGCCTATGGCTGATGGGCCAGGACGAGGACACCGAACTGGAACTGCCCATGGGCGCGGACCTGGAGATCATCGGCCGTTTGTATTCCCCCGACGACCGGGCGCCGGTGGTGGCCGTGGGTATCGTCCGAGCCAACGACGTGCCGGTATATGGCGTCACCTCCGATACTGAAGGCTTCCAGCCCAATCGTCTGGAGCCGGGCTGCTATGGCTTTGCCATGATCCTGCCCAACCTGGCCCTGCTGCCGGGTAAATACACTTTGCGGGTTCACGCCCTAGACCCGGAGGGACTGCGGGTCTTCGACACCGTGGAACGGGCGTTTTACGTGGTGGGCCGGACCCGGGAACTGGGTTTCTGTCGTTTGCCCCACGCCTGGTCGCCCCACGGCTCGCCGGCGGGGTGACGGGGATGGCCTTGCTGCCGGATTCGCTGCGGGGCGAGTTGCGGGACTTCCGGGAATTGGTGCTGATCCCGGGGCTGGCGGCGCTACTGCCCTGGTCCCTGGGGTTTCGGCTGTTGCGGCGGCTGGCCCAGTGTTCCTGGTTGTTCCGATCCCAGACCGAGCTGGCCCTGGCGGGAGCGCAAACGCTGTCCACGGTGGCGGACCCTCAGTCCTGGGCACGGGATTTCCGGCTGCTGCAACTGGTGGATCAGGCGGACCTGTACCTGTCCCTGACCCGCTCCGACCGCTGGCTGGATCGCCATATGACGGTGCAAGGGGGGCCGTGGCCTACGGGCGAGACGCCGTTTCTGGCCATTACCTTCCATTGGGGGACCGGGCTATGGTGTTTTCGCCACCTGCGCCGACACGGGGTGGAGGCGGCCTGCCTGTTCCGGTATTTCGACGCCGCCACCCTGCCGGGGCAGCGGGTGCGGATGCGCTATTATGGCTGGCGGGTGCGGGAGGTGGAGCGGGGCGGGAACACCCCGGCGGTGTTTACCGGGCGCAGCAATATCGGCGCCCTGATTCGAACCTTGGAGCAGGGTAAATCGGTGGTGGCGCTGCTGGACGTGCCACCCGATCCCGGAACCCCGAGCCTCGACACCCGGTTGCTGGGGCGCCGGGCCTGGCTGCCCCGGGGGCTGGTTCGGTTCGCCGTAAGCCGAAAAATTCCAGTGGTGGCCTTTACCATCGGCGTGGATCGGGCAACGGGACAGCGGTTGCTGTCCATCCAAGGACCCTTGCCCAATGCCAATGAGCAGGCGTTGCTGGATGCGCTGTCGGGTTTGCTGGAGCAGGCGCTGGGTGCGGACCCGGCGGCCTGGCATTTCTGGGGTCATGCCCACGGGTTTTTCAGTCCGCAAGAGACGGGTGGGTCAGCCCCAGCCGAGGCTGTCACCCAGGTGTAAAGCTCTGGGCGTGGCGAGGTCAGTAACGGGTATCCAATGATGAAAGACATTACCGCGTCCACGCAACTGGAGTTCACCGGCGAACGTTTCGTACCAGAGTGTGTCCGGGAGATCTGGCACGAACACTGGCACCGCTATACCTTCGCCGCGCCCTATGTGGCCGGGGGGCGGGTGCTGGACGTGGCCAGCGGCGAGGGCTATGGGGCCGCCCTGCTGGCCGAGCATGCCCACATGGTCGTGGGCATCGACCTGTCGGAACAGGCTGTCCGCCATGCCCGGCGCCGTTATCAGGACAAGCCCAATCTCCACTACCTGGCAGCGAGCTGCGACAGCCTGCCCCTGGCCGATGGCTGCATGGACGTGGTGGTGTCCTTCGAGACCATCGAACACATCCACACCCAGCGGGAAATGCTGGCCGAACTGGGCCGGGTGCTGGCCGCCGACGGCCTGCTGATCATGTCCTCCCCCAATAAAAAAACCTATAGCGACGATACCGGCTATCACAACGAATTCCATGTCCGGGAACTGTACCTGGACGAGTTCGTGGCGTTGTTAAAGGAACAGTTTCCCGCCGTCCGGCTACTGGGTCAGAAACTGCTGTTCCAGTCGGCCTTGTGGCCCCTGGACAAGACCGCCTCCAAGGCCCGGCTCACGGCCGGGGAGACGGACCGCTTCGCTCTCGACGCGCCCATGCCCCACGAGGCCCTGTATTTCATGGCGGTTTGCGCCCGGGACGAGGCCCGCCTGGCGGACTTGGGCCTGGACGACACCCTGTGGTTGCTGACCGAGACCACGGAGTCCGTCTACCGGGATTATCAACAGGTCACCCGGGACAGGGATCGGTACCGAGGCCAGCGCAACGAACTACGCCTCCAAAGCGATCAGTTGCGGGAGCATCGGGACGCCCTGGAAGCCCGGCGGGTGGAACTGGAAGCCCTGGCCCACGGCCTGTTCGCCCAGCGCGACGATCTGCAAAGCCGGAATGCCCACCTGGAAACCGAACTGTTTCAGGCGCGCCATGACGAAGAACGACTCAGGGGCGAACTAGCCCACAAGGACCAATCCCTGGCCCATCAGGCCGAGGAGCTAGCCGAACTGCGGCGGATGCTGGCTGAGATTCATGCCTCCACCATCTGGCGCTGGTCCCGGCCCTATGTGCGGCTGATGTCCGCACTGCGCCGTCGGTCGCGCCCCGAGCCGCCGTCTGCCGTCCCGGCGCCCCGCTTCCGGTCCCGACCGGTGGAGTTGAGGGTGGACGTGATCGTGCCGGTATACCGGGGTCTTACCGAGACCCGTACCTGCCTGGACAGCCTGTTGGCCGCCGAGCCAGCCCTGCCCCATGAGTGTATCGTCATCGACGATGCCAGCCCGGAACCGGCCCTGTCCGCCTATCTGCTGGAGTTGGCCCAAACCGGGAAAATTACTTTGCTGGTCAACCCTGAAAACCTGGGCTTCGTGGGCACTGTCAATCGGGGCATGACCCTGCACCCGGAGCATGACGTGGTGCTGTTGAACAGCGATACTCGGGTGAGCGGCGACTGGCTGGACCGGCTGGCGGACTGCGCCTATAGCGACCCCGCTGCCGCCACCGCCACGCCCTTGTCCAACAACGCCACCATTTGCAGCTATCCCCGGTTTTGCGAGGACAACCCCCTGCCGGGCGGGGCTAGCACTGCCGAACTGGATGCCCTGTGCCGAACCGTCAACCCTGGCCGGACCGTGGAGATACCCACGGCGGTGGGCTTTTGCATGTATATCCGCCGGGACTGCCTGGACCAACTGGGCCTGTTCGACGCCGAGCGTTTCGGCAAAGGTTACGGGGAGGAAAACGACTTCTGTATGCGCGCCGGGGCGACGGGCTGGAAACATCTGCTGTGCGCCGACACCTTTGTCTATCATAGCGGCGGGGTGAGCTTTGCCGAGACCCAGTCTCCGCGTCAGCGGGAAGCCATCCAGGTGATGCGTCGGCTGCATCCCCACTACGAAACCCAGGTGCAACGCCATATCCTCGCCGACCCGGCCCGGCCCTTGCGCCTGGCCTTGGACGCGGCGCGATTGCTGGCCCTCAAGCAGCCGCTGGTGCTATTCGTGCTTCACGCCAGCGGCGGTGGCACCGAAAAACACGCCCGGGATCTGGCCCGGTTGTTCGCCGGACGGTTGGAGGTGCTGCTGCTTCAACCTGGGGATACCGGCTATCACGAGCTGAGCTGGCTGGGAGAGGGGGAGAGCTTCCGGCTGTACTTCCGGTTGCCCGAGGATTATCCCCGGTTGCGGGAGCTGCTGCGGGGACTGGGTCTGGGACGGGTGCATTTCCATCATCTCCAGGGCATCGACCCGGCGCTGCTGCAACTGCCGGACGAACTGGGCCTGCCCTATGACTTCACGGTCCACGATTACTATATTTTATGCCCTCAGATCAGCCTTACCGGGGTGCGGGGGCAGTATTGTGGTGAACCCGACGAGGCTGGCTGCAATCGCTGCCTACGGCTACTGCCGGCCCCTGGCAAGGTGGACATCGGCGCCTGGCGGCGGCAACACGCGACACTGGTGGATAAGGCCGCCCGGGTGTTCGCTCCCAGCCGGGATGTAGAGGCCCGGGTGCTGCGGCATTTCCCCCGGGCCGAGGTGATCGTGGCTCCCCATCCCGAGGAGAAGGCCCTGGACCGGCCGCCGACCCCCCGGTCCCTGGCCGCCGATCAGCCCTTGCGGATTGCCGTGCTGGGAGCCTTGGGACCGGCCAAGGGGCCGGATTTACTGGAACGCTGCGCCCTGGATGCCGAATATCGGGATCTGCCTCTGGATTTCCAGTTGCTGGGCTATGCCTATCGCACGTTGATAGAGCGGCCCCGGAGTCGGCTCACCGTGCATGGCGCCTATCAAGACGACGAACTAGACCGTCTGCTCGGGGAGCTAAAACCCCATTTGGTGTGGTTCCCCGCCCAGTGTCCAGAGACCTACAGCTATACTTTAAGCGCCTGTCTGCGCAACGGGTTGCCAGTGGTGGCTCCGAACCTCGGGGCGTTTCCAGAGCGTCTGGCCGGCAGAGCCTGGAGTTGGATACGGCCCTGGCGGGAGGAGGCGGGGACCTATAACGACTTTTTCATGACCGTGCGCGCCGGGCATTTCGCCACCGGCATTGCGCCTCGGCCCCCGGCTGGAGAGCCATCGCTGGCGGCGTTCCACTACCAGGCTGATTATCCAGAGCCACTAGTCCCACCAGATCAGGGTGCCCGTGCCGACCTGGATGAGCTGCGAGCGATCCTGGGGAACCACGCTTACCCCCGCGCCACAGACGGGCCGCCGTTGGGTTCCCTGCCGACCCAGGCCCGGCTGTTGCCCCTGATCCGCAGACTGCGGGCGGCGCCGGTGATGCGCTGGGTGGTGCGTGGCATCCCCCTGGCATGGCAGACCCGCTGGAAATACTGGTTTTTGGGCCGGACGCCGCCATGACCAAGGGCCAGTGATTTATCCTGGCTATCGGCAGATAGCGGTGTGTGGGAGCCGACCATGTTCACCCCGCACCCCATCGGTTTTGCCCCTGACGCAGGGATGGCGAAACCCAGGATTGGCCTGATAGCCTTCGAGGCAACGAGACAGCCAAAGGTAGCAGCCGATGTCCGGTTACACATGGAGCTTTAACCTCACCTCGCCCCAAGCCAAGACGCCCGAACCTTGGTGGATCTTCGAGCAGGCCGACGTTTATCCCCTGTCTGACACGGACTGTCTGCTCCGTAATACCCGTACCGGCGCCGAGGTGGCCATCCGCATGGATGTCCTGAACGCCTTGCAACAATGTCGCCGGTTTCGCACCCTGGGCGAGCATGTGGAGACTATCTGCCGGGCCATGCCTTCCTTGGCCGGGCAGCAGGCTAATGTGCGGCACGTGCTGGAGACCCTGGCCCGGCAAGGCGTACTGCGCTCCGCCGACGGGGTACTCAAGGCGCTGCAAGCGCCGGTGGCCGAGGCCGAGCCGCCGCCTCTGGAACAGGTGTATATCCGCACCTGCGACCGGGCTGCGTTGCTGGGTCGCCTGCTAGACAGCCTGGCGGCCAACGAGTCCAGGCATGGAGGCCGGTATCGGTACCGGGTGCTGGACGACTCTCGGGAACCACAGGCCTGCCGGGATACCGCTGATCAGGTGGCGAGGCTGCGGGCCGAGGGTCTGGCGGTGGACTATCACGGCTCGGAGCGGCAGCGGCGGCTGTTCGACCGACTGGCGGCCGCCCTCCCCGGGCAGGGGGAGGCCCTGCATTGGGCGCTGTTCGGCAGCGGTCGGCCCGATGCCCGCAGCTATGGCCGCAACTGGAACCGCGCCTTGCTGCTGGGGGCGGGGCAGCGGCTTTTGCTGCTGGACGACGACGCCGTTTGCCAGTCCCATGGGCCTCCCCAGGGCGTCACAGGTATGGAATTGTCGGATCGGGAGGCCGAGCGGGTGTATTTCTACGAGGACCGGCGGCAGGCTTTGGAGACAGCCTTACTGGACCAGGACCCCCTGGCCCGGCATGGGGATGTACTAGGCAGACCCCTGTCCCAGGCCCTGGGCCGATGCGGGACAAATCCTCTGGACGCCGCCGCCCTGGCGGAGCTGACCCCGGAGGCCCTGGCCGGTTTGGCGGCCACGGCGCCGGTACGGGTCACACTCAATAGCGTACTGGGGGACCCTGGCACCCATTCCAACCGCTGGCTGTACCTGAGTCTGGATGCCGACTCCCGGCAACGCTGGGTGGCCCGCCAAGATGCTTACCGGCGGGGGTTGGTGGAGCGCTGCCTATGGAAGGGCAAGGAAAAACTACTGATCGCCCCGGACACCAGCCTCATGGCCACCACCCTGACCGGCCTGGACAACCGGGTATTGCTGCCGCCCACAGCCCCGGAAATGGCCGGGGAGGACGGACTGTTCGGAGCGGCTCTCAAGTTCCTGCACCCAGATGGCCTATTCTTGCACTTCCCCTGGGCCTTGGCCCATCTACCCGAACCACCCCGGCGTTGGGAGGCATCCGAGGTCGGCAAGGGCGGCGGGCTGGCGGTGCTCAATGTCCTGGAAGACCTGGCGGCCCAGTCTCGGGATCGCTGCCAGGCCGCCGACCCCGCCGCCCGGATCGGCTTGCTGGCGGCCCAGTACCGGGATCTGGCCCGCTCCGAAACCCGCGTGCTTGCCGAGGTGGCGGCCACCTACCGGCTATCAGTGCGGGCCTCCCAGATCCGGCGGCTCAATGGCGCCTTGGGCGACTTTCCGGCGGCGCCGACCTGGTGGCGGGAGGACATACAAGGGCTACTCCAGGCCCAGACCCAGGCTCGGGCCGTCACCGACGAGGGGACGCTGGCCGAACTCAGGGACACCCTGGAACGCTACGCTGCGGCCCTGGACGTCTGGCCCGCAGCCTGGACCTGGTGCCAGAACGCGGGTGAGGACATGCTGGACGAGCTATCGGCATGACCGGCGATACCCCGGTCGCCACGCCAGCCCGACGCCGCGCCCGTTCCGGTTGGTCGGTGGCGGTGGCCCTGTTGTTGGGGGCGGTGCTACTGGTGGCAGGGGGAGTAAGCTATTTTCTGGCCGACGATCGCTACGTTCGGGAGAGCGCCACGGACTTGCCTGGCTCCCGGCTGCAACTGCTGGAAGGGCAAGGCGCCACTGAGAACAGTAGCCTGTTGATCCGCGCCCTGTCCCCACGAGGGGTGGCTCTGGCCATCATCCCTGGGCTGGCCCTGACCGCCGACGATTTTTCGGTGCTTGAATGGCGCATCGACGGACTAAACCCCGAGACCCAGGTGCGGTTTATCTGGGCCATTGAGACCGACCCCCAGACGGTGCGGGGGGCGGTCTTGGATGTGGCCAGCGACCGGCTGGCGCTGGCCGACCTGCCCGGTTGGGAGGGTCGGGTGATTGGCGTCGGCCTAGAAATCAGAGGCCGTTTGAACGAGCCTCTGACCGTGCGGAGCCTGAACCTGCCTCGGCCCCGGCCCACCGCTTTAGGGTTGCTGGATCTATGGGGGCGAGAGTGGATCGACTTTGACGACTGGTGGGGAACGTCCATCAATTTCGTCGCCTATGGCGCGCCCCAGACCCTGCTGTCGCCCCTGCCGGCGGCGGCCCTGTGGATAGCTCTGGCGGGGGTCCTACTCGGCCTGATAGTCCGCAAGGGGCTGGGCTGGCGGCAGTTGTCGTTGCTGGTATTGATTCCCTGGCTGCTGCTGGACCTGCGCTGGCAGGGACAGCTTGGGTACACCCTGGACAAGGCCCGGGAACGGTATGCGGGCCTGGACACCACCGAACGCGCCCGGGTCGCCGATGACGGGGAATTTTATGGCTTGATGCAAGCGGTACGAGCGGCCCTGCCCACAGCGCCCACGCGACTGTTGCTGGTCACCACCGGCGCCGACGAGGATGCCCATTACCTCAGTCTGCGGGGCCGCTATCATCTGTTGCCCCATAAAGTTTTGCGCCTGGAGGGGGGGCGGGGCCTGCAACGGCGCCTGGCCGCCTTGGCGCCGGGGGACTATCTGCTGGTGATCGGGGATCCCGCCTCCCTTGACCTGCATAAATCCTTGGCGCCGGTGCTGGACCGGCCGCCGCTTCGGCTGTATCGGCTGCCATGAGCGGCCTGCCGGGGACATTGTTGGTCTTGGGCCTGGCCTGGCTGGCGGGAGCTGCTGGCTGCTGGGCCTGGCTGCGCTGGGGCCGCCCCCGCCGGGGCGATCCCTTGCCCGGGGGCGGGGCGCTGGCCTTGGGCTATGGCTACTTGTTGGGCCTGCTGACCGTCACTCTGCTGTTGCGGCTCTGGGACGCCCTGGGCTGGACCCTGGACTTCGCCCCTCTGGCCGGGCTGCTGGCCGTTTTGGCCGGGGTCGGGTTATGGCTGGGGGGGTGGCCGGGGCGCTGGGCCCCACCCCGGAGCCTGCTCTGGTGGCTGCTGCTGGGCTGGCTGGGCTTGCGGCTGGGGGTGCTGGCCTGGGAGGCGGGGTTGCGCCCCCTGTATCCCTGGGACGCCTGGGCCACCTGGGCGGTCAAGGCCCGGGTCTGGGCGGAGCTGGGCGCCCTGGTCCCGTTCGGGGACGCCGCCGCCTGGGCGGAGGATCGAGCTTATCCCCTGGCGGCCTGGCACTATCCCGGCACCGTGCCCCTGATCCAGGTGTGGCTGGCCCTGGGGGCGGGGGGCTGGGACGACGTATGGGTCAACCTGGCCTGGCCGGGCTGTCTGGGGGCTTTGGGTTTGGCCTTCTACGGACAGGCGCGCAACTGGGGGTTTAACCCCTTGTCGGCCCTGACGGGAACCTGGCTGCTGCTATCCCTGCCCCTATTGAACGTCCATACGCTGCTGGCCGGGTATGCGGATCTGTGGCTGGCGGCCTGCCACGGTCTGGCGGCCATGGCTTTATTGTTGTGGCTACGGGACGGGGACCGCCGCCAAGGGGGGCTGGCCCTGCTGTGTCTGCTGGCCCTGCCCCTGCTCAAGCTGGAAGGAACGGTGTGGCTGCTGACTTTTGTGCCACCGCTGGTGGTGGCCGTGCTGGGGCCGCGGCGGGGACTCCTGGTCGGCGTAGGGGCGCTGGCGGTGTTCCTGGCCTGGTATGGCCTGGGGGGCTTGGTATGGGAACCGGCTTGGCCGGGGCGGATCGAGATAACGCCCGAGCGGTTGGTATTGCCCTATCTGGGGGTATTCAACCTGGGCTATCGGGAGGTGGGCTGGGCGTTTGTCCGCAACCTATACCTGCTGGAGAACTGGCATCTGCTCTGGTATCTGGCGCCGCTGCTGCTGGTCGTCACCGCTCGCCGGTGGATCGCCGACCGGGTGTTGCTGACCGGGGCGGTCTTGCTATTCTCGGGAGCGCTGATGCTGTTCGTGCTGTTTTTCTATACCGACGCCAGCCAATGGGCGGCCCAGTACACCAGCCTCAACCGGGTGTTGCTGCACATGGTGCCGGCCCTGGTGTTTTATCTGCTGGTGCTGGCCGCTGAACTCAGGCCAGAACTTCGCCATACAGCGTGCCTATCTCGGCCGCGACTTGCTCGATAGCAAAGCTATCCCCCAAGGCTTGGGTTCCCTGGCGGCCCAAGGCTTCCCGTCGTCGGGGGTTGGAGCGCAGTTCCCCGAGCGCCCGGGCCAGGGCCGCCGGGTCGGCGGGCGGGACCAGCAGCCCATGGCCGCCCTGGCGCACGACCCAGCCAACGCCCGAGCCAGGAATATCGGAAGCCAGCACCGGCCTGGCGAAGCGCATGGCCTCCAGCAGCACCAGGCCGAAAGCCTCGGTGCGCTCCAGGGAAGGCAGGGCCAGCACCTGACAGCTTGCCAGCAGGGCATTCAAGGGCGCTTCCGGCTGAAAGCCCAGCAACTCCACCCGCCCCTCCAGGCCCCGTTCCCGGATCAGTCCGGCAAGGCGCTGTCGGTGTTCGCCGCTGCCCACGATCAGCAACCGGGTATCCCCGGGCAGCTCGGCCATGGCCTGGATCAGCCGGTCATGGCCTTTGTAATAAGTCAGCCGGCCGATGGCCAGCACCCGGAAGCCAGCCACCCCCCAGTGGGACTCGGCCCAGGCTATGGCGTCCGGCGGCGGGTCAGCGATGCGGGCCGGGTCCAGGCCCAGGGGAATGGTCCGGGCCTTATGACGCCAGGGCCGCAGGGCCGCGCTAAAGTCCAGATAGGCCGGGGAGGTGGCGATGATAGCCCGGCTTCGGGCCAGCAGGCGCTGCTCCAAGGGCCGGTACAGACCATAGGCCAGGGCCAGACGCCGGTCCAGGCGGGAGGCCACCACATCCGAGTGCCAGTGGATCACCCAGGGCAGCCGCCGAGCGGCGGGTATGGCCATGGCCCAGAAGGCCGAAGTGTTGGGCAGGTGCAGGTGCAGCAGGTCCGGGCGAAACTCGCCGATGATCCGGGCCAGCCAGCGTGGAAAAGCGGGACTGACCGGAGCGTAGAGGAGTCGCCCATGGCAGGGCGCTCGCCAGACCAGGGGCGGAGTGGCCGTGGCCGGGCGCTCTCCGGGGCCGGTATGGGCATGGACCAGGGCGGCGCTGTCCACTCCTTGGGACTGGAGAGCTGGCAGCAGATCCCCCAGAAAATACTCCATGCCGCCGGCGAAGGGCGGGTAGTACTTGCCTAGGTGAAGCACACGCATGGGGGGTCAGTCGTCACCGGGTTCCAGGGGCCGCCGTTCCCCGTCCTGCTGACGCTCCAGAATGGCCAGGCGCTGGGCTAGGCGGCGAATCTTGCGTTCCTGGCGGGAGCGCTCCAGGTCCATGGTGAGCATTTTGATGAGAATCATCCCCAGCCCCATGACCATGGCCAGAATCGGGGGGTAATTAACGCCCAGATAGTACGCGGCGGTGTCGATGATCGCCGGGAACAAGCCCAGCAACACCGTGGCCCCGGCCACCAGCAGCCACCATAGGGCATAGGGACCGTGCATATGATCCCGGCGCACCAGGTGCAGTATTGTCCCGGCCACCGCCACGCCGATCAGGGTTGAAGACCATTGATAAGGAATCATCCGCCCGCCGCTCCGGTCCGGGGTCGGCGGCGAAAGCCGTTATGGCCCACTCGGGCCAGGGACAGTAGGGTCGTCTGGAGCATGTATTTGGCCACCACCAACCAGGAACTGAACACCCGCGAAGCCCCCTCCGAACGCAACCGCATGGCCACCGGAACCTCCAGGATATGCAGCCCCCGGTAGCGCAGGATCAGCAACACCCCCACATCCTGATAGTCCAGCAGGCTGGCCTCCGCCGAGGCCAACACTACCATGGCCCGCCGGTTATAGGCGCGAAAGCCCGAGGTGATGTCCTCCAGGCGCAAGCCAGTGAGCAGCCGAAACCAGCGCCAGGCCACCCGCCGGGCGCGGCTGGCCCGTCCCGGGCAGGCGCCGATGACTACATCGGCCTCAGCGGCGGCCAGGGGTCCGAGCAGGTCGCCCAGATGCTTGCCCAGGTGCTGGCCGTCGGCGTCCATGGTGATCACGGTGTCGTAGCCGGCCCGTAGAGCATAGCGCAGCCCGGTCTGGGTGGCTCCCCAGGAACCCAGTTGCAGGGGCAGGGGCAGCACCGTGGCTCCGGCAGCCCGGGCCGTGGCAAGGGTGGCGTCGTGGCTGGCATCGTCGATGACCACCACGTCACAGTCCAGGCTATGCTTGATCTCCGCTACCACCCGGGCAATGGTGGGCGCTTCGTTGAAGGCCGGAATCACCACCACCACGCCGGGCCGGTGGGGGACGGCTGGGTCGGATGGGTTCATGAAAGTGCTTATATCCCTGGGCGTAAAGGGCCTTAGTCTAGCGCAGCCGTCACACCCTGGCGACCGCCGGGCAGCAGCGGGGACCGCCCACCCGCGCCCCGACTCATGGGGCTGGTCCCGAAGCCAGCCGGTGGGCGGCGCGGGTGGTTTCCGGCAGTTTGTAACGGGTGGTGCAGCCCATGACGTAAGCCACCGCCGTCTCCAGGCTGACCCGGTGGCCTGGGGAGATATACACGGGCTTGACTCCGGCCCGGGTGCGCAGCACCGCGCCGATGGTCTCGCTACCGGCGGTCAGGGGTGTCCATGCTCCTCGCTCCTCGGGCACGGGTCCGTGGTGGCCGTAGAGCCGGGTCTTGCCCACCCCGATGGTCGGCAGATCGGTGATCAGCCCCAGGTGGGCGGCGATGCCCAGCCGCCGGGGGTGGGCGATGCCCTGGCCGTCCACCAGCAGCAGGTCCGGCAGGGTCTCCAATTGCGCCAGAGCCTCCAGCACCGCTGGCAGCTCCCGGAACGACAGCAGCCCCGGCACATAGGGAAAACCCGTGGGGCGGCGGGCCACGGCCTGGGTCAGGGGTTGCAAGTCTGGATAGCTCAGTACCGCCACCGCCGCCCGAGTAACGGCGCCGTCCGCCTCGAAGCCCACGTCTACCCCCGCCACCCGGCGCACCGGGCCAAGCCGGTCCTCGATAACCAAGTGTTGGCGTAGCTGTTTTTGTAAGGCGATGGCTGCGGCGGGGGTCAGGTCCCAGGCATGGGAGAAGCGCGGGTGCATAGGGTTCCCTCGCGGTGGCTAGGTATGGAAAAGTGCCAGCGGCCAGGCGCAAAAAATGCCGTTGCTGGTCCCGTCCCCATGCATTTCAATCTTCGGGTTCTTCGGTATGCATGATCTCGGGTGGAGCATCGGGAATGCGCCCCTCTTGGGAGAAACGTTCGTATTCGGCGATCACCTGCGCCCCTAGCAACAGGATCAGCGCCGCCACCTCCAGGGTGAGCAGCACTACGATGGTGGTGGCCAGTGAGCCATAGACCACATTGACCACCGATAAAGACGAGAAATACCACACCAGCACCCGCCGGGTGAACTCCCAGAGCAGGGCTGCCGTGACCCCACCGATCAGCGCCTTGCGCCAGGATAGTCGGCCCACGGGCATGACCATATAGATCGAGGTCAGCAGCAGAATCTCCCCGCCCAGTCCGATCAGGTACAGCAGCAGCACCGACAGCCCGCCCAGTGACCAATGCTGGCCGAACAGCACCAGCTCGGCCCCTTGCAGGGCTTGTAGGGCGCTGGCGATCAAGGTCACCACCAGAAACCCCAGCCCCAGCATCAGGATATACAGATAGGGCAGCAGCGCCGAGGTTAGGAAATGCCGGTGCTGCACCGCTACCCGATGAAAGAAGATGACCGACATAGCGTTTTCCAGGACACTGAAGGCGATGGAGCTGAAAAACAGCAGTACCACCACCAGCACCCAGCCCAGTACATCCCGGTGGGCCAGAAAAGCGGCGATCTGTTCCACCACCGCTTCGGACTCTCCGGGCAGCACCAGCCCCAGGTAACGGGATAAGGTGTCCAGCAAATGAGCGGTGTCCACCACATGGGACAGAGCCAGCAGCACCAAAATAAACAGGGGAATGATAGACAGTAGGGTGTTATAGGCCACTGCCCCCGCCAGCAGTAGCCCTTGATTGGCCCGAAAGCCCTTCAGCACCCTGAGGGCGAAGCGGCCAGGGTGGATGAGAATCTCGCTACGGTGGGGTTTGCGGGCCATATCCTAGCTTAGCAGCCCCCTGGCCGGGTGCTGGTATAGTACCGGTATCCGGTCTGATGCCGGGTGAGCCTGTCAGGTAACGGACGCCGGACGCCGGATGCGTTCAGCTTTGTTACCGCTGCTTTACAATGATAAGAGGAGCTTACATGAGCCTCATTACACGCTGGTGGGCCGCGATACTTGCGGTCGTGTTGCTGGGCGGTTGTCAGGCGGCCTATTATGGCACCCTGGAGCAACTCGGAATTCACAAGCGGGATCTGCTGGTGAATGAGGTGGAAAGCGCCCGGGACGCCCAGCGGGAGGCCAAGGAGCAGTTCCGCTCGGCGCTGGAGAAATTCAGCGCCGTGGTGCGGGTGCCGGGGGGCGAATTGCAAGACAAATACGAGGAGTTGGAGTTTGCTTACCGGCGCAGCGAGTCCCAGGCCGTGGCCATGAGCGAGCGGATCGCGGCGGTGGAGTCGGTGGCCAGGGATTTGTTTCTGGAGTGGGAAACCGAGATAGCCGAGTACGCCAGCGACCAGTTGCGCCAGGTCAGCCAGCAGCGACTAGAGGAAACCCACGCCCGCTATCAACAGTTGCTGGTGGCCATGCACCGGGCCGAGGATGGCATCCAGCCGGTGTTGACGGCGCTACATGACCAAACCCTGTTTCTCAAGCACAACCTCAACGTTCAGGCGGTGGCCGCCTTGGACGATGAACTGGTGGCCTTGGAAACGACTATCGCTGGGTTGATTCAGGACATGGAGGCGGCCATTGCCCAGGCCGACGCCTTTTTGGCCGACGCCGTTCTGGTCGATGCGCAGCCGGGCTGAATCCATGGGCGGCCATGACCCGAGGCCGGCGCTGCGCTACCGGGCCTGGTGGCAGGGGTTGGGCTGGCTGCTGGTGGCGGCGGTGGCGGTGCTGAGCCTGTTGCCCCAACCCCCCCAGCCGCCGGTGCTAACCTGGGACAAATCCCATCACCTGCTGGCCTACGGCCTGTTGATGTACTGGTTTCGCCAGAGCTTTGCGCCTCGCTGGGGTTGGGTGGCGTTTCTGGTGGGGCTGGGCGTGGCCCTAGAAATTCTCCAGGGCTTGTCCGGCTACCGCTATTTCGAGTGGGCGGACATGCTGGCCAATACCCTGGGGGTGGGCTGTGGCTTAGTCCTGGCCGCCACTCCGGCGGGGCGCTTGCTGGCCCGGCTGGATCGGCGGCTCAGCGCTAACCCTCGGACGCGCCCCTAGTCCGCTCCCGGCGCCACAAGACTTCCAGCCCCCCTTCGTCCCGGGCCAGAATCCGGCCGATTACGAACAGCAGGTCCGACAGTCGGTTCAGGTAGGCTTGGGCATGGGGATCCACGTTCTCGTTACGGGCCAGGGCCACCAGATGGCGTTCGGCCCGCCGACACACCGCCCGGGCCAGGTGACAGGCCGCCGAGGCCGGCCCGCCGCCGGGTAGAATGAATTCCTTCAGGGGCGGCAGGTTAGCGTTGAGACCCTCCAGTTTACGCTCCAGGGTGGTCACATCATCGGCGGAAATGGCCTGGTAGCCCGGCAGGGACAACTCCCCGCCTAGATCGAACAGTTTATGCTGGACCTCGCTCAGGCATTCCCGGATCGGCTCCCGCAGATCGTGAGCCAGCACCAGCCCCATGGCGCTGTTGAGTTCATCCACATCGCCGATGACCTCGATGCGCGGGCTGTCCTTAGGCATCCGCTGCCCATCTCCGAGCCCGGTGCTGCCGTCGTCCCCGGTGCGGGTGTAGATTTTGGAAAGGCGGTTGCCCATGACTGCTAGTCCTCCTGAATAGTGGTGTTTCGCCGCGAGTCTGGTGGGCCGATCATGGCCGTAGGCGCTAAAACAGCCATAATTATCTAATAAACCCGTTCCGGCTGGCGCCGCGATCCGGTCCTCGTCCCCGTGGAGGATAACCCCATGCCCCGATTCGATGCTATTCGCGCCTGGAAATTCAACGCCCACTTCGACACAGGTTGGCGCCGGTCGCAGTTGGGGGCGACCGTCCGGGCAAGCACTGTCCGGGATGTGGCCGGGAGCAACCGCTTTCGTCAGCGCCGAGTGCGGCTGCCTGACCTGCTCGGGGACTGACGGGCCGCCATGGACCCCTTATTCGACGGCGACACTATACTGAGCTGGCTGCGCCTGGCCTGGGCCTGGCTGACCGGGGAGCTGTTTACCCCGGTCAACGTGGTCTACACGGCCATGCAGATTCCGGCCGTGGTGGGCGCTGGCTTTGCATCCTGGTGGGTCCACGATTTCGTGTTCCCCCTGCTCGCCGCCCGGATTCGGGCTTCCGAGGCCAGCAGGTTCGGCCGCTGGGTGATGCGCCGTCTGGCCTTGCTGATCTTCCCGCTGCTGTGGGCCATCGGGTTGTGGCTGTCGGGGGCGGTAGCGGTGCGTTTCGGCTGGCCCCACCAGCTTATCTGGATCGTCGTCAACCTGCTGAGCGCCTGGATCATCATCCGGCTGACTTCGATTCTGGTGCGCAACCCGGTGTGGTCGCGGCTGATCGTGGCGGTGGCCTTCAGCGTGGCCGGCCTGAATATCCTCGGCCTGCTGGACCCCACCCTGGGGCTGCTGGATAGCTTGGCCCTGACCGTCGGCAAGCTGCGTATCTCTCTGCTCACAGTGCTACAGGGCATGTTGTCCCTGGGGATTCTGCTGTGGGTGGCCATGCTCAGTTCGGAGATCTTCGAGCGGCGCATCCAACAATTGCCTAACCTCACCCCCTCGGTGCAGGTGCTGATCGGCAAACTGTTCAAGATCACCCTCATCACCCTGGCCATCGTGGTGTCCCTGAACACCATCGGCGTGGACCTCACGGCCCTGGCGGTATTCAGCGGCGCGGTGGGGGTAGGGGTGGGTTTCGGTCTCCAAAAGGTGGTTTCGAACCTGATCAGCGGCATCATTATTTTGATGGATAAGTCCATCAAGCCGGGGGACATCATCCGCATCCAGGATACCTATGGCTGGGTCTCCTCCCTGGGCGCCCGGTACGTGGCGGTGGAGACCCGGGACGGCTACGAGTACCTGATTCCCAATGAGGACATCATCACCCAGCAAGTGGTGAACTGGTCCTATCGGGATAGCCTGGCCCGGCTCAAGGTGCAGATCAAAGTGTCTTTCGACAGTGACGTCCGCAAGGCCCTGGCGCTGATGGAGGCTGCCGCCCGCAAGCCTGACCGGGTCGTGGCCGAACCCGCCCCCCGGGCCTTGCTCATCGCGTTCGCCGACGGTCCATTGGAGTTGGAGTTGCGGTTTTGGATTCGGGATGCCCATAACGGCATCCGTAATATATCCAGCGAGGTGATGCTGGGCATCTGGGAGTCGTTCCGGGCCAACGGCATTGTGGTGCCGGTCCCCCAGCGGCGGCTGTATTTGGAGACCCTGCCGCCGGTGATTCTGGACAGGCCCACGGCGGACCGGGGCTGAGACGGCATGGAAACAGTGGCCATCAGCCCAAAGGTAACCTGGATTTTCATTTTTGTGATTTTTTATTGGGCCTATTGCGTTTTCTGGGGCATCCGCGGCTCCCAGCAGGCCCACCGGGCCACGGATTATTTTCTGGCCGGGCGGCGGCTGCCGTTCTGGGTGTTCGTGTTGGCCGCTACCGCCACCTCATTTTCGGGCTGGACCTTTCTCGGTCATCCGGGGCAGACCTTCCGGGATGGCCTGCAATACGCCTATGCCTCGTTTTACGCCATCACCATCCCCCTGGCCGGGACCTTATTTCTCAAGCGCCAGTGGCTGCTGGGGCGGCGCTACGGCTTTGTCACCCCGGGGGAGATGCTGGCCTGGTATTACAACTCCGAGGTCATCCGTCTGCTGGTGGTGTTGGTGGCCCTGGTGTTTTCGGTGCCCTACCTGGGCTTGCAAGTGCGGGCTGCGGGGTTTTTGTTCAACGTCCTTACCGACGGCCTGGTGGGGGTGGAGTTCGGCATGTGGGTGCTGGCCATCGTGGTGATCAGCTACGTGGCCTCCGGGGGTCTCAAGACCGTGGCCTACGTGGACGTGCTGCAAGGGGTGCTGCTGGCCCTGGGCATTGTCATCATCGGCGTTGCCACCCTCTATTTCATAGGTGGCTGGGAACGGTTTCTGGCCGGCTTGGCGGCGCTCAGCAAAGTCGATTTTCAGCGTACCCCCGACGATTACAGCCATTACGTAGCCATCCCTGGGGTGATCCAGTTCGTGGCCGACGGTCAGGAAGGCACCCGGGCCAGCGGTGGTCCCTGGACCGGGATGATGATTCTCTCTTATTTGTTTGCCTTGATGGGTATTCAAGCCTCTCCGGCCTTTTCCATGCTGGCCTTCGCCAGCCGCGACCCGGCCCCCTTCGCCTTCCAGCAGGTGTGGGCCTCGGCGTTCGTCATCGGTCTGATTCTAATGCTGTTCACGGTCATCCAGGGTATCGGCGGTCATTTGTTGGGCGGCGACCCGTCGCTGTTATTCCAGCACCCGGAGCTGGTCAAGCCGCTGATCGCCGGCGAGATAGGCGGCGCTACCCTGTTGCTGTCCCAGGGGGGGCAGGAGACCCTGGTGCTCCGGTTGATCAATCTGCTGGCGGACTCGGCCCCCTGGCTGGTGGGGCTGCTGGCGGTCTGCGCCCTGGCCGCCATGGAGTCCACCGCCGCCTGTTATATGGCCACCGCTGGCGGTCTACTGACCCGGGATGTGTTCCTGCGCTTTATCCTGCCCGGCGCCTCCGACCGCACCCAGAAGTTCGTGGGTCGGATGGCCGTGGTGGGCGTGGTGGTGTTGGCCCTGCTGGTGGCCACCACTTCCAGCGACGCTCTGGTGCTGCTGGGGGGGTTGGCGGTGTCCTACGGGGCGCAGATGTGGCCAGCCCTGTTGGGGCTGTGCTACTGGCCTTTTCTGACCCGCCGGGGGGTGGCCCTGGGGCTGGTGGCGGGTTTGACAGCGGTAACCCTCACCGAGTCCGTGGGTGTGTACTGGCTGGGGGTGAGCGCCTGGGGGCGCTGGCCGCTGACCATTCACTCTGCGGGCTGGGGTATCCTCTGTAACTTGGGGGTGGCGGTGCTGGTATCGTTATTGGACCGGGACAGGAACGAACGCAAACGGGAGGTCCACGCTTTTCTGGCCCGCTACGCGACTGTTAGCCGGCGGCGCTGGCTGCCCTGGGCCTGGATCGCCGTGCTGGCCTGGTTCGGATTATTCGCCGGACCCGGCGCGGTGCTGGGCAATACCCTGTTCGGCGATCCTAACCTGCCTGAGGAGTGGTTGTTGGGCCTACCCTCCATCTGGTGGTGGCAGTGGCTGGGCTGGATCTCCGGGGTGTCCATGCTATGGCTGCTGGCCTACCATTTGGGACTGGGGCGGGCGCCGACCGAGGTTGTGGAGCCGCTGGCCCGTGAACAAGCTGCGCGCCGTTCCAAAGCCGTCCCCGATGCTGCAACAGAACGTTAAAACAGTGAACGATACGTTCAATCAAAACCTATTGGTTTGTTGAGTTGAGTATCATTATGCACTGTTTTTTTTGATATTTTTGGATGGCATGGTTGCTGCAATCTTGATCGTGGAACAGTGATCTAGCGCCGGGATCGGGTTGTGAACCGTATGTCATGGTGTTCATGGGCGTCACACCGGTTTCTGGTATTCCGGCACATCGGAACGACCGATCCCTGCCATCCAAAATGTAGAATCATGAGGAGAATGCATCCATGTCCCTTCAACACGTCAAAATCAACCTTCTGGCCGTGCTGGGCGCCGCGTTGTTGTTGCCGGCGGTTGCAAACGCCGAATCCATCGCCGGCAAGATGAACGGTCTGAACTGCGCCATCACCGGCTATGTCTGCCCCATTGACAAGCGTGATCCTATGGTGGCCCTGGAGGCCGACTTCGTGGTGCAGAAGCCCGACGGTGAGTATTATCTGATCCCCAATATCGACCGCGCCGTCAAGGCCCGTTACGCCCTGGAGGAGGTGGTAGTGACCGGCAAGGTGAACCCCCAGTACCGCACGATTCAGGCCGATACCCTGGCGGTCACTCAGAATGGCGCCACTCAAGTGGTCTGGTCCCAGGAAGCCCAGGAGCAACTGCGTCGGGAACTTCACGATACCCTTTATGGGTCTCCCCACTAAGTCAACCGCAGAGATTCGCCATGCTTTTTACTAAAAGCATGGCAGAAGGGGTCGAATTGCACTAAACCTTGGGATGCGGGGCCGGACTTGGCGCCGATCCGCTTCTCTGGAGACTCCACAAACCTGGCTTTGGCCGGGATACGGTTATGAAATTCAACAAAGGAGAGCGTCTCATGTCTCATAAAATCAACCGTTATCGGCTCGGCATGCTGGCCATGCTGGCTGGCATGCTGTTGTTGCCTCTGGTGGCTAGCGCCGCAACCCAGACTGTCGAGGGCAAAATCAACGGGCTGCGCTGCGCAACCCAAGGGATTATTTGTCCCATCGACAAACTGGACCCGATGATCGCCGCCGAAGAGGACTTCGTGGTGCAATTGCCGGACGGCAGTTTTTACTACATTCACAACCTGGATCGGGCCGTGAAAGCCCGTTATGTACTGGACGAAGTGAAGATCACTGGCGATGTGGTGGATAAATACCGCTCCATCGATGCCAGCAAGTTGGAAGTCAAGCGCGACGGCCAGTACAAAACCGTTTGGTCGCCTGCATTGCAGGCCACTATCTGGGATGATCTCGTCCAACCGGGCGCATCCCGTCATTGAGCTGGCTACACAACCCATAATAACCGCTACCGCTCACCCCCCGACTAGATCGGGGGGAGAACGGGCGGGCAAGACCCTCCCGGGCTGCGGTCGGGTGGTGACTACCGGGGCAAGTGCTTGGAAAATCACGCCCCGCGGGAGGATTTCATGAGAACCCGAGTACTAGCCGCTGCGGTCCTGGGATTGGCCGCCGTTGTTGTCCACGCCGCCACTGTCGGTCTCAACCGTCTGGCAGAACCCCGCCAAGCGCCTGACTTCAGCCTTCAGGACCGTCAGGGCCAGACCCACACTCTGGCCGATTACAAAGGCAAGGTCGTTATCTTCAACTTCTGGGCGACGTGGTGCGCCCCCTGCGTCAAGGAAATGCCCTCCATGCAGCGCGCCTGGGAACAGACCCGGGACCAGGGCGTGGTGTTGCTAGCAATCAACTGGGGCGACGATGCCGAAGCGGTGGATGTGTTTTTCGAAAAACGCATGAAAACACCGGTGGATTTCCCCGTGCTGCTGGGGGGCGATCGGGCCATGACCAGCGCCTGGGGGGTGCGGGGGCTGCCCACCACCTTCGTCATCAACCCCGAAGGAGCTATCGTCTTCGAGGTGGTTGGCGAGCGGGAATGGGATGACCCTGAACTACTGCAACAGGTTCTCGCTCTCACGGAGGGCTGAGCCGAAACGCCGAGGTGAGCAAGGTGAGCATTTCCGTGGAGCAGTTCCGCCGCTGTTTTCCCAAGCTTGTGGAGGGTCTGGACAACCGTGAGATACGGGTGCTGCTGGAAGCCATGTCACCTGCGGAGTTGGCGCCCGGTGAGTTACTCAGTCAGTTCGGTGAAACTCACGACACCCTGACCCTGGTGTACCAAGGCGGGCTGATGGTGACCATCACCGTATTCGATGAGGAAATCTCCATCGGCACCATGAGGCCGGGGCAATTGCTGGGCATCGCTGCCGTGATTGAACCTGGTGGCGCCTCCGCCACCGCCAAGGTCGCCGAACCCAGCACGGTGCTGCGCCTAAACCATGACCGACTGATGCAATTGCGTCGAGATCACCCCCGGGTGGCTGGCTATCTGCTGCGGGCGCTGTCCCTGCAACTGGCTGAATGGTTGCGCACCTTCGAAGGCTATATGGCCGGTCGAGTCCGTCCCAGCGATGTGCGGGAATTCGCCCAGGTGGCCCGGCAACTGATGGGAATCGAGGAAACCTCCCCATGACTCCTTCCGACTTCGCGGATTTCCTGCAAAGCGTCCCCACCCTCTCGGAGTTCGAGCCTCGGGAACTGGCGGTGCTGGAACAGGCTATGGTCCTGGAGGACTATAGGGACGGTCACGAGTTCATCAGCGAGCGCAAGCGCAATGCCGAGGTGTTCCTGATCGTTCGCGGGGAGGTGGTGGCCACCCACCGGCGCTCCAAGCTGCGGGGGGTGGATATCATCGAAAAGCTGGGTCCAGGCAACCTGTTCGGTCTGGTGTCCCTGATCGACCATCGCCCGGAGTGGGCCACCTACCGGGCCGCAGGGCCGGTGACGGCGGCTTCCCTGCCGGCCAATGTGTTTGAACTTTTGCTCACCGCCAATGCGCCCATAGCCCACCATTTTCAGTGGCTGATCGCTCTACAGATGGCGCGGGACTTCCGGGCCGGCATTCAGGCTCTGGCGGAGGTCTTTGCCAACAAGGGCGCGGACTGAATCCGATCCGGTTGCCACAACATTGGCACAGGAGCGTACCGTGCGATATACCAATGCCCAAAACAGCGTACTCCTAGCGCTCCTAGCGCTCCTAGCCTGGCTACTGATGCCTGTTCTGGCGTCGGCGGCGACCTCCGAGGATGACTTGCTGGACCCGGAGGTGGCGTTCACCCTGGCCGTGACGGCCCAGGACGCGGACACCGTGGTGGCCACCTGGACCATCGCCCCGGGCTATTACCTGTATCGAGAGCGGCTGGCCTTTCAATCCAATACTCCCGGACTGGCCCTGGGCGAACCCCAATTGCCCAAGGGCAAGGTCAAGGAGGACGAGTTTTTCGGTAAACAGGAAATCTACCGGGATTCGGTGTCAGCGGTGGTGCCGGTCCTGGCTCGGGAGACAGGGGCGGCCCGGGACCTGGAACTCCAGGCGACCTCCCAGGGTTGCGCCGACTTGGGTATCTGCTATCCCCCTCAGACCCAGACCATGACCGTGGCCCTGGTGGGCGCCGCCCAGGCCGCCGAGCCGCCCCCGCCGGCTGTTCCCCGGCCCGCCATCGCCCCGGCGCCCGCAGGTCCGGTGTCCGAGCAGGACATGATCGCCACGATGCTCACCGAACAGCGGTTTTTGTCTATGCCCGCCTTTTTCGGGTTTGGTTTGCTGCTGGCCTTTACCCCTTGCGTGTTTCCCATGATCCCCATTTTATCCTCTCTGATCGTGGGCCAGGGACAGATCACCCAGCGCCAGTCTTTTATATTGTCCGTGGTCTATGTCTTGGCCATGGCCGTCACCTACACAGTGGCCGGGGTGCTGGCCGCCCTGTTGGGCGCCAATGTTCAGGCCCTGTTCCAGAATCCCTGGGTGCTGGTGACGTTCAGCCTGTTGTTCGCGGCCCTGGCCATGTCCATGTTCGGCTTCTACGACTTACAGATTCCCACCAGTTGGCAGAGTAAGCTCAGCGAGTTGTCCAACCGCCACGGTGGCGGCAGCTATGCCGGCGTGGCGGTGATGGGTCTACTCTCGGCCCTGATCGTCGGCCCTTGTGTGGCCCCGCCCCTGATTGGCGTGCTGGCGGTGATTGCCGCCAGCGGCGATGTGTGGCTGGGAGGCTGGGCGCTGTTTGTGCTGAGCCTGGGAATGGGGGCGCCGCTGTTGTTGATCGGCGCCTCGGCGGGCAAGCTATTGCCCCGGGCCGGGCACTGGATGGATCGGGTCAAGGCGGTGTTCGGGGTGTTGCTTCTGGGCGTGGCCATTTGGATGCTGGAACGTATCCTGCCGGAGGCCGTGGCCATGCTGTTGTGGGCCTTGCTGCTAATCGTCTCGGCCATCTACATGGGCGCCGTGCGGCCCCTGGACAGCACCGACGCTGGCTGGCAGCCCCTGGTGAAGGGCATGGGGATGGTGCTGATGATCTACGGGGTGCTGTTGCTGGTGGGGGTGGCCGCTGGCGGCAAGGACCCGCTGCAACCCTTGCGCGGCGTGGGATTGATGGCCGGCGGCGGCGCTGTGGCCGAGCCTCTGGAGTTCGTGCCCATCAAGACCGTGGCCGATTTGGAGACTCAAGTTAGCCAGGCTCGCGCCACCGGGCGGCCTGCGGTGCTGGATTTCTACGCCGACTGGTGCGTCTCCTGCAAGGAACTGGAGAAATACACCTTTACCGATTCTGGCGTACAGGCCGCCTGGAAGGGCGCTCTGCTGCTGCGGGCCGATGTCACCGCCAACGACCAGGCCGATCAGGCTTTACTCAAGCGCTTCGGTATCATCGGCCCCCCCGCTGTGTTGTTCTTCGGCTCCGACGGTGTTGAGCGACCGGCTTACCGAGTGGTGGGCTATATGCCCGCCGAGCCGTTTCGGGAGCATCTCGAACAGGTCATGCGCTTATAAAATCCACCGGCATCGTGGAAATCGAGACAACGATTTGTTCAGGCATTGAATGTTTCGTTCAGGTCAGGTAAGCATAAAACGTCGATTATAAAATCAGATCATTGTTTTTAAAGAAAATAATTTTTGGCACGGATTGTGCAAATTTTGTCTCCCGAGACCAGCGAAATCAGCCGATGGGAGACGATCATGAAAACCTTAACCGCCGCTGTTGTGCTAGGGCTGTCAGTGGGCCTGCCAAGCATCGCCAATGCCGAACCGTTCAATGACCGTGGCGCCTTGTTTCTGACTACCGTCACGCCGAGCATGGGTGCGCCGACGGCCGTGGACTTCCAAACTAATCTCACCGCCTATAACGACCGTGGCGCCGACTTTCAACGGGAAACGACCATCAGCCACGGTCCGGCGGTTTGCCCCCTAGATGGCGTCCCGGCCTCCAACGGCTTCCATAATCGTGGC
Organism: uncultured Candidatus Competibacteraceae bacterium; assembly: GCA_964597315.1. Lineage (GTDB taxonomy): Bacteria > Pseudomonadota > Gammaproteobacteria > Competibacterales > Competibacteraceae > CAZQXD01. The sequence continues at coordinate 27,407 of CAZQXD010000004.1, forward strand.
CGCGACTTCGTCGTCACCGCCGATCTGGAACGGGCCGGAATCGAGGTACACAGCCGCTGGGCCGGCGACGGCCATGTCACCAAGTGCTAACACCCTAGAGCCACGTTAATCCGCCAGGCGCGCCATGAACGGACGAGCTATTCCCCAGGGATCGGCTCGTCCTTCCCGCCGGGCCAATGCCCATCACACCATTTTGCTGGTGGAGGACGACCCGTGCTTGTTGGGGATGCTGACCCTGGAATTGGAAGCGGTGGGCTATCGGGTACAGGGTTTTTCCAGCGCCGAGCAAGCTTTGGCCACGGGGCCTGGGGTCGCCGACCTGGCGATCTTGGATTATCACTTGCCGGGTATGGACGGAGCGGCTCTGCTCAAGCACCTGCGGCAGCGTCAACCGGAACTGCCAGCATTGATCATCAGCAGCGATTGTGACGCCGTCTGTCTACCCGTGCGCCGGGACCCGCCAGCCGCCCGGCTGTTGCGAAAACCCTTCGTGTTAGACCACTTACTGAACCATGTCCGCCTGCTGCTGTGACCTTTCCTCCGGTCGCCCTGGCGGTCCCGGCATCCATATCCTTGTTGAGCGCGTACTCTTATTGAAAGATACTGTCTATCCATCGATACCTACAGTATTGGCGATCGATCAAGCTCAACGGAGGTGGAGGCGTGAAGCGGCACCTGCTGATTGTTGAAGACGACGCGAATCTCAACAGCATGTTGGGGATACATTTCGAGGAGCTGGGCTATAAGGTATTCAGCGCCCTGAGCGTGGCCGAGGCCCTATCCCAGGTGGCCGAGCGCGCTCCCGACATTGCCCTGTTGGATGAGTGCCTACCCGACGGCAGCGGCCTGGAGTTGCTAGGTCGGCTGCTGGACAAGGAGCCGGAGCTGCCGGTGATCATGGTCACCGGAATGCACGACCTGGAGTTGGCCATCCAGGCTATCCAACAGGGTGCTTACGACTTTATCCACAAACCTTTGCAGATTGAGGAGCTGGTCCATCTGGTGGACCGGGCCTTGGAGCATCGCCGGTTGGTGCGCAAGCTGGACGCCCTGTCCAGCAGCGAGGACCCAGTGACCTTGGGTGAAATGATCGGCCACAGCCGGGCCATGTTGGCGGTCACTAAGGAAATCGCCCTGGTGGCCGAGAGTGACGCCCGGGTGCTGATCACCGGAGAGTCCGGCACCGGCAAGGAACTAGTGGCTCGGGCCATCCACGGCCATAGCGGTCGGGAGGGGCCGTTCCTAGCGGTGAACTGCGCCGCCATCGTCGATAACCTGCTGGAATCGGAGCTATTCGGCCACGAGAAAGGCGCTTTCACCGGCGCGGTGACCCGTAAATCCGGCAAATTCGAACTGGCCACCGACGGCACGCTGTTTCTGGACGAGGTCGGGGAGCTGGCGATGCCCTTGCAGGCCAAGTTGCTGCGGGTGTTACAGGAAGGCGTATTCGAGCGGGTAGGGGGGGTGCAGCAGCTCGCTACCAATACCCGGGTCATTGCCGCCACCAATCGCGATCTGACAGCGGAGGTCAAGGCCGGGCGGTTCCGGGAGGACCTGCTCTACCGACTCAATGTGCTGCATATCCACATGCCGCCCCTGCGGGAACGGCGCGAGGATGTCCCCTTACTGATCAATGGCCTCATGGAGCGCCTGGCCCGGGCCTTGCACCGCAAGCCCCTGCGGACCACGGAGGCCAGCCTGGCCCGGCTGCAAGCCTATGACTGGCCCGGCAACATCCGGGAACTGGAGAACGTCCTGACCCAGGCCCTGGTGCGGGCCAGGGACACAGTGCTGACCCCCGATCTGCTGGCCTTGGGCTTGACCACCGATCCCGAGCCGTCCAGGACCAGTCCTTTCCATGGCGCCGACGGCAAGCTGTACAGCCTGGACGAACTGGAAGCCCAGCAGATCCAACGGGCGTTGGACGAAACCGGTGGCCATAAGGGCAATACCTGCGAGATTCTGGGCATCTCCCGGCCAGCCCTGGAACGCAAGATCCGCAAATACCGGTTGCGCTTGCCCCAGACCCAGGCCGCCTAAGCCGTTGTGAAGCCGCCCCCCGCCGTGCCGTTGGCTCGCTCTGGCCGATGGCTGGCCTTACGGGGAAGTCTATCGGCGCGGCTGGTGGTGCTGATGGTGCTGTTCATGACCCTGGCTGGCTTGCTGATGCAACTGCCGGCGGTGGCCCGTTACCGCATGGCTTGCCTGGAGGACAGCATCGCCCGGGGATTCGACATCGCCTTGGCCTTACGGGGAGGTAGGGGCAGCCAGGCCATGCCCGCCACCACCACACCTGAATACATGCTCGAAGAAGTGCTGCTGCACCATTCCCAGATCGTGGGGGTGGAGGTGGGGCCGATGCCCGGACCCCAGGTCTGGATGCTGGGCAGCATACCGGATCGGGTGGATGCTACCGTGGTCGTGGCGGAGCAGAGCATTCCGTGGTTGCTGCTGGATACCCTCCAGACCCTGCTAGGGGGCGCAGACCGGATCGTTCGGGTCGAGGGGATGCAGGGGAATAAAGTGCCGGTGGCGGTCTATGTGGACGAGGCGGTGCTGTACCGGGATGTCTACAGTTATACCCTGTGGATTGTGCTGTATTCTCTGATTATCGCCCTGGCATTGGCCGCGCTGCTGTATCTGTGCCTGCAATGGTTGGTGGTGCGCTCGATCCGGTCCATCACCCTGAACCTGAAGCGGTTTCGGGAAAACCCGGAACAGACGGAACAAGCGCTCCCCTCCGGCGTCCGGGACGACGAGATCGGCTATATCGAGGCGGAACTCAGCCGGATGCAGCGGGAACTGCGCGCCGCTCTGGCCCAACAGACCCGGCTGGCCGCCTTGGGTGGGGCGGTGAGCAAGCTCAACCACGATTTCAAAAGCATCCTGTCTACGGTATCCATCGCCTCCGGGCGGCTGGCCAAGGTGGACGACCCCACGGTGCGGAGAATCGCTCCGCTGCTGGTGGGTTCGGTGGAACGGGCCATCGGCCTATGCACCCAGGCCCAGGACCTGGCCCGAGGCGACCAGGTGACCCTCAACCGGGAGCGGTTCATGCTAAGAGTCCTGGCCGAGGAGGTCTGGGAGGCCCTAGAGCCGCGAGGGGGTGGCCGGGTGGGCTGGCACAATCAGGTGGACCCTACGCTGAAGCTGGACGCCGACCGGGAGCGGCTGTACCGGGTGTTGCTCAATCTGGGGCAAAACGCCATCCAGGCCGGCGCCACGGTACTGCGCCTGAATGCAGTGTGCAAGGATGACGCGTGTGTTTTCGATGTACACGATAACGGTCCCGGTATTCCCGAAGCGCAACAGCGGCAGTTGTTCCAGCCTTTCGTGGGTTCAACCCGGGCCGAGGGCACCGGGCTGGGGCTGGTCATCGCCAGGGATCTGATACGGGCCCATGGGGGCGAACTGGTGTTACGGAATACCGAAGGGCAAGGCACTTGCTTTCGGATACGCTTGCCGCAACCGCCCGGAACCGCCGCTTAGCCGGATCAATAGTAAGGTTTCGCTTCCCTGCCCCGGCGCTGTGCTGGCCGGGCTGGTGGTTCAGGCTTAGGCTCACACCGGCGCTTGGTCCCATACTTCCTCTTCTTCGGCATCCCCCTGGAAAATATCGTTCCAGGCCACGAACAGCAGCGCCCCCAGATAGGCCGGCAGGGGCAGGGCCAAAACCTGGGCGAGTATTTCCAGCACTGGCACTGAGGCCAGCAGAATCAGTCCCAGCCCCGCCAGCCCCAGCACCGGTCCCAGCCAGGGGTTGAGCTGGAAGGCCCGGAAGCTCTGCCGCCAGGCCACATGAAAGGGCGCTTCTTTGAACAGATGTAGGGGTGGCACGAAGCAGGCAAACAGGATTTGCAGCACCAGCACCAAGGCCCCGGCCATCAGCAACTGAGTGCCCAGCAAGGTATCCGCCACCCCGAACGGGACGAAGGGCGCCGAGCTTCCCGTGTCGGCCAGCAGCGCCGTCGGGCGGACCAAATCCCGGATCAGATAGAGGGCCAGATAGCCCTGTAACAGCAGGGCGAACAGAAACAAGGTGGTACGGCCCAGCACCCTAAGGGCCGTCGGCACCAGTAGCTGACGCAGGGGCGGCGGCTTGTCCCAGGACAGGGCCCGGGCCAGACCCGCCGATAGGCACACGGAGCAAGCCAGGGGCAGGCCGTAGCAGATCACTGTGGCCACCACCAGCAACCAACCGCCTCCGGCGGGCAGGGTCAACTCCCATAGAGGCAGAGCCAGCAGCAGGGCGCTGCCGACGGGGGCCACCAGGGCCGCCAGCAAAAATACCCAGGGCCGCGTCAGCAGCAGGGCCAGAGCCTGTTTTAGCCAGTCCAAGCCATCGTGGGGCGTCAGCGGCCGGGGACCCAGGGGCCTCATAAGGTCGGGTTTTCGGATGCCGCAGCCGATGGCCGATGCAAGGCCGACAGGTACGGGTTGGGCGGCAGCGGGCGGGTCAAAAACAGAAACACCCCCAAGGCCATGAGCAGTAGCGAGGCGCTAGCGATAATGGCCACCGGATAGAACAGATTACCGGCCAGGTCCAACTGGCTGTACTTGATGACCATGATCAGTCCCTCCAGAGCCAGGGAGATGGCCACCACGCTGATAAACCGGGTGACCGTGCGCCGCACCACCGACAGCAGGCTCTGGCCTTCTTCGGAGATGGCGTATTCCTTGCCGATGCCGATGCCCAACTCGAAAGTCGCCAGGGAGATGACAGCGGTATTGATGGCCCGGATGATGCCGGACACTAGGGTGTCGGCGTCCTGGTAGTCGACGGTGACGAATTGATAGGCCGCCAGAACCCCCATGGACAAGGCCAGAATCAAAAACAGGGCCGAGAACAGCATGGCCATGAGAATTTTGAAGTTTTCCACAAGGGTTTTGAACACGATCGGCCTCTTGGTGGTGTTTCAGCTATTGTCCTGGCGAGAGCATGTAGTGGGACAGACGTAACTATAATCGGTTTCAAGGCAGGCGTCCGTTGCGCTAGGGTTACGGGACGTCTGGAATTTTCGCTGACCGGCGCCGAAGTCTTGTTGTGCTGGGACGCGGCGCGTATGCAAGGGATCGAGACGGACGATCCGAAGGTGTTGGGGGAGGTGGACCCGTTGGTGGACCTGGCGCCGGTCGAGGGCTTGTCGTGAGACCGAGGCGGGTTTTCAGGAGAATCGGAGCCACCCCCAAGCCAAAAACCGTTATCCCAGATCAGGACCCCGGAGGTTCCCATGTCTGAAATCAGCCGTTTTCCCGTGCCTGAACTGCATGACCTAGCCCCGGATATCCGTGAGCGCATTATCGAAGTCCAGGAAAAAGTCGGCTTCGTGCCTAATGTGTTTCTGGTGCTGGCCCACCGTCCCGCAGAGTTCCGGGCTTTTTTCGCCTATCACGATGCGTTGATGGACAAAGAGCAAGGGCTGACCAAGGCCGAGCGGGAGATGATCGTAGTGGCCACCAGCGCCCTCAACCACTGCCAGTACTGCGTCATCGCCCATGGCGCCATTCTCCGGGTCTACACAAAAAATCCCAGGTTAGCCGACCAGTTGGCGGTCAGCCATCTGAGCGCCGAGATCGACGACCGGCAACGGATCATGCTGGATTTCGCCCTGAAAGTCGCCGGGCCGGACTCGGCGACGGTGGCAGAGGCCGACTTCGATGCCCTGCGCAAGGCCGGATTCGATGACGAGGATATCTGGGATATGGGGGCCATCGTCGGTTTTTTCAGTATGTCCAACCGCCTGGCCGCCGTCACCGGCATGCGCGCCAACGAGGCGTTTTATCTACTAGGTCGGCTGCCCCGGGAGTGAGGCCCGGTCGGACCGCCGCCCTTGGCATGGAAGCCGGGGCTGGCTATAGTTTCCGGCGATCGGCCCATATCCTGCCCAGGCCCCCATATAATAGGAGTCGCCCCCATGCGGAACACCCCCAATGATCTCAAATACGCCGAAACCCACGAGTGGGTGCGGGTCAATGATGACGGCACCGTCACCGTGGGCATCACCGACTACGCCCAGGAAAAGCTGGGTGATGTGGTGTTTGTGGAGACCCCCGAGCCGGGCCGGGAAGTGGCCGCCGCCGAGGCTGTGGCGGTCGTGGAATCGGTAAAAGCCGCTTCGGATATCTACAGCCCGGTCAGCGGCCAGGTGGCCGAGGCCAACGAAGCCCTGGCCGACAGCCCCGAACTGGTCAATCAGGACCCCTACGGGGATGGTTGGTTATTTCGGATCAAGACCAGCGACGCCCTGGATGGTTTCCTGGATAGCAGCGCCTACGCCGCCAAGCTCGAAGACGAGTAAACCGGTAAGTATGATTCAACCCCCACCCACCACAGAGGACGCATAATGGCCCAAGTAAGCTTCACGGGTAATCCGGTTCGAACCAATGGCGAACTGCCCGCCAAGGGCGCCAAGGCCCCGGATTTTCAACTCACCGCTGGGGATTTGTCCGACAAGAGCCTGGCGGACTTCGCTGGCAAGCGCAAAATCCTCAACATTGTCCCCAGCCTGGATACCGGCACCTGCGCCACGTCCACCATCAAGTTCAACAAACAGGCCGCCGATCTGGCCGACACGGTGGTGCTGGTGGTCTCCGCTGACCTACCGTTCGCTCAGGGGCGGTTTTGCAGCGCCGAGGGGGTGAGCAATGTGGTCACCCTGTCCATGCTCCGTTCCAAGGACTTCGCCCGGGATTACGGCGTGCTGATCAGCGACGGCCCCCTGGCCGGTTTGGCCGCTCGGGCCGTGGTGGTCCTGGACCGGGACGACAATGTGGTGTACACGCAACTGGTTGCGGAGATCGCCGACGAACCGGACTACGCTGCCGCCCTGGCGGCCGTCCAATAAACTGCCCACCATTGGCGGGTGTCCCCTGGCGCCCGCCGTTGTCACCTTGTCCCGCCCTTTACCATGGCCAATCAGCCCCACACTGGTTTCAGGCGATTGCTCAAGGCCACCGGTTATTCCTGGCAGGGCGCTTGGCGCAACGAAGCAGTGATTCGCCCGGAGACCCTGCTGTGCCTGGGACTGATTCCCGGCGGCCTGTGGTTGGGAGGGAATGGAGTGGAGCGGGTACTGCTGGTAGTTAGCCTGCTGCTGGTGGTCATCGTCGAGGGGTGAACGCTAGCATCGAGACCACCGTGGACCCCATCGGTCCAGAGCGCCACGAGCTATCGGCCTGGGCCAAGGACATGGGTTCGGCGGCGGTGTTTATGGCCCTGCCCAACGCGGCTCTGGCCTGGCTGCTTTTGCTGTTCGACTGAAGAGGAAGATTAATTATGACGGCGCTGATTTGCGGCTCCCTGGCCTTCGACACCATCATGGTGTTCAAGGACCGTTTTAAGAACCATATCCTGCCCGATAAAGTCCATATGTTGAATGTGTCTTTTCTGGTCCCTGATCTGCGCCGGGAATATGGGGGTTGCGCGGGCAATGTGGCCTATAATCTGTCTCTGCTGGGGGGCGACTGCCATCCCTTGGGTACGGTGGGTGACGATTTCGGCCCCTACGCCGACTGGATGGACGCCAAGGGAGTGAGCCGCCGCTACCTCAAGACCATCGAGGGCAGTTACACGGCCCAGGCGTACATCACCTCGGACCTGGACGATAACCAGATCACCGCCTTCCACCCCGGCGCCATGGGCTTTTCCGAGCAGATCCCCGTGCCCCGGGACGCTGGCATCCGCATCGGCATCGTCTCCCCGGACAGTCTGTCCGGGATGCAGGTCCACGCCCGCCAGTTCGCCGAGGCCGACATCCCCTTTATCTTCGATCCGGGCCAGGCCATGCCGCTTATGGACGGCAAACTGCTCATGGAATTTATCGAGCAGGCCACCTGGCTGGCCGCCAACGACTATGAGTATCAACTGATCCAAGAGCGCACCGGCTTGTCGGCGGCGCAACTGGCCGAGCGGGTGGAGGCGCTGATTGTCACCCGTGGTGGTGAGGGTTCCACCATCCTGGCCAAGAGCAAGCAGTACGATATCCCCACCGCCCGCCCGGAGCGGGTCGTGGACCCCACCGGTTGCGGCGACGCCTACCGGGCCGGGCTACTGTATGGGCTGATGGGGGGATTGGATTGGGACACCACCGGGCGTATCGCCGCGTTGCTAGGCGCCCTCAAAATCGAATGCCACGGCACCCAGAACCACGCGGTAACCCTGGACGGGCTTAGGGCGCGGTTTCGGGAGAATTTCAGCTACGCCTGGTGAGCGGTGGGGCCGGTGCGAACCGCACCGGCTCTCAAATGTTGCGTTGCAATCTGCCGCCCAATGGTTTCAAAGCCCTTCACGGGGCTTATTTTTGTTTTTTAACACGCTGATTGCATAGATATTTTTTCATTGGCATGGGTTTTGCTTTGCAGGCAATCATCATGCACTTGAGAGAATAATACCTATGCGAAACTATGTTGCCGGAATGTTACTGGCATGCGGATGGTGCGGCGGCGCCAACGCCTATGTAATTGATGGCGATCTATCCGATTGGGGGCTGGGCCGGGCTGGCCAAGCCAGTGACTGGGCGCCGACGCCGGGTGTCGTCTACCAAGTGGAGGATTTTCTGGGGGGCAGTACCGGCCAGGTGGGGCCGGGCTTCGGCGGTCAAGCCTACGATGCCGAGGCCCTATACCTGAATCGAGATCAGGATAACCTGTACATCGCCTTGGTAACGGGTCACGATCCGGCTACCCCGGATCGGCCTAACCACAATCAATACGCGCCCGGCGACTTCGCCATTAATTTCTTCCAGGGTTCCAACGACCATACCTTCGAGTTTGGTATCGACACCAATGGCGACAATGGCCTGGTCCAGGGCGGCGTCTATCAAGTCCAGCAATGGGATACCGGCTTGCCCCAGTGGAGCGCCGTGGAACCCCATGTGGTCACCTCCATTCGTCAAGGCACCCAACTGGGGACCGCCCAACTGGCCGTCTCTGGTCCCTACACCAGCCAGGGCGCCCGACCCAGCGATAGTCACTGGGCCTATGAACTGAGCGTGCCGTTGGCCTTATTCTCCGGTTATATGGGCCAGAGCCTGGAATTGCTATGGACCATGAATTGCGCCAATGACAGCATTCATCTGATTTTGGACGAGGGGTTGATCGACGTGGCCGAGGTGCCCGAACCCCCGGCTCTGCTGTTGCTGGGTACGGTACTGCCCCTAATGCTGAGGCGCCGGAAACGGTCCTAAAACATGTGTTGCCCGCCGTTGATGGCGTAATCAACCCCGGTGATAAAGCCCGCCTCGCCGGAGACCAGAAAATTCACCACCGCCGCCACTTCCTCGGGTTTGCCGAGTCGGCCCACGGGAATCTGGGAAATAATTTTGCCGCGGATTTCCTCGGGAACGGCCATGACCATGGGGGTGGCGATATAGCCGGGAGAGACGGTGTTGACCGTTACCCCCTGGCCCGCCACTTCCTGGGCCAGGGACATGGTAAAGCCGTGGATACCGGCATTGGCGGCGGCGTAGTTGGTCTGACCAAACTGGCCTTTGCGGCCGTTGAGGGAACTGATATTAATAATCCGCCCCCAGCGCCGCTCCACCATGCCCTCGATCACCTGCCGGGTGACGTTGAACACGCCCTCCAGATTGGTGCGTAGCACTACCTGCCATTGGGCCGGGTCGGTTTTCCTGAACACGCCGTCTCGGGTGATCCCGGCGCTGTTGACCAGAATATCCACCGGGCCGAGGTCCGCCTCAATCTGGTCTACCAGGGCCGCGCAAGCGTCTACGTCCCGGACATCGCAGGCTAACAAAGTGAAGCCATAGCCTTGATCTTTTGACGCTTTCAGCCACTGGACCGCGTATTCCTCCTCTGCGGCCAGGTCGGCCACCACCACTCGGCAACCGGCATCGGCCAGCCGTTTGCTGACCGCGCTGCCCAGGCCGCCCACGCCGCCGGTTATCAATGCCACTCTGTCCACCATATCCGCCTCCGGGTCTGCCGCCGCCGATATCGGCTTTGTTGCCTCCAGGCCAGGGTTGCCAGGGGACTGTCCATCAAGCATAGCCAGGATTGCCGATGCCGGGGACGGATTGATTGGCTGTGCATATTGCAATGCAGCATAAAATGTATTAAAAATGCAACCCTCTGGCTGTTTTTGTTGTATGGATGCAAAATATCCTACTGGCTGACCCCGGTTCGGGATGGCTTGCGCTAGCATACCCAGCAGCCGCTTCAATCCCGTAAGGAGTCGCTCATGACCGAGTCCAAACTATCGTTTACTGCCCGACTGGCCCTGGCCTGGCGCGCCCTCACCGATGCCAGCTTCGCCGCCAAGGCAACGGATCTGGCGCGGGGAAAGTCGCCGTCGGCGCCCATGCCCCAGCCCGCCCCGGCGCCCCTTAAGACCACAGCGCCCGAGTCCGCCCTGCAACTGCTGGGCCTGCTGCAACAGGAAGGCCGCTTCGTGGATTTCCTCAAGGAAGACGTGGCCGGCTATTCCGACGCCGAGATCGGCGGCGCCGCCCGAGTGGTGCACGAGGGCTGCCGCAAGGCCCTTGGCGCCCATCTGACCATCGAGCCGGTGCGCGCCGAGCAGGAAGGCGCCCGGATCACCCTGGAGGAGGGCTTCGACGCCGGTCGGGTACGCCTTACCGGCAATGTAGTGGGCAAGCCGCCGTTCACCGGGACCCTGACCCACAAGGGCTGGAGAGTGACCGACATTACCCTGCCCAAAGTGGCCGAGGGCCATGATTTGCGGGTGGTGACGCCTGCGGAGGTGGAGCTATGAGCGAGCCTCGTTACGCTGTTGGTATCGACCTAGGCACCACCCATTGCGTGCTGGCCGCCGTGGATCTGGAGGCTAGCGACCGGGACGATGTGGCCCTGGCGGTGGCGTCCGTGCCCCAGCTTACCGGCCCTGGCCAGGTGGAGGAGCGGCTAGTGCTGCCCTCGTTTCTGTACTTGCCCCACCCCGATGAGCTGACCCCCGCCGACCTGACCCTGCCTTGGGGCGAACAGGCCGGTTTCGTGGCGGGAGAACTGGCCAGGAGCATGGGCGGGCGCACGCCTATCCGGCTGGTGTCCAGCGCCAAGAGTTGGCTGTGCCACCCAGGCGTGGACCGCCGGGCCGGTATCCTGCCCATTGAGGCGCCCGAGGAGGTGACGCCCATCTCTCCCCTGGATGCCTCCATCCGCTATCTGGACCACCTGCAGGCCGCCTGGGACCACGCCCATCCGGACCAGCCCCTGGTGGAGCAGGCGGTGACCGTGACCATCCCGGCGTCCTTCGACCCGGCGGCCCGGGAGCTGACCGCCGAGGCCGCCAAGGCCGTGGGCTTCCAGCACTTGACCCTGCTGGAGGAACCACAGTCGGCCCTCTATAGCTGGATTCAGGCCAGCCAAGGGGAGTGGCGTAAGCAGGTCCGGCCCGGGGATGTGATCCTGGTGGTGGACCTGGGAGGCGGCACCACCGACCTGTCCCTGATGGCGGTCAGCGAGCAGGACGGGTCCCTGGAGCTGAGCCGGATCGCCGTAGGCGATCATATCCTGCTAGGGGGAGATAACATGGATCTGGCCCTGGCCCATGTGCTGCGGGCCAAGCTGGTCCAGCAAGGCACGCAACTGGACCTATGGCAGCTCCAGGCCCTGACCCACGGCTGCCGGGCCGCCAAGGAAGCCATCCTGGCCGACCCCGAGACCGACACGGTGCCGGTGGTGGTGCCTTCCCGAGGCTCCAAGCTAATCGGCGGCAGCATCCGCACCGAATTGACCCGAGAGGAGGTGACCGGCACCCTGGTGGAGGGCTTCTTCCCCCAGGTGGGAGCGGAGGCCCGGCCCAAGAGTCGGGCGCGCACGGCGCTCACCAAACTAGGCTTGCCCTATGCCCAGGACGCCGGCATCACCCGTCACCTGGCGGCGTTTCTGGGGCGGCAGGTGCAGGCCACGGAGCATCTACAGGGGTTCACGCCGCCCGAGGGGGCCAGTTTCCTGCATCCCACCGCAGTGCTGTTCAACGGTGGGGTGTTCAAAGCCGAGCTGTTGGCCCAACGCACCATCGCCATCATCAATCAATGGCTGGAAGCCGAAGGCGCCGAGCCTGCCCGATTGCTGGAAGGAGCTGATCTGGACCTGGCCGTGGCCCGGGGCGCGGCCTATTACGGGTATGTGCGCCGGGGCCGGGGGGTGCGGATTCGGGGCGGCGCCGCCAAGTCCTATTACGTGGGGGTGGAATCGGCCATGCCGGCGGTACCCGGCTTCGAGCCGCCGGTATCGGCCATGTGCCTGGCGCCCTTCGGCATGGAGGAGGGCAGCGAGGCCGATCTGCCGCCCCAGGAAGTGGGGCTGGTGGTGGGGGAGCCGGTGAAGTTTCGGTTCTTCGGTTCCTCGGTGCGCCGGGATGATCTGGTGGGCGCCACCTTGGAACAGTGGGACGACACAGAGCTGGAGGAACTGGAGCCCATCGAGGCGGAACTGGCCCCCGAGGGCCGCAACCCCGGCGAGGTGGTGCCGGTGCGGCTACGGGCGGCGGTGACCGAGGTGGGCACCCTGCGCCTGGAAGCCGTGCCCCGTTCCGGGGACCAGACTTGGAAGGTGGAGTTCGACGTGCGGGGTGAGTAAGGGAAGCACAATGGTAAGGTTTTGTATCGGTCGGTCGATGTGGGGATTCAACAAGGAGCTTCACAACGAGAACCGGCCGATTCCATGAGCGCCCATCGACACCATACCCCGGGGGAACCGGAAGCACAGTATCACGCCCAGACACCCACGCAACTCCGCCCGCTGGCCATCCCTGAATTACCGCAGCGATCCGGCCCACGGGTCGGTGCGGTTCGTGGGGCTGCCGGTGGCGGTCTTGCCACTGTCGGACCGCCACCCTTTCAGCGCCGCAAAGCCACTGGCCGACCCGGCCTTTGTTCCTCACTGCCCTGGAGTCGGCACGGAGCTAAGAAGGGAATGCACAGAATATCCTTGGCCTGGCGCCCCTGGGCGCTGCTGCTGTGGCTGGCGCTGCCGGCGGGGGCCGACCCCCTGCCGGTGGTGAGGGTTGGCGTAATGGAAAACCGACCTATCGTGTTCCAGGCCGCCGACGGTCGCTATCAGGGCCTGGCCCTGGATGTGTTAGAGGCGGTAGCCAAGGCCGAGGGCTGGCGTCTGGTCTACCAACCCTGTGACTGGAGCCGCTGTCTGAAGCGACTGGAGGCGGCGGAGTTGGAGCTGCTGGTGGGTATCGCTTGGTCCGAAGAACGAATCAGGCGTTTTGACTTCAATCGGGTGCCCCTGCTGGGCAACTGGGGAGTGGTGTACCGCCAGCCCGGAGCAGCCGTGGGTTCCCTGCTGGCTCTGGAGCAACAGCGCCTGGCGTTGGTGCCGGACAGTATCCATGGCCAGGCCATGGTCGGCCTGCTGAAGCGATTCAAGATCGAGTGGACCGAAGTGGCGGCGCCCGACTATTCAGCGGCCATGGTCGCCGTGGCCGAGGACCGGGCCGACGCGGCGGTGGTCAGCCGGGTGTTCAGCATTCTCAACGCCGACCGCCATGGGCTGGTGGACACCGGCATCGTCTTCAACCCCATCCATATCCACTACGCCGGGCCGCAGGGTCGCGCGGGACCGTTGCTGGCCGCCATAGATCGCCATCTGGCGGCATACCGCGAAGATGCCGATTCCCTGTACTACACGTCCCTGAACCGCTGGTTGGCGTCGCCCCAGCGGTTGACGTTGCCCGGCTGGCTGCCCTGGGCGCTGGCCGGGGTAGGGGTGTTGCTGCTGTGCCTGCTGAGCGTGGGGCTACTATCGCGCCACCAGGTTCGGGTGCGCACCGCCCAGTTACTGGAGCAGTCCCAACACCTGGAACGGGAGGTGGCGGAACGCTGCCGGGCCGAAGAGAATCTGAACCGGCTGGCTTTTTATGACAGCCTGACCGGCCTGCCCAATCGGGTCTTGTTTCAAGACCGCCTGAATCAAGCCTGCGCTGAGGCTCACCGCCATGGCGGCAAGGTGGCGCTGATGTTTTTGGATATAGATCGCTTCAAGGCCGTCAATGACACCTACGGTCACGGCGTGGGCGACCAGTTGCTCTGCGCCCTGACAGCCCGGCTCAAGCCCTGTATCCGGGAAGTCGATACCTTCAGCCGCATGGGCGGGGACGAGCTAACGGTCCTCGTCACCGACGTGGCTGGTCCTGACGACCCGGCGCGCTTGGCGGAGCGGCTGATCGACACTTGCCGGGCGCCGTTTCGGTTGTCGGGGGTAGAACTGGTCCAGACCTTGAGCATGGGCATCGCCCTGTACCCGGACGACGCTAACCAGCCCAGCGAGTTGCTCCATCTGGCCGATGCCGCCATGTATCAAGCCAAGGCCAGAGGCGGGGGCAGATACTGTTTCCATCACGGAGAATACAACCGGCTGGTCTTGGAGCGACTGGGCCTGGAGAGCGAACTGGGCCGGGCGTTGGCCACGGGTTCGCTGCAATTGCATTACCAGCCGGTTGTGCAGCTCACCGGCCAGCGTATCGTCGGGGTGCGGGCGCTGTTGCGCTGGGAACATCCCACTTACGGCCTGGTCGCCCCGGAGGCCATCATGCAGGTGGCGGAACAGGCCGGATTGGCAGGCGAGCTAGGGGCCTGGATGCTGGATCGGGCTTGCCGCCAAACCCGGATGCTGCGGGACGCCAGCGGCTTAGCCATCCATTTGGCGATAAATTTGACGGTTCAGAGCTTTACCGATTCGGAGCTGACCTCCATGGTGGCCCAGGCCTTGAGAGACAGTGAGTTGTCGGCTGCCGAGTTGGAGTTGGAGATCACCGAACAACTCCTCCAAGAGAACGGCCTTGAGGCCGCCCCGATCTTGGAGTCCCTGAAAAGCCTGGGGGTGACCCTGGCCGTGAACGATTTTGGCACTGCCCAGTGTTCCCTGGTCCAGCTTAAACACCTACCCTTGGATGTCTTGAAAATCGCCCCATGCTTGATCAGCAAGCTGCCCGATGATCGCGACGACAGCCGGATTATTTCTACCCTGATTGGCGTCGCCCACATCTTTGGTCTGCGGGTCATGGCGGAAGGCATCGAAACCGCCGCCCAGCGTAACTGGTTGCAAGCCCAACATTGCGATCTGGGGCAGGGGCGGTATTTCTGCGAGCCGCGCTCGGCGGAGAACCTCGTGGAAGTGCTGAAAACCGGCTTTCCATCCCAAGGTTGGCTGCGGGGGGTCGTCTGAGCCTAACGCCCCTTTGCTTCGCTCACCCGGTCGTGGCCAGGGCCTGCTCCTGTTGCTCCCGCATCCAGTCCAGGATGCGGTTATCCTTGATGCCATGGGTGCGCAGCACCGCCGCCGCCAGGTCCAGGCCCCGAGGCATGCTGCGGTCCACTACGGCGCGCATCCCCAGGGCCTCGAAGCGGGCCTGTTCCCCGTCATCGTCCACGGTCACGAAACGGGTCAGCTTGGGATAGCGCTCCCGGAGAATGGGCGTGAGGTCCCGAGACACCTCGTAGCGCTTGATGGTGACGACGATGGTGGGGCGCTGGGCCATCTGGATAGTCTCCAGCAGCCGTGGATCGCCGGCATCCCCGAAGGCCACGGGGTAGCCGTCGGCGATGGCCCGGATAAACCGCTCGTCGTCCATCTCCACGGCCATATAGGGAACACCGTGGACTTCCAGAGCGTCGGCCACCCGTCGGCCCACCTCTCCCAGGCCGAAAATCACCACCGGGGCCACCGTCGGTTGGCTCCCGATCGTCTCACCAGCGTGGGTTTCCAGGCGCCGCTGGGCCAGGCGCTTGGCCCAGCGGCTGCCCAGGCTGGCCAGGGAGGGGGTCAGGGCCAAGCTCAGGGCCACCGCCGCCACCAGGATCGCCGAGCGTTCCGGGTCGAGGCTATGGGCCAGGGCCGGCATGGCCAGGATCACAAAAGCGAACTCGCTGCCCTGGGACAATAGAAACCCCAGTTGCACCGCCACCCGCGGGGGGGTGCCCATGATCCGGGCGGCGGCCAGGATAACGGCTGTTTTCAGCCCCACCAGCAGCGCCGTCACCAACAGCACTGCGGTCCAATCCCGCAGCAGCACGTCCAGGCGCAAGCTCATGCCCACGGTGATAAAGAAAAACCCCAGCAGCAGCCCCCGGAAGGGCTTGACCTCGGTTTGGATCACATGGCGATAGGGGGTTTCCGAGAGCATCATCCCCCCCAGAAACGCCCCGAGGGTCAGAGACAGGCCCAAGGCGCCAGTGGAGGTGGCGGCCACTAGGACGATAAGCAGAGCCACGGCGGTGAATATCTCTTCGCTACGGGTCCGGGCCAGACCCTGGAACAGGGGACCGATCAGATACCGACCGATGGCGATGGCCACCACGAAGGCCGCCACGGCCTTCAGGGCCGCCCCGCCCAGGGCCAGGCCCAGCGAGTCACCGCCACCGTCCAGGGAGGCGGCCAGGATCAGCAGGAAAATGGCGCAGACGTCCTGGAAGATCAGCACCGCCGTGGCGCTGACCCCCACCGGACAGCTCTGCTGGCCCCGCTCGGCCAGGGTCTGGATAGCCACGGCGGTGGAGGACAGGGCCAGGGTAGCGCCCACCACCACCGCCAGCTCGGTCTTAAGCCCCACCGCCAGGCCCAGGCCGGCGAAGGCCAGGGCGCACAGTCCCATTTGCAATGGCCCGAAGCCCAGGATGTCCCGGCGGGCCTCCCAAATATGGGCCAGGGAGAAGTGCAGGCCGATATCGAACAGCAGAAACACCACCCCCAGTTCGGCCAACAGGTGGGTGGTGTGGCTTTCCTGGATCAGTCCCAGGCCGTGGGGTCCGATCAAGAGGCCCGCCAGCAGATAGCCGACGATGGGGCTTAATCGCAGGGGGCGCATCAGGGAGATGGCCAGGATGCCCACCAGCAGCAGCAGGATGGCGGGCATGAGGGTGTGGACGGCTTCCATGGGGATGTTTTGAGGTGGCGGCGACGGCCCCATGGTACACCCCGGCGGGCCTGTTCGGTTGTTGACGGGTCGGGGTGAGGGGCCTTTTAACGCCAGCGCCGGGGCGGGTGGGGGGCGTAGCCGTCATTATGGGGTTCGTCCCAGAGCCGATTCTTGGAATAATGGCGTTGGGAATGGCAGTCGATTACTCCTTTGCGGCACAGGGTTTCCCGCCATTCGTATTTCACCAGCCAGCGACCGAAGGGTCGGTGCTTGGGCTGGAACTCCACCCGCCGGGAGGGGGACCATCGCTCATCCCCGAAGCCGGTGCCCGGCAAAGCCTTGGGGGCGGCCTGGGAAGGGGCTTGGTCTTGCGGGTAGCGATCCATAGGGCGCGGAGGCTGGTAAGCCTGTTCCTGGAAGGCGGCCACGGCGATCACCCCCATAGCCGAGTAGTCTCTGAAGGCGCCGGCGTAGGCATCCCCGGCATGGGTGAAGTAAAATCGGTTAACCTTGTGCTTGCCGGTGCGCCAGCCATCGTAAACCGCCCGCTGATGGGGACCGAGTACATACATGCGCTCGGTGGGGCGCAACTCGGAGCGTCGACCGGAAATGATATTACGGCCATCCACGGCGATTACCAGACCGATACGCTGGGGCGTGGGATTGTATATATGGATGGCATAAGCCGCCCCCTGCTCGGCTTCCAGATAGGTTTTTTGTACCCGATGGCGGCTGCGTTCCTGGGCGGGGTATTGGGCATAGTCCCGGCCCCGGTTATCGATGACGCGGATTTCCAGATCGTTGGTGTCGAGCCGTTCCCAGGCCCAGGCCCCGGCCCCGGACAGCAGGGCGGCCAGGGCCAGCAGGGGGGTTAACAGAGTGCGCAGTGGCATGATGTAGTCCTCCAGTGTGGCGGCGATTAGCCGGAGCCGAAGTTCCGGTGTCTGGGCCTGAGACTAAGGGGGCGCGGCTGAACCGGTACTGAATGCCCCGAGCCTGTCGACGCCGGAGGGGGGCATTCGGGGTCCATGGAAAACATCCCGTCCTTTGCCTATGCTTGCTCCCATAAACGTGAACGGGGAGAGCATGTGACCGTGGGCCAGCTTTCCTTCCAGACCATCAACCCATCGAGACCCATCCCTTCTCCCGAGGCGCCCGGGTGAAACTCCGTACCCGCGCCGCCCATGGCGGGTTGCTGAACACCCCCTGAGGACCCCGCCATGAGCGCCACGTCGGAAGCCGGTTCCCATTTGTTCTATCAGTCCGGGCTGCACCGGCCACGTATCGACCGGGCCGAGGGCATCTATATCTGGGATGTCCATGGCCGACGCTATATAGATGGTTCCTCCGGGGCCATGGTGGTGAACATCGGCCATGGCAACCCTCGGGTGTTGGCCGACATGGCCGATCAAATGGCCCGGGCCACCTTCGCCTACCGGCTGCACTTCCAAAACGAGCCAGCCGAGACCCTGGCCGCGAAACTGGCCGCCATTCTGCCCGGAGGGCTAGACCGGGCGTTTTTCGTCTCTGGTGGTTCCGAGGCCGTGGAGTCCTGCCTGAAACTGGCCCGTCAGTATGCCCTGGCCACGGGACAGGCCCAGCGTTACAAAGTCATCTCCCGGTTTCCCTCCTATCACGGCTCCACCTTCGGCGCCCTGGCGGTGACCGGCTATACGCCCCTGTCGGCGCCCTTCGACCCCATGCTGCGGCCCATGCCCAAGGTGCCGGCCCCCACCTGCTATCTGGACCGGGACGGCCTGAGTTCGGATGAGCGGGGGCTGCGTTACGCGGACATGCTGGAGGCCGAAATCTTGCGCCAGGGACCGGACACGGTGCTGGCCTTTATCATGGAGCCGGTGGGCGGAGCCTCCACCGGCGCCTTGGTGGCCCCGGACAGCTATTATCCCCGCATCCGCTCCATCTGCGACCGGTATGGGGTGCTGCTGATCCTGGACGAGGTCATGTGCGGAGCCGGGCGCACCGGTCGCTATCTGGCCGCCGAGCATTGGGACTTGCGGCCCGATCTGCTGGCCCTGTCCAAGGGCATGGCCTCGGGTTACTGCCCCCTAGGGGCGATGCTGGCGCCCCGGCGGCTGGTGGAGCCGGTGCTGGCGAACGGCGGTTTTATGCACGGCCACACCTACGCCGGTAACCCCCTGGCCTGCGTCGCCGGGTTGGCGGTGCTGCGGGAGACCCTGGAGCGGGGCCTGCTGAACAATGCCACCCTCATGGGTGACTATCTCAAGGGTCGGCTGGAGGCCCTCAAGACCCGGTTTGCCCTGGTCGGGGATGTGCGGGGCAAGGGCCTGTTGCTGGCCTTCGAGCTGGTGGCCGACCCGGAGACCCTGGAGCCGCTGCCCGCCCACCTGGAGGCCAGCGAGCGGCTGGTGGAACTGGCCTACCAGCGGGGGCTGATCGTCTATGAGCGCCGCACCCGGGGCGGACTGGCCGGGGACCATGTGCTGGTCTGCCCGCCGCTGATCGTCACCCGCGAGCAGGTGGACGAAATTGTGGACATACTTGAGGAATGTCTGGGGGTGCTGGCGGGGGAGTTGGGGCGGTAGGCCGGTGGCCGCGCTCCAAGGCCGGACGGCTGGCATTTCAGTGGCATTTCAATAAGGAATCCGAATAATGATCGTCGTTTTCTGCGAGCAGCAGCGCCAACATTATCCCCGCCATTTTCTGGTCAGCGGTCGGCGTCAGCCCAACCCCGAGCGACCGGAGCGGGTCGATGCCCTGCTGGCGGCGGTGCGGGAGCGGGGTCATCGGGTCATCGCGCCGGAGGACCACGGCCCGGGCCCTCGGGCCGCAGTGCATACCCCGGAATACCTGCGCTTTCTCAGCACCATCCACCATCATTGGCGGCAATTGCCTGGAGCCTCCGAGGAGGTCGTCCCCAATATCCACCCCAATGGCCAGGGGCTGGCCTATCCCGATTCCCCTGTGGGCCAGGCCGGTTATCATATGGCCGACACCGCCTGCCCCATCACCGCCGATACCTGGGGGGCGGTGTGCGCCAGCGCCAATGTGGCGGCCCACGCCGCCCAGTTGGTGCTGGAGCGAGGCGGGTCCGCCTACGCCCTGTGCCGACCACCGGGCCACCATGCCTTCGCCCACATGGCCGGCGGTTTCTGTTACCTGAACAACGCCGCCATCGCCGCCCAATATTTGCGCCAGGTCCATGAACGGGTGGCCGTGCTGGACGTGGACCTGCACCACGGTAACGGCACCCAGAATATTTTCTACCGGCGTGGCGATGTGTTTACCGTATCCTTGCACGCCGATCCGGCCGGGTTTTATCCCTATTTCTGGGGTCATGCCCACGAGCGGGGCGAAGGAGAGGGGCTGGGCTATAACCTGAATCTGCCCCTGCCCCGGGGCACCGGCGACCAGACCTATCTAGAGACTCTGAAGCAGGCCCTGCTACGCATCCATAGTTTTCACCCCGACGCCCTAGTGGTGGCCCTGGGTCTGGACGCCTTCGAGGGCGATCCCCAGGCGGGGCTGGCGATCACCACCGAGGGGTTTGGTCGCATCGCCGCCGCCATCGCCTCCCTGGGCCTGCCCACGGTGCTGGTCCAGGAAGGGGGCTATCTGGACGAAGCCCTGGGCCGTAATCTGGCCCGGTTTCTGGGGGGCTTTGTCGGCCCTGGGTCCTAAGTTTTCCGCCCTAAAGCAACCAAGAGGAAATGCTATGAGCATCAAGCGCCTTGATAGTGGTCCACGGATGAGCCAGGCGGTAATCCACGGCGATACGGTCTATCTGGCCGGGCAGGTGGCCGACACTCTGGAGGCTTCCGTCACCCGCCAGACCGAAGAAATGCTGGCCAAGGTGGACCGGCTGCTGGCCGCTGCGGGTAGCGATAAGTCCAAACTGTTATCGGCCACCGTGTATCTGTCGGATATGGCATATTTCAAGGAGATGAACGCCGTCTGGGACGTTTGGATCGACCCCAGCCATCCCCCGGCCAGGGCTTGCGTGGAGGCCAAGCTGGCCCGACCGGGCTTTAAGGTGGAGGTCATGGTGACGGCGGCCCTTTGAACGGCGCCCTGCCTGCCTACCGGGTCGGGCAGGGGCTGAAGGCCGGGGCGGTGGAGAATCTGGCCGCCGCAGCGATTATCATGTTCAAATCGGTCTGCGCTGCCCTGGAGGATCTGGCGGTGGCGATTTTGGCCTACCGGGACGACGACGGCGGATGCTGCTGCGGCGCTAGGGTGGGCGGGTCGGGTTGGGTATACTTGTACAAGTTTCCTGTATTCGGCAGGATCGACCGTGGACTGATGAACGAAGAGAAAACTCAAACCCTCAAGATATCCGATCAGAAATCGCACACGCTGCTCAGATCGCCTTGCTTGATGATCGTAGCGGGAGGGGAACTGGCCCGGCGCTATGTGTTGAGCCAACAGGAATGCCTGATCGGTCGTCAGGAAGGGGTGGATGTGAGCATCAAGGAACGCAATGTCTCTCGTCTCCACGCCCGCATCCTAATCCACGATGATATTTCCATCATCGAGGATATGCACAGCACCAACGGCACCTTCGTCAACGGCCAGCGCATCGCCCGCCAGGCGCTGGCGGAGGGGGATCTGATCGCCGTAGGCTCCACGATATTAAAGTTTTTTCACCAAACCGAGATGGACCGTACGTTCTTCGACGCCCTGCATGCGTCGTCCACCCGGGACGGGCTGACCGGCTTGTACAACCGGGGGGTTTTCAATCAGCGTCTGGAGAGCGAATTCGCCCGGGTGGACCGCTATGCCCGCAGCCTCAGCCTGGTGTTGTTCGATCTGGACGATTTCAAGTTGATAAACGATCACTATGGCCACCCGGCCGGAGACGAGGTGCTCAAGACCGTGGGGGCGGTGGTGGGAGGGTGTGTGCGCCAAAACGTGGATGTGGCGGCCCGCTACGGTGGCGAGGAGTTTGCCCTGCTGCTACCGGAGCTATCGGCCCTGCTAGCCCGGATGGTGGCGGAGAAGATCCGCTCCCGGGTCGAGCGCCTGGAAATCAGTCACGAAGGCCAGGACCTTAAAGTCACCGTCAGTATGGGCATCGCTTCCAGTGGTCCTGGCATCGACTCCGCCGAAGAGCTGTTGCGGATCGCCGATGAAAAGCTCTACGAAGCCAAGCGCAAGGGTAAGAATCGGGTGGAAAGCTAGTTCGGTTCAGTAGCCGTTCAGTCTCCTGGGATTAGTGTATGGCCAACGCTGGATCACCTGTATCCGATCCAAGACCAAACTTGTCAATCCTGGAGAACCAGACCATGAACACCCGCAGTTTTACCTTGGGCCTCGCCCTTGGCGCGCTCTTGCTCTCTTCCCCGGCCCTGGCCGAAGGGTATCGTGGCCATGGCGGCAAAGCCCGTTATGACTACGCCAAAGTGGTGGACGTACAGCCCCTGTATCGTACTGTCACCGTCTCCACGCCCCGCCAGGAATGCTGGGACGAACCGGTGACCCGATACCAGGCCGGCGCCGGGAATTCCTACACCTCCACCATCATCGGCGGCATCGTCGGCGGGGTGGTGGGCAATCAGTTCGGCAAGGGCACCGGCCGGGACGTGGCCACGGTGGCCGGCGCCCTGCTAGGCGGCTCCATTGGCCGGGACCTGGGCCATCGCCATCAGGCCGGCGGCCAGTATTACACCGACGTGGAACGGCGCTGTCGGACCATCAACGATAACTACACCGAGCAGCGTATCGAAGGCTACAATGTCACCTACCGCTACCGGGGGCAGACCTATACGACCCGCTCCGACGTTGATCCGGGACGACGGATCAAGGTCCGGGTGGATATAGTCCCCGTTCACAACTGAACCCTTGGCCAACGGAACGCCCATGCCCATCCGCGTGCTAACCCTCGCTACCCTGCCGCTCCTGCTGGCTTGCCTCGTGGCGACCCCCGCCCTGGCTCAAGGTAGCGGTCCCGAGAGTTGGGTGGCGCAGCGGGAGGGGGGCGACCGATTCCTGAATCGCTCGGCGCGGCCGGCCACCGGCGGCGCCAGGCTGGGAGCGGATCGGGCCGCCGCCGCCGCCCGATCCGCCACCGGCGGCAAGGTGCTGGGGGTCTATCCGGGCGAGGGTGACCTCTTCCATGTCAAGCTGCTGTACCTGGACGGTCGGGTGCGGATGGTCCGGGTGGATGGGCGCACCGGCGCCGTGCTGGACTGAGGGGACGCCATGCGGGTACTGGTGATCGAAGACGAGAAGGCCCTGCGGGAGCAGGTGTCCGGGGGGCTGCGAGCCGTGGGTTTTGCCGTGGACGCCGCCGCCAACGGTGAAGAGGGCCGGTATCTAGGGGTTGAATATCCCATTGACGTGGCGGTGGTGGATCTGGGATTACCGGGCCTGTCCGGGATTCAGGTGATCCGCCACTGGCGGGCCGAGGGCCGGGACTTTCCGGTGCTGATCCTCACCGCCCGGGGCCGCTGGCAGGACAAGGTGGAGGGTCTGGAGGCCGGGGCCGACGATTATCTGGTCAAGCCTTTCCATATGGAAGAGTTGCTGGCCCGGTTGCGGGCCTTGCTGCGCCGGGCCGGGGGGTGGACTAGCGCCGTGCTGCGCTGCGAGCCTATCGCCCTGGACACTGGCGCCCAGACTGTGAGCCTGGGCGACCAACCCGTGGAACTCACCGCTTTCGAGTACAAACTCCTGGAATACCTGATGCTGCGAGCCGGTCAGGTGGTCTCCAAGACCGAACTCACCGAACACCTCTACGAGGAAGACCTGGACCGGGACAGCAATGTGCTGGAGGTGCTGTTGGGCCGCCTGCGCCGCAAACTGGACCCGGGCCGGGAACTCAACCCCATCGAGACCCTGCGTGGCCGGGGCTACCGGTTCCGGCTGCCCCGCACCCCGGGTTGATGGCCTCCCTCAGCGGTCGATTGCTGGTGGCCGCCAGCGTGGTGCTTGCGGGCTTTCTGGGCCTGACCGGGCTGGCCCTGGACCGGGCTTTTCGGGACAGCGCCCTGGAAGCGGTCCAGGATCGGCTTCAGGCCCAGGTCTATATGCTGCTGGGGGCGGCCGGTTTCGATCCCGTTAGCCGTCGCCTGCTGCTGCCCGAGGCCCTGCCCGAGGCCCGGTTTTCCAGTCCCGGCTCCGGTCTTTACGCCGCCGTGTTCGACGAGACCGGCGCCTTGCTCTGGCGTTCTCCGTCCATGTTGGGCATGGAGATTCCCTTTCCCGTGCCCCGACTGCCAGGCCAGGGCTACTTCGAACAGGTGTTCTCCTCCGACGCCGCCCCTCTGCTGACCCTGGGCTTCGCGGTGAGCTGGGAGGTGGAGCCGGGGGTCTATCGGGGCTACCGTTTCGGGGTGGCGGAACATCGCCGGACCTTCGACGCTCAATTGGGCGGTTTTCGCCAGGGACTCTGGGGTTGGCTGGCGGCCTCGGCCCTGATGCTGCTGGTGGTGCAGGGAGCGATTTTGCGCTGGGGTCTGAGGCCCCTGCGCCGGGTGGCTCGGGAGCTGACCGACATTGAAGCCGGACGCCGGGACCAGCTCACCGGCTCTTATCCCCGGGAGTTGCGCCGTCTCACCGAAAATCTGAATGCGCTGATCCGCCAGAACCAGACCCATTTGGAACGTTATCGCAACGCTTTGGGGGATCTGGCCCATAGCCTCAAAACGCCCTTGGCCGTGTTACGGGGCACGGTGGCCGACGCCAACACCAGCGAGGACTTACGCCGTCAGGTCGCCGAACAGGTGGAACGCATGAACCGCACCGTAGATTATCAGCTCCAACGGGCCGCCGCCAGCGGCCGGGTGGCCCTGGCCTCGCCCCTGGCAGTGCCTCCCCTGGCCAACCGCATCATCTCCGCCCTGGCCAAGGTCTATGTCGGCAAGCAACTGACGCTGGATGTTCAGGTGGACGAGCAGGCACGGTTTCAGGGGGATGAGGGAGACTTTATGGAGATTTTCGGCAACCTGGCCGACAATGCCTGTAAATGGGCGGTCCAGCGGGTGACGGTGCGGGCCAGGCCGGTGGGGGAGGGCCTGGGATTGCTGCTGGAGGTGGAGGATGATGGCCCGGGGATTCCCGAGGACCGGCGGCGGCTGATTCTCGACCGGGGCGCCCGGGCCGACCCCGCTACCCCCGGCCATGGCATCGGCTTGGCGGTGGTGCGGGAACTGGTGGAAGAGGTTTACCGGGGGCGGCTGGAGATTGACAGGAGCGTCCTCGGAGGCGCCCGGGTGACGGTGCGGTTGCGGTTTTAGAACCCAGCCAGACGCAGTTGCTTTCATGGCTGGGCCACGGCTACTTTAATTGACTGTGGGGCGCACGGTGTGGTGGGGCCGCGTTATGAAAACCAGACACGACCAGATCATGTGGAACCAGCTTTTCAGCCTATCCACCGATAGCGGTCTGAGTCTGCAACGCCAGATCCGGGAGATGTTGGTCTCCGCCATCCTAGATGGTCATATCACCCCCGACACGCCTCTGCCCTCTTGTCGGGAGCTAGCCCGGCAGCTCAACGTGGCCCGCAATACCGTGGTGCTGGCCTATCAACATCTGATGGACGAAGGCTACATCGTCTCCCAGGAGCGTAGCGGCTATTTCGTCAACCCCCATGTGCTCGCTGGCCGGGTAGACCGGAAACCGCCGACCTCCCAAACCTCGGCGCCAAACAGGAGCGGCCCGGTCTGGTCCCAATGGTTTCGGGTGACGCCGACCTGCCAGCGCAACATTGAGAAGCCCCACGACTGGCAGCGGTATGACTATCCGTTTATCTACGGCCAGCTCGATCCGGCGCTGTTGCCCATCCACGACTGGCGGGAGTGCTGCCGACAGGCTCTGAGTGTGCGGGAAGTGCGGGATCTGGCCCATGATCGCGTCGACGCCGACGACCCGCTGCTGGTGGAACAATTGCATACCCGGTTGCTGCCACGGCGTGGGGTTTGGGCCTCGGAGGATGAAATCTTGATTACCCTGGGCACCCAGAACGCCCTGTATCTGTTGGCGGCGCTGCTGGTTTCCGAGCGCAGCCGCGTGGGCGTGGAGGACCCGGGTTATCCCGATGTGCGCAATATCATGAGCCTAAAGACCAGTCGGCTGGTGGGGCTGCCCGTTGACGAACTCGGTCTGGTGGTGGACAAGCACCTGGACCACTGCGACTTGATCTGCACCACCCCCAGCCACCAGTCCCCCACGACCGTGACCCTGCCCCTGGAGCGGCGCCAGGCCCTGCTGGAACGGGCGGCGGCCCGGGATATGATCCTGATTGAGGACGATTACGAAAGCGAGATTAATTTTTTAGGCGACCCCGCCCCGGCCTTGAAAAGCCTGGATAATGAAGGACGGGTGATCTACGTGGGCAGCCTGTCCAAGACGCTGGACCCGGGTTTGCGTATCGGCTACCTGGTGGGACCGGCTGAACTGATCCAACAAGCCCGGGCCTTGCGTCGACTCATGTACCGCCACCCCCCCACCAACAACCAACGCATCGTGGCCTTGTTTTTGGCCCTGGGTCACCATGATGCGCTGATCCAGCGCCTCAGCCAGGCTTATAAGGCACGCTGGCAGGCCATGGGCGAGGCCCTGGACCGCTATTTTCCCGATTCCGTCCGAGGCTCGTGTTGCGGCGGAAGCGCCTATTGGGTCCGTGGACCAGGGGCGTTGGACGCTCGGGAGTTGCAACGCCAGGCCGCCAGGCAAGGCATTCTCATCGAAGCCGGAGATGTGTATTTCATGGCCGAAAACCGGCCTCTGAACTACTTCCGTCTGGGGTTCTCCGCTATTCCTGTGGAGCGCATCGAGCCGGGCATCCGCAAACTGGCGGCGCTGGTGGATGAACTGGTCGAGATGCGCCACTAGTGACAACGCCCTTGTGGGGCGCGGGTTAGGGACTCCAACGCTGGGGGAGATGCATCGCGCCATAGACGGGGCGTCGGCCTATTATAGCCACGGCGTCCAGGTCGAGGATGTCAGGTTGCGTCAGCCGTTTGCGGGTGTATAGTCCAGCCGTGCGGTTCTGCGCCGCCAGTATAATCAATCCCCGGATGCCCGAGCCTATGCCCTACATTGATCACAATAAGGTGATGTCAGCGGGCCATGCCCCTTATGTGAAGGTGACGGTATCGACCCGTGGGGCGGCCCGGGCAGTTTGGCATGGACAGGAGATAGATTTTGCATAGACAGAAGTTGCTATTAGGCGTCTTGAGCGTCGGTCTGGGGATCTTCTCCCCGGTCTCGCTCGCCGAGATCAAGATTGAGCAAGCCTGGGCCAGAGCCAATCCGCCCGTGGTCAACAACTCCGCCGCCTATATGACCCTCGTTAACGACGGCCAGGAGGAGGATCGGCTATTGGGGGTGGGCGGCGCTATAGCCGAGCGGGTCGAACTCCATGCCCATCTGATGGAGAACGGAATGATGGCCATGCGCCCGGTGGCGGCCATCGAGGTGACGCCCGGCACGCCCACCGTGCTGGAGCCGGGCGGTTTACATATCATGCTGATCGGTCTCAAACAGCCCCTGAAGCCCGGGCAGACCTTCCCCTTGACCCTGGATTTTCACAAGGCGGGCCAAGTGGAGGTGACCGTGACGGTTCGTGGACACAAGCAGTCCGGGGGCCAACACAAAGCCCTGTCCCATCACTAGCTCCCGACCCATGGCGGCGGAGATCGCCGCCATGGGCCGCAAGCATCTACTGTTTTTCGAACACCAGGTTGAAATTGACGGGCACCGTGGCCGCGATGGCATTCAGTCCGGCAATCTCTCGCAGTGCCTCCACGCCCCTTTGCAAACCAAAAGTGGCGGTATCCACCACCACCGGTTTGGCGGTAGCCACCAGCAGATGCCGGTCGCCGAGGCGATAGACGGTGAGCGTCGCGGGCAAGGGATGCTCGACCCCATGCAGGGAGAGGGCGCCAGCGATTTCAAACGTTTGCTGTTCGCCGACCGACAACTGCTCGGGGTCGAATTGGGGTAGGGTGGCGCTGTAGGTGGCGGTGGCGAACCGGGGCGTATCGAACAGCTTTTCCCGCATCCGCTGATCGCGAATCTCAATGGCGGTATCCACCGAGGTCAGGTCAATACGCAGGGACGCCGAGCCTGCGTCGTCGAGCTCACCCTCGTAACGCCCGAACGTATGGGATTCGAAAACACTACCGTTCTTGATGGAAGCGAAGACCAGCGAGGATTGCTGGGGGAGCAGCAGCCAATCCGCACCGGCGGCGTTGGCGAAGACCAACAAGCAGAGTCCCGTCAGAAGCTGTTTCACTGTGTTCCTCCGTAGGTTTGTTTGGATTAGCGGAGTAAGACCGAGCTAGTCGCGCGTCGGTTTTGGGCCAACCTTGGCGAGCGCCCACAAAATATCACAGTGGGAAGGGTCGATGGGACCGGTCCCGACTCGCAAGCAAACCTGGCGGCGGCTGGCCATCCCGGCTCTACGGCGGGGGCTGGGGTTTGGCCGGGCTGATCGCGATGCAAAACTCAAAAGCCTGCATCGTGGGTGGAAATCGAGTACCATTTCCCGTTTACCAGCAGACGCCCACTACCAGATCCGGGGTGTCTGGATGTTATCCGTTGAGGGGTTGAAGCGAATGTTTACCAACGACATGCGTATTGCCGGCTATGACGACGAACTGTGGGCGGCCCTGCAAGGCGAAGCCCGGCGCCAGGAACAGCACATCGAGCTGATCGCTTCGGAGAACTACGCCAGCCCCCGGGTTCTGGAAGCCCAAGGCTCGGTGCTGACCAACAAATACGCCGAAGGCTACCCAGGTAAGCGTTACTACGGGGGTTGCGAGTACGTGGATGTGGCCGAGACTCTGGCCATGGAGCGGGCTAAGCAACTGTTCGGGGCCGCCTACGCCAACGTTCAACCCCACTCCGGGTCCCAGGCCAACGCGGCCGTGTACATGGCGCTGGTCAACCCCGGCGACACCATTCTGGGCATGAGCCTGGCCCACGGCGGACACCTGACCCACGGGGCCAAGCCCAACTTCTCCGGCAAGATTTACAACGCCGTGCAGTACGGTCTGGACGAGGCGACCGGGGAGATCGACTACGCCCAGGTGGAGCGCCTGGCCCGGGAGCATCGCCCGAAGTTGATCGTGGCGGGATTTTCCGCCTACTCGCGGGTGCTGGACTTCGAGCGTTTCCGGGCCATCGCCGATGAAGTGGGAGCGTATCTGTTCGTGGACATGGCCCATGTGGCGGGGCTGGTGGCCGCCGGGCTATACCCCAACCCGGTGCCCTTGGCCGATGTGGTGACCACCACCACCCACAAGACCCTCAGAGGGCCGCGGGGGGGTCTGATTCTGGCCCGGGCCAATGCCGAGATCGAGAAGAAGCTCAACTCCCTGGTGTTTCCGGGCACCCAGGGTGGGCCGCTGATGCACGTGATCGCGGCCAAGGCGGTAGCCTTTAAGGAGGCCATGGAGCCGGAATTCAAGACCTACCAGCGGCAGGTGATCGCCAATGCCAGGGTGATGGTGGAGGTATTCCAGGCTCGGGGCCATAAGATAGTCTCTGGCGGCACGGACGATCACCTGTTTCTGTTGGATTTGATCGACAAGGGGATCACCGGCAAGGCGGCGGACGCGGCCCTAGGGCGGGCGCATATCACGGTGAACAAAAACGCGGTGCCCAACGACCCCCAGTCGCCGTTCGTGACCAGTGGCATTCGTATCGGCACCCCGGCGGTGACCACCCGAGGGTTCAAGGAAGACGAGGTGCGGGAGCTGACCGGGTGGATCTGCGACATTCTGGACGACATCGGCAACGAACAGACCATCGAGCGGGTGCGGGGCCAGGTGGCCGAACTGTGCAACCGCTTCCCGGTCTATCGCTGAAATCCCATGCACTGCCCGTTTTGCGGGGCCACCGACACCAAGGTGGTGGACTCCCGACTGTCCCCCGAGGGGGATAAGGTCCGGCGACGGCGGGAGTGCGCGGACTGCGAAGCCCGGTTCACCACCTATGAGGTGGCGGAACTGGTCATGCCCCAGGTGGTGAAGCGGGACGGGCGACGGGAGTTTTTTAACGAGAACAAGCTGCGCACCGGGATGCTGCGGGCCTTGGAGAAACGCTCGGTGAGCGCCGAGCGGGTAGAAGAAGCCCTGCAACGCATCCGCCACCGGGTCCGCACCAGCGGTGAGCGGGAACTGCAATCCCGGCAACTGGGCGAGTGGATGATGGAGGAACTGCGCCAGCTCGATCAGGTGGCCTATGTGCGCTTCGCCTCGGTCTACCGTAGTTTCCAGGACATCAACGCCTTCCGGGAAGAAGTAGAACGGCTTCAGGCCCTGCTGGCCGGGGATCGGGACCAGGACCATGGCTGAGGCCCAGGATTACCCGCATATGGCTCGGGCCTTGGAACTGGCGGCCCAGGGCCTGTACACCACCGATCCCAACCCCCGGGTAGGTTGCGTGCTAGCCCGGGACGGTGTGGTGGTGGGGGAGGGCTGGCATGCCCGGGCCGGGGAGCCTCACGCCGAGGTCCACGCCCTGCGCGCCGCCGGCGACCGGGCCAGGGGCGCCACCGCCTACGTGACCCTGGAGCCTTGCTGTCATCAAGGCCGCACCCCTCCTTGCACGGAAGCCCTGATCGCCGCCGGCGTTGTCCGGGTGGTGGCGGCCATGGAAGACCCTAATCCCCAGGTGGCCGGTAACGGCCTGTCCCGGCTGCTGGACGCTGGGGTGGCCGTGGAGTGCGGCGTCATGGCCGCCGACGCTTTGGCCTTGAACCCCGGCTTCGTACAGCGTATGCGGACCGGTCGGCCCTGGCTACGCTGCAAGCTGGCCATGAGCCTGGATGGGCGCACCGCCCTGGCTTCCGGGGAGAGCCAGTGGCTCACCGGCCCGGAAGCCCGCCGCGACGTGCAGCGATTGCGGGCGCGAGCATCGGCGCTGCTGACCGGGGTGGGCACGATCCTGGCCGATGACCCGGCTCTGAACGTGCGCCTGGAGGAGGTGGGGAATCATCAGCCCTTGCGGGTAGTCCTGGACCCGGCCTTGCGTACCCCACCTACCGCTCGCACCTTGGGCCTGGACGGCGCCGTACTGATTCTCACCGCCGCGACCGATGCCCGACGGATGGCCGCCCTGGAGGCCGCCGGCGCCGAGGTGCAACGGGCGCCGATCGGAACGGACGGCCTAGACCTGGGCGGGGTGATGGCGGAACTGGCCCGCCGCCAGGTCAACGAGGTGCATTTGGAATGCGGCGCCACCCTGGCCGGGGCGGTGTTGCGGGCCGGATTGCTGGACGAACTGGTAGTGTATATGGCGCCGCTGCTGTTGGGAGACGACGCCCGGGGCCTGTTTCATCTGCCGGGGCTGGAGCGCATGGCGCAGCGCATTGCCCTGGACATCATCGATATCCGAGCCGTGGGCCGGGACTGGCGGATCACCGCCAGGCCGGGGCGGGCTTGAGCGAGAATGTAGCGATCATGTTTACAGGCATTATCGAAGCGGTGGGCGAGATTGCG
>CAZQXD010000004.1:58694-114835 GCA_964597315.1 uncultured Candidatus Competibacteraceae bacterium
GTGGTTTTGGAGTTTTGGGGTGGTGATTTGTGGTTGTGAATTTGTATTGGTAAGTTGGATCTAGGGGATGTGAAGCTGGGCGACAGCATCGCCGTCAGTGGAATATGTCTGACCGCCGTGGCATTGCCGGGGGACGGGTTTTGGGCCGACGTGTCCGGGGAAACCCTGTCCCGTACGGTGCTGGGGGAGTGGCGTGGTGGCGATCGGGTCAACCTGGAGAAAGCCCTGACCCCATCCACCCGACTGGGGGGCCATCTGGTCAGCGGTCATGTGGACGGCATCGGCACGGTGCTGGAGCGCCGGGAGGACGCCCGCTCCTGGCGCTTTACCCTGCGCGCCCCCCAGGAACTGGCCCGCTATATCGCCGAGAAAGGCTCCATTTGCGTGGACGGGGTCAGCCTCACTGTGAACCGGGTACGAGAGACGGACTTCCAGTTGAACATCGTTCCCCACACCCTGGCCGAGACCACCTTCGGAGACTATCGGCCAGGGCGTCGGGTGAATCTGGAGGTGGACCTGATCGCCCGCTATCTGGAGCGGCTGCTGCTGGCGGAGGGGGGGGATAAATCCCGGGGACTGACCGAAGACCTGCTGCGCCAACGCGGCTTTATCCGATGAAACCAGCATCATCCGTCGAGATGTCCATGGCACTGAACAGCACCGAAGAAATCCTGGAAGACCTGCGCCAGGGCAGGATGGTCATTATCATGGACGACGAGGACCGGGAAAACGAGGGCGACCTGCTGATGGCCGCCTCCATGGTCCGTCCCGAGGACATCAACTTCATGGCCCGCTACGGCCGGGGGCTGATCTGCCTGACCCTGACCCGGGAACGCTGCCGACAATTACGCCTGCCCCTGATGGTCAGCGACAACGCCTCCCCCCATTCCACCAACTTCACCGTGTCGGTGGAAGCCGCAGAGGGGGTGACTACCGGCATTTCGGCCTATGACCGGGCTCATACCGTGCGCACTGCCGTGGCGCCGAACGCCCAGCCCGAGGATCTGGTGCAGCCGGGGCATATCTTCCCCCTGATGGCCCAGCCCGGAGGGGTGCTGACCCGGGCCGGTCACACCGAGGCCGGTTGTGACCTGACAAGGCTGGCGGGGCTGGAGCCGGCGGCGGTGATTGTGGAAATCCTCAACGAGGACGGCTCCATGGCCCGGCGCTCGGATCTGGACGTCTTCGCCCGAGAGCATGGTCTGAAGATCGGCACCATCGCCGACCTGATCCGCTATCGGATTCGCAACGAAAAGACCGTGGAGCGGGTGGCCGAGTGCCCCCTGCCCACCGAACTGGGCACGTTCCGGCTGGTGACCTATCAGGATAGCATCGACCGGCAACTGCACTTTGCTCTCGTCAAGGGAGCAATCAGCGGGGAACAACCGGCCCTGGTGCGGGTCCATGTCCGCAATCTGTTGTCCGATATGCTGGGCGCCCAGTGGCCGGACCTGGGCTGGCCGCTACGGGACGCCCTGGGTCGGGTAGCCCGGGAGCCAGGAGCGGGGGTGGTGGTGATTCTGGGCCATCGGGAAGAACCCAAAGATATTATCCGCCGGTTGCGTATGCAGTCTTTGCCCGGCGGTAACGAACCGGTCCGGGGCGAGGATGTCACCGAACTGCGTACCTACGGCATCGGCGCTCAGATCCTGCTGGATATCGGGGTGCGGCGGATGCGGGTGCTGAGCGCGCCCAAGCGGCTCACCGGCTTGTCCGGCTTTGACCTGGAAGTGGTGGAGTACGTGAGCTAGGGTCGAGACAACGAACTGGATTCTTATCAGCCGCGCACGGCGGCTTCAACAGGCAAGCACATGCGTAATATCAAGATCATTGAGGGTGAATTCACTCCCCAAGAGGCCCGCGTCGGACTGGTGGCCTCCCGTTTTAATGGCTTTATCGTTCAAAGCCTAGTGGAAGGGGCGGTGGATGCCTTGGTCCGTCACGGGATGAAGGAGTCCGCCCTTGAGCTAGTCTGGGTGCCAGGGGCCTTCGAGATACCACTGGCCGCCCAACGGCTGGCCGCCTCGGAGCGTTTTGATGGCATCGTCGCCTTGGGGGCGGTGATCCGCGGTTCTACCCCTCATTTCGACTACGTGGCCGGGGAGTGCGTCAAGGGCCTGTCCACCGTGTCCCTGGACAACGACATCCCGATGGGTTTCGGGGTGCTGACCGTGGACAGCATCGAACAGGCGGTGGAACGGGCCGGCACCAAGGCCGGCAACAAAGGCGCCGAGGCCGCCTTGACGGTCCTGGAAATGATCAGCCTGCTGCGCAAACTGGGCGACTGAGCTATGAGCGACGCGACCAAGAAGGCAGCCCGCCGGTACCGGGTCCGCGCCCGCAGTTGGGCGCGTCGCTATGCCATGCAAGCCCTGTATCAATGGCAGCTCACCGGTCATGATCTACATGTGATCGACGCCCAGTTTCTTGAGGAACAGGACATGGGCAAGGTCGATCAGGACTATTTCCGGGAGTTACTGCACCGGGTTCCCGCCCACCTGGAAGCCATCAACAGTACCCTGACGCCCTATCTGGAGCGTCCCCTGGAGCAGGTGGACCCGGTGGAAAAAGCAGTGCTATGGATCGCCGCGTATGAATTTCTCAAGCGCCCCGATATTCCCTATCGAGTGGTCATCAACGAGGCCGTGGAGCTGGCCAAGCTGTTCGGCGCCGATCAGGGACACCGTTTCGTCAACGGGGTGCTGGACAAAACCGCCCAGGTGGCGCGCCCCGAGGAGATCGGTCCGCGCTAAGCCCGGAACGACGGCGGATAGACTACTATCCAGGGTAGGGGGCTTTGCGAGGAATCGGCCATGGTCTATACCCTCCATACCATACTCTGCGCCATCGATTTAGGTCCTCGGGACTCGGAAGTGATCCGTCATGCCGCCGATCTGGCGCGGAGTTGCGGCGCTCAGTTGCAGCTCCTCAACGTGGTGGAGCCTTTAAGCGATTTCAACCGCTCATTGGTGGACAGCTATGTACCGGATGACAAGCTCCAGGTACTGCGCGACGAGGGCTTTGACGAGGCTCGCCGATTCATAGCGGACCGTTTGCGGGAGTACCGGCGAGTCGCCGGGGCGCCGGCGCCGGTGGGCGGGGTCCAGGTGTTGGAGGGCCCTGTCGCCAAAGTGATCCTGGAACAGGCCCAACAGCTCGGGGCCGATCTCGTTGTGCTAGGTTCCCATGGCCATAGCGCCCTGGGGGAGATGTTGATCGGTTCGGTGGCGCATCAGGTGACCATAAAATCCCGGACGCCGGTGCTGCTGGTGCCGGTCCGGGAATGAGCAAGTCCTCAGCCCAGCCCTCGCAGTCGACGCCGTGATCGGCGAATCCGCTGGTTTTCCTCGTCTATATCCCGCAAGGCTCGCTTGATATAAGCCAGATGCTCGTGAGCGGCGCCGCGAGCGGCTTCGGGGTCACCCTCCAGCACCGCTCGAAACAGGGCTTCATGCTGGCGCCGCACCTGATCGCTGGCGCCAGCCCGGGTGAAGAGTTTAGCGTGGGAGGTGAAAATACCGCTTTGCAGGAGCCGGAATAAACCGCCCATGACATGGAGCAGCACCACGTTATGGGCCGCCTCGGCGATGCCCAGGTGAAACTCGGCGTCGGCCTTCGCCTCGGCGACGGGATCATCGCCCCGCTCATGGATTGAACTCAGGGTCGCGTGGCGCTGTTTGAGCAGTTCCTTATCTTCGGCGGTACTCCGTAGGGCGGCGAAATAGGCCGCCACCCCCTCCAGGGCGTAGCGCATTTCCACCAGATCCCCCAGCGTCTCCGGGTGGTTGCGAAGCAGCCCCAACAATGGATTGACAAAGGCTGTGTCCATCATATTGGCTACATAGGTGCCGCCGCCTCGGCGACTCTCCACCAGCCCCCGTGCCGCTAGCTGTTGGAGGGCCTCCCGCAAAGATGGCCGGGATACCTGGAAATGTTCCGCCAACTCCCGCTCTGGCGGCAACCGCTGCCCGGGTTTTAGGCCACCTTCCAGTATCAGTGACTCGATTTCGTGAACGATGGCATCGGCGATTTTGGGAGGTTTCACAATAGTGTGACCTCGTATAAACAGGGTATGACCAATTTATTTTAGTTCTTCATTATTAATGAATGGTATAGACTTGAGTAGGGGGAATTTCAATATCAAGTTGACCTAATTGAAGTTTTTTCAGAGAATATTGGTCAGATCACTTTACCTAAACCCGGTAGTGATCTCGGCGCCCTATTAGATAAGACGCTAGGCGCCGATCGCTTCCCGGTGGAATGCCGGGTTTTTCCAGCTACAAGGCATTGTGAGAAATAGTCGCACTCGTTTTGCTAACGGTAGCCATAAATCTTGGCTACTTTTAGGGTGCCGGTAATCATTGGCGAGCAATAATCCCTTGGAGGATGATTTCGATGAAGAAAGTTTTTACCTCGGTATGTCTGGCGGCGACGGTGGCGCTGGCGGGTCCGGCGCTGGCCCAGGATAAAGTCCGCTGGCGGGTGCCGGTGGCGTTTCCCTCGGCGTTGCCGGGACTGGGTGACACGGTCAATTACGTTGCCGATACCTTGAAGGCGGCCTCGGGCGGCAACATCCAGATGAAAGTGGAAGAACCGGGCAAGATTGTGCCGCCGTTCGGCATTTTCGATGCCCTCAAGGAAGGCAAGATCGACGCCGGCTATACCTGGATTGGCTATGACCAAGGCAAGATTCCCGCCTCGGCGCTATTTGCCGCCGTGCCTTTCGGCTTCGAGCCTTGGGAGTTCATGACCTGGATTTACGAAGGCGGCGGCAAGGAACTGGTCCAAGAGGTTTATGCTCCCCACAATATCGTCCCTGTGCCCTGCGGCGTTATCGGTCCCGAGACCGCCGGATGGTTCCGCAAGGAAATCAAAAGCCTGGATGATGTCAAAGGGCTGAAGATCCGCTTTGCCGGCCTGGGGGGCAAAGTGATGCAAAAGCTGGGGGCTTCGGTGACCATGCTGCCTGGAGGTGAGATTTTCCAGGCTCTGGAGAAAGGCGCCATCGACGCCACGGAGTTTTCCATGCCGGCTATCGATCAGCGGCTGGGTTTCGATAAAGTGGCCAAGTACAACTACTTTCCTGGTTGGCATCAGCCCTTTACCGCCCAATATCTGGTCGTGAACAAAGAAAAATGGGACGCCCTGTCCGAGGCTAATCAGGCCATGATCGAAATGGCTTGCACCGCCGGCATGGCCCGGGCCATTGCCCGGGGCGAGGCGGGCCAGGGGGAAGTGATCGAGAAATTCAAGAGCGAAGGCATCAACGCCCAGACCTTGCCCGATGAACTGCTGTTTGAGTTGCACAAGGTAACCAACGAGGTATTGGATGAGGAGGCCGCAGCGGACGCCGAGTTCAAGAAAGTCCTGGACAGCCAGCGGGCGTTCATGAAGACCTATCGGACCTGGAAGGGCTTGGCCTACCTGCCCCGAGACTTCGAAGAGCAGGTGGAAAACCAGAACCAGTAACCACCGAGACCCCACCCCTCTCCCGTCCGGGGGAGGGGCGTTTTCCAGGGGACAGCCAGCAGGGGGGATACGTTTATGGTCGAGCAACCGCCGCCCAAGCCGGAATTTCATTTAAATCTGGATGACTTCATCCACCACACCGAACTGCCTCAAACCCGATTCTCAGCGGCCCTAGACCGGGTACTCAATACCATCGGCGAGTGGGTAGCCTGGGTCTGGGTGGTGCTGATGCTGGTGATCGTCCTCAACGTCACTCTGCGTTATGTCTTCGGTCAGGGGTTGATCGTGTTCGAGGAAATCCAATGGCATATCTATTCAGTGGGGTTTCTGGTCGCCCTATCCTACTGCCTGGTGCATGACGATCATGTGCGGGTGGACGTACTTCACGACCGGCTGAGCCTCAAGGTCCAGACTTGGATTGAGCTACTGGGGCTGCTGATTTTTCTGCTGCCCTTCGCGGGGCTGGTGTGCTGGTACGCCTTGCCCCTGGTGATGAACGCCTATGACATGGGCGAGGTGTCCGACGCCCCCGGCGGTCTGCCGTACCGCTGGCTGATCAAGCTGGTGCTGCCCATCGGTTTCGCGCTGCTGTGGATCGCGGCCATTTCCCGGTTGCTGCGCTGCACGGCGCTACTGTTTGGCTGGCCCCGGGCGCTGGTCAAACCATCCACCTCGGCCTAGGGGGCAGAGCGCATGGAAATCAATGAAATACTCGCCATCGCGATGTTTCTGTCCTTTATCGTGCTGTTGTTCACCGGCTATCCGGTGGCCTGGATACTGGGTGGGCTGGCGGTGGTATTTACGCTGATCTCGGTCATTTTCATCGAATACTTCGATGCCTTCATCTTTGCCGACTGGGCGAATTTCTCCATTGTGGTGGACCGCATCTGGGCGCTGATGACCAACTGGGTGCTGGTGGCGTTGCCCATGTTCATTTTCATGGGCCTGATGCTGGACCGCTCTGGGGTGGCCGAACAGCTCATGCTCAATATGGTCAAGTTGTTTGGCCGGGTTCGGGGAGGGTTGGCCATCACGGTGACCATCATCGGCATCCTGCTGGCCGCCTCCACAGGCATCATCGGCGCCTCGGTGGTGTTGTTGTGCGTGCTGTCCCTGCCGGTGATGCTGGCCCAGCAATACAGTGTGCGTCTGGCCGCCGGCACCATTTGTTCGGTGGGCACCCTGGGGATACTGATCCCGCCGTCGATCATGCTGGTGCTCATGGCCGATCAATTAGCCATGTCGGTGGGGGATTTATTCCTGGGCGCCTTGATTCCCGGGGTGATGCTGGGGGTGCTGTATATCGTCTACATTCTGCTGGTGGCCTATTTCAACCCCAAGGCCGCGCCCCTGCCCGCCAACCGCGAACCCATCACCCTAGGGCTGGTGCTTGGCGCCCTGAAAGCGGTCCTACCCCCGTCGCTGCTGATTCTGGCGGTGTTGGGTTCGATTTTCGCTGGCGTGGCCACCCCCACCGAAGCCTCCGGGGTGGGGGCATTCGGCGCCACGTTGTTGGCGGGACTCAATCGCAAGCTCAATTTACGGGTGTTCAAGGAAGTGTGCGTGGAAACGGGCAAAACCACAGCCTTTATCTTCGCTATTTTCCTGGGGGCCACGGCTTTTTCCCTGGTGCTGCGGGGGCTGGGGGGCGATGAGCTGATCGAGGGCGCCCTGCACGGCCTGCCTTTCGGGCCTACGGGCATCGTCATCTCTATCCTGTTCATCGCCTTTCTGCTGGGCTTTTTCCTGGACTGGATCGAAATCACCCTGATCGTGCTGCCCCTGGTGGCGCCGGTGGTGACCGGGCTGGGCTTTGACCTGGTGTGGTTTACGGTGATGTTCGCGGTCTGCTTACAGACCTCGTTCCTGACCCCCCCGGTGGGTTTCGCCTTGTTCTACTTCAAGGGCGTGGCGCCGCCGGAGGTGGCTATCTCCGATATCTACTGGGGCGTGATACCGTTCATCATCCTCCAACTCGGTGGCCTGGCCTTGGTGTTTGTCTGGGACGATCTGGTGCTATGGTTGCCTAGAATGGCTTATGGCGGAGGCTGATTCCGTCCTGGGCTTGGACAGCGGGGCCTTGACGGCCCCGTTGGTTTTTTTAGTTTTTACGTAGCAGAAACCGCGCTAGCTCGGTGCCGAACGCCTCCCCCCGCCAGGTGTTGGTGGCGGTGACGTGGCTAGCATAGGGCAGCACATACAGTCCGGCGTCGGGAATGGCCCGGAACATCTCCAGAGCATGATCCAGGGGCGCCAGGGGGTCCCGGTCTCCCACCACCACCAGGGTGGGGCAGGGGATGCCCCCGAGGCTTTCCAGGGTGTGGGCATGGTCCGAGTCCGCCGGGTCCAGGGACTGGGCCACCCGGCCGATGACGGTTTTCCAGGCGTCCGGCCCGCCCTGGGGTTCGTGGATGCGGGACAGCCAACGGTCCAGGCCGACGCTTTTCCAGTAATCCGGGTTGGCCATATCCTTGGTGCCGGCGTGGGAGTCCGAGTTTTTGCGGTAGCCCACCCGATAGACCACCAGCTTGTCCACCCGTTGGGGATAGTTCAGGGCCACCCACAGGGCAGTAGCCCCGCCCATGGACGAACCCACCAGGGCCGCTTTATCAATCTCCAGTTCGTCCAGCAGCTCGATCAGCGCCCGGCCGATGTCGCCGATGGCCAGCTTGTCCGCCACCATGGGGCTGCGGCCATGGCCCAGTTGGTCCGGGGCGATGACCCGGAACTGCTTGGCCAGGATGTGGATCTGGGGTTTCCATTCTTCCCCGCACATGCCGCCGCTGTGCAGCAGCACCACGGGCCGGCCCTGGCCCTGTTCGGTATGATAAAGCCTGCTCATGTTATCTCCATCAGTGTGTCCAAGGTCGCGTCCGGCCGCTCCACGAACCGCATATGGCCGTGGCCCGCCAGCACCACCGAGCGGCCCTGGGGTAGGGCCGCCGCGTGGTTCCCATCACGCAACACCAACCCGGTGGTCTGGTAGATGGATGGCATGGCCCGGACGCCGAATGCCGGGTCTGGTCGCTGGTCGGCGTGGAAACTCAGGGTGTCGCTTGGGCGTGGCCATGGTCGCGGGCCGTGGGTACGTGTCTGGACTATAGCAATGGTGGGGGAGGGTCGCCAGGCGCGCCGCCGGGGCCGCCGCCCCTCATCTCACTACCGTCACGCAGCCGGTCATCAGCAGCACCGCTGGCGTGGCCCGCAGCACCAGCACCGCCCCGCCGTCTTGGAGCCGTCCCACGAAGCCCGATGCGTCGGAATGGGCCTGCCAGGCCAACCCCAGCCAACCTTGTTGCAAGGGCGCGCCACCGGCCCGTAGCACGGCGTTGCCCGTGGTATTGCGGTCGGCGCCCGGAGGGAACACCGCCACCACCGTACCGGCGGCCTGGGGGGGCAGGGCGGCGGCGTACAGGGTCAGGGCCATGACCGCCAGCCAGACCAGCAGCACCCCCAGGGCCAGTTTCAGCGCCAGCTTGTGGCCCATGCTCAGGCCGGGGCCAAATCCGGCGCCCGGCGCTCGACGATGGGCCAGTGCAGGGCGGCGGCGGCGATGCCCAGGGCCACGCTGATCCACCACATGGCGTCGTAGCCGCCGCTGCTCTCGTAGAGCAGCCCGCCCAGCCATACCCCCAGAAACGCCCCGAGCTGATGGCTGAAAAACACAAAGCCGAAAAGAACGCCCATATGGCGGGTGCCGAACATCAGGGCCACCAGGGCCGAAGTGGGGGGCACGGTAGATAGCCACAACAGCCCCATGGCGGCGGCGAACAGCAGCACACTGGTCTGGGTCACCGGCAGGCTGATGAATAGGGCAATGATCGCGGCCCGGCCCAGGTAAATGGCGCTGAGCAGGTAACGCTTGCTGTAGCGCCCCCCCAGCACCCCGGACATATAGGACCCCACCACGTTGAACAGCCCCACCAGGGCCAGGGCCCAGGCGGCCAGGGTCGCCCCCAGGCCCAGGTCCACCAGGTAGGGGGGCAGGTGGGTGGCGATGAAAGCCACATGAAAGCCGCAGACAAAGAAACCCGCAGTAAGCAGCAGATAACTGCCGTGGCCAAAGGCTTGGCGCAGGGCGTCCCGAAACGACAGCTCCGGCTCGTCGGCGGGCGTCCGCTCCCTCTGCCCCCCCAGGGAACTGGCCAGCAGGGGCACCAGCAGCATAAAGCTCGCCAGCAGCAGCAGGGCCGTGGACCAGCCGTAGGCGGCGATAAAGCCCTGGCCCAGGGGGGCGAACAGAAACTGGCCCAGGGAGCCGGTGGCGGTGACCAGGCCCACCACCCAGGAGCGCCGAGAGGCCGGCACCCGTCGGCTCAGGGCGGCGATGACGATGGTGAACGAGGCCCCGGCCAGGCCCAGGCCCACCAGCACCCCGGCGGACAGATACATCATGGACGGGGTGGACACCAGCCCCATCAGCGCCACCCCCAGGGCATAGACCAGCCCCCCCGCCGCCAGCACCCGAAACGATCCGAAGCGGTCCGCCAAGGCGCCAGCCAGGGGTTGTCCCAGGCCCCACAGCAGGTTCTGGATGGCGATGGCCAGGGCGAATACCTCCCGGCTCCAGCCCCGGTCGCTGGACAGAGGCTCGGTAAACAGGCCAAAACTGGAGCGTATCCCAAAACCCAATAGGGCGATCAGACAGGCGCAGACCACCACCACAGCGGGGCTACGCCAGCGTTGGGCGAGGGTCGGAGGGTGGAGGGCGGAGGACATACTCAGGCTCCTTAAAACCATTATCCAGCAAGCATAAGGGGACCGGACCCCCGCCTCAAATGGGTTTTTTTGATGGCGTCCATGAGTGGAGAAAATGAAAAGGAATGTGCGGCGGTGAGAGGCTCGGCTGGATTATTTCTTTTCCGGCTCCGGCTCCAGGCTCAGTTGGCCGTTGTCCAGCACCAGTCGCAGCCGCAAACCCTCCAAGCGCAGTCCCGGGATCACCACCGCCGTCCCGGTGAAGCGGACCTCCGCATCAAAGCCGGTTAAGCGTTGGGGGTCAAACCAATCAGCCCCCGCCTCGACCGGCGTTGCCTGCTCCATCAGGGCCGCCGTATCCAGGGTTTCGGACTGCAGTTCCGCCGTCAATCGGGACCGGTCGCCACTCCTATCCAGGGCCAGCCGCCCCGTCAGATCGCTCTCCCCCAACCGGATGCGCAGGGCTTCCAAGGTCCAGACATTGTCCTTCCGGCCCAGTTGGCCCATCACGGCGAAGGCCGGTAAATCCCGGTCCAGCAGGGGTTTCAGAGTGGCGCCGTCCGGGCCATCCAGGGCAATGTCCAGATCCGGGGTAGGGACCGTCAGGGGGGTAAGCAGCGCCCCGTTCAGCCGTGCCGTCACTGGCGCTTCATCCCCGATCCGGTAGCGGATCAGCCCGTCTACGATGGACACCCGGGCCAGTTCCGGGGTCGGGCCGCCGTCCGGGTCCTGAGCGGGCAGGCTCCAGTTGACCTCACCCGCTGGGGAGCGTTCCAGATTCAGCACCGGGCGCAGCAGCGTGATGTCCTCAATCAGCACCCGGCCCTCGGCCAGGGCCGCCAGGTTCGGACGCAGTTCCAGGGCCGCCAGGTCCAGCAGCCATTCGGCCTGGCCCCAGGGGGTATTAGCTAAGCGAATGTCCTCCAGGCGCAGTCGCGGGACGGGCCACAGGGCCAGACTCAATTCCCCGTCCAGGCGCAGAGGACGGCCCAAGGCGGCGCTTAGCTGGCTGGCGGCATAGTCACGCAGCCGTTCTTGTTGCACCGTCAGCAGCAGCGCCGCCGACCCCGCCCCCAGGGCCAGGGCCAGGGCTAGCAGCAGCAATGTCCACTTTACAACTCGGCCCATGGCGGTCGAAAACCTCCCCCCTATTGCACTATGATTCCCGCTTTCGACCACAAGTATGGCAGTCCAAGCCCTGGGGAGAGAAAACCACAATGCCACAACGCACCACCGCCGTTGTCCTCGCCGCCTGTCTGTCCACTGTCTCCGCCCTGGCTGCGGAGCCGGTGAAGATCGGTATGATCACCACCCTGTCCACCGCCGGCGCCCATTTGGGGGAGGATATTCGCGATGCCTTTCAGCTTGCCATCGAGCAACAGGGGGGCAAGCTGGGTGGGGTGCCCGTGGAACTGTTGGTGGAGGACGACAGCCTCAAACCCGAAAATGGCCGGGCCATCGCCGAGCGCTTGATCAAGCGCGATGGGGTGCGGATCATGACCGGCATCGTGTTCTCCAACGTGGCCATGGCGGTGGTGCCCAAGGTGGTGCGGGACGGGGTGATCTATATCAGCCCCAACGCCGGTCCCTCCCAACTGGTCGGCAAGGGCTGCCACGAAAATTACTTCAACGTGGCCTGGCAGAACGATAACCTCCACGAGGCCATGGGCCAGTATGTCACCGGCCAGGGCTTCGACAAGGTCTATCTGCTGGCGCCCAACTATCCCGCTGGCAAGGACGCCCTGGCCGGCTTCAAACGCTTTTATAAGGGGGGCATCGCCGGGGAGGTCTATACCAAGCTGGGCCAGAGTGACTATGCTGCCGAACTGGCCGCTTTGCGCGCCGCCGGGCCGGACGCGGTGTTTTTCTTTCTGCCCGGGGGCATGGGCATCAACTTCGTCAAGCAGTACGCCCAGGCTGGCCTTAACCAGTCCATCCCCCTGTTCGGACCGGCCTTCTCCTTCGACGAGCGGCTGTTGCAAGCCGTGGGCGGGGCGGCCTTGGGAGTGAAGAATACCTCCCAATGGAACTGGGACCTGGACACCCCGGGCAACGCCGAGTTCGTGGCCGCGTTCCAGGACAAGTATGGTCGCACCCCCACCCTGTACGCCAGCCAGGGCTGGGACGCCGCCCACCTCATCGGCAGCGCCCTCCAAGCGGTGAACGGCGATTTGGAAGATCCTAGGGCGTTCCGGGAGGCCCTGGGCCAGGCGGATTTCCAGTCGGTGCGCGGTGACTTCAGCTTCGGTCCCAACCAGCACCCCATCCAGGATATCTATGTGCGGGAGGTGGTGACGGGCGAGGACGGCAAGGTGACCAACCAGACCGTGGGCAAGGTGTTCGAGGACCATGGTGATGCCTATGCCGAGGCGTGCAAGCTAAATCGAAGATAGGCCCCTTCGACGGAGGACGCCGGGACCGGGGCTTGCCTTGCCAGCCATGCCTATCCCTCCCCGCCTTGAAGGACGGGGTCTCTCGGCGAAAAACCGAAATAACGGCGGACAGCGTGGGCCTCGGGTCGGGTGTGTGAGGCGGGCTTGTTGAAAACTCGAATGGGGCGCGCCGCCGCCCCTACCGCTCCACCACCCCCACCAGAGGCCGAGGCGAAGCCATGGTTGCCAGCACCACTCGGTCGAAGCGCTTCGTCATCCCCAGGGCTTGTCTCGCCACCTCCCTAGCCAGGGCTTCCAGGTCGCCGTTATCTACCATATTCAGCAGTGGCACCACCCGCGCCGCGCCGGTGTTTTTCAGCGCCCCTTGGGGATGACTCAGTAGCCGGGCCAGATGCTCCGGGGTTAAGAGTTGCCCCTCCCGGGCGCCGGTGACGGCGGC
Organism: uncultured Candidatus Competibacteraceae bacterium; assembly: GCA_964597315.1. Taxonomy (GTDB): domain Bacteria; phylum Pseudomonadota; class Gammaproteobacteria; order Competibacterales; family Competibacteraceae; genus CAZQXD01. The sequence continues at coordinate 71,694 of CAZQXD010000004.1, forward strand.
GATCCGCTCCGGGTGATGGCCAATGCGCTCGTTCAGGGGCTGGCCCAAGGCTCGCGCCGAGACCACCGGGATCACCGTGGTGGCTGCCACGGGAATGGGCGGCTCATGGGCATCCGGGGCCTTGATCCAGCGCCCTCGGGCGCCGTCGGCCTTCACGTAGATGACCTGGAAACCGGCCGCCCCATGGAGGCGGGACAGGTCCTCCGGGTTCACTCCGGCCAGCCGCCCTTTTTTAAGCGATGGGCAGGCGAAAGCCACCACCCGGCTGCCGGCCGCTGCCGCCTGGACCCGGGCCGACAGTTCCTCGCCAGTGTCGATCACCCGCGCCGCGTCCAGGCGGAGGGGGAAGTGGGAGATATGCACCGTGGCGGTGACCCCCACCTGGCCGGGGTGGGCGGCGGCGAGCCGGTACAGGGTGGTTTTCTTGCCTCCGGCTCCCACCAGGCAGACCAGTCCCTGCCGGGCGGCCAGTGCGTCTAACAAGTCTAGGTCCGATAGGGGGAGGGGGGGCATGGTGGTGTTTTCGATGGTCATGGTCTGCCCGGAGCGTAACCCGGATAAGCGGTTCCTCGCCAGAATTGGGAGCTGCAGGGGGGCTTTTGTTAATTTGTTTGACAAATTAGCCAATCCAGCCATAATAAGCTCCGTTCCCAGGTAGCTAATCCACAGGAGATGCCATGACCGACCCGTTCAAAGCCCTGGTCCTGACCCAGGACGGCAAGCAGACCCGCCACGAGATCAAGCAGCTCACCACCGCCGACCTTCCCGAGGGGGATGTGCGGGTGGCCGTGGAATACTCCTCCCTGAACTACAAGGACGGCTTGGCTGTCACCGGCAAGGGCAAAATCGTCCGCACCTGGCCCATGGTGCCGGGTATCGACCTGGCCGGCACGGTGCTGGAGTCCGCCAGCTCCGATTATAAATCCGGGGATAAAGTGGTCCTCACCGGCTGGAGCGTGGGAGAGAAATACTGGGGCGGCTATGCCCAGCAGCAGCGGGTGCGCGCCCAGTGGCTGGTGCCCCTGCCCGCGGGCCTGGACACCCAGAAGGCCATGGCCATCGGCACCGCCGGTTTCACGGCCATGCTCTGCGTCATGGCCCTGGAAGAGGCGGGTATTCTCCCCGATGCGGATAAGCCGGTGATTGTCACCGGGGCCAGCGGCGGGGTGGGCAGCGTGGCAGTGGCCATTCTGGCCAAGCTGGGCTATAAGGTCGCCGCTGTCACCGGACGGCCCGAAAACGCCGATTATCTCAAGAGCCTGGGGGCCGCCGAGATTATCGGTCGAGACGAAGTGGCCCAGCCGCCCCGCCCTCTGGAAGCCCAGCGTTGGGCCGGCGCCGTGGACACGGTAGGCTCCACCACCTTGGCCCGGGTGCTGGCCGAAACCGACTATAACGGCGCCGTGGCCGCCTGCGGCCTGGCCGGGGGCATGGACCTGCCCACCAGCGTGGCGCCGTTCATCCTGCGGGGCGTGAAGTTGCTGGGCATTGATTCGGTGATGTGCCCGGTGGAGCGGCGCAAGCAAGCCTGGGCGCGGCTGGTCCAGGATCTGCCCGACTCGGCGCTGGGGGATATCAGCTATGTGGCTTCCCTGGAGGAAATCCCCCAACTGGCGGAAGACATCGTCGCCGGCAAGGTGCGTGGCCGGGTGATCGTCAACCCCAACGCCTGATTCATTAACAACCGAACCGGAACCCGTATTATGAGCAACGAACTACACGGCTATTATCTGGAAGACCTCAAGGAGGGCATGAGCGCCTCCTACGCCAAGACCATCACCGAGGCCGACGTGATTCTGTTCGCCGGTATCTCAGGGGATGACAACCCGGTGCATATCAACGACGAATTCGCCTCGGAAACGATCTTCAAGAGCCGGATCGTTCACGGCATGTTCTCCGCCGGGCTGATCTCCACGGTCGTGGGCACCCGCCTTCCCGGTCCCGGCTGTATTTACGTGGACCAGACCCTCAAGTTCAAAGCCCCGGTACGCATCGGCGACACCGTCACGGCCACCGCCAAGGTGATCGAAGTACTCCCCGAGCGGCGGCGGGTGAAGCTGGAGACTATCTGTACGGTGAAGGGTAAGCCCGTGGTAGAGGGAGTGGCGACTATGATGGTGGATTCCCGGGGGTAAATCCCCGCGTTCGATGAGCGGGAAATGTCCTGTCATGATGCCGCTTCCATGGTAGGGTTTTTCCTTGTGGGGCCGGGGGTACCGTAGAAATAATTGAACGTGTAAACAACCACCTTGGTGTTCATCGGCTATATGTAGGGTGTCTAACGTTTCGGGTGAGGGGTCGCAGCGAAGCGGAGGTCCCAGCCAGGGCGATTGCATGAGCGAAATAACTGACTGATTTAAAAATAATTTTCAAAATTAGTGAGATTTTAAAATTACTTGATTTTCAGTGTATTACGAGATTTCATGCGATTGCCCTGAGGTCCCAGCGACCGAAGGGAGCGATCTCCACCCGATTGTTATGGTGTGGCAACCTCGACCTCCGCGAGTTCACAGTGCGGCTCCGGGACCTGTTCACCATCCTCTAGGAGGCCCTCGATATGAAACTCAATCGCCTCCTTGATCAGCCGAAGCGCCTCCTCCTTGGTCGCTCCCACTGCGACACACCCAGGAAGGTCTGGGACGAATGCCCCGAAACTGGATTCACCTTCTTCTACAACCACTGTGTACTTCACTTGAGGAACCTCACTACTTGATGCCTGCCTGTTTCAGAACATTATTCAGCGTACCGGGAGGGATGTCGATGCTGGGCTTCCCCGCGACGGTGACCGTACCGAGCTTGGTCGGATGCTTGAACTGGCGGTGACTTCCCTTCATGTGGACTTGGTACCAGCCATCTGATTCAATCAACTTGATGAGTTCTTGGACCTTCATCCCTGGATTCTGTTCTGTCCGACTCTTGCACCATAACGCCACACATCAGCCGGCCGAAAAACGCGTAGCGTTTTTTGGGTCGGCTGGATATGATTGTTAGCTGATTTCATATTCTGTTGCCTTTGGATAGATTGCAGCTTTCGCATAGCAACTGGAGGTTGCGGATGGTGTTACTTCCCTCTTTTGAGAACGGGACAATATGATCAAAACACAACTTTGCTTTTGAGCCGCATTCAACGCATTTGCCTCCATCACGCTGCCAGACTTCCCGCTGCACCGCCCTTGGAATAGCCTCTCTACGAGGCTTAACTGGCTTTGCCTTTGGCATTTTTGATACATCAACGGGAATGAGTCCCTCTGAGGTTACTGGCTCTTGTTCCTCGGGGGCTAAATTTGCTTTATTTGAGGCAACGGAGCGTACGTATGCACGTATGTACGTGTGCCACTAGATCATCATCAAGTTCTTGATCGTTCGTGACTATTAGCTTCAAGGCTGGGTTGCCTTTTTTTAAGCCGGGTGATGCAAAAGTATTGCTGTGCCGCCCAGATTCAGCAGCATATACAAGAGCTATTTTGGGTACTTCTACGTTTTCCGGCGGGTACGGCAACCAAACAAATGCATGATCTTCCTTGTTTGGCTGATCTGTTTGAACTACCACTCCAAAATTGTCCGTTACATCCCATGCTTGAACTTTTACCGTGGTGCGAGATGGGACTCCGAATTCCTTGTTCATTCTTTCAATTACTCGATCTTTGAACATTTAGCTCAAGTCCCCGTTGTTTTTATACAGCTAACAAGTAATTATGCGGTTCTGTATATCCCCTTACTTTGGTAGATATTCAGTTAATAGAACAACCCAAAGCGTAGCAGGAGTGGCCGTGGCTGCCATGGGTGCAACTCAATACCTCATAGCGTTGGGCCTTTCTCCAGATCCCAACCTGCAACCGTTTCTCAAAGAGTAAGGTTGCAAAAAGAAATTCTTGAGCATGGAGGAGAGTTCCACCTGGGATTTGGTGAGCTTTACGAACCGCATCAATCACGTTCCCCCAACACCTCCCGGGCGCGACCGGCCAGATACACGGAGCCGGTGGCGCACAGCAGGCCATCCTCCGGCAGGGCGGCCAAAGCGCCGGCCAAGGCCGCCGTGGGATCGTCCACCACCTCCACGGCCAGACTGGGCGCCAAGGCCCGCAACCGCCGGGCGGCGGTCTCCGGGTCCAGGGAGCGGCGGGGATCGGCACGGGTGACCGTGATCCGGTGGCAGTGGCGCAGCAGGGGGGCGCAGAACGCTGGATTCTTGTCGGCGCTCACCGATAAGACCAAATGCGTCGGGTGGGCTGGCAGCGCGGCCAACACCTCGGCCAGCGCCTGGACGGAGGCGGTGGTATGGGCGCCATCGACTACCACCCAGGGACGGCGGCGAAGAATTTCGGCCCGCCCCGGCAAGCGGACGGCGGCCAGTCCCCGGCCCAGGGCAGCCTCCAGCAGCCCGGCCTCAAACCGCTCCAAACGCCGCACACAGGCCGCGGCCAGGGCGGCATTGTCCGCCTGATGACGTCCCGGCAGGGGCAGAAAGACCTCCATAATCTGACCGCCCAGGTCCAGCCTCAAGGTCTGTCCGGTCTCGGTTTGCCCGCTCACCTCCACCTCGAAATCCCGGCCCAGCCGCCACCAGGGGGACTCCATGGCGTCTACCCGCCGAGCGATTTCCCGTTCCGCCGGAGGCGGCAGGTGGCCAGTCACCACGGGAATACCCGGTTTGATGATGCCCGCCTTCTCCCGGGCAATAGCCCCTACGTCGGACCCCAACTGGGCCGTATGTTCCAGTTCCACGCCGGTGATACAGCACACGACCGGCTCCACCACATTGGTGGCGTCCAGACGTCCTCCCAGGCCCACCTCCATGATCCCGTAATCCACCCCACGCTCCCGGAATAACAGCAGGGCGGCGGCGGTGAGGACATGGAAAAAACCCGGAGGATGATCGGTGCGGCCCAGGGCGTCCACCTCGGGGCGCAGCCGCTCCAGCAGGGTGTGAAAACTCGCCGCGTCCAGTTCCTGGCCATTCAGACGCAGGCGCTCGGTCCAGCGTTGCAGATGGGGGGAGGTAAACGTGCCGGTGCGCAGGCCGGCGGCCTGAAGGATGGACTCGATCAACAGGGCCGTGGAACCCTTGCCCTTGGAGCCGGTGATATGGATCACCGGCAGGCCACCTTGAGGATTGCCCAGCCTGTCCAGCAAGGCGATTACCGGGTCTAGCCTGTTCTCCCCATAGGGGCGGGGCGGGGCGGCGGCCAGGGCGTCCAGAAATGCTGGGGGAGCGCCTGGGCGGGGGGGATTCATGGCCCCGCGTCGGCTTCTTCCAGACCGTGCTGGCGGCGGGCGGCGGTGAGGGTGTTGCGGAGTAGGCAGGCGATGGTCATGGGGCCGATCCCGCCGGGCACCGGGGTGATGGCTGCGGCCACCTCGGCGGCGGCGGCGTAGTCCACATCCCCCACCAACCGGTAGCCGCCGTCGGGGGTGCTAACCCGATTGATGCCCACGTCAATCACCGTGGCCCCGGGCTTGATCCAGTCCCCCCGCACCAAACCGGGCTGGCCCGTGGCCGCCACCAGAATATCGGCCCGGCGGCATTCCGCCGCCAGTTCCCGGGTTCGGGAGTGGGCGATGGTGACGGTGCAGTTCTCCCGGAGCAGCAAAGCCGCCATGGGCTTGCCGACGATATTGGAGCGGCCCAGCACCACGGCCCGTAGCCCGGACAGGTCCCCCAACCGGTCCTTGAGCAGCAGCAGACAGCCTAGGGGAGTGCAGGGGATCATAGCCCGGCTCCCGCTAGTCAATCGGCCCGCGTTGAGGGGATGGAAACCGTCCACGTCCTTGGCCGGGTCGATGGCTTCGATCACTGCGGATTCGTCGATGGACTCGGGCAGGGGCAGTTGCACCAGGATGCCATGGACCTGGGGATCGGCATTGAGCCGGTCCACCAGGGCCAGCAGCTCGGCCTGGGAGGTGGTGACGGGCAGCCGGTGTTCAAAGGACTTCAAGCCCGCCTCCCGAGCCTGGCGGGCCTTGTTGCGGACATACACTTGGCTGGCCGGGTCCTCGCCCACCAACACCACCGCCAGCCCCGGCGTGACCCCGTGTTCCCGGACCAGTTGCGCCACATCCCGGCCCACAGCAGCCCGCAGCCCGGCGGCGAAGCTCTTGCCATCGATTCGATCAGCCATACAACCCTCTATGCTCAGTCGGTGGGCGGCAAGACGCCCATATTGTCTTGTCTTGGGCGAACGATGATACACGGGCCGCTGTTCCGGCACACGGGGCGGGGAGAGGGCTTCGCCAGCATAAGCCCCGGAGCCGAATTGGCTTGTCCCCTGGCGAGCGGAGATACCGCCGTTGAGTTTGCGGACAACATCCGAATGGGAAAAGACCGTGATTGTTCCGGTAGGCCCGCTGGATGTCGCGGCCAACGGCAGCCATCACAGACAGCACACTCAGAGGGCAGCGGAAGGTTTGACATTTATATTTTTGCTATTGGTGGTCACTACGACACTTTCGAGTCCTAACGCTGTAAATCACCGGGTGCAAAAAGCAGAGCTAGGCGCGAGTGGCGCTTGTTGCGGTCCATATTAGCTGTCCCCGCAGCAATGTTATCGTATGCTTAATGTGTGCCGATGAGCTTGATGAAACACGCTTGCCGCCCAAAATCCATTGCAACCACAAGGCGATACTTGTTGCCACCGATATGAACACAACTCGTCCGTCTTTCAAAATGCTATAGAACCAAATTATGCTTTGATCTACTGAGGCATTTCTCATTTTGCATTTTGGCGCAACTGGGCTTCAAGATTTTTTAAGTCACCGAGTACCCAAATATTTATAATGAAATTGCCTTTGAACGTGAACAAGGCGCAACCTCTCCATTCGAGCCGTTTTTGTGTAGGAGCATAACCCATGAAATTATTTCGATGGATGCCTTTAAAAAGCATCTTCGCAAAAACCTTATTGTCTTCCGCGACAAGGTCTTCAATGACGCATCTGTACTCAGCGAGGGCTTCGTGAACCATATCCACATACTCGGCGAAACCCCCATGACCTTTTTTCTCGTGTCCGAGCGAACCGCGGAAGGTGACTTCTTCGTGAAGCACCGATGAGATTGCACTTTTGTCGTGTGCATCCCACAAAACTGAGTAGAACCTGCGGACTTGATCTTTATGGGACATAACACCTCGTATCAGCATCGCATTTGCTGTCTTCGCCTGTATGCGCTTGTTAGGCTTTTCATAGTAATTGACACATCCAGACGCTTGGGATACGCACATTGAATCCTGATTTCTCGTATGCCCGTCGAGCCGGTTCGTGGCTAGGATCTCCGCCAGTGGCAACAGTCGCCACTTGCATCCCCCCAAGCCTCATTTGGCTGATGGCAAATTTGTACATTTCAGTGCCTATCCCCCGCCCGGAATGATCTGGATGCATGGCATTTAGCCCAATTTCTCCCACCTTCGAATCAGGGTCTAGCCGAATCGATACGAAGCCTACCACCTCGCCCGACAATTCAACAACATATACTTGCCACACTGTTTCAGGCAAAAACATGTCCCTCAACACGTTGCTTTGTTGACTGTCTTCCGGTTCTTGCGCTAGAGAATATATTTGATCACCGAGAATGCTTCGGAAAGAATCAAAGACCGGTTTAAAGGCTTTTTGGCGAATAGCTTCTAAAACAGGAAGATCGGATTCAATTGACTGGCGAAAGTTTATTTTATCGTTCATCTTGGTTTGGAAGTTCTGAATGGTTTAACGCGTCCAATAAGCGGCGAGCGGAGCGAGTCCGGCGACCATCGGGAGCGTACTTGATTGGTTTGTTATGTTCCGCTGTGTTCTATACCTGTTAGCGATTCATATTTTCTGATTAGTTCGTCTCTATATGATGGAGACCAACGTTGTGAGTCATAAACCCTCTCAAAGTGTTCACTTGGCTGAAATGCGATTTTCTCTAAATAGCACACAATATCTTGGGGCAGGAAATCCTTAAAGCTATCTAAACAACTTGCTTGTTGAACTTTGATTGATTTTCTTAACACTGCATTGAACACTTTGTCACCACTTGCGAACATGCCCTCCTGTTCAGGCTCTCGCTCAGTCCACATCCTAAAGTAGCGATTCAAGTTATAAAGATCCCATGTCATATTAAACGCACTACGTTGTTTAGAGCATGGATCATCTGCTACCTTGTATTTCATCATTCGCTTCATCGGGGTTTCACTGAAGTAGATTGCAGCAAACGTGATACCAACAATAGATAACCTAAACTTGGTAATCATCCACTCAACCACTTTTTTTAGCTTATCTAGTCTACTGAGGTTCGGAAGTTGAGAGGCGTAGATTACATACAAAATAATTAGATATAATGAGTCCCACTCGCGCAGCCGCCTATATTTGGTGAGGTTTCTCTTAGTAACGGTGTAATCCATAGCATAAGAAGCAACTGGAATAATGGTATCAATATCACCCAAAGCAAACTCTACCATTGAGGAGTTATTGATATTGTTTATGCGATGAAACAACTCTAAGTCAGAGACAACTTCATCTATAAGTTCATCATCACTTCGATAGTTGATTTTTTCATATACTGCATAGGTTGGATCTAACTCGATCTCAGCGAATTGGCAAAAAGCAACAAGCCCTATTGCATCACGGAACTCCTTTTTTGGCTTATTTTTCTTAAATGCGTTCACGATGAACTGATAGACATTTAGATCAAGATATATCGTGTACGTAACACCATTCACTTGTTTGTTGTACAGATAGTTAGCGAAGTTATATATCTCCAAGTCATCAACACTATCGAAATTATGAACAAGCCAGTCCCTGTCCATCAAACTTTCAATGATTTTTTCCAAATAGCTTGAATAAATATATAAAGCTTGCATTCTCAAATATCCGTTTAGGAACATAACATCAGCGCTAAGCCGCGCCGCTTTTCGGCGTCGGCTTGAGCGCATAGTTAGGGCATAGTTGCTGGTAAAGGAACTCCGGCGCGAAATCTGCCCCATTGGGCCAAACGATCGTTGCTAATTCCTCGTCAAACAACAACTCTGCGAATCGCGATTTGTCCTTCAACGACTCGAATACCTCACCCCACAGTTCACTTTCAAGGTTGACTTCGCCCTCCACACCATCTGCAAACCTTATCCAGATGCGGTAATCGCCTTGATATTTAACTTCTCGTAGTTTAGGCAACATGGTATTACTCCAGAGGGTCAATTTTTTTCAAAGCCTTTCTTTCTCTGGCCAGGTTCCAATCTTCATTTAGTTCGGCCTTGTGATATTCGCGCCACTCTTGAACCAGGCCTAAGACACGAGGTGGCAACCGGCCTTCGACAACTTCTCCTGTATCAATGGCGATCACCGCTTCGAAATCTCCGTACTTCGCATGAAAATGCGGTGGATTATGATCGTTGTAGTACATGGCAATTATAATGCCCAGGAATCTACTGATTTCCGGCAAGAGATCTCTCCTCGTTCTTCCCTGCCCTAACAAGAAATTACACAGCCCTGTATATCCCCGGGCCAGATAGATATAGGCCCGATATAGAATCAACAGTATAACCCAAAATGCAGCAGGAACAGCCGCAACCTTTACCCATGCCAACCGATACCGCATAGCACCGCATCTTGCCCCCGGCCCACCATGTCTTGTCCCCCGGCGCGACTGGCGGTGTACGCCGAACGACCGGAAGGCGTCGCCGGGCCGATAGCCCGTGTCGCCATCGAACCATCATTCCGCCCCGATCTCGCCTACCCTGGACCGTATCCTCTCCCTGGAGGCCCGCCATGTACAGGATTCGCCGCTGAACGGTGCGCCACCTGTAGCAGGGCTTGGACTACCGGCGACTACGGAACGGGGCGTCAAGGGGCTGCCGTTCCTTTGCCGGACGACGTATTGCACGTAACCTAACCATTACCCTCAATATGGCCAGTGTGATTATAGCTATTGTATTGCTGGCGGCGTCTATCTTGCTAATGATAGGGGCTGTCATCCATAATCAACTGTATCCCAGTTATTCCACCGCTTTGACCATACCCCTAGTCAACATTATCAGCATTGTCATGGCGGCCTTGAGCATCGCCGCCTCGGCGGTGGCCTATAATACGCATCGGGAACTGAAGATGGCAAAACCCGCGATGCTGTGGGGTATCGCGTGTATTGTGATATTGCTGTTTTTATTTCCGTTATCGGAAATGGGATACTTAAGCAAAACATTTTGACCCGCGAACAACGTTTAATGGTGTGTGTAGGAGTGCTTATGTACAGCAAACCGATTTCACTGATTTCTTCGCTCGTGGTCTTTAGCTTGCTGTTGTTCAGCGGTTATGCCCATGCGGATAGACCCCTCAAGAGCGCCCTGGATTTGTCAACCGGTCAAGCCGCCGAGGTGGCCGCTATCCAAAAAGAAGCCCGCAACGCCATGAGAAAGCCCCGTGGAGATTTACATCGTAAACAACGGGAATTGCGTCGCGCTAGGCAAGCAAATGACGGCGCGGCCATCGCCAAACTGGAACAGGAGGTTCCGCCCTTGCAGGAAAAAATGAAACAAATCTTCGATGATGAAGAAAAAAAGATTCGTGCGATCCTCACTCCCGAGCAGACGATAAAGTACGAAGAGTGGCTTATGGAACGGGATGCCATGGTCGGTAGCTCACGAGACGTGAAAGATTAGGCGTTACCCCGCCTCGGGAAGGACTGCCTGCCATTGGTCCCAGGCAGTCAATGTCCCTCGACCTTGCGCCAGGAAACCCCGTTCTTCAGGGCGGGAAGGCATCCATCAGGACCATTTTGGACTAAGCTGCCTCAAGATTACCCCGTCACCGGAGAACCGCCGTGACCCCCATCGTGACCGTGCTGGGCATTTACGCCGCCGACCTGGCTTTTCGCGCTCCCCGGCTGCCGGCCATGGGCGAGACCCTGATCGGCGGTGGTTTTCAGCTCGGTCCCGGTGGCAAAGGCTCCAACCAGGCAGTGGCCGCCCGCCGGGCCGGAGCGGAGGTGCGGTTCATCACCCGGCTGGGGGCCGATGAGTTCGGTGAGCAGGCCCGGCGCACCTACGCCGCCGAGGGCATCGCCCTGGATCACATTTATGAAAGCCCTGATCTGCCCACCGGCGCGGCGTTTATTTTTCTCCATGAGACCAGTGGTGAGAACGCCATCATCGTGGTGCCCGGGGCCGCTGGCGCCCTGAGCGAGGCTGACGTGACGACGGCGGAACCGGCGATTGCGGGTTCCCGGGTGTTCATCACCCAACTGGAAACCCCCTTGGCCGTGGGTCGATGGGGGTTGGAGATCGCCCGCCGCCACGGGGTACTGACGATTCTGAACCCCGCCCCGGCCGCGCCCCTGCCCAACGACCTGTATCCCCTGGTGGATGTGTTCACCCCCAACGAGTCCGAAGCTGCGGCGCTGGTGGGCCACCCGGTGGACAGCTTGGAGCAGGCCGAGGCGGCGGCCAGTCGGTTTTTGGAGTGGGGCGTGGGGACCGTGGCCCTCACCCTGGGCGCCCGGGGGGTTTTGTTCAAGGACCGCTCCGACGCCCTGCTGATCCCGGCCGAGGCTCCCGGTCAGGTGGTAGACACCACCGGCGCCGGGGACGCTTTCAATGGCGCCTTGGCCGTCGCTCTGGCCGAAGGTATGGTCCCGGTCGAGGCGGTACGCTTCGGCTGCGTTGCGGCCGGGCTATCGGTAACCCGGCCAGGCACCGCCCCGTCCATGGCCAGACGGGACGAAATCGAGGCGTTACTGAACCGAATCTAACCCCCCGTAGCCGCTCAGCCCCGGTCCAGGCTATAGGCTCCCGGTCCGGCAATAAAGACGTACAACATGCCGCCCATGATGGCCAGATTCTTCTGAAACTGGATCAGTTGGCCGCGCATCTGCTCCGGGTCCACCGCCCAGAAATTGTGGAAAATCACCGTGACCGGGATCAGGAACAGGAAAATCACCAGGGCCGCCCAGCGGGCCTTATAGCCGATAGCGATCAACAGGCCGCCACCCAGTTCGATCACAATAGTCAGCACCAACAGGATATTGACCATGGGCAGGCCCTGACTGGCCATGTAACCTGCGGTACCTTCAAACCCCGCGATTTTCCCATACCCGGAAAGAATAAAGATCAAGGCCAGCAGAATACGGCCTACGAGCAGACCGCTGGCATTCATTGCATTCATGGCGTTGGCTCCTAAGGTTTGACCGGCAGAGGCTTTCAAATTGATTCAAAAGTTGTCGTCATGTTAGACCCTGGATCAGGGGCGTCGAACGCGAAAATTCGATGCTATTGATTTAAATTTCTGAATCAAGGGGGAATGGCTGTGGACTGGAATGATCTTTGGCAATGGCTGGTGACCCTGTCCGATCCCTTGCTGCAGGACACCCAGGTGAGAATCTTAGGTGAGGTCCTGCTGGCCATGGCCTTAGGAGGCTTGATCGGCATCGAGCGGGAAATGGCCGACAAACCGGCGGGGTTCCGCACCCATATGCTGATCGCCGGCTCGGCGGCCCTGCTGGTGGGGCTGGGGGATGCTCTGCTGAACAGCTTCATTCTCAATACTCCCGCCGACGGGGTAGGGGCGGGCATCCGCTCCGATCCTATCCGTATCGTCGAGGCCATCATCACCGGCATCAGCTTCCTGGGGGCTGGGACAATTTTCCGGCGTACCGAAGCAGACGCCGTCCAGGGGCTGACCACCGCCTCGACGATCCTGCTGTGCGCGGCCTTGGGGATCTGCGTGGCTCTGCGCCAGTTCCTGCTAGCGGTGGGGGTTACGGTGCTGGCGCTAATCGTGCTGCGGGGGCTGAAGTTCCTGGAGCGCTGGCTGGAGCGACGGCGGCAGGGAGTACGCGGCTAGGCCATCACCCCGCCGTGTCGGCGTCGGCGTTAAAACCTCGCCTAGCTTCAAACGGGTTCTATATCTGGCGCGGACAGGGTTGAAAAGAGGGCAATTGCCGCGAAAATCACAAGCCATCTCAGCCCCATTCCGGCTTGCGTATTGCGCCTGAAGCGTCCACGCTTATCTAACCCGAACCCTCTGCAGGAGAGCTACGCCCATGACTACGTTTGCAGTGGCTTTTGCCGGCGCGCTGGCTGTCGCGACGGTTGTATCGGTGGCCCACGGACAGGAAAGCGACATGCGCTTTTTCATCACCAGCCAAGGTCCCGGGGATGGGGCCAAGCTCGGTGGGCTGGAGGGCGCCGATGCCCATTGCCAGAGTCTGGCCGAGGCGGCGGGGGCGGGCGACAAGACTTGGCGGGCCTATCTCAGCGCCGATACGGTCAATGCCCGTGATCGAATCGGCGCGGGTCCCTGGCATAACGCCAAGGGCGAGTTGATTGCCCAGAACATCGACGAATTGCACGGCGATGCCAACGGCATCAACAAACAGACCGGTCTAACCGAAACGGGCGAAACCGTTAATGGCCGGGGCGACTCCCCAAACCGGCACGATATTCTCACCGGCTCCAACCCAGACGGCACCGTGGCGTCGGGTATGACCTGTGATGACTGGACCAACAACGGGGAGGGCAGCGCCGTGGTCGGCCACCATGACCGGATCGGCCTGCGCGACGATGCGCCGTCCCGGTCCTGGAATTCCTCCCATCCGTCTCGGGGATGCAGTCAGGAGAACCTGCGCGCCACCGGTGGCGATGGCCTGTTTTATTGCTTTGCCGCTGACTGATTGGCGACTCGTCCCTACCCCGGAGTTGGCGCATGAAACCGCCGCTTTGGGGTAGCGCCATAGGGACGGCGGCGGTTTGAATACATAGCCCATGGCCCCCGGCGTTCGGGGTGTGTCGCCGGGCCGATAGCCCATGTCGCCGTCGAACCATCATCCGGTCCCGGTCTTGCCTACCCTAAATCCTGTCCAGTCGCCGGAGGCAGGTTATGTACCGGGTACGCCGTTGGGTGGTGCGACATGCCCGCCTGTTCGAGAGCATTTACGCACTGTTCGAGCCTTTGCTGGTCAAGCTGCATCCGGTTTGGCGGCGGCTGGGCCATGGGCGTCTGGAGCGGCCAGTGGCCACCGTGGAGCGGGGCGTCAAGGGGCTGTTGTTCGACTGCCGGATGTGCGGCCAGTGCGTGCTGAGTTCCACCGGCATGGCCTGTCCCATGAACTGTCCCAAAAATCTCCGTAACGGGCCTTGCGGCGGGGTTCGCCCCGACGGCAACTGCGAGGTCAAGCCGGAGATGCGCTGCGTATGGGTGGAAGCCTGGGAGGGCAGTGGGCGGATGCGCAACGGCGCGGCCATGGGCCAGGTACAACCGGCGGTGGATTTCCGGCTGCGGGGCAGTTCCTCCTGGCTGCGGGTGGTCCGTGAGAAAACCAACGGCCAGCAGCCATGATCTTCGACGATGAGCCGGTACCCGGCTATTCCCTGCCCATCCTTCCTGGCCACAGCTCCCCGGGCCGCCTGGAGCGGGTGCTGCGAACGGGCCGGTTTGCGGTAACGGCTGAATTATCCCCCCCGGACTCCGCCGACCCCGAGGAGGTCTACCGGCGGGCCAGGGTCTTTGACGGGGTGGTGGACGCCATGAACGCCACCGATGGCTCCGGGGCCAACTGCCATATGTCCAGCATCGCCGTCTGTTCCCTGCTGACCCGGATCGGCTACGCGGTGGTGACCCAGATTTCCTGCCGGGACCGCAACCGCATCGCCATTCAGGGGGACGTGCTGGGCGCTGCGGCCATGGGGTCTTGCAATATCCTCTGCCTCACCGGGGACGGGGTCCAGGTGGGGGATCATCCCCAGGCCAAGCCGGTGTTCGACCTGGACTGTATGTCCCTGCTGGAACTGGTCCGGGACATGCGCGATGAACACCGCTTTCAGAGCGGCCGACCCATTACCGTGTCGCCACGGCTGTTTCTGGGAGCGGCGGCCAATCCCTTCGCCCCCCCTTACGACTATCGGCCCTTGCGACTGGCCAAGAAAGTGGCCGCCGGCGCCCAGTTCATCCAGACCCAGTATTGCTTCGATTTGCCCCGGTTCAGGGACTACATGGCCCGGGTTAGAGATTTGGGTCTGCTGGACAAGGTCTTTATTCTGGCCGGAGTAGGTCCCCTGGCCTCCGCCAAGGCCGCCCTATGGATGCGGGAGTTCGTGCCTGGGGTGCATATTCCAGACAGCGTGATCCAACGTCTCAAGGGGGCCGCCAAGCCCCGCCAGGAGGGCCGGGCTTTGTGTGTGGAACTGGTCCAGCAACTGCGGGAGATCGAGGGGGTGAGCGGGGTGCATATGATGGCCTACCGCCAGGAGGAGGCGGTGGCGGAAATCATCCAGGCGTCCGGGGTGCTGGAGGATCGGGTGCCCTGGTATCCGGGGCGGGACCAGGGGCGCGTCCAGGCAGCGACCTGAATCCGGCCACGACCCTGGGAACAGCCCAGAACAAGCGTCAGCCCCGGACTGCGCGGCCCCACCGGTCGGGGTCTATATTTTAAAGATGATGCCTGTGTTGCAAAGCAGATGACAGGGTAGCCCCATGCCAGACCATGACCAAACCATCCCCCAGCCGCTCAAGCGCGTGCGTGGCCGTCCCAAGGGCCGGGCCGTGGACCCTCAGGCCCTGGCCGAGGTGCGCGACCTGTTGGGGAAAGAACCCCGCCGCCGGGATTTGCTGCTGGAATATCTCCACAAACTCCAGGACCGCTACGGCCATATGGGCGCTGCCCATCTGGTGGCCCTGGCCGCCGAGCTGAAGCTGGCCCCTGCGGAAGTCTACGAGGTGGCCACGTTTTATCATCACTTCGACGTGATCAAAGCGGGCCAGACCCCGCCCCCGGCCCTGACCGTGGGGGTCTGCGATTCGGTGAGCTGCGAATTGTTCGGGGCCAGGGAGTTGATCGCCGAACTGCAAGAAGCCTTGGGGGAGGGGGTGCGGGTGCGGCCGGTGCCTTGCGTGGGCCGCTGTGACAGCGCCCCGGTGGCGGTGGTGGGCCAAAACCCCATCGGTCATGCCACGTCGGCGTTGGTCCGGGAGGCCGTGGAGACCGGTCGGGTGGGCCCGGAACCGCTCGCTTATCCAGACTATGACCGCTACCGGGCCGGGGGTGGTTATCGGCTATACCAGGATTGTTTGGAAGGCCGCCGGGATCGGGAGGCGGTTTGCTCCGCCCTGGACGATGCCGGTCTGCGGGGTCTGGGGGGCGCTGGTTTCCCTGCCGGGCGCAAATGGCGGCTGGTGGCTGCCCAGCCAGCGCCCCGGCTGCTGGCCATCAATATCGACGAGGGGGAGCCAGGCACCTTCAAGGACCGGCATTACCTGGAGCGAGACCCCCACCGCTTCATGGAAGGCATGTTGATCGCCGCCTGGGCGGTGGGTATTGACGCCATCTATATCTATTTGCGCGATGAGTACCCGGCCTGCCGGGCCATGGTGGAACAGGAACTGGCCCGGCTGCGGGCCGATCCTCCGGGGCCGCTGCCGGAGATTGCCTTGCGCCGGGGCGCCGGAGCCTATATCTGCGGCGAGGAGTCGGCCATGATCGAGTCCATGGAGGGCAAGCGCGGCATGCCCCGGCTGCGCCCCCCCTATGTGGCCGAGGTGGGGTTGTTCGATCGGCCCACCCTGGTCCATAACTTCGAGACCCTGCACTGGGTGCGGGAGATACTGGAACGGGGCGGCGCTTGGTTCGCCGCCCAGGGTCGCCATGGCCGCAAGGGTCTGCGCTCCTTTTCGGTGAGTGGCCGGGTCAAAAACCCCGGGGTGCATCTGGCCCCGGCGGGGATCACCCTGCGCGAACTGATCCACGAGTACTGCGGCGGCATGTTGGATGGCCATGTCTTCTATGGGTACTTTCCGGGCGGGGCTTCCGGGGGCATCCTGCCGGTCGCCCTGGGGGATATTCCCCTGGACTTCGACACCCTCCAGCCCCATGGCTGTTTTATCGGCTCGGCGGCCATCATCGTGCTTTCGGACCACGACAAGGCCAAAGACGCCGCCCTCAACGCCATGCGCTTTTTCAAGCACGAATCCTGTGGCAAATGCACCCCCTGCCGGGTAGGCACGGCCAAGGCCGTGGCCCTGATGGAACAGCCCCACTGGGACCAGCCCCTGCTCACGGAGCTGTCACGGACCCTGCTGGACGCCTCCATCTGCGGCCTGGGCCAAGCCGCTCCCAACCCCCTGCTCTGCGTGCTCAAGTATTTCCCGGAGGAACTGTCCTGATGGCCGCCGTGATGAACGCCATTTCCCAACCCGTGCCCTTCACCCTGGACGGCCAGAACATGGAGGCCCGGCCCGGGGAGACCCTGCTGGAGGCCGCCCGCCGCCACGGGGTGGAGATTCCCCATCTCTGCTACAAGCCGGGAATGCGGGCCGACGGCAACTGCCGGGCCTGTGTGGTGGAGATCGACGGGGAGCGGGCTTTGGCGCCCGCCTGCTGTCGCGCCCCCCGTCCCGGCATGGAAGTCAAGGCCCGGAGCGAGCGGGCCTTGAGCGCCCAGAAAATGGTTCTGGAGTTGCTGCTAGCGGATGTGGTGGAGACCCCCTATACCCGGCACTCCGAACTGGACCGGTGGGCCAGCAAGCTGGAGGTGGGCAAGCCCCGTTTTCCGTCCCGGGAGCAGCCCGCCGTCGATCTGTCCCATCCGGCCATGGCCGTCAATCTAGACGCCTGCATCCAGTGTACCCGCTGTGTGCGGGCCTGCCGGGAAGAACAAGTCAACGATGTGATCGGCTATGCCTTCCGGGGCGCTCAAGCACAGATTGTCTTTGATCTAGGCGACCCCATGGGCCAGAGTTCTTGCGTGGCCTGCGGGGAGTGTGTGCAGGCTTGCCCCACTGGGGCGCTGATGCCCGCCGGGGGCGTGGGCCTGGTGGAGCCGGACAAGATCGTGGATTCCGCCTGCCCCTATTGCGGGGTGGGTTGTTTGCTGAGCTACCACATCAAGGACAATAAAATTCTCCAGGTCCAGGGCCGGGACGGCCCCGCCAACCATGGCCGCTTATGCGTCAAGGGCCGCTACGGCTTCGATTACGTAAGCCACCCCCAACGCCTGACCCGGCCCCTGATCCGCAAGGACGGGGTGGCCAAGGACCCGACCGATACCGCCCGCCCCGACGACTGGCGGGCGGTGTTCCGGGCGGCTGACTGGGAGGAAGCCATGGCCCGGGCCGCAGGGGGCCTCCAGGCCATCCGCGACCGCTCGGGGGGCGCCGCCCTGGCCGGTTTCGGCTCCGCCAAAGGCTCCAACGAGGAAGCCTATCTGTTCCAGAAACTGGTGCGTACCGGTTTCGGCTCCAATAACGTGGACCACTGCACCCGGTTGTGCCACGCCTCCAGCGTGGCGGCCCTGCTGGAGGGCATCGGCTCCGGGGCGGTGTCCAACCCGGTGGAGGACGTGGCCGAGGCGGAGGTGATCGTGGTCATCGGCGCCAACCCCACCGGCAATCATCCGGTGGCGGCCACCTTCATGAAAAACGCCGTCAAGGCTGGCAAGACCCTGATCGTCATGGACCCCCGGCGCACCGACTTGGCCCGCCACGCCCGCTATTTTCTACACTTCAAGCCCGACTCGGACGTGGCCATGCTCAACGCCCTGATGCATGTCATCATCGAGGAGGGCTTGACCGACGAGACCTTCATCCGGGAGCGCACCGAGGACTTCGAGACGCTGCGGGACAACGTCAAGGATTTCAGCCCCGAGTCCATGGCGCCGGTATGCGGCATCCCGGCGGCCACCTTGCGGGAGGTGGCCCGGGTTTACGCCCAAGCCAAGGGGTCCATGATTTTCTGGGGCATGGGTATTTCCCAGCATATCCACGGCACCGACAACGCCCGCTGCTTGATCGCCTTGGCCCTGATGACCGGCCAGGTGGGCCGGCCCGGCACCGGTCTGCACCCCCTGCGTGGCCAGAACAACGTTCAGGGGGCCAGCGACGCTGGGCTGATTCCCATGGTGTTCCCGGACTACCAACGGGTGGACAACGCCCAAGCCCGGGAGCGCTTCGAACGGCTCTGGGGCGCGGCCCTGGACCCCAAACCGGGACTGACCGTGGTGGAGATCGTCCACGCTATCCTGGCCGGGCAGGTCAAGGGCATGTACATCATGGGGGAGAACCCGGCCATGTCCGACCCCAATCTGCACCACGCTCGGGAGGCCATCGCCGCTTTGGAGCATCTGGTGGTGCAGGATATTTTCCTGACCGAGACGGCCTGGCTGGCCGATGTGGTGCTGCCCGCTTCGGCGTTTCCCGAAAAGACCGGCACCTTTACCAACACCGACCGCCGGGTGCAGCTAGGCCGCCAGGCCCTGGAGCTGCCCGGCCAGACCCGCCAAGACCTGGGGATCATCATAGATATGGCCCGACGCCTGGGCTTAGACTGGCAATATCAGGGCGTGGAGCAGGTGTTCAACGAGATGCGCCAGGCCATGCCCAGCATCGCTGGCATCACCTGGGAGCGCCTGAACCGGGAGGGTTCGGTGACTTATCCCTGCCCCCATGAAGGCGACCCGGGGCAGCCGGTGATCTTCACCGATGGCTTCCCGACGGCATCGGGCAAGGGCCGCTTCGTGCCCGCCCGGCTGATCCCCGCCGACGAACAGCCGGACCAGGCGTATCCTTTTGTACTCATCACTGGCCGCCAGTTGGAGCATTGGCACACCGGGGCCATGACCCGCCGCGCCTCGGTGCTGGATACCCTCGAACCGGCGCCGGTGGTCAGCGTCCACCCCGACGACGCCGCCCCTCTGGGCCTAAAGCCGGGGGATCGAATCACCGTGGAATCCCGCCGTGGCCGGATCACCGCCCACGCCCGCCTGGACGACGGCCTGCAACAGGGGGAGGTGTTCATTCCTTTCTGCTATCACGAGGCGGCGGCCAATCTGCTCACCAACGAGGCCCTGGACCCCTACGGCAAGATTCCAGAATTCAAATATTGCGCGGTGCGGATCGGGGCGGGGTAGGGGGGTGGAATGTCCCGGCCGGTTTGATCCCCCCAGCCCATCCTGTCCCGTCCTACCCCCATGCTGAAGTTTGTTCGGCGGCATGGGGGGCTGGTCGTCAAACTGCTGTTGTTGGTGTTGCTGATCGTTGTTGGCCATGTGCTGAGCGAATGGATTGTCGGCCAAATCCAGTTCGAAGCGACGCCCCGCAACGCGTCTATGGTCCATGGAGCCATAATGGCCGCTGCGGTGGCCTACGCCCTGCTGTTAGCCTGTCCTTTTATCCCCGGTGTGGAAATTGGCCTGGTTTTGTTGGCCATGTTCGGCGCTGAAATTGCACCCCTGGTGTATCTGTGTACCGTGGCCGGGCTGTGCATCAGCTTTCTAGTGGGCGCCCGTATTCCCGAGCAGACGCTGATCCGCTCCCTGGGCCGGTTGGGGCTAGCCCGGTTCAGCCGGACTCTAGAGCGGATGGCCCATCGACCCCTGGAGCAGCGCCTTCGGATGCTGCTGGAAGGGGCGCCCAACCGCTGGACGCCAACCTTGATCCGGTATCGGTATTTGGCCCTGATGGTGGGCTTCAATATACCAGGCAATGCCTTGATCGGGGGCGGCGGGGGCATCGCCCTGATGGCCGGCATGAGCCGACTGTTTTACTTTCCGGCGTTTCTGCTGGCGGTGGCGGTGGCGGTTTCTCCCGTGCCCCTGGCGGTGGCCCTAATCGGGGTTTGAGGCGCGCCGCACAACTAAACCGCCCACCGGCCGGGGGCGGTCCAGTCTTGATGGGCCGCCCCAGCCGGACGTCGGCCTAGCGAGCATCGAGCCAGAACCCGCGCGGCCTGCCTGGCGTGTTTACTCCGAGGCGGCGAGCAGGCTGGCGTTGCCGCCGGCTGCGGTGGTGTCGATGCAGATATGCCGTTCCGCCACATACCGGCTCGGGGCGATCACCTGGGTTTCCAACTGGACGATCGGACCGGGCCGCGCGGCGAGGGCGACGCGCAGGGTCCGTGTCCAGTCCGAGGCCCCCGCCGCCGCGACGCTGTGGATGCCCGGGAGTGTCGTCAGGTCTTCTGGATTCACCGTTCCGTCCAAGGCCGCCACCGGCGCACCCGCGTCCATGAGTGGCTTCGCCGCCGCCTCCGCCCCCGGCGCCGCGATGACCACCGGGCAACCGGCGCCGAGAGCCTGCACCGCCTGAACCAGGGCTATCTCCGCAGTCGGTCCGAGGCACAGGACCAGTCCCTTGGGGTAGAAGCCGAGCCGATTGCTTTCGCCGGTGGGGCCGGGCAAAGTCTGCGCCGTCATATCGAAGGCCGCCGTCTCGGCCAGGGCCTTGCGCACCATCCCGGTCTTGCCGGTGAGCGCCTTGCGTAGCACCGCGACCCGGTCCGGCCGCGCGGTCCAGTGGCGCGCGTCGAGTCCTTCGATTGCCGTCTTGAGCATTTGTGTCGGCGCCGTCCCGGCCTTGGGCGCGGAGTAGCTTTGAATCTTGGCGGTGCGCCGGAACCGGGTCAGATACAGCGGCCCGCCAGCCTTCGGACCGGTGCCGGACAGTCCCTCGCCACCGAAGGGCTGGGAGCCGACGATAGCGCCGATCTGATTGCGGTTGACGTAGATGTTGCCTGCATGGATGCGCTCGACGATTTGCTGCACCCGGTCGTCGATCCGCGTGTGCAGGCCGAAGGTCAGGCCGTAGCCCCGGGCGTTGATGTTATCGACCACCGTGTCGATGTCCCGCGCCTTGAAGGTGGCCACATGCAGCACCGGACCGAAAATCTCCCGCTCCAGATCCTCGATGCCGCCCACCTTGACCACCGTCGGCGAGACGTAAGTGCCGGTCGTGGGCGCCGGTAGCTTCTTCAGCACCCGGCCCGCCTGCTCATGGGCGGCGACGTAAGACGCGATGCTGTCCTGGGCTTCGGCGTCGATCACCGGCGAGACGTCCACATCCGTGCGCCAGGGGTCGCCGATGCTGAGGGCATCCATGGCGCCGAACAGCATCTCCAAGAGCCGGTCGCGCGCTTCTTCCTGTACATAGAGCATCCGCAGCGCCGAGCAGCGTTGCCCCGCCGACTGGAAGGAGGAAATAAGGATGTCGCGCACCGCCTGCTCGGTCAGGGCGGTGCTGTCCACCATCATGGCGTTCAGCCCGCCGGTCTCGGCGATCAGCACCGCATCGGGCTTGGCATTGGCGGCCAGCGCCCGGTGGATGATTTGCGCCACCTCGGTGGAGCCGGTGAAGCAAACCCCGGCGATACGCGGATCGCTGGTCAGGGGCCCGCCCACCGTCGGCCCGTCGCCGGGCAGCAGTTGCAGCGCCGCCTCGGGCAGACCGGCCTCACGCATCAGCGCCACCGCGCGGGCGGCGATCAGGGGTGTTTGCTCGGCGGGTTTCGCCAGCACCCCGTTGCCTGCGGCCAGGGCCGCGCTGATTTGTCCGGTGAAAATCGCCAGAGGAAAATTCCATGGGCTGATGCAGACAAAGATGCCGCAAGGCTCACCGGGTTGTTCGTCTTCCAGGCGCTCGGCCTCATCGGCGTAGTAACGCAGGAAATCCACCGCCTCGCGCACCTCGGCGATGCCGTCCATGAGCATCTTGCCGGCCTCGCGGGTGGCCAGGGCGCACAGTTCCGCCACGTTGTCCTCATATAAATCTGCGGTCTTGCGCAACACCGCCGCCCGTTCGGACGCCGGGCGCGCCGACCACGCCTGGAATCCGGCCTCGGCCCCATCTAGGGCGGCGGCGACCTCCTCGGGGGTGGTGTCGTGTACCTGACCGACGACGCGCTGGGTATCGGCTGGCGAGACCGCGTCCCGGGCCGGACCCTTGGGCGCCGGGGAGTCGGCCAGCATCGGCCCGGCGGTCCAGGTCTTGTGGGCGAATTTTTCGCGGGCCTTCAGCAACGGCAGAATCGAGGCTGGCTCGTTGATCCTGAAGCCCCGGGAATTTTTCCGTTCTGGCGCGAAAAGCTCCCCAGGCAGCCGAATCGAGGCATTGGGGATGGCGTCGCCGAGGGCCTCGAACTCGGCCAGGGGGTCGCGGCACACCTCGCTGGCGGGGATGGACTTATCGACCACCTGGTTGACGAAGGAACTGTTGGCGCCGTTCTCAAGAAGTCGGCGCACCAGATAGGCCAGCAGGTCGCGATGGGCGCCGACGGGGGCGTAAATGCGACAGCGCGTGCCCTCGGTCTTTTTGATCATCTCGTGCAGCGATTCGCCCATGCCATGCAGGCGTTGGAACTCGAAGCCGCTCTTGTCCTCGCCAGCGATCGCCAACACCATGGAGCAGGTGTGGGCATTGTGGGTCGCAAACTGCGGATAGATGCGATCGCGCCGGTCCATCAGCATCTGGGCGCAGGCCATATAGCTCACGTCGGTGTTCACCTTGCGGGTATAGACCGGGAAACGTTCCACGCCCAATTCCTGGGCCAGCTTGATCTCGGTGTCCCAGTAAGCCCCCTTGACCAGGCGCACCATGATCCGGCGGTCGAACCGTTCGGCCAGGTCGTAGAGGGTCTCGATCACCGGCGCCGCCCGCCGCCCGTAAGCCTGTACGACGACGCCGAAACCGTCCCAGCCGGCCAGCTCGGGGTCCGCCAGCAGGGCCTCGATCACGTCCAGGGAAATATCCAGCCGGTCCTGTTCCTCGGCGTCGATGTTGAAGCCGATCCGGGCCTTGGCGGCCTGCCTTACCAGGTCACGCGCCCGGGGCGCCAGTTCGTCCATCACCGTCTTGCGGTGGCTGTATTCATAGCGGGGATGCAGCGCCGAGAGCTTCACCGAGATGCCAGCGCTGGAGCGGACGTCGCCCTTGGCCGCCCTGGCGATGGCCGTGATCGCTTTGGCGTAGGCGGCGGTGTAGCGCACCGCGTCGGCTTCCGTGCGCGCCGCCTCGCCCAGCATGTCATAGGAATAGGTGTAGCCGTTGTCCTCCCACTCGCGGGCGTTTTTCATGGCCGTGTCGATGGTCTCGCCGAGCACGAACTGGCGGGCGAGGATCTTCATGGACTGGGCCACCGCTGTGCGCACCAGCGGTTCACCCATCCGCCGCACCAGGCCGCGCAGCGCCCGGGCGGGCCGCCCCGGATCGTCGTCCAGCACTTTGCCGGTCAGCATCAGCGCCCAGGTCGAGGCATTGACCAGGGACGAGGACGATTTGCCGAGATGCGCGCCCCAGTCGGAAGGCTCGATCTTGTCGTAGATCAGATCGTCGATGCTCTCGGCGTCCGGCACCCGCAGTAGCGCCTCGGCGAGGCACATCAAGCCGACGCCTTCGGCGGTGGATAGCCCATATTGAGACAAAAACGCCTCCATCATCGTGGGCGAGGTCTCGGCGCGCACCCGCTCCACGATGTGGGCGCCTTTTTCGGCGACCCGGGCGCGCTCCTCTTGACTCAGCTTGATCCGCTGGACCAGGCCGCGCAGCACCTCAGCTTCGTCGGCACTGTAGCCGCTGCGCACCAGGGCGCGTTTTTCGCTCAGGGATTCGATCGCTGCGGTCTGGCCTTTTTCCATCTGAAGTCCCCTGTTCTCAATCTGTAAAACGCACGGCCTTCAGCCGTGTGATGATAGGTTGCTTTCGTTGCCGTGCGGCACGCACACCGTAGCGCCCTGGAATTAGTAGCCGAACAACAGCCTGGGCAGCCAAAGGGTAATTTCCGGGAAGATCACCAGTAGGGTCAGGCCGAAGATCTGGAGTAAGATGAACGGGATGGCCGCCTTATAAAGGTGGTTGATGGTGATGTCCGGTGGCGCCACCGCTCGCATGTAGAACAGGTTGTAGCCGAAGGGCGGCGTGATGTAGGCGGTCTGCATGCTGACGATAAACAGGATCGCGAACCAGACCGGATCGAAACCCAGGGATTCGACGATGGGCACGAACAGCGGCACGGTGATAAAGACGATGGCGAAATCGTCGAGGAACATACCCAGCAGGAAGTAGATCACCAGCATGGTGACGATGACCATGTAGGGCGCCAACTGATTGTCCTCGATAAACTCTTCGAGGATAAAACCAGCGCCGAGGCCGAGATAGACCTTGCTGAAGAATACCGCCGCCAGGGTGATCCAGATCAGCATGCCCATCAGCTTGGTGGTCTCGAACAGCACGATCTTCACCATGCCGAAGGACAGGGTGCGGTAGATGGCAGCCGCGATGATCGCGCCCGCCGCGCCCACGGCCGAGGCTTCAGAGGGCGTGGTCACGCCGAAAACGATGAAGCTC
Organism: uncultured Candidatus Competibacteraceae bacterium; assembly: GCA_964597315.1. Lineage (GTDB taxonomy): Bacteria > Pseudomonadota > Gammaproteobacteria > Competibacterales > Competibacteraceae > CAZQXD01. The sequence continues at coordinate 96,753 of CAZQXD010000004.1, forward strand.
AGCACCGTTCCGATCAGCAGGCCCGGCAGGATCAGCGCCTTCAGGGACACCAGCTTGCCCACCAGATTAGCCCGCTCTTCCTTGGGAACCGGCGGCGCCAGGGACGGCTTGATCATGCTCATGGTCATCACGTACACCATGTAGATCCCGGCCAGCATCAGCCCCGGAATCAGGCCCGCCGCGAACAGGGCGCCCACCGACTCCTTAGCGAGATAGGCGTACAGAATCATCAACACGCTAGGTGGAATCAGGAAGCCGAGCGCGCCCCCCGCCATGATCGTGCCGGTGGCCAGTTTTTTGTCGTAGCCGCGTTTCATCATCGCCGGCAGGGCGATGATGCCGAGACTGACGGTGGCGGCGCCGGAGACCCCGGCCATGGCGGCGATCAACGCGCAGATAATCACCGTGCCCACCCCCAGGCCGCCGGGGACGCCGCTGAAGATCGTGCTGATCATGCTAAAAAGCGCATCGGTGATGCCGGATTTCTCCAGCATCAGGCCCATGAAGATAAACATGGGCACGGCGACCAGCAGGAAGTTGTCCATGGACGCGAAGGAGCTGATGGCCAGCAACTCAAGCCCGCCCGCGCCCCAGAGGAAATAAGCGAACACGGTGCCGACCGTGAGCAGCGCCCAGGTCAACGGCGCGCCCAGCGCCAGCAGGAACAGCATCGAGCCGAACATGCCAAGTGTTACGAGGCCAGGATCAAGGTCTAACATATTGTTCCCATTTTTTGATGCAACGGTCCGAGGGCCATCGCCGCTTAGGGTTTGTCTTTGCCATCTGTTTCGTGCAACAGCACATGATCCTTCGGGACGTACGGCAAATGGTCGTCCTGGATGTGCGCCATCTGCAGCTCGCGATGCTCCAAACCCTGCCTCTGAATCTCGGGCATGATGTTGAAGGCCACCGCGATGTCGCGAATGAGGTGCGCCAGGCTCTGTAGCCAGATCAGCAAGGCCGCGATGGGCAGTACGCTCTTGAACGGATAGATCGGGGGCGCCCAGGTGCTCTTTGAGGAGCGTTCACCGATTTGCCAGGACTCGATGGCGAATTCGAGGGCCACGAAAAAGAACACGCCGAAGATGACCAGGCCCAGCAAGCCGGTGATGACGTCGAGAAAAGCCCGCCCGCGCGGCGGGAACAGTTGATAGACCACCTCACTGCGCACATGGCCGTTGTGCAGATGGGTGTAGACGCCGGCCATGATGCAAAACGTGCCGTATAGCATCGTGGTGCTTTCGTGGGCCCATTCTGTGGGGCTGTCCAGCAGATACCGCGCAGTGATTTCGTATAGCAGGACGCCGATCATGACCAGGCACAGCCAGGATACGGCCCTGCCGACGAAATCGGATATGGCGTCCTGCAGGGCCAGTAGGCGACTCAGTATCGACATCAGAGCCGGCCAGCCGCCTTGGCGGTGGAGCGCAGTATCTCAATGGCCTTTGCCGCCCGCTCGGATTTGGCCGCCTCCTCGTCCCACACGGCCTGGGCGGCCGCCACCAATGCGGCGGTATCCTCCGCCGGGAGCCTGGAGAACTCCATGATGCCCTCAGAGGCCGCCTTCAGGTTATCGGATACGATCCAATTGTGAAGATTGGAGGCATGGGTCTCGTAGGCCATCTCCATGATTTTTTTCTGGGCGTCGGAGAGCGAGTTCCATTTGTCCAGGTTCATCAAGACATCGTCGGTATAGCCCGGATCGACCAGATTCAGGTAGGTGTAGTATTTGGCCGCCTCGTAAAGCTTGAGCTGCTTGTACTCGCTCGGTCCGCCATAGATGACGCCGTCGATGGCGCCCGTGCCAAGGCCCACATAGAGTTCGGAGCCGGGCATGAACACGGTGGGAATGTCGAGCTTTTGCAGGATGGCCGCCACCGAGGGCGTGGCCCGAATCTTCATCGTCTTAAGGTCGTCGAGGGTTTTGACCGGTTCTTTGGTGAGAAGGTCGTAGCTGCCGCCGAAAACCGGGCCGAAATAGTGGACGTTCTGCTCTGCGTAGGCTTCCCGCACCAGGTCCCGGAGGCCCTTGGTATCGAAGATGTAGCGGGCCTCGTCATAAGAAGTCCATGAGCCGGGCAGGCCGGATTCGATCGCCGCAATATCCACAGCGCCCGGCCAGTAGCCGCCGTAGCCTTCGCACATGTCCAGGGTTCCCGCAGATACGGCTTTCATCATCTCGGCGTCCGGCACGATAGAGCCGCCGGTGAAGCGCTGGACGCGGATGATGCCGTCGGTAGCGGTTTTCAGATTGTCGGTAAACGTATCGAAGATCGCGTCGGCCTCTTTGCCCCAGTAGGTCTGCATCCGCAGGCGGATTTTGCTTTGCCCGAAAGCCTGAGACGACACACCCATGGCCGCAGCCGCTCCGGCGCCCGTGAGGGCGGTTCCAAGAAACTGACGTCTTTTCATGAGGTTTCCCCCTTAAAATTTAAAAATCCTGCCTAAAGGTTTGTGATCTTCCCTCTAGGTCAGGCGCCCTATATGACAATATAGGTTAGGAAATCGGAACGTGCGTGTGGCCTACAAACAAATTACGGGTAGCCGGTCGCGGGGCCTTGACGAGCGGCTAGAGTCCCTATGGGCTCTGAACGCGCTCCAGCCGCGATTTTTTCAGCCTCCGAAACCACAACCAACGCACAAGCGCCCAATGTCGGCGTCCCGCACTCGCTTTGGGATGGAGCATCCGACCCAGCGTCAAGTGGCCACGGGATGGCCTATCCTTGTGCTATCGACGCTCACCACCGGCCGCGCTTGCACGCTCATCTGTGCGGGGCCGGGCGCAAGCGCGCCACGGACCAAGATTCAGCATTCGTCAACGGGACACAGAGGAGAGCAACATGATTTCGCAAGAAAAGCTCGCTGCGCTCCGGGCGCGGTACCAAAATGCCAAAGGCGGAGACATCCACGATCCGAAGCTCGCCGAGGTGGCGCGGCACGTCTTTAAGAATCCGGGACGCCGAGCGATCCCTTACTCGGGCATTCCGACCCTGCTGGACGCCCCGTATCGGGAGATCGACACGGAGAAGCCGGATTTCGGAGATCTGCGGGTTGCCTTGGTCGGTGTCCCCATGGACCTCGGAGTGACGAATCGAAGCGGCGCGCGATTCGGACCACGGGCGGTGCGGGCCATCGAGCGCATCGGTCCATATCATCATGTGCATGGCATCGCCCCCACCGCCCAATGGCGGGTGGGGGACGTGGGGGACGTGCCGTTTCGCGGACGCTACAATCTCACCGAAGCCATCGAGGACATCGAGAACTTCTTTCGCCTGATCGTCGATGCGGGGGTATCCCCGGTGAGCGTGGGGGGCGATCACTCGGTCACCCATCCCATACTGAAAGCTTTGGGCCACGCCGCGCCCGTGGGCCTTATTCACATCGACGCCCACTGCGATACGGCCGGTGAGTATGACGGGTCGAAGTTCAACCATGGAGGTCCGTTTCGCCATGCGGTGCTCGACGGCGTTCTGGACCCGGAGCGGACGATCCAGATCGGCATCCGCGGCTCCTCGGAGTTCGTCTGGGAGTTCTCCTACGAAGCGGGGATGACGGTGATCCACGCCGAGGAGTTCCACCGCATGGGCGTCGATGAGGTCATCGCAAGGGCCCGAACGGTCGTCGGGGAGGGGCCGACCTATGTGTCCTTTGACGTGGACGGTATCGACCCCGCCTTCGCGCCGGGTACCGGAACGCCGGAGGTGGGCGGATTGACGCCGAGGGAGGTGCAGATGCTGTTCCACGGACTGGCTGGCCTCAATATCATCGGCGGCGATGTGGTGGAGATTGCGCCCCAATACGACGCCAATACCAATACCGCGCAACTCGGCGCCCAGATGCTCTTTGAGATACTCTGCCTTACCGTGCTGAATCTCGAAAAGCGCGATGCGTGATTAACCCGCGACCGCGCAAGACCTGATGGCCCGTTCCAGTTCTCCACCCCTCTACCGTCCCGCCATGACTGCGGCGGGCCTGTCCCCCACCCACACCGTCACCGCCGTGGACGAGTACGGCGAGTCGCAGACAGTGGCGATCGCCGGGGAGCGGCCCCTGACCCTGTACCTGGACCGGCGGGAGATCGTCACCCTGATGACCCTGGGTTCCCACCCCGAGGCTCTGGCCTTGGGCTATCTACGTAATCAGGGCTTTGTCACCGATCTGGCCCGGATCGCTGCGGTACAGGTGGACTGGGATGTGGAGTCCGTGGTGGTGACCAGCCACACCGGCGACCTGGGCGATTCCCCTCGCTTGGACAAGCGCACCGTCACCACCGGCTGCGGCCAGGGCACGGTGTACGGGGATCTCATGGACCAACTGGAACGGGTGAGCATCCCCCGCCGCCACTTCCGCCAGTCGCGATTGTATGAACTGTTGGGCGCTATCAGCGCCTATAACCAGGTCTACAAGCAGGCCGGCGCCGTACACGGCTGCGCTTTGTGCGGGGATACGGAAATTCTCCATTTCGTGGAGGACGTGGGCCGCCACAATGCCGTGGACGCCATCGCCGGGCTGATGTGGCTGGAAGGCCAGGGAGGGGGCGACAAGGTGTTCTACACCACCGGGCGGCTGACCTCGGAGATGGTCATCAAGGTGGCGCAAATGGGCATTCCCCTGCTGCTGTCCCGCTCCGGGATCACCCAAATGGGCCTGGACATGGGGCGGCGCACCGGGGTGACCCTGATCGGCCGGGCCAAGGGGCGACATTTTTTGGTCTACCATGGGGCGGAGAACCTGAGCCTGGACGCGCCGCCGCCCCGCCGTCCGGGCCAATGACGCCTAGCCATCGACACCAAAGCGACCCCCCATGAAAGACGATACCCGCCTCACCCGCGCCGGCCTGGACCCCTTCGCCCACCAGGGCGCCGTCAACCCGCCGGTCTACCATGCCTCCACCATACTGTTCCCGGACCTGGACACCCTGGAGGGTCTCAAGCCCGTGAAAATGGCTTACGGGCTGCGGGGCACCCCCACCACCTTCGCCCTGGAGGAGGCGTTCACGGACCTGGAACGGGGTTATGGCACGGTGCTTACCCCTTCGGGTCTAGGGGCCGTGACTTTGGCCCTGTTCGCCTGCGCCCAAGCCGGGGACCATATACTGGTGACCGATAGCGTCTACGGGCCGACCCGGGAGTTTTGCGACCAGGTGCTGAGCCGCTATGGGGTGACCGTCGAGTATTACGATCCCCTGATCGGCGCGGATATCACCCGGCTGCTGCGCCCGGAGACTGCGGTGGTGTTTCTGGAATCCCCTGGCTCCCAGACCTTCGAGGTCCAGGATGTGGCGGCCATCGCCGCCGTCGCCCGGGCCGCCGGGGCGCGGGTGCTGATGGACAACACCTGGGCGGCGGGCTACTACTTCAAACCCCTGGAGCATGGGGTGGATATCGCCATCCACGCCGGCACCAAATACCCCGCTGGCCACGCCGATGTGATGCTGGGGGCGCTGGTCTGCGCCGAGTCTGTCTATGGGCGGGTGCGGGCTTTTTCCCGCTGGCTGGGCAACGGGGTGGGGCCAGACGACGTGTATCTGGTGCTGCGCGGCTTGCGTACCCTGGCGGTGCGCCTGGAGCGCCACCAGCGCGGCGCCCTGACCATCGCCCGCTGGCTCCAAGACCGGCCCGAGGTATTACGGGTCATCCATCCGGCCCTGCCCGAGGATGGGGGGCATGAACTCTGGAAGCGGGATTTCAGCGGCGCCTGCGGGCTGTTCGGTTTCGTGCTGCACCCGGTGTCTCGGGAGGCCCTGGCCGCCATGCTGGAGGGCATGGGGCTATTCGGCATGGGCTGGAGCTGGGGCGGCTTTGAAAGCCTGTTGATCCCGGTACAGCCCGAACACATACGCACTGTCACCCCCTGGGCGCCGGGGGGGCCGACCCTGCGCATGCATGTGGGGCTGGAGGATGTGGACGATTTGCTGGCGGACCTGGAGGCCGGTTTCCAGCGCTTGAACCGTGTGGTTTAGAGCGTCTCCCCCTCGGGCGAGGGGGAGATAGGGCGCGGGCTTCGCTCAGCGAGGTTCGCTGGCCAGCCCTTTGATGATGGCGTAACAAGCCATGAGTAAGATGATGGTGAAGGGAAAGCCCGTGGACACGGCCATGGCCTGGAGGGAGCCTAAGCCGCCCCCTAGCAGCAGGGCGATGGCCACCAGGCCCTCGAAAATGCACCAGAACACCCGCTGGGGCAGGGGGGCGTCCACCTTGCCGCCGGCGGTGATGGTGTCGATCACCAGGGAGCCGGAGTCGGATGAGGTGACAAAGAACACAATCACCAGCACGATGCCGATAAACGAGGTGATCTGGGTCAGGGGCAATTGGGACAGCATGGCGAATAGCTTCAGTTCCAGGACCGCCTCCGTCACCCCCGTGTAGCCGTCGTTGACTATCTGGCTGATGGCCGTGCCCCCAAAGGCGGTCATCCAGAGCACACAGACCAGGGAGGGGATCAACAGCACGCAGATGATGAACTCCCGCACGGTGCGCCCGCGACTGACCCGGGCAATGAACATGCCCACGAAAGGCGACCAGGAAATCCACCAGGCCCAATAAAAGGCGGTCCAGCCCTGGCTGAAGTTGGCGTCATCCCGCCCGAAGGGGTTAGACAGGGCGGGCAGATACTCGCCATAGGCCGCCAGATTGAGGAAAAACCCGGACACAATGGACAAGGTGGGACCCACCAGGATGACAAACAGCAACAACAGCAAGGCCAGGACCATATTGATCTCGGACAGGCGCTTGACCCCGGCATCCATGCCGGCCACCACCGAGCCTAGGGCCACTGCGGTGATGGCCGTGATCAGCACCACTTTCGAGACCTCCGTTACCGGGATGCCGAACAGGAAATTCAGCCCGGCATTGGCCTGCTCCGCTCCGAAGCCCAAAGACGTGGCCAGGCCGAACAAGGTGGCGAACACCGCCAGGGTGTCGATGATATGGCCGGGCCAGCCCCAGATCCGCTCCCCGAAGATGGGATAAAAAATCGACCGCACCGTCAGGGGCAGGCCCTTGTTATAGGAGAACAAAGCCAGGGCCAGGGCCACGACGGCATAAATAGCCCAGGGGTGCAGACCCCAATGGAAAATGGTGGCCGCCATGCCCAGGCGCAGAGCGGTTTCATTGTCTCCCGGAGCGCCGGCCAGGGGCGCCCAACTGTCGGGGCTGCCGGCGGTGTCGGCCACGGAGGCGGAAAAATGGGAAATAGGCTCCGAGACCCCGTAGAACATCAAACCGATACCCATGCCGGCGGCGAACAGCATGGCGAACCAGCCGGTGTAGCTGTAATCGGGTGTGGCGTGCATCCCCCCGAGCCGGACCTTGCCTAGGGGGGAGACGATCAAAAACAGGCATAGCAGCACGAAAATATTGCCCGCAGTTAGAAAAAACCAATCGAAGGTGGAGGTCAGGGCCGGGCGCAGCCAGCCGAAAAAGGCGGCGGCCTGTTCCTGTAGAGCCAGGGTGAAGAACACAAAAGCGACGATGGTGAGTCCCGAGATCAAGAACACGGGGTTATGAATGTCGAGGCTGAACGGGCCGATACTGGCTTGGATATTATCCTGGCCGATTTCGTGGTCGGTTTCGATCAGATTGGCGGGTCCTTCCGGGCTGATTTGCGCATGATCGGACATAAGCTGTTATCTCTCGTGTTGGGGGTCTTGCGTCTGCCGATGACAGGACTTAGGGCGGGCGCCCCTAGCGGACCACGAGAACCGAAACCTTGGCATGGGAGGCCAGGTAACCGGCATTGGAAGCGAAGATATGGTCGGCAAGGCCGGGCGCATGGGAGGCCATGACCACCAGGTCCGCTCCCGATTCCTGGATGGCGTCCATCAGGGTAGCGTCCAGATCCACGGCCGGATCGTGGCTGGTGAGCGTCATGGTGGAGACCTCAAAACCGTGCTTGTCGGCCTGGGCCTGGCCGAAGTGTTTCAGTTTGTGGGCAAATTCCTCGGGGGTGTGGGCAGCGGCGCTGGGCAGGGTGGTTGTCACCCCCACGTAGCAAACAGGCGTTCGGTAATGTTTCGCCAGATCCGCCGCCGTTGTCAGCGCCTTATGGAGGCGTTCCACATGGGCGAGATCCACAGGGACCATGATTTTTTGATACATCGGATTGCCTCTCTTGACCGGAGCGGTTTGTGAACAATTAAGGGTGGTTCACGAGTCGCCCTGTCTAGATTTGGGGAGATTAGGTTGCCTTCACAGTGTAGCCACCGGTCGGCGGGATTGCATGGGACCGATTATGGGGTTGCCGTCTGCTTGCCCCGTCCGGCCAGCCAGCGATCCAGTTGATTGGCGAAAGCCTGCCGGTCGCCGGGGCTAAAAGCCGCCGGGCCGCCGGTATTGACGCCGCTGCTTCGCAGTTCGTCCATAAAGTTGCGCAAGGACAGGCGCTCCCGGATAGTGTCCTGGGTGTACAGTTCTCCCCGGGGGTTGAGGGCCTGGGCGCCTTTTTGGATTACCGCCGCCGCCAGGGGAATATCGGCGGTGACCACCAGTTCCCCCGGCTGAACTTCCTGGGCGATATGGTTGTCCGCCACGTCGAAGCCGGCCGCTACCCGGATGGTCTTGATGAAGGGGGAGCGGGGCACATTCAGGGGCTGATTGGCCACCAGAATCAGCGCCACCCGCCGCTTAACGGCGGCCCGGAATAGGATGTCCTTAATGACATTGGGACAAGCGTCCGCATCAATCCAGATTTTCATGATTTTCTAGTGTAGCCCGCCGCCGGAGTGGTCGTGGATAAGGTAGCCTGTCAATATATCCGGTCCAAGGCAAGGCTATTCCCCCGTGGCCTGACTCAACAGACAACTTAATAACACCACCACAGACCATGCTCCTGCTCGAACAACTCCTCAATGGCCTGCAATTCGGGGTGATGCTGTTCCTGATGGCCTCGGGCCTGACCCTGGTGTTCGGGATCATGAACCTCATCAACCTGGCTCACGGGTCTTTTTATATGATCGGCGCCTTCGTCGCCGCCACGGTGACCCTACACAGTGGCAGTTTTCTATGGGGCTTGGTCGCCGCCCTGCCGGTCGCTGCCCTGGCCGGGATGGTGGTGGAATGGGTGGTGCTGCGTCGGCTTTATGCCCGGGAGCATCTGGATCAGGTGTTGGCCACCTTCGGGCTGATCCTGTTTTTCAATGAACTGGTGCGGATCATCTGGGGCCGCCAACCCCTGTTTATGGACGTGCCGACCTGGCTGGCCGGCACCGTGGAAATCCTTCCCGGCGCGCCTTATCCCGCCTACCGGCTAGCGGTCATCGCCGTGGGCCTGGGGGTAGCCCTGCTGTTGTGGCTGCTGTTCACCCGCACCCGGCTGGGCATGCGGATTCGGGCTGGAGCCGAGAACCGGGAGATGATCGCCGCCCTGGGGGTGAATATCCGCCTGCTCTATACCCTGGTGTTCGGTCTGGGCACGGCCCTGGCGGGGTTGGCGGGGGCCATGGCCGGGCCGTTGCTGGCGGTAGAGGCGGGCATGGGGGAGAACATTCTGATCCTGACCTTCGTGGTCATCGTGGTGGGGGGCATCGGCTCGGTGCGCGGGGCGCTGGTGGGGGCGCTGCTCATCGGCCTGACCGACACCTTGGGCCGGGCCTTTCTGCCCACCCTGTTGCGCTCGGTGCTGCCTCCGGCCCAAGCCGACGGGGTAGGCGCCTCCCTGGCTTCCATGAGCATTTATCTGGTGATGGTGGGGATTCTGCTGTGGCGGCCCCGAGGGCTGTTCCCTGCCCATGGTTGAGCGTATCCGCAAACCCCTGGTGCTGGGGGCCGGACTGGCGTTTCTGGTCCTGCTGCCGCCCCTGGCCGCCGGGCTGGGGGACGACTACCTGGTCAGCCTGTTCAGCCGGGTGCTGATCTATGCCCTGGCCGCAGCCAGCCTAGACCTGATCCTGGGCTATGGGGCCATGGTCAGCCTCGGTCACGCGGCCTTTTTTGGGCTGGGAGCCTATGCCGTGGCCATTTTATTCAAACACGCCGACGAGGGCAGCCGGTTGTTCGGCCTGGTGCCGGGCAGCGATCTGGCCCTGGTGGCATGGCCTGGGGCAGTGGCGGCGGCGGGACTGTTGGCGGCTGGGGTGGGGGCCTTGAGCCTGCGCACCACCGGCATGCATTTCATCATGATCACCCTGGCCTTCGCCCAGATGCTGTTCTACTGCTTCGTCTCTCTGCCCGATTACGGGGGCGCCGACGGCATGAACCTATGGTACCGCAATCACCTACCGGGCCTGGACCTGGGAAACGACGTCACTTTTTACTATCTGTGCCTGGTCCTGCTGCTGGCCTTTCTGATCCTGGCCCGGCGGCTGGTGGACTCCCGCTTCGGCATGGTGATACGGGGCTGTAAGCAGAACGAACGGCGCATGCAAGCCGTGGGCTTTGCCACTTACCGCTACAAGCTCGCCTGCTTCGTGATTGCTGGCATGGCCGCCGGGCTGGCCGGCGCCTTGGCCGCCAACCACGCCGAGTTCGTCAGCCCCGGTATGCTCCACTGGACCCGCTCCGGGGAGATTCTGGTGATGGTGTTGCTGGGGGGTATGGGCACCCTCTATGGCCCGGTGTTAGGGGCGGCGGTCCTGCTGCTACTAGAGGAAACCCTGGCCGCCCATACGGAACACTGGATGGTGGTGCTAGGGCCGCTGCTGGTGTTGGCGGTGTTGTTTGCCCGCCATGGCCTATACGGACTGCTGGCCGGTCCGAGGGGGCGGGATGGCTGAGCCGCTGCTGTCCGTGGAGGGGCTGACCAAACGCTTCGGCGCTCTGGCCGCCACCGACGGACTGGACCTGGAACTGCACGCCGGGGAAGTCCATGCCCTGATCGGTCCCAATGGCGCCGGTAAGACCACCGCCATAGCTCAGCTCGCCGGGGAACTGCGCCCAGACGCCGGGACCATCCGCTTCGCCGGGCGGGACGTGACCCGGCTACCGACGCGGCGGCGAGTGGCCCTGGGGCTGGTGCGGTCTTTTCAGATGACTTCTCTATTTCCCTCCCTGTCCGCCGAGGACAACGTGGCCCTGGCGGTGCAGGCCCAGGCCGGCCACAGCTTCCGGTTCTGGCGTTCCGCCCGCCGCGACCCCGGCTTGCGGGAACCGGCCCGGGCGGTGCTGGCGGAACTGGGCCTGGCGGACCAGGCGGCCCTGTCGGCCGGGGAGCTGGGCCACGGGGAACAGCGGCAACTGGAAGTGGCCCTGGCCCTGGCCTGCCGTCCCAAGCTGCTGCTGCTGGACGAACCCATGGCCGGGATCGGTCCCGGCGGCGCCCGGCGCATGACCGAACTGTTGTCCCGCCTCAAGGGCCGGGTGACCCTGCTGCTGGTGGAGCACGACATGGACGCAGTGTTCGCCCTGGCCGACCGCGTTACCGTGCTGGCCTACGGCCGGGCCATCGCCAGCGGTCCCCCCCAGTTGATCCGCCGAGACCCTGATGTGCGCCGGGCCTATCTGGGGGATGCGGGCTAATGCTGGCCCTGTCCGGCGTCGAGACCCGCTACGGTCCCAGCCCGGTGCTGTTCGGGGTGGACCTGACCATGGCCGCCGGGGAGGTGGTCACCCTGCTAGGCCGCAACGGCATGGGCAAGACCACCACGGTGCGCTCCATCATGGGCCTGACCCCGGCCCGGGCCGGTTCCATCCGCTTCAATGGCCAGGAACTGCGGGGTCTGCCCCCCCATACCATCGCTCGGTTGGGCCTGGGGCTGGTGCCAGAGGGCCGACAGGTGTTCGCCGGGCTGACGACGCGGGAGAACCTGCTGGCCACCGCCGCCGACCGGTTCCACGCCCCTCGGCCCTGGACCCTGGATCGGGTCTATGGTCTGTTCCCACGATTGGCGGAGCGCATGGGACACCGGGGCAACCAACTCTCCGGGGGCGAACAGCAGATGCTGGCCATCGCCCGGGCTTTGATGACCAACCCCCGGCTGCTGATTCTGGACGAGGCCACCGAGGGTCTGGCCCCCCTGATTCGCCAGGAAATCTGGCGAGTGCTGGCCACCCTCAAGGCCCAAGGAGAGTCGATCCTGGTGATCGACAAGAACCTGGACGCCCTGCTCCGGCTGGCCGACCGCCACTACATCATGGAGAAGGGCCGGGTGGCCTGGACGGGCGACTCCGCAGCCCTGGCGGCCGATCCAAGGCTCAAGGCGCGATATCTGGGGGTGTGAATATTCCCGCGCCGGGGCGTATTTTGTAAACCGTTCCGCGAATTTCGAATCGGGGGTGGGGACGAAAAATTTTTCGTTCCTATCCCTGGCCAGGCCGGTTTCAAGGCGTCCCGTTACCCGGGGCCGGGATCTCGACACCGTCGGAGCGGTCCTTTTGGTTCTCCTGGATACGGCGCTGGCGCATCTCCCGGATTGCCTTGGCCAGCACCGCGTCCGCCGCCTGCTGGAAGGGGTTGTCCAGGCGGTCATGGCACCAATCCTCCAGCCAGGCCACGGGTTCTCGGGTCAGGGGATCGTTGAGATCGGCTACCCCCAGCACCTCGTCGATAGGGGTGATGCCAGCGTTGCGGTAGGTGATATAACCCAGCAGCCACTGGACGTAGGGATCGGCGCCTGGGCTATCGGGCCGGGGTCGGCGCAGGAAATCCAGGCAGGTCTGGTTGCCCAGGCCCAACACTTTCCAGTGAGGCAAGCTGCCTTGGTCGGCTGCGGGGGGTAGGGCGCCACAGCCGGTCAGCACAGCGGCGGCGATCAATAGGGATGGGCGCATGGCGGTTATCCGGTAGCGGGGCGGTTTACCCCATGAGCATCTTGACCCCGACAATGGCCAGAAATCCCGCGAAGATTTTTTTCAAAAGGCCGGTGGGCAGGGTATGGGCCAGCTTCGCGCCCAGGGGCGCGAACAGCATGCTGACCAGGGCGATGCCCAGCAGCGCCGGGCCGTAGACATAGCCCAGGGACCAGGCTGGCAACTGGGGGTTGTCCAGACCGTTGAGTACAAAGCCCACCGCCCCGGCCACGGCGATGGGCAGGCCGCAGGCCGCCGAAGTGGCCACGGCGTGACGGATGGAGATGTTGCACCAGGTGAGAAAGGGCACGGTCAGGGAACCGCCACCGATGCCGACGATGGCCGATAGGGCGCCGATCACCCCGCCGGCGCCCAGCATGCCCGGAGTGCCGGGTAGACCTCGATGGGGTGCGGGGGGACCGGCAAAGATCATCTGCGCCGACACCGATAGCACGAACACCCCGAACACGATACGCAAGGTGTCGCTGGGCAGGGCGTCGGCCACCGTGGCCCCGACCAGCGCCCCGATCACGATGCCCGGGGTGAGGCTTTTGAACACCGGCCACGATACCGCTCCGTGGCGATGATGGGCGCGCACCGAGGACAGAGAAGTGACGACGATGGTGGCCAGGGAAGTCCCGACGGCCAGATGCATGATGACCTGATCGCTGACCCCCTGGAGGTGCAGCACCCAGGCCACCGAAGGCACGATGATCAGACCGCCGCCCACCCCCAGCAGGCCGGCTAGGGTGCCGGCGAAAGCCCCTAGGGCCATATAGAACAACAGAGTCTGTAGCAATGCGCTCAAGGGGTTCTCCCGGGCAGGCCGACCGGCCGGGGTGTCGGCCGGGGGAACTATGCTAAATTTCGGCACCGAAACAGGTGTAAGGGGCTGTTACATTAATCGGCCCGCCGCCGGGTGGCAATGGCGGCGCCCGGTGGCCGTGGCTTGTTCAACCCTATGAGGGCGATTCATGAAGGTGCAAACGATTTGTGTTCTGGGGGGGACCGGCTTTGTCGGCGGCCATCTGGTGCGGCGTCTGTTCAACAGTGGCCGCAAGGTCAAAGTGCTGACCCGCCACCGGGAACGGCACCGGGAGTTGCTGGTGATGCCCACCGTGGAACTGGTGGAAGCCGATGTTCGGGATGCTGCGGTCCTGGAGCGGGAGTTCGCCGGTATGGACGCGGTGATTAATCTCATCGGCATCCTCAACGGCGACGAGGCCACATTCCGGGCTGTGCATGCCGAACTGCCGGCCCGGGTGGCCCTGTCCTGCAAGCAGGCCGGAGTCAAGCGGCTATTGCAAATGAGCGCCCTGGACGCCGACCCGGTGGACGCGCCCAGCCTGTATCTGCGCAGCAAAGGGGAGGGGGAGGCCGCAGTTCACCAGGCAGCCCGCGACGGTCTGCGGGTCACCAGTTTTCGGCCATCCATTATTTTTGGTCCCGACGACAGTTTCTTCAATCGCTTCGCCGGCCTGCTCAAGCTCAGTCCGGTGTTGCCCTTGGCCTGTCCCAATACCCGCTTCTCGCCGGTGTTTGTGGACGATGTGGCCGACGCTTTCGAGCTGTCTCTGGAAAACGAAGCCACTTTCGGCCAGCGCCTGGAGTTGTGTGGTCCCAAGACCTACACCCTCAAGGAACTGGTGGAGTACACGGCCCGGATGATTGGCCGCAAGCGGCTGGTGGTGGGCCTGCCGGACAGCCTGGCCCGATTGCAGGGGCAAATCCTCCAGCATGTCCCAGGTCAGCCCTTCACCATGGACAATTACCGCTCTTTGCAAGTGGACAGCGTCTGTCACACCAACGCCTTGCCGGCTTTGGGGATCACCCCCCACTCGGTGGAATCGGTGATGCCCCGGCATCTGGGGGGAGGTGGGCGGGGGGGGCCCTATAGTCGGTTCCGGCGGGGAGCGCGGCGCTGACCCGGCGCCCGACGCCCGGCAGGGCCAGGATTTCAATTTATCAGGTTGGGCCAGATCTCCAATACACCCGGGATGCCTGGCTGTGGAAGCTGGCGCTGTTCCGTCGTAGCGGCGAGGACTCGATTTTCCGGGCCGCGACCGACGGTTTCAAATCCACGTTCTTCGGCATCGGCGATAGCCGCGCCGACTTGAGGGTACTTTTAGTGGCGGCCCGGGGTCGGGGAGATATGCTTTAAGGGATTGTCGGTACGGATTGTGGCGGCGGCGACGACGCTGTCCCGCAGCGCTTCCAGTTGGGCCATACGCTCGGCCCGGGGCAGGGCGCCCAGGGCCTCGGCCCGCCGGTAGAATACCGTGAAGTCACCTTCCGCTTGCCGGAATAGGGTCTTGAAAGCCGGTGCGAACTGGTGATACGCGCTCAGGGCCACTAGCTTGGCGTTGTTCAGGTCTTCGAACCAGGCATCAAAGCCCCCCGCGCCTCCCCAGCGGGTCAGATAGCGGTCCCGAAGTGCCTCCAGGACGCGGGCCTTGCCCTGGTGTTTGGAGGCAGCGTCCAGGTTTGATGCGTACAGGGTGGCCAGTTCCTCCCGGGCCGCAGCCGCCAAGTCTAGCAGGGCCTGGCGGCGGTCCAGCTCCAGGGCATAGTCCGCCCGATCCCGGGGGGTGGCGTGGCGCTCCAGCCAGCGCCAGGCGCCCAGTTCCCCCACAGCGGTGGCGAAAGATTCATTAAATGAGGTGTCATCGCTGATATACAGACGCTGGTGGGCCAGTTCATGGACAATCAGATCCGCCAGTCGGCCCGGGGACCAGTGGATAAAGGTATTGAGCAGGGGGTCGTCGAACCAGCCCAGGGTGGAGTAGGCGGGGACGCCGGCCAGATAAATGTCCCAGCCCTGTTCCCCCAGTTTTCGAGCCAGGGCTGCGGCCTGGTCGTGCTGGAAGTATCCTCGGTAGACCACGCAGCCCAGGATCGGAAAACACCACTGCTTGGGGTCCAGGGACAGCGCGGGGGCGGCGAACACGTTCCAGACCACGAAGGGTTGGCCTAGGTCCGCATAATCCCGGTAGCTGCCGTTATCGGGCAGGCCCAATTCTTGGCTGGCGAAGTGGCGGATGGAACGGGCGGTTTCCAAATGTCGGCGTAACGGGGCTGGAGTGGCGGGGTCGGCCAGCAGCGCCTCCACGGGTTGGCGCAGGCTGAACATCCGCCACTGGCCAGACACCGCCTGGCCATAATAGGCCAGTTCGCCGCAGCCGCTCAGCAGCAGGGCCAGGGCTGCCGCCAGCCAGTGGCTTGAATGGATAACAGCGGCTGGCCTGGGCCTCCCTGGCCAGGTGTAGTGGTCCCAAGACCCCAACCGGCGAAGCCACCCAGCGTTTAAGGTATCCATAAGCGATATACTCATTGAACTCCACAGCGAGAGGCAACCATCATGTCATTACGAATTGGCGATACCGCTCCCGATTTCACGGCGGAGACCACAGCAGGCGAGATTCACTTTCATGATTGGATTGGCGACGGTTGGGCGATCCTGTTCTCCCATCCCAAGGACTTCACGCCAGTCTGCACCACCGAACTGGGCTACATGGCCAAGCTTAAGCCTGAGTTCGACAAACGCAACTGCAAGGTCATCGGGCTTAGCGTCGATCCGGTGGTCAACCACTCGAAATGGGCCAAGGATATCGAAGACACCATGGGCATGGCCCCCAATTACCCCATGATTGGCGATACCGACCTGAAGGTTGCCAAGCTTTACGACATGCTGCCGGCCGACGCCGGGGACACGTCCGAGGGCCGGACCCCGGCGGACAACGCCACGGTGCGCACCGTGTTCGTCATCGGCCCGGACAAGAAAATCAAGCTGCTGCTGTCCTACCCCATGAGTACCGGGCGCAACTTCGACGAAGTACTGCGGGTGCTGGATTCGGTGCAGTTGACCGCTAAGCACAAGGTCGCCACGCCGGTGAACTGGCGACAGGGGGAGGATGTCATCATCGTTCCAGCAGTGTCTGACGATGAAGCCCGGAAAAACTTCCCCGATGGCTGGAAGGCTCCAAAGCCGTATATGCGGATTGTTCCCGCACCGAAATAAATCCCCAAGTTAGCCACTCGGCGCCGCCAAGCGGCGCTTTTTTTTGACATCAACTGTTGCGATGGCGCTCTTTGAGGCGCACATAGTTTTCAGCCGAGTAAGACAGGAATTCCTGTTCCCTGTCGCTGAGGGGGCGTAGCGCCCTGACGGGGCTGCCCACGTACAGAAAACCGCTTTCCAAAATCTTGCCTGGGGGCACCAGACCGCCGGCTCCGACCATGACCCCAGGCTTTAAGACGGCTTGATCCATGACAATCGCTCCCATGCCGATCAAACATAGATCCCCGATGGTGCAGGCATGAAGAATGGCTTTATGACCCACGGTGACGGCGTCGCCAATCAAGGTGGGCTGTCCTCCCGGACAGAAGCGGCTATCGTGGGTGACATGGATGATGGCGCCGTCCTGGATATTGCTGCGCGCGCCGATGCGCACCCGTTGGATATCGCCCCGTACCACGCATAAGGGCCATACCGAGGCATCCTCGCCGATATCCACGTCACCGATCACCAGGGCTGTGGCATCAATATAAGCCGAAGGAGCGATGCGAGGTTTGAGATCTTCAAAACGGCGTAAGTTCATGATAGTGGCCCGTTCCGGCATCAAAAGCGTGGGTTTTTAGAAAATAAGCATAACAGGGCGAAGCCTGCCCGAGGCGGGTCTTGTAAAAGCTGCCGACCCGTGTCGCCTATTACAAACTCTCAACTGAGTATAAGTCATTGAATGATATACCACTGCCTGAAGCTGTCGGATATAGGTGACAGAACAAAGGTAGGGTCTGCAATTCATGGCAGCGCGTTTTAATTCATATGCTTTTGTTTTTATTATAAATAAAATATTGGAACATGCTTTGCATAAGCTTTCGGTCAGAGCGTCCCGAATGGGCGGTAACCTGAGAGAAGCACATGAATCTGAAAATATCACGCTATGGCCTCGCGGCCTTATTACTGACCTTGGCTCTGAGTGCATGCGAACAGGACGGTCCGGCGGAACAGGCTGGCGAGGAAATCGATCAGGCCGCAGAGCAAGCCGGGGACAAGCTCGAAAGCGCCACGGAGCAAGTTCAGGATACCGCAGAGCAGGCCGGGGACAGGCTCGAAAACGCCACGGAGGAAGCTGGGGATGAGCTGGAAAACGCCACGGAGGAAGCCGGGGATGAGCTTGAAAACACCACGGAGGAAGCCAGGGATGCCGTGGAGTCCGCAGGCGACGAAATCGAGCGGAAAACCGACTAGTCATTCCAAACCGGTAGAGCAGGAGGTGTGTCATGTTGTCATGGGCAATTGTTTTTCTGATTCACAACGCGCATACTTCTGCTACCTTTTTGGGAGGTTTTCTAGCCCAG
>CAZQXD010000005.1:0-46428 GCA_964597315.1 uncultured Candidatus Competibacteraceae bacterium
GCTCCAAGCGTTCCAGCACCGTGTCGGCATCCTCCGCCGTGGCTTCGGGAGACAGACCCAGGGGGGCGAGCGCCTCGGCCCAGGACCGCCGCCAGTGGGCCAACGCCTGCTCGGCGGTCTCCAGCCGGGACTCGGCCCCCGCCACCCGCTGCTCGGCCTGCTCCTGGTCCCGCCGCGCCTGACGACGGTTCTGCTCGGCGGTTTCCATGGTCGCCAGCAGGGATTGGACGCGCTCCAACAACTCGGCGTGGGATTCGTCCGCGTCGGCGAGAGGCGCCTGAAGATCCGCCAGGGCCTGGTCGCAAGCCGCCCGCCAGTCGCCCAGTTCCCCGGCCAAGGTCGCCCGCTCCCGTCGCCGGTACCGGGCATCGGCAGCCAGGGTGGCGAGTTTCTCGTGGCGGTTCAGCCAGCCGCTCATCTCGGCGGGGCTTAGGGGGTCGATGCTAACCGGGCGCCACAGGGCGTCCCATTCCCCCTTCAGTTCATGGCCTTGGCGGGCCAGGGTCTGCCGCTCTCCGTCCAGTTCATCCAGGGCGTTTTGGAGTCGTCGCCCCTCGGCGGTCAAGGCAGCGTGGCTGGCGGCCCGGCCCGTTTCCCGGCGTAGGCGATCGGCCAGATCGTCGGCTTGGCGGGTGGCGGTTTCCAGCTCTCCACCCAGGGCGACCGGTGCGGATTCGGGACTCTGCTCCAACCAGGCGGCCCGGACCCGTTGCCAGAGCTGGTCCCGCTGTCCACGCACTGTACTTAGATCCGCCTCGCTGGGCACCGAGCCTTGGCTTTCCAGGGTGTCCAGCTTGGCCTTGTTGTCCTCCAGGGCGCGGCGCCGATCCGCCGTTCGCTCCTCCAGACGGGCTTGGCTGGCCGCCAGTTCGTCGAACCGGCGCCGAAATCGGTCCACGGATTCCGAGGTGGGGAGCGGCAGGGCGCCCAAGGCGTCCGGGGAGCCGGACCAGAGGGTCAGGGCGCTCAGGCCGTCCTTGAGGCGGGCGTCCAGGTCGGCTATCTCCCCCTCCAGAACCTGAAGCCGCCGGTGGGGATCGTCCCGGTGGGCGGCCTGAACCAGTCGGCCCAGAGGGGTGGGGTCCCGGAGCGGGGGCAGGGCGTCCATTGCTCTCCGGGCCGTGGCCAGGGCGGCGCGGGCGGCTTGCAAATCCCGGGTAGCGGCCTCGGCCTCGGCTGTGAGCAGCGCCCCGTCCTTGCCCAGGCGGCGGATACGGGTCTGTTCCGGGGCCGCCACCCGCAACGCCTCGGCCTGGTCCAGGTCGGCGGGTCGGCCCAACTCCCGGAGGATTTCCTTGGCCTCCAGCCGGGCGGTGTCGGCCTGATCCTTAAGGCCGGGCAGATCGGCCCGGGCCTTGCGGTAGGCTCCCAGGCCGTCGCGCAGGGTCTGGACCGCTTCTTCCCGGGCCAATAGGGCGGCGGGGATGTTCAGGGCGGCCAGCTTGTCCCGGCAGCGGGCCTGGTCTTCCCGCAAGGTCTGCTCCCGCAGCCCGGCCCGGTGCAGGGCCTCCTGGGCGCGGCCACGCTGTTCCGGCGCGGTGGTGTCCAGGTCCCAGGCCTCGCCCAGAGCCGTCAACCGGGCCGTCAGCTCGGCGCGGGCGGTCAGCAGGGGCAGCACCCGGCGCAGCCGCTCCAGGCGGGCCAATTCGCCGCCCTTCTCCCGGTGGGCTTGGCCCAGGCGCTCGGCCTCGGCTTCGGCCGCTTGCAGTTGCTGGCGCAGTTCTTCCCAGTCTCGGGGCCGTAGGATCTGTTGCTGGCTTTGCTTGCGGGCCTCCTGATACTGGCGGATCGCCTGGTTCAACAGGGGTTTGGAGGCCCGGGGGTTGAATAGCTCCTCGGCCTCCCGGCGCAGCTCCTGGCGGACCCGATGCAGACTGCCCAGGCCGCCCGCAGCCCCGAACAGGCTTTCCCCCAATTCGCCCTTGCCCTCCAGCAGCGCCCGGCCGCCGGCCACCAGCCGGTCGTGAGACAGGCCAAATAGGGTTTCGAAACGCTCCCGGTTCAAACCGTCCAGGAACGGAGCCAGCGCCCCATCCTCCAGGGGGGCGCCGTCCGGGGTCAGCAGGGTGTTCTTGCGGCCCTTGCGGCGCAGCACATGGAGGCGTTGGCCGGCGGTGGTTTCCAGGATGCCGCCGATCAGCAGTTCCTGGTTGCCATGGTGAAAACCGTCGGCGCTGCGTTCGGGGATGCCGAACAGCAGATCCCCCACCGCCCGCAAGGTGGTGCTTTTGCCCGCCTCGTTGGGACCATAAACGATATGCAGGTTGCCGCCCTCGAAGCGCAGTATCCGATCGTTGAAATGGCCGAAGCGGAGCAGATGCAGTTCCTTGATGTTCATGGCTCGGCGGCATCCAGCAGACGGGGAATTAGGGTATGCTCCAGGTCCCGGAGCAAATCGCCCAGGGCGGCGGGATCATCCAGATCCAGGGCATCGTCCAGGCGTCGGTAGTCGGCGGGTAGTTTGGCCTTGAGAGCGTCGAACTCGGCGAGCAGCTCGGTCAGGACCGCCGGGTCGTCGGATAGTCGCCCCAAGGCCCGGGTCAGCTCGCCCAGGGGATCGTCCCGGTCGGCCAGGGTGTCCAGGTCCACCGGGGAGCGGGTGTCCAGGCGGATTTTTTCTAGCCATACGCTATCACCCAGGGGGGCGACGGCGGCCCGTAGGCGCTCGGTCCAGCCGGTTGGGTCCCGGCACAATTCGGCATGGGCTTTAGAGCGGCCGGTAATCTCCAGCCGGGCCGCCAGCAATCGGCCATCGGCGGCCTGAGCCATGTGTTCCAGTTCTGCGGTCGCCTGTTCCACCAGGGTGTGGCCCGCATCGGCATGGGCGGCGTCCAGACGGCAGCGTTCCCAGCGTACCGTATCCAGGGAACGATGCTCCACGGCGACGATCACCCCGTCCTCCACGCTCACCAAACTGGCCCCCTTGGGTCCGGTTTCCCGGGCGTGGCGGCCCTGGAGATTGCCCGGAAACACCACCCAGGGGTCCTTATGCAAGACCTCGCGGGCGTGGACATGGCCCAAGGCCCAGTACCCATAGCCCTGATTGAGCAGCCGTTCCAGGGAGCAAGGGGCATAGGCCGCATGTCCGGGTCGGCCGTCCAGGCAGGTGTGGAGCAGGCCCAGATTTAAAAATCCATCCAGTGGCTCGGGGTAGGCCAGGGTCAGGTCGTCGGTGATGTTGGCCCGTCGATAACCCTGGCCGTGGACGGCGACGCCCAGGGACTCCAGAACACAGGTTTCGGGATGCCGGGTGGATAGCTCCGTCACCCCCTCGGGCAAGGGCAGGTGGCTGGTAATTTGGCTCTGGGCATCGTGGTTGCCCCGCACCAGCACCACTTGTATCCCCTCCCGGGTCAGGCGGGCCATGCGGGAGACGAAATACAGGCCGGTGTTGTAATCTCGCCAGTCGCCGTCATAGAGGTCTCCGGCCAGCAGCAGCAAGTCGGCGTTCTCATCTAGGCACAGTTGCACCAGGTTATCCAGGGCGCGACGGGTAGCGCCGCGAATGGACTCCACCGGGGCGCCCTCGTAGCGGGACAGACCGCTCAGGGGGCTATCCAGGTGAATATCGGCGGCGTGAATGAATTTCAAACGCGGGCACTCCCTTGTGCTTGGCGGCGAGTGATGACCGCTTCGTCGGCAAGCCTACAAGGGAGGCCGTGGCCCTGACAAGCCGAGGCCGCCGTTAGTGGCGGCGGTGGCCAGAGCCTCGGTGTTTGAAGCCCCGGTAGTGGGGGCGGTGGGGCCTGATGCCGTGGCCGCGCTTAAAGCCGTGGCCGTGCTTAAAGCCATGATGCCGATGGCGGCGCTCACCCACAAAGCCCCGGAGAATGATCCGGGGATAGAGATCGTAATAGGGGCGGTAATAGCCGCCGTAATAGCCGGGATAGCCGTAATTCAGCCCCAGATGGACGCTGGAACGCCCGCCGGAGTGGTCGGCATAGCCCAAATGACCGCCATAACCGCCATAACCGCCATAACCGCCATAACCGCCATAACCGCCATGATACGCGCAAGCCGAGATGCCGGGCAGCAACAGAGCGAGCGCCAAGACGGGAAGCAGGCGGGAGAAGACAATGGGTATGTGCATCGTGTGTACTGCCTTCCGGGGAAAGTCCCCCGGGTTGCCCGTGGGGTGGTGCCGACGGCAGCCGCCACCCTATGGCCCACCGTCAATCAATTAGGACAACAGCGGGACCAAAATCACTCCCTACCCGAACGGCCACCAGCCCGAGCTGGGGAGATTGTCCTGGCAGCCACGCAGTTGGGCGCGGTAGCGTTGCGCCCGGCGCGCCACCCGGCGGGCGGTATTCAGCAACCAGGGTTTGTTCCGGTAACTGCCCCGGGCAAAGCCGCCATGGCCCTCGTGGTAAGCCAGGTAATGATGGTAGGCGTCATGTCGGGCCACCCCATTGCGCCGCCAGGTGGTGTGCGTATACCAGCCCACGAAGTCCACGGCGTCTTCAAAGTCGTCCCGGTCGGCGCCCCAGTCACCGGCCTCATCGAGGTACTGGTCCCAGGTGCTGTCCAGGGCTTGGGAATAGCCGTAGGCGGTGGATGGGCGGGGGCCGGGGATGACCCACAAAATCCGGGTGCGGGGCGGTCGCGCGTCGGCCCGGAATCGGGACTCCTGGTGGATGATGGCCAGCAGCACCGGGATCGGTGTCCCCCAACGACGGCTGGCCTGGCGGGCGTCCTGATACCAGTCGGGATACTCCCTAAAGATGGCGCAGGCATCGCCCGGATTCTGCGGCGGGGTGGTGGCGCAGGCAGTCAGCAACGTCACGAACGCGGGGATAGCCAGTAGCAGCGGGGTGTTGCCCAAAGTCTGCACAACGTGTCCTAAATAGCTGTGTCCTCGTCGATGCAGCGTAGCTTTCCAGGCGTGTCGGGTAAAGCCGCCGACCCGATTAGGCCGCCGGGGTGTTCTGATTTAAAGGCGGCTGATAGAGGACCTTAAGAACGGTCAGAGGGCCGCGTGGTCCACTGAAAATACCCGGCTTCCGGGTCTGTCCCTCGGCCATGCCCAGCAGGGTGCTGCCCACTGGGGTCAGGATGGAGATGGCATCGGAATAACGGTGTTCCTCTTCGGGAAGCACCAACAGCGCCTCCTGAATCTCGCCGGTGGTCTCATCCCGAAACTGCACCCGGCTGTGCAGGGTGACGGTATCGGTGGGGACTTTCTGCTGATCCACTAACGTGGCATGATCCAGAATACCGGCCAAGTAGTAGGTGACTTCCCAGGATAGCTCGGCGGCGGGGGAATCCAGCAGTAGGTCCAGGCGGCGTTTGTCCAAATGGCCGACCAGCAGACGAGAACTCCCACCGGTAGTTGATGCGGCGGTTCCTGGTACGGGTTTCGAATTGAATACGTAATGAACCGTCATTGTGAGTACTCCTCAGTCTCAAGGGGCTATTTATCATGTAATCACACTGTAGTTCAGGCGAGAATAGGTATAAATCCGTAACAACCCTTGCCTTTTATGGGTTTCCCCTAGATAGATTTCCGGGATGCTCCTAGCGTGGTGGCTGGTATACTTTAACAAATAATAACCGACCGATACCCATAGCGTCATACCCTGTCTGGAGCCAACGGGGGTAGGAGAGTGGTTCAGACATGGCTCAGGAACCTACGGTGTTTATCGTCGATGACGACACCGCGATCCGCAGCGCTTTAAGCTATGCCGTCAGGGCGGCCGGTCTCGCCTTTGAAAGCTATGCCGACGCCCAGGCGTTTTTCGATAATGTTGATCCCCAGCGTCCGGGGTGCTTGGTTCTGGACGTGCGCATGCCCGGAATGAGCGGTCTGGAATTGCAGGAGAAACTGGAACAGCATCGGATTAAACTGCCGGTGATTTTCCTGACCGGCCATGGGGATGTCTCCATGGCGATCCGCGCCCTCAAACACGGCGCGTTCGAGTTTCTGGAAAAACCCTTCGACAACGACGTGCTGCTGGCCCGCATCGGCGAGGCTATCAAGCTGGATGCCGATGCCCGCCGCCGGGATCAACTCTGGGAGAATCTGGCGGCCCGCATCGGGCGCTTAAGCGCACGGGAGCGGGCGGTCATGGACGGCATCGTTTCCGGTATGACCAACAGGGAAATGGCCGATAGCCTGCATTTAAGCGTGTCCACGGTGGAGATCGCCCGCCGTCAGGTGCTACAGGCGCTGGACGTCGACAGCTTATCCGATCTGGTGCGCAAAGTACTCTACTACCGTAAACATGATCACGGCCCTCGGTGACGGCTCAGGGCGCCGTGGCGATGCGCCCTAGCACCTGGAAATGGCCATTCCCTTGAGGACGCGCCACCACCATTTCGCCGGAAGCAGGATAAACGCCGGTCAGGGCCGAGATATTGACCTGATGGGTGACCAGCACCACGCTGGCGCCGGGGCGGGGTTCGGACACGAAAGCCCGTAGCTCGGCGGTTTGCGGCGGACCTCTATCCCGATTGCCGAAGAACGAATCCAGGGCCGGAAACGGCTCCACCGGGGCCAGCGCCAACAGCCGGGCGGTTTCCAGGCAGCGGCACCAGCGACTGGATAGCACCCTGCCCACCGCCACGCCTCGGTCCCGGAACAGTTGGCCGATGCGCCGGGCCTGCTCCCGACCTTGTTTGGAGAGGTTGCGCTGGGTGGCGCAGTCTTGCAATCGGAATTCGTCCGGGTCACCGACGCCCGGGGCCAGGGCATGGCGGATGATGGCTACATGGCCGCCACCGGCCAGGGCATCCCAGAGTTCGTGGAGGTCTGGGGATTGGGCCATAGTCAGGGATGGCGGCAACATCAGTAGCCCCAAAATTACCCACCGGTATGGAAACGTCATGAGCCGCTCCTGTCACTTTTGGCGGTGCCAATGGTCCAAAACCCCGCGCCGACCTTCCGCGCTATGCTAGAGGAAGGAATAACATAACCTTAGCCGACACCACAAAGAGGAACCACCTGCATGAGAATCTCTGTCCTGCCAGCAGTCGCCGGACTGCTACTGAGTCCTTGCCTATGGGCGGCCAACGTACCTGGCAATACATTTTTGGACATCGACGGTGATGGTGATGGTCTGATCAGCGAGGCGGAGGCCGCCGCTGTTCCTGGGCTACGCAAAACCTTCGGGGATCTGGACGCCAATCAGGATAATCATCTGGACGCTCTGGAATTCAAGCAGTACGACCCGACCGAGGGCCGGGTCTTGGAACAATCGCCCCCGCCCCCCGCCGCCGGCTTGCTAATCCGGGCCAGGCAGATGTTGGATCTGGAAGTGGTGGACGTCAAAGGCGAGCCACTAGGCCAGATCAAGGATTTGGTGTTGGATATGCGACAGCACCGCATCATCTATGTGGTTGTGGAAACCGACGGCCTGCTGGGTCTGGGCAGCAAGCTGGTGGCGCTGCCGCCGGAGGCGGTACTGGTGGGAACCGGCGGCGTCGGCGAGGGCCATGGACGCTACGCCCTGCAACTGAACATGACCGAGGAACAACTGGACGAGGCGAGAGGCTTCGAAGATCACACTTGGCCCGCCGGACCCGAGACTGAGATCATCGAGCATACGCGTCAGGGCCAGGAGTACGATTGAATTATCTGGCCCATTTGTATCTGGCTGGGGATCACCCGGAGTCGCGGGTGGGCGCCCTGATGGGCGATTTCGTCAAAGGAAACGTGGATCCAAGGCTAAGCCCTCGGCTGCGCGCCGGTATCCTCCAACACCGGCGCATCGACGTCTACACCGATGCCCACCCGGTGACGGCCATCAGCCGCCGGCGGATTCAGCCCCCTTACCGGCGCTACGCTGGCATATTGGTGGACGTGTACTACGATCATTTTCTAGCCCGCCATTGGGATCGCTATTCGGCCCTGCCCCTGAGGGCGTTCACCCGGGCCGCCTATGGGGCGTTGGAGGCTTATTTTCCCCAGTTGCCCCCGGCCATGGGACGTCGCGTGAGCCATATGCTGGCCACGGATTTGTTGATGTCCTATCGGGAAATCGACGGCGTGGCCCAAGCCTTGCGGGGCATCCATGGCCGCCTCAAGCGGGACAACCCCTTGGATAGCGCGATAGGGGAGTTGATCCGCCTGTATCCGCAACTGGAGGGGGATTTTCAGGTATTTTTTCCACAATTGGTGGACTATGCGGCGGGGTTGAAAACCCACCAGGAGGCGTAGCACGGCGGTCTGTCCTAGGCTCGGCATTGCTCACTCCATGGTGTCGAAAAATTCGCTGATCCGGTGGTTCATGGTCTGATGGATCGCCGCCCTATCCACATCCGGGGAATCGACGCACAGGGCCGCGAGCGCCTGTTTGAGAGCGTCGGGGCAGGGCGCCATGAACACGAAATGGCCCGCCTTCGCAATGCGCTGGTGTTCGGCGCGGTCCCCAAGCAGGCGGGCGATGCGTTCGGCATGGTAGGCATTGTTCAACTCCCTGTCCTGCTCGGCGCTAAACACGAGCAGTGGCGTCGCGAGGGATGCCAGGCGGGCTTCGGAAAACAAGGGAATATAGGCGGGCGCCAATAGCACAGCGGCCTGGAAGCGCCCGTCGGGTTCAATCCCGAGATGGGGTTTCAGGGCCGCGAGGCGCTGTTTTGCCGCCGACGTGCATAGTAGCTCATCCTCCGGCTGGGCCGCGCAGTAGCCGTCCAACTCGTCCAAGCCGGGCCGCCCGCCCATGGCCGCCAGCGCCGTATAGGCGCCCAGGGAGTAACCGATGATGCCGATTCGCTGCTGGGGAAAGCGGTTCTGGTAGTGGGGCGCGTCCAGCACTTTATCGAGCAGTAAGCGCAGATGCCGGGGCCGCGCCACCAAGGGGTCTAGCTCCGGCTTGCCGGCGGCCAACCCAGGTGCGTCGGGGTGGGTCGGTGTCAGCACGAAATAGCCATTGGCGGCCAGGGCCAGCGCCGTGTCGATATGGCCCAAAAAACTCCCCGCGAACCCGTGGGAAATAACAATCAGTCCCCGCTCCGCAGACGCCGGTTCGGCCCCCCTGGCCACCGGGAGTATGGCCGGACCGACGCGGGCCTGTCCTTGGGCCTCGGCCGTGGGATACCACAGGGCGGCCCGCACAGCATGTTCGGAAACGGGATCGGTGATCTCCACCTCTTGCAGACCGACATTCCAGTTGGCGGCCAGGGCCCAGGGTCCAGCAAAAAGACTGGCCATTCCTAGCATGGCGAACAACCCCGGCATCGGCCACGTTTTTGCACCCCTCATCGCCACCCCCTCATTGGAAAGCACCTGTTGATCCTGACAGAGTAGCCGACGCCATCAAGGCGCGTAGCACCAGGTTGATCAGGATGTCCCAGAGAATGCCCAGCAGGCAGGGCGTCCGGGGGGAAGTTGAAACTTTCCATGGGGATATTGGCCTGGATTCTGTATAACCTGGGTAAGGGTATCCATTGTGGGGAACCGCCTTGGCCTGCTCAGGGGCCGATCCTGGCGGCCCATGGACTCTACTCAAACAGGGTAGTAGCGCCTGAAGGCCGGGACCCGAAACCCGTGGCTGCGTGCCTGTGTGGCCGCGCCGCAACTATAGAGAACCAATATGCTTATCCGAGTGGGTTACGACATCATCTTCGAACATCCGGCGCCGACCCCTATCATCGCCATGTTGTATCTGCATCCTTCCCGCTGGTCGTCGGTGCGGCGGGACGACTATCTACGAGTCGAACCTCAGGCGTCCATCAGCGAGTATACGGACAACTTCGGCAACCGCTGTGGTCGACTGATCGCGCCGGCCGGCCCAATGCGGTTCCGGCACAACGCCGTGGTTGAGGACGGCGGCCAGTCAGACCCGCAATGTCCGAATGCCCGCCAGCACGAGATCCACGAGCTACCCGATGATGCCCTTCGGTTCCTGATCGCCAGCCGGTATTGCGAGGTGGACAGGATGGTGACTATTGCCTGGCAGATGTTCTCCGCCACCCCCACGGGTTGGGAGCGGGTGCAGGCGGTCTGCGATTTTGTCCACCAGCATATTCGTTTTGATTATCTTCAGGCCCGCAACACCCGCACCGCCTATGAGGCGTATCAGGAGCAGGTGGGGGTGTGCCGGGATTTCACCCATCTGGCGGTGACCCTATGCCGTTGTCTAAACATCCCGGCCCGGTATTGCACCGGATATCTGGGCGATATCGGGGTGCCGGCAGCTCCGGACCCCATGGATTTCAGCGCCTGGTTCGAGGTGTATCTGGGGGGCGCCTGGCATGCCTTCGATGCCCGCCACAACACCCCTCGCATCGGTCGGGTGCTGATGGCTTATGGACGGGATGCCGCCGATGTGGCTTTGCTCACCGCCTTTGGCCCCAGCCGACTGGATCGCTTCACGGTCTGGACCGACGAGGTGGGCGAGGAGGCATTAGCTTAGAAGACGGCCCGAAAAAGGAAGGGCATGGGGGTATCCCGTTGCAGATGCCCGTCAGGGAATTCAACCGAGGTTGCCTACACTGATAGGGGAGCTTCGCCACGGACGGCTCCCCATTATCAACAAGAGGTAAGCGTCTTGAGCATCGCCAAACACCCTGTTTTCTGGCTGGGGATAGCCTTATCCCTGCCCACCGCCGCTACGGCCCTGGATGACGACTCCCGGGCGTTTATGCTGGCTGCCTCCTGCACCGCCTGCCACGGTCCCGACGGCCAGAGTCCCGGCGCTATACCGCCACTCCACGGCAAAAGCCGCCGCTTCATTGCAATGGCCCTACAGGATTATCGTTCCGGGGACAGCATCGGCACGGTAATGAACCGCATCGCCAAGGGCTACACGGACGAGGAGATCCAACTGATCGCCGCGTACTACGGCGACCAAAAACCATAGGGGCGACGTCATGCATGCCTTATCCCGTAGACGGTTTCTGGCCCTGAGCGGCGCTAGCGCCTTGGGCCTGCTAGGCTGGCGGCCACCGGCCCGCGCCGCCGCCGCCCGGGTGGTGGTGGTGGGCGGGGGCTTCGGGGGGGCCACCTGCGCCCGTTACCTGCGGCTGCTGGACCCCTCTCTGGAGGTCACCCTGGTGGAGCGGGACCCGGTGTTTTATACCTGCCCGTTCAGCAATCTGGTGCTGGGGGGCCTAAAAACCATGGACGACATCAAACACGGCTATGAGGTCCTGAGCCAGCGCCACGGCGTCAAGGTGGTCCACGCTGAGGCTACCGCCATCGACCCGGCGGCCCGCAAAGTGACCCTGGGCCACGGCGCCAAGCTGGACTATGATCGGCTGGTGCTGTCTCCGGGCATCGACTTGGACTTCGAGGCAGTGGAGGGTTATGACGAGGCAGCGGCGCAAACACTGCCCCATGCCTGGAAAGCCGGTCCCCAAACCCAGTTGCTGAAACGCCAGTTGGAGACCATGGACGACGGCGGCCTGGTGATTATCACCGCCCCCGGCAATCCCTACCGCTGTCCCCCCGGTCCCTACGAGCGGGCCAGCATGGTGGCCCATTACCTCAAGACCCACAAACCCCGATCCAAGGTGCTGATTCTGGACACCAAGGACACGTTCCCCAAGCAGGGCTTGTTTACCGCCGGCTGGCAGGCCCTGTACCCGGGGCTGATCGAGTGGGTGCCCGGCTCCGAGGGGGGCCAGGTAGAGCGGGTGGAGGCGGCCACCAAAACCCTGCACTCGCCCTTCGGCTTCGATGCCCATCAGGGCGCTGTGGTCAACGTCATCCCGCCCCAAAAAGCCGGGACCATCGCTCGCAACGCCGATCTGGCCGACCCGTCTGGTTGGTGTCCGGTGGACCAGCATAGCTTCGAGTCCACCCGCCATCCCGGCATTTACATCATCGGCGATGCCGCCATCGCCGGGGCCATGCCCAAATCGGGCTTCTCCGCCAACAGTCAGGCCAAGGTTTGCGCGGCGGCCATCGTCACCGCCCTCCAAGGCGGCAGCCTGCCAGAACCCTCCTACGCCAACACCTGTTACAGCCTGGTGGGGCCGGACTACGGTATCTCTGTGGCGGCGGTATACCGGCTCCAGGACGGCAAGATCGCCGCCGTGGAAGGGGCTAGCGGGGTCAGTCCGGGGGACGCCGATCTGAAATACCGAGCCAGGGAGGCCCGCTACGCCGAGGGCTGGTATGCCAGCATTGGCGCCGATATGTTCGACTGATGTATCCTGCCGCGCCCCAGGCCGGTGGGCGCGGCGCTCAACCTCCGGCGGACCATGCTGATATGATGGGCCATGCCCCTGTCATCCGGTTGTTTCCAGACCATGGCGAAACCCCTGTTCAAGGACTCACTGCTGGTCCCCATGGGCCTGATTCTCACCGGCATCGTGGTGTTGGCCCTAGTCAGTATGCTCAGTTCGATGATCATCGCCGAGGCTGCCCGTGGGGATGCCGCCGCCATCAATCTGGCCGGCTCCCTGCGGATGCAGTCCTACCGGATCGCCACCCGCTTACAGGGCGCTCCGGGGCGTCGGTCCGCCGAACACATTCAGTTGGTTAACAAAGAAATTATCGAGTTCGAACGACGTCTGGACAATATCCTGCTTACCCAGGCGATCCCCACTGCCGGGAACGACCCACGCCGTTCCAGCCATGAGCGTATCCGGGGGATTTGGCGGGGGCGTCTGAAACCTATGCTGGCGGGCGCAGCCTTCGGGGCGTTCGCCGACCTCCTCGCTCAAATCGACCTGTTCGTGCGGGAACTGGACCATCTGGTGGGGTTGCTGGAACAGCGGGCCGAGGCCAAGATGTACTGGCTGCGATTGATCCAGTGGGCAGTGCTGGGCCTGACCGCTATTCTGGTGGTGGTGGCCCTGATGCAGATTCACTATCGGGTGCTGGCGCCGCTGCGGGCGCTGATGGAGCAGGCCCGCCGCGCCCAGGGAGGGGATTTCAGCGCCCGTATTAGCCATGTGAGACAAGATGAACTGGGTGTGCTGGGCCAGACCTTCAACGGCATGGCCGAGAACTTATCGGACATGTACGCCGATCTCGCTTCCCGAGTGGAGGAACAGACCCGGGCCTTGAGAGCCAGTAACCGGTTTGTGGAATTCTTGTACCGGGCCGCTCGCCGCCTGGCGGAGGAATCCCCGAAACCAGCGGTCCTCACAGCCTTGGTGAGTGATGCCGAACAACTGACTGGAGCGGTTTGCCGTTTGTGCCTGGACTCGACTGGGTACGGTGGGCCGGAGGGCGAGGCCGACTCCGCGACCCTGGTGATTCCGATTCAGGACCGGGGGCAGTATTTCGGGGCGCTGCGGGTACGCGCCGACGATGCCTCCCTGGCCGGCTGGCGGCGGGCCTTGCTGGAAACCCTGGCCCGGCATATGGCCGTGGCCTTACGGGCCTCTCGCCAGCGGGACCGGGATCGGCGGCTGGTGTTGTTGGAAGAGCGCAGCGTGATCGCCCGGGAACTCCACGACTCCCTGGCCCAGGCCCTGTCTTATCTGAAAATTCAGGTCGCCCGACTGCAATCTGGCTTGGCCAACGGCGCTCCCGCCGAGGCGACCGATGCGGTGATCGGCGAGTTGCGGGAGGGGCTGAACAACGCCTACCGCGAGCTTCGGGAACTGCTCATGACTTTCCGCCTAAAAATGGACGGCGTGGGTCTGGAGTCGAGCCTGAAAGCTACGGCCCGGGAATTCACAGCGCGGGCTCCACTTGCTATCAACTTGGATTACAGGCTTGCCGAGGACCTGCTAGGACCCAACGAGGAAATCCATGTATTGCAGATTATCCGGGAAGCCTTGTCAAATGTGTTGCGCCATGCCCAGGCCCGGCGGGTGGATGTGTCCTTGCATTGTCTTGACGACAACCGAGTGCGGGTGCGGGTGGACGATGATGGTATCGGTCTACAGGCCAATCCAGAGCGTGAAAACCACTACGGACTTGGCATAATGGGAGAACGCGCCCGGGGCCTGTCGGGATCGCTGTGTTTCCATAAGCGTCCGGGCGGCGGCGCCCGGGTGGAACTGATTTTCCGACCCGCCGCGCCCCACGCCGACGCCAACCCAGAGGACTCCCCGCGACATGCCCATAGCTAGCCCTCCGCCTTACTCCATCCTGCTGATCGACGATCATCCTTTGCTGCGCAGGGGGGTCGCTCAGCTTTTGGCCATGGACGCGGACCTACAGGTGGTCGGGGAGGCCGCCGGTGGTCGGGAGGGCCTGGAACTGGCCAAGGCTTTAAGGCCGGATCTGATCCTTCTGGACCTGAACATGCGAGAAATGAGCGGTCTTGATACCCTGAAGTCCATCAAGGCCGCCAACCTGGATTCCCGGGTCATCATGCTGACGGTCTCCGATCACGAAGAGGACGTGGTGGCGGCTGTGCGGGCCGGGGCCGACGGGTATCTGCTCAAGGATATGGAGCCGGAGACCCTGCTAGATAGCCTGCGCGCCGCCGTTCGGGGTCGGCTGGTGCTGTGCGACCGGCTCACCGAACTGCTAGCCCGGGCTCTGCGCCAGGATGCCGCGCCGCCGCCAGTCCATGGCGCTGAACTCACCGATCGGGAACGGGAGATTCTGGAACTGATCGCCCAGGGCAAGAGCAACAAGCTCATCGCTCGGGAATTGGCCATTACCGAAGGCACAGTCAAGGTCCACGTCAAGCATCTGCTCAAGAAACTTGAACTGCATTCCCGGGTGGAAGCCGCCGTTTGGGCGGTGGAACACGGTTTTAAACCCTGACCGGTGAACTAATCCCATGAGTCAAATGGACGATAATCTGGAGATACCCGGCTACAAAATGGTCAAGCGCCTCGGGGAGGGGGCCATGGCCGCCGTATACCTGGCCATTCAGGAATCCCTGGAACGCCAAGTGGCCCTGAAAGTCATGGCCGGCAGCCTGTTGGCGGACCCGACTTTCTGCGAGCGGTTTCTCAAGGAAGGCAAGATCGTCGCCCAGCTCAACCATCCCCATATCGTCACTATCTACGACATCGGCGTGTTCCAGAGCTATTACTATATGGCCATGGAATACATCCCCGGGGATACCCTCAAGCAATGCATCCAGGACGGTTTGCCCGTGGAGCGGGCCACCGCCGTGTTGTGCCAGATCGCCTCGGCCCTGGGTTACGCCCACAAGCGGGGCTTTATTCACCGGGACGTGAAGCCCGCCAATATCCTGCTCAGGGATGACGGCACGGCGGTGTTGTCGGATTTCGGCATTGCTAAGGCGCTAGGGGGCGGCGCCACCCAGATGACGGCCATCGGCTTTACTGTGGGCACCCCTAATTACATGAGTCCCGAGCAGGCCCTGGGCCGCACCCTGGACGCCAGGGCTGATTTGTATAGCCTGGGGATCGTATTCCATGAGGTGCTCACCGGTCGTCGGCCCTACGAGTCCGATGATTCATTCGCCACGGCCCTGATGCATGTCAATAATCCCCTGCCTCGGCTGCCGGAGCATCTGGCCTCCTGGCAGGGCGTTCTCGACCGGCTGCTGGCCAAGGACCCCGCAGAACGCTTCGCCAACGCCGACGAACTGATCCGCGCCGTGCGATCCACGCCCCTAGCCCAAGCGGCCCGGTCGGCGCCGACGACCCCGACGCCCCCGGCGGAGGATTTGGAGGCCACCCGGATTTTTCAGCCCCGGCCGCCGGTACAGAAACAGCCCCCCCCGTCCCCTGCCCCCCAGCCAGCGGCGCCCGCTCGCCGTGGCTCCCATCTCCGGCCCTGGCTGCTGGGCTTGGCCCTGACCCTGCCCCTGGCGGGTGGCGCTGTGTATTGGCTGATGCAGGAGCAAAACGGTGTACTCACCCCGGCGCCGGAACCGGCGCCGTCCCAGGAGTCTGAGCGGCGCCAGCCCCTATCGGCCCAGACTCAGGCCCAGGTGGATATGCTCCTGAATGTGGCCGCCGCCCACCGAGAAGTGGGTCGGCTCACGGACCCCCCCGGCAGCAATGCCGCCGAAGCTTACCACTATATTCTGGAGATGGACCCGGATAATCCCCAGGCCCAGGCCGGGCTACAGGAAGTGGCCGATGAATACCTGTCCATGGCCAAGGCCAGCCTAACCGCTGGAGACCAGGAAACGGCGCGCCGCCGGATAACTATCGGACTGGAAATCGTGCTGGATCATATGGGTTTGTTGAGTTTTAAAGAACAGCTTCAATAGCACCCGGCGCCACCGGGGACGAGCGCTGCCCGTCCCCGTGTGCCCCCTAGAACTCCCAGCGCACCCCGGCGCCGAGGCTATAATAGCTCAGGTCGTCAAAACCCAGGGTGGACTGATAGTACAGAAATGCCGAACCGCCCCCAGCGAACACTGCCGAAACCCCGACCCCCAGATTGAAGTAATTGGCGTCGGTGGCGTCGGTGGGTAGGCGGAATTGCTCGCTGCTGGGATCGCCCAGAAACCGCCCCACCACGAAGTCGGTATCGTCTTCGAACTCATGCACCCATTCCGCCCGCAGGGTGGGCTGTAGCACACCCCAAGACTGGCTGCTGGCGAAAGACACTTGACCGCCCAGGCTGAAAGTTAGGGATTCGAGGTCCTGGTCTTCGATGACCAGCGCCCAGCCCGAGCCGACCGCATCGGGATCGGACATGCGTTCCCGGTAGTCGTCCACGTCGGCCTTGATGTATTGCAGCCGCGCCAGGGGACCATAGGTCCAGGGACCGTTACTCAGGTCATAACCCCCGTCCAGGCTGATGGACCACTGGTCGCCGTTGAAATCCGCAGTGGCCCGCTGATCGACCGTGGTGCCGTCCTCCAGGGCATAGCGAATCACCCGATCCTGATCGAAGTCGCTGCCGCCGTAGGTCAGACTACCGTTCAGATAAAGATTCGCGCTGGGGTAATAGACGCCGAACAGGGTCAGGCTCAAACTCTGGCTGTCCAGCCCACCCCCTTCGCTGTCCAGGTCGATCTCCGAGTTGTCATAGCCCAGGGCCAGGCCGGCGGCGAAGTCATCGGTGATCCGGTAGTCCACCCCCAGGGTGAGTCCGTAGGTATCAAAATCGAAGCCTTCCTCATTGGCCGTGGCGTCCCGGTCGCCACCACTGATGCTGCCGTTAATGAACACCCCAAACCGACCAAAATCGCCGATGCTGTCGGCGGAGGCGGCCCCACCCCGAGAGTCATGGCGCAACAATTGGCTGGTCGCGACCTGGTGGCCGTCCTTAAAAAACCCCAGCCCACCCACATCCAGGCCCCGAACGCCCCGGCGCAGGGCCGCCTGGCGGGAGGCGATATTACGGGTCTGGACATTGATGCTGGTCTGAGAAGCGTCCAAAGGGGCGCTAGCTTCGTCGGGGGTAATGTTGTCCAGGGCCGTGGCGGAACCTGGGTCATCGTTGAAGGCGCCGCCCACCACGGCGTTGCAGTCCCGCTGCAAGTCATCGGAGACGATACCTTGCGGGCAGATAACGCCAATCACCCGGCCCACCTCCCGCTGGGGTGGGGTGGAGGCGCTCCGCGCCAGACTCTCATCAATCAGTTGCTGCACCTCGGGCTGAACGCTGCGTTCAACCGTGCAACTGGCGGCGGTATCGGACAGCGCCCTGCAATTGAACACCGTATTGGACGGACCTGCGGCGATGGAACAGATGGCGCTGCTCTCGGTGATCTCCGAGCAGCTCAAAACCTGGGAGCCGTCCGGCGTGCTGCATTCGGCGCTGGTCTCGCCGGTAGCGACGCAGGTGTTGATGGCGTCGATAGCCGCCAGGGTGGCCTCGTCCAGCACCCGGGGATCGCCAGTGGCGATGGTACAGGCTTCCGGCCCTTGCGAATCGGCGCAGGTGACAGTAACCGATCCCACGGTCTGCTGGGCCAAGGCGGGCGCGCCGACCCATGCACCCAAGGCGAAAACGCCGGTCAGGCTAAGAAAAATCTTTCTGAAATGCTTGGATACAGCGCCGGAACCGGGCCACTTCGTCGGAAACTGCGGTGATGTCATTGCGGCTCCCCCTCTAAATCGGGATGCGGAGCGACCGGAACGGAATGCCGCCGACGGGGCGACGGTCCACCGGACGCGGAATTCAGGGCTTGTTGCAATTAAACAAAAAATCTGTGATTGATTTGCCACATCTTAAAGCTAGCACCGTTTGGAATCGGCGCAACTAACAGACATGGTTGAATTTATGAAAAATGGCTTATTCAGATTTTTTATAGAATATTTCTTGATAGAGGAGGGTGTGGCGAAAACGAAACAGGCTCCCGAAGGAGCCTGTTGAAACGGAATCGGACCGGCCTCAGAACTCGAAGCGCGCCCCCAAGGTGAAACGATGATCTTCAACATCGTCCAGGCCCAGGGTGGTTTCATAGCTGGCGAAACCCTGGACGCCACCTTGGAATATCGCTGACGCGCCCAGCCCCAGCAGAAAGTAATTGCGATCCGGGCTGTCGGTACGCACCACCAGGGGATTGTCCCGGGGGTCGAACACATATTGGGCGCGGATCAATTGGGTGTCGTTGCGAAACTCGTGGTGCCACTCCAGCCGGGCGTAAGGCTGTACTACCCCAAAGCTTTGGCTGGAGGCATAGGCCACCTGACCGCCGATGGCCGTCACCAGGGATTCCACGTCCTGCTTGTCCACGGCTAGGTTCAGGCCCGCCGCCCCTTGTTCTTCATAGGCGTCTATCTCCCCATCCAGATAGCTCAGCCGAGCATAGGGACCGTAGCTCAGAGCGCCGCTGTTGAGCATGTAGCCGGCGCTGATGCTGAGGGCGAACTGGTCGCTATCGGTATCGGCGGTGGCGGTGCGGTTGGCGCCCTGATTGTCCGGGTTGGCGCTGTTGGTGGGGACGACAATACGCCGGGTCAGATCATAGTCGTTGCTGCCGTAGCCGATCACCCCGTCCACATAGAAATCACCGGTGAAATAGCTGCCGAAAACCGCCAGGGTGTAGCCATCTGCGTCCACTTCGCCACCGGAGACCGTGGCGCTACTATCGAAGTCTGCGTCCAGGCTGGTGTAGCCCAGGGCGGCGCCGATCACGGCATTGTCGTTGATTCGATAGTCCAAACCGGCGGTGATGCCGCCACCATCGAATTCCAGGCCATCCTCCCGGTCGGTGGCGTCCACTTCGCCAAAGCCCAAATCGCCGTTGATGAAAGCCCCCAGGCGACCCCAGTTCGCGGCGGACTCATCGCCGGCGGCGCCGCCTCGCGGGGTAGCGGTCAAGGTGTTGGCGTGGAGCTGGCGACCGTTCATGTTCAGATTCAGGCCGCTGATGCTGAGGCCGGTGGCGCCGCCCCGTAGGCTGGTCAGGCGGGCGAACAGATTGCCGAACTGGCCAAAGGAGGTCTCGGTGAGCAGGGTGGAAGGAGCGATGGTTTCCTCGTTGGCGATTTGCTGCAAGGCGGCGGCCAGCTCGTCGGCGGTGAGGTCCAGGCTTTTGTTGGTGCGACCCGGCACATCCGCTTCCTCACCAGCCAAAACCCGGGCGGTATGCACCATCTCGCCGCAAATATCGAA
Source organism: uncultured Candidatus Competibacteraceae bacterium (assembly GCA_964597315.1). Classification (GTDB taxonomy): domain Bacteria; phylum Pseudomonadota; class Gammaproteobacteria; order Competibacterales; family Competibacteraceae; genus CAZQXD01. The sequence continues at coordinate 19,355 of CAZQXD010000005.1, forward strand.
CAGATCCTGCTCCTCGGCGGTATTGGCATCCTGGTTGTTGATGAACCCGCCGCACACCGTCTGCACCGCGCTACCGGTCACCGCCTGCAACTCGGTTTGTCCGAAGCTGCCCAGTTGTGCATTCGCCAGGCCGCCCCCCAAGGCCAGCCCGGCGCCGAGCATACCGGTTGTCCAACGCTGATGTTGTCTTCGCATACGCTAACTCCCCAATTATTGATTTTTGGACACGCCTGGGCGCCCCGTGAATAAGTAACTTTTGATCTATCGAATCTACTGGATAAAACATAAGCCGCAAGAATAAGACAACGGCGTTCAGGATACACCCGAACGCCGTTTTGGGGCAGGTAAAAGGCCCGGTTCGTGATAGCAGTTATTCTACCAGCCGCAGTTTGACATATGAACCCGGCGCATCCTCCAGCACCTTGAGTTTACCGTCACCGGGCTTGCGGGCGGGCACTTTGTCGCCGGCGTACTTGCTTACCCAATTCAGCCAGTCCGGCCACCAGGAACCGGGTTCTTGGGTGGCGTTTTCGAACCACTCGTGGGAGTCGGCCGGATTCTTGGTATTAGTCCAGTAGTGGTACTTGCCCCCGGCTGGCGGGTTAATGACCCCGGCAATATGGCCAGAACCGCCCAGCACAAAGCGCACCGGGCCGGAGAAAATCTGGGTACCGGCGTAGGTGGATTTCCAGGGGGCGATATGGTCTTCCACCGCCGACAGGAAATAGGCGGGGGTCTTGACCTTGGTGAGGTCGATGGGGGTGTCGTTTAGGGTGATGCCGCCCGGTTCCTTGAGCAGATTCTTCTGGTACATATTGCGCAGATAGAAACTGTGCATCTTGGCGGGCATCCGAGTGGAATCGGAGTTCCAGAACAGCAGGTCGAAGGGGAAGGGGTCCTTGCCCAGCAGATAGTTGTTGACGAAAAACGACCAGATTAGGTCATTGGCCCGCAGCATGCTGAAGGTCATGGCCATGTTCGAGCCTTCCAGAAAGCCCTCTTTTTCCATGCGCTTTTCCAGGGAGCTGATCTGTTCCTCATCAATGAACACTTCCAACTCGCCGGGGCGGGCGAAGTCCAACATGGTGGTGAAAAAGGTGCCGGAGCTGATCCGCTTATCTTTTTTGGCGGTCATATAGCCCAGGGTGGAGGACAGTAGGGTGCCCCCCAGGCAGTAGCCCGCAGCGTTGACGGCCTTTTCGCCGGTGGCTTGCTCGATGGCGTCCAGGGCGGCCAGGGGGCCTTGCAGCATATAGTCTTCGAAATTCTTCTGGGCCAGGTCTTTATCGGGGTTGACCCAGGAGATTACGAACACCGTGAAGCCTTGATCCACCCACCATTTAATCAGGGAGTTCTTGGGCCGCAGATCCATGATGTAAAACTTGTTGATCCAGGGCGGCACCACCAGCAGGGGTTTCTTGAACACCAGTTCGGTGCTGGGTTCGTACTGAATAAGCTGCATCAGTTCATTCTGGAAAACCACCTTGCCGGGCGTGACGGCCACATTCTTGCCCGGCTCGAAGGCGTCCAGGTCGGTCATCTTGATGTTTAACTGACCCTTGCCCCGCTCCAGATCGGAGAGCAGGTTGGACAGGCCTTTGAGCAGGTTTTCGCCGCCGGATTCCAGGGTGGCCCGCAGCACCTCGGGGTTGGTGATGGGAAAGTTGGTGGGGGCCAGGGCGTCGGTGAACTGCCGGGTATAAAATTCCAGCTTCTTTTTGGTCAGCTCGTCCAGACCTTCCACGTCACCGACGGTATCCTGCACCCAGCGGGCGGTGAGCAGATAGGACTGCTTGATATAGTCGAAAACGAAATTGTCTTCCCAGTCATCGTGTTTAAAACGCTTATCACCCCGGGCCGGGGTCACCGTCGGCTCCACTTGTTGTCCGAAGAAGGCGGCCGCGCTCTTATGCCACAGATCCATATAGCCCTGCCAGAGGGCCATCTGTGCTTCCACTAGCTTGCCTGGATTGGCCATCATTTTCTGGGTCATTTCCAGAAACGCGTTGCCGATGCTAGAGGCATCGGACATGCCCAGGCTACCGTCGGCGGTTTGGCGCTGGAGAAAATCATTGACGAGACGCTGGCTCTTCTCGGCGATGTGAGACACCGTTTGGGACATGACAACTGGATCTGGCAGTTTGATGTCGGAGCCTACTTGTTCGGCCATGGTCAGTTCCTATGGATTGGTTTGAGGTCACCGCAGTGTGGGGCGCGGTCCGCGTTGGACCCGGCGTGGTTGGCCGATTGCGCACCGGATATGATAACGCAAACCACGCCGACGGGCGGCGTGGCATGGGTATTGGATCATAAGGCTGGGGGGGCTGCCCAGGGTGGACGGCCCGGGGGAATTACTTTTTGGAAACCACGCCCTTGAGCTCGTCTAGGCTATCGGAAACCCGCTTGTTGATGAGGTCGAAAGCCTGATCGTTGGACTTGACGATCATCTCGGCCAGCTCGCGCATATTGGCCACGGCCTTTTCGAAGGCGGACTTGGCCAGTTCAGCCTGTTTGGCGGTCATGTCCTGGGGGCTGCCGGCCGTGGCCAACTCCTGGCCAATCTTGCTCACCTCAGCCATGGCCTGGGCCATGATTTCAGCCTGGCGCTTGGCCACCGACTGCATACCCTGGGCGACCATCTGGTTGGCGGTGGTCAGGGCTTCGATGTTTTTACGCTGGGCGGATACCAGGGCATCCATGTCCACGCCGGGTACTTTGAGGTCCTGCATCATTTTGGCGTAATCGAACTTGCTGGCGTCGAAGGCGCTGAGGTCGAAGTTGGCGAAAGGAAAGAAAGGATTTTTCTGCTCGGCCATGTCGTTCTCCTCACGGGGCTGATGATCGGGGTAATTTGTGCGCTGCACCATCCAAAGGCCACAATACCTTCAGGATTCTAGGTTGTCAAGTTTGGTGCGATGCACCAAACTTGATTATTCAGATACTTGAAATACTTTTCAGGGCTGCTGTAGCCCAAGTATCCAGAGTGTTGTATCAAGTGTAGCTGGTTTTTCAGCGCTCCCCACCCTGACCCAGGCTCTTCACAGCGATTTCGTAGACATCCGGGGATAGGTTCGGCGCCTCCAGAATCCGCCTCAATTGGGTCCGCATCAGCCCTTGGCGCTCGGGATCGTACTTGCGCCAGCGGCTTAAGGCGCCCAATAGCCGGGCGGCGACTTGAGGGTTGAGGGGGTTCAGGTTCAGCACCTGGTCGGCCAGAAATGCATAGCCCGCCCCACTGGCGGCGTGAAAATGCACTGGATTGGCCTGGCAGAAAGCCCCGATCAAGGCCCGTACCTTGTTGGGGTTTTTGATGCTGAACGCGGAATGGTCCAGCAGCGCCCGCACCGTGCCCAAGGTATCCGGCAAAGCGGCGGTGGCTTGCAGGGTAAACCACTTGTTCACCACTAGCGCCTCGTGCCGCCACTGCTGATAGAACGACTCCAGGGCGGTGGCCCGTTCGGGAATATCCAGTTCCGCAAGCACCCCCAGCGCCCCCAACTGATCGGTCATATTGGTGGCGATCCCAAACTGCTCGGTAGCCAAGGCCCGAGTCGCCGGATCATCCAGCCGCGCCAGGTAGTCCAGGCAGCGGTTGGTCAGGGCGCGTCGGCCCATGGCAAGGGCGTCGATGGTATACGGTCCAGACTCGCGGCCTTGCTCGTAGACCGGCAACAGCACATCCCGCAGAGCCGTGGCCAGGGCTTGACGCAAAAACGTCCGGGCGCCATGGATACCGTCCACATCCACCACATCCATCTGCTCGGCCAGATACCCCTCTCCGGGCAGGGTGAGAATTTGGGCTTTCATGGCCGGATGCAAGTCCGGGTCGGTGAGTACCCGCCGGTAGGCGTCGGCCAGGATGCCGGATGGGGCTGGCTCACGACCCTGCCTGAAGTCTTCCACCAGCCCCAGCAGGGTGCGCACGGCCAGGGTCTCCCCGGCGTCCCAGCGGTTGAAATCGTCGCTGTCATGGGCCAGCAGAAAGGCTAGCTCGGCATCGCTGTAATCCATGTGCAGCTTCACCGGCGCCGAGAAACCCCGGAGCAGGGAGGGCAGCGGCGCCTCAGCCACGTCCTCGAAACGGAAATTCTGCTCTCCCTGGCGCAGTGCCAACACCCGGCTGGTCCCGGTGGCGGCGTTCTCCCCGGCCAGACGCAGGGGGAGTTCCTGGCCGAAATGGCCCAGAAGGCCCATGCGTACGGGGATGTGAAACGGCTGCTTGTCCGGTTGGCCCGGGGTGGGCGGGCAGTTCTGGCGCAGGGTCAGGGTATAGCTACGGCTGTCCGGGTCGTAATGCCCAGAGGCTTCCAGGGTGGGGGTGCCGGCCTGGGAATACCACAACCGGAACTGGCCTAGGTCGGCGCCGTTGGCGTCCTCCATGGCGCTGGCGAAATCGTCGCAAGTCACCGCCTGGCCGTCGTGGCGCTGAAAATACAGGTCCATGCCCCGACGAAAGCCCTCTCGGCCCAGCAAGACCTCCATCATCCGAATCACTTCGGCGCCCTTGTTGTACACGGTGACTGTATAGAAATTGTTGATCTCGATGTACTCGTCCGGGCGCACCGGGTGAGCCATGGGACCGGCATCCTGGGGAAACTGGGCGCTACGGAGAATCCGCACATCCTGAATACGCTTGACCGCCCTAGCGCCCAGCCGATCCGCCGTGAATTCCTGGTCCCGGTATACTGTCAGCCCCTCTTTGAGGCTGAGCTGGAACCAATCCCGGCAGGTGACTCGGTTGCCGGTCCAGTTATGAAAATACTCGTGGCCAATCACCCCTTCGATGTTCTGATAATCGGCATCGGTGGCGGTCTCGGGCTTGGCCAGCACATAGACGGTATTGAACACGTTCAGGCCCTTGTTCTCCATGGCCCCCATGTTGAAGTCCCCCACCGCCACGATCATGTAGATGTCCAGATCGTACTCCAGCCCGAACACCTGCTCGTCCCAGGCCATGGCCGCCTTCAGGGATCGCATGGCATGGCCGCATTGGTGGACGTTCTCCGGTTCCACGTAGATGCGCAGATCCACTTGCCGCCCGGAGCGGGTGGCATAGGTATCGGTGATGGATTGGAGATGGCCCGCCACCAGGGCGAACAAATAGGACGGTTTGGGAAAGGGGTCCTCCCAGGTGGCGAAATGGCGACCGTCCTCCAGGCGCCCCTGTTCGGTCAGATTGCCGTTGGACAGCAGCACCGGATAGCGTTCCGGGTCCGCCACCAGGGTAGTGGTGAAGCGGGCCATCACATCCGGCCGGTCTAGATAATAGGTGATCTTGCGAAACCCCTGGGCCTCGCACTGGGTACAGAAATTACCGCTGGACTTGAATAACCCTTCCAGGGAGGTGTTGTCCTGGGGGCGGATGCGGGTGACCACCTCCAGCAGGCAATGTTGGGGCGGGTCTTCCAGGGTCAGGCCATGGGCATCCAGCCGGTAACGGTCGGCGTCCAGGGGTTCTCCGTCCAGGCGCAGCGCCAGCAGTTCCAGTTCCACCCCATCCAGCACCAGGGGGCAGGGCCGGGGGCTGATGCGGGTTAGTTCCAGGCGGGATTGCACCAGAGTGGAATCTTCGCCCAGCTCAAAGCGCAGGTGGACGGTTTCGATGCGGTAATCCGGCGACCGATAGTCGTGGCGGTGGATGGTCTTGGGTTGAGACATGAGGGCTTCCTGAGAGTGAATGCGGACAAGCCTGCCTATGCTAGCAGAGCCGCCCCATGGGGTCCGCCCTCACGCCGTCACCGACCCCCTCCTCCAGTTCCCACCACTTCCCGATAGGCGGCATGGCTGGCATAGGCCAGCACCGGCAGCACCACCGGCAGTAAAGGCAATACCAGCAAGCCCAGCAGCCCCAGCCCGGCGATACAGGCCGCCCAGGGCAGGGTGGCCGCCGGGTGCCGGAACACCAGCCGCGCGCTGGCGCCCATGGCGGCGGTGAAGGGAAAGCCCCGTTCCGTCACCAGGGGCACCGAAAAGGCCGTTACGGAATAGATCCCCGCCGCCAGCACAAAGCCGGTCAGCCCCGCGAACAGCAGAAACCCGCCGGCTCCGGCCTCCCAGGACTCAGCCGATCCGGCGCCGAAATAAAACACGTAAATCAGCAGGGCGTCAGTGACCCAGATCAGAAAGCAAAAACCCAGGATAAAGGCGATGATCCATAGATGGGGACCGGCGTCGCGCAGCCCCTCCCAAAACGTCCCGAAGCCCGGTTGGCCGCCTTGTCGCAGCACCAACGCGGCCCGGTAATAACCCACCACCGGCGCTGGCGCCAGCAACATAAAGCCGGTTAGCAGGGGCAGGGCGGCCAGCATCCGGTCATGGTGGGCGGCCAGGGTCAAGGCGACGAAACCCAGCACCGTAAAGCCCAAGCTATAGGCCACGCTCACCGGCCAGGTCGCCAGAAAATCCCGCCAGCCGGCGGCCAGCCAGCGCAAGGGAGCGTCGGCGTCCAGGGTGGGAGCAAAGGGGGCTGGAGACATGATTCAGGGCCTCTCTTGAGTGGTGGCGGGCCTACTCCCTTGGGGGTAAGCAGGGGTGGGCAATGCCCGGGTTTTGATCTACGTCAAGGATTGGGTCTTTCCCAGAGTCCTAAATAGGTCGCGCAAAAGCCTACTAGAAGGATACCGTCATGCGCGAGATCTTCACCAAGTCCATGGCGAGGAACATCTACTATGGGGGAAGTTTGTTCTTCATCCTGCTGTTTCTCGCCCTGACGTTCGACACCCACCGGGAACTGCCTAGCCGGGACAATCGCGCCGCGCTCACCGAATCGGTGGTCAATGGCAAACTCCTCTGGGAGGAGAACAACTGCATCGGCTGCCACACCCTGCTAGGGGAGGGCGCCTACTTCGCCCCGGAGCTGGGCAACGTCTATAAGCGCCGCGGCCCTGACTTCATCAAGACTTGGATGAAAATTCAGCCCACCAACGCCCCCGGTCGGCGGCAGATGCCCAATTTCAACCTGAGCGATGAGGAGATCGACGACCTGGTAGCGTTCCTCAAGTACGCCAGCGAGATCAACACCGAGAACTGGCCGCCCAATATCGAAGGCTGAGCAGGCAGAGGACACAACAACATGGCAAACGCATCGACATACACCACGCCTTACCGCTCCCAGCGGGTAGCCAAGCCCTACTTTATCGCCGCCATCGCCCTGTTCGTAGGACAGGTGCTGTTCGGGCTGATCATGGGGCTGCAATACGTGGTGGGGGATTTTCTATTCCCCTGGCTGCCCTTTAACGTGGCCCGCATGGTCCACACCAATCTGCTGATCGTGTGGCTGCTGTTCGGCTTCATGGGGGCGTCCTATTATCTGGTGCCCGAGGAGTCGGAAACCGAACTGTGGAGTCCGTGGCTGGCCATCCTGCTGTTCTGGGTGTTCCTGGTGGCCGGGGTGCTGACCATCCTGGGCTATCTGTTGGTGCCCTATTCGGCCCTGGCGGAGCTGACCGGCAACAGCCTGCTGCCCACCATGGGCCGGGAGTTTCTGGAGCAGCCGACCCTGACCAAGATCGGTATTGTCATCGTGGCCCTGGGCTTTCTGGCCAATGTGGGCCTGACTGTACTCCGGGGTCGCAAGACCGTGGTCAATCTGGTGCTGCTCACGGGCCTGACCGGTCTGGCGGTGTTTTTCCTGTTCGCCTTCGTCAATCCCCATAACCTAGTGCTGGATAAATTCTACTGGTGGTGGGTGGTGCATCTGTGGGTGGAGGGCGTCTGGGAACTGATCATGGGCGCCATTCTGGCCTTCGTGCTCATCAAGATCACCGGGGTGGATCGGGAAGTCGTCGAAAAATGGCTGTATGTGATTATCGCCATGGCCCTGATCACCGGCATCATCGGCACCGGCCACCATTATTTCTGGATCGGCGCTCCCGGGTACTGGCAGTGGTGGGGCAGTATCTTCTCCGCCCTGGAGCCGCTGCCGTTCTTCGCCATGACCGTATTCGCCTTCAATATGGTCAATCGCCGCCGCCGCGCTCACCCCAACAAGGCCGCCATGATCTGGGCCTTGGGCGCCTCGGTGGTGGCCTTTCTGGGAGCCGGGGTCTGGGGCTTTATGCACACCCTGGCGCCGGTGAACTACTACACCCACGGCACCCAAATCACCGCCGCCCACGGCCATCTGGCCTTCTATGGGGCCTATGCGCTGATCGTGCTGGCCATTATCTCCTACGCCATGCCCATGCTGCGGGGCCGGGTGGCCGCCGAGAGCAACAAGAGCCAGGTGCTGGAAATGTGGGCTTTCTGGCTGATGACCATCGCCATGGTGTGGATGGTGTTGTTCCTCACAGGCGCGGGCATCTTGCAAGTGTGGCTGCAACGCTATAGTGATTCGCCCCTGCCGTTCATGCAGGTCCAGGACCAGGTCAGCATGTTCTACTGGTCCCGGGAGATCGCCGGGGTGGTGTTCCTGAGCGGGGTAATCGTGTATGTGGCCAGCTTCTTCGTGGGCCGCAAGGAGCCGGAGCGCAGCACGATCATGGACCGCCGCTCCCAGTCCCCGGCTGGGACCGAGGCGACGGTGGAGGGTTGAGCGAGGGGTGACCCCCCTGGTTTCCAGGGGGGTCTTAGCGGGTTGGCCGATGCTCACCCGCGAGGCCGGTTTAGCTGCCACCCCTCCACCTCCTGAACGAGAAACCCACTATGAATCAAGCCGCCCGACTTCGGCTACAAGACGACGCCCTGCCCTACTACAGCCCCCAGGGCCAGGAGCTGGCCCTGTTCGAAACGGCCTGGCGTCGGCAACTGCCGGTGTTGCTCAAAGGCCCCACCGGCTGCGGTAAGACCCGTTTGGTGGCCCATATGGCGGCCCGTCTGGGTCGGCCTTTGTACACCGTGGCCTGCCATGACGACCTCACCGCCGCCGATCTGGTGGGGCGGCATCTGATCCGGGACGATGGCACTTTCTGGGCCGACGGACCCCTGACCCGGGCGGTGCGGGAAGGGGCTATCTGCTACCTGGACGAAGTGGTGGAGGCCCGCAAGGACACCACGGTGGTGCTCCACCCCCTCACCGACGACCGCCGCATCCTGCCCATCGAGCGCACCGGCGAGACCCTGCAAGCGCCACCAGAGTTCATGCTGGTGGTGTCCTACAACCCCGGCTACCAGAACCTGCTCAAGGGCATGAAGCCCTCCACCCGGCAGCGGTTCCTGGCCCTCACCCTGGGCTATCCGGGACCGGAGCTGGAACAGGCCATCCTGGTACAAGAGACTGGTATCGACCCGGAACTGGCCAGGCGGCTGGTGGGCCTGGGCCGGGCTTTGCGGGCTTTGGAGGACCATGACCTGGAAGAGGGGGCCTCCACCCGGCTGCTGGTCTACGCCGCCACCCTCATGGACGCAGGCATGGTCCCCCGGGACGCCTGCCGGGCCGCCCTGGTGGAGCCGCTCAGCGACGACCCGGAAACCCTGGCGGCCCTGATGGAGGTGGTGGATGCCGGTTTCCCTGCCTGAGGACCGCCCGCCCGGCCAGAGCCTGGCGGTGACGGCCGAGGTCCTGTACCTGCTGAACATGCTGCCCCTGCCGGGCATCGCTTTCGTGGCGCTGTTGTGGCTGTACTGGCGGCATTATGAGAATGCTTCGGCCCTGGCCCGGGGGCATCTGTCCCAGACCGTCATCGCCACCTTCTGGGCGGCGGGGCTGCTGCTGGGCTTGAATCTACTGATCCTGGGGCTGGGGGGTTACCGCTCCCCGTCCGTGTGGGTCGTGGTGTTTCTGTACTTCGTTACCTGCCACTCGGCTTTCATCCTGCTGGGGGTGATAGGACTGGTCAAGGCCCTGGCCGGCCAGCCCTACCGCTATCCCCTGGTGGGCCGCAACCCGTTCGTCGGCGCCCGTTGATTCCGGGTTTGACCCAGGTCAAGGCGTTCCGGTCCCGACGGCAGTCTGATAGCAGCGCACTTGAACAAAGGGGATTCGACATGCATAAGAAAATATCGCGCCGTGCACCCATCTTCGCCCTAACCGCCTTGTCCCTAAGCCTGGGCATGAGCCTGGCCGGGGCACAGGAACAGACCGACACGGAACACCCAAACGTCACCCCCGGGGAACTGCGCTACAAAGGCTCGCCCAGCCCCATCCCGGACGAGGAGGCCAAGATGGTCATCTCCCCCGGAGCGCCGCCTATGACCGAGGAGGAGTTCGCCCACGCCCGGAAGATTTTCTTCGAACGCTGCGCCGGCTGCCATGGAGTGTTGCGCAAGGGCGCCACCGGCAAACCCCTGACTACGGACATCACCCAGCAGCGGGGCACCGAGTTCCTCAAGGTGTTCATCACCTACGGCTCTCCCGCCGGCATGCCTAACTGGGGCAGCTCCGGGGATCTGAGCGAGGATGAGGTGGATATGATGGCCAGGTATCTCCAGCACGAGCCGCCGGCGCCCCCGGAATGGGGCATGGCCGAGATGCAGGAGAGCTGGAAGGTGCTGATTCCGCCGGAGCAGCGGCCCACCGAAAAGATGAATGACTACAATCTGGAGAACCTGTTCTCGGTGACCTTGCGGGATGCGGGCCAGATTGCTCTGATCGACGGCGACACCAAGGACATCATCAATGTGGTGGACACCGGTTACGCGGTGCATATTTCCCGGATGTCCGCTTCCGGCCGCTATCTGTTCGTGATCGGCCGCGACGCTCGGATCAACCTGATCGACTTGTGGATGGAAACCCCCGATAACGTGGCCACCATCAAGGTGGGCCTGGAAGCCCGCTCCGTGGAGACTTCCAAGTACAAGGGTTACGAGGACAAATACGCTATCGCTGGCGCCTACTGGCCGCCCCAGTACACCATCATGGACGGGGACACCTTGGAGCCACTGAAGATTGTCTCCACCCGGGGCATGACCGTGGACACCCAGGAATACCACCCCGAACCCCGGGTGGCGGCCATCGTGGCCTCCCACGAAAACCCGGACTTCATCATCAACGTCAAGGAAACCGGCAAGATCCTGCTGGTGAACTATGAAAACGTGGATGCCCTGCAAATCACCGAGATCGGCGCGGCCCGGTTCCTCCACGATGGCGGCTGGGACAAGACCCTGCGCTATTTCCTCACCGCCGCCAATAAGTCCAACAAGATCGCCGTGGTGGACTCCAAGGACCGCAATCTGGAGGCCCTAGTGGACGTAGGCTCCATCCCCCATCCGGGCCGGGGCGCCAACTTCGACCATCCCGAGTTCGGGCCGGTGTGGGCCACCTCCCACCTGGGCGACGACAGCATCGCCTTGATCGGCACCGACCCGGAAGGCCATCCCGACCAGGCTTGGAAGATGGTGGGTAAGCTCAAGGGCCAGGGGGGCGGTTCCCTGTTCATCAAGACCCATCCCACCTCCCGCAACCTGTATGTGGACACCGCCCTGAACCCCGACGAGAAAATCTCCCAGTCGGTGGCGGTGTACGACCTGGACGATCTGTCCAAGGCACCGGCGGTGCTGCCCATCGCCGAATGGTCGGGCATTACTGAAGGGCCTCGGCGGGTGGTGCAGCCGGAGTACAACAAGGTCGGCGACGAGGTGTGGTTCTCGGTGTGGAACGGCAAGGACCAGGAATCGGCCATTGTCGTGGTGGATGACAAGACCCGTGAACTGAAAAAGGTCATCAAGGACCAGCGGCTGATTACCCCCACCGGCAAGTTCAACGTCTACAACACCCAGCACGACGTGTATTGATAGATTGAGAGGCGCTCTCGCGACTGGGGCAGGGAAGCCCCTTTTTAATTACTAAAATCATGAAGATACATATTTTAGTCAGCCTGTCCGTAGTATTGGCCGCTCCGGCGGTGGCCGAGCTATCGGCCCAGCGCCAAACGGAGTTGGGCCATCTGCTGCGCCAGGATTGCGGCTCCTGTCACGGTATGACCCTCAAGGGTGGGCTGGGACCGGCCCTGACCCCCGAGGCCCTGATCGGCAAGCCCGACGGGTTGCTGGTCAACAGTATTCTCCACGGTCGGCCCGGCACCCCCATGCCCCCCTGGGAAGGGCTGTTGACCCGGGAAGAGGCCGACTGGATCGTTCAACAATTGCGAAAGGGGTTGCCCCGATGAATCACTGGCGGCGTGTCTGTCTGGCCCTGGCCTGCCTGCTGTTACTGGGCGGCGCGGCCCTTCGGGGCACCGGCGACCTGGCCCTGATCGTGGAGCGGGCCGCCGGTCGAGTGCTGGTGGTGGACACCAGCCACCACAACCCCCTGGCCACGGTGACGGGGCTGGGGGACCTGTCCCACGCCTCGGTGGTCTACTCCCGGGACCAGCGTTACGCTTATGTGTTCGGTCGCGACGGCGGGCTGACCAAAGTGGATATGCTGGAGGGGCGGATCGCCAAGCGGATCATCCAATCCGGCAACAGCATCGGCGGGGCCATCTCCCAGGACGGCGCCCTGGTGGCCGTGTCCAATTACGAACCGGGCGGGGTCAAGATTTTCGACGCCGATACCCTGGAGTTGGTGGCCGATATTCCCGCCGAGTTCGGGGACGGTCAGCGGGCCAAGACCGTGGGTCTGGTGGACGCCCCGGGCCAGCGTTTCGTGGTTAGCCTGTTCGAGGCCGGGCAGATTTGGCTCCTGGACCTGAGTGACCGAGACCATCCCCGGATCACCAAATTCGACCACATTGGCCGCCAACCCTACGACGCCCTGATCTCCCCGGACGGACGCTGGTATATCGCCGGACTGTTCGGAGAGGACGGCCTGGCCCTGCTGGACCTGTGGCGTCCGGAGCAGGGGGTGCGGCGCATCCTCCCGGATTATGGTCGGGGCGAGGAAAAACTCCCCGTCTACAAAATGCCCCATCTGGAGGGCTGGGCCATGGCCGGAGGCTATGCTTTCGTGCCCGCCGTGGGCCGCCACCAAGTGCTGGTGGTGGACACCGCCACCTGGACCGAGGCGGCCCGGATTGACGTCCATGGCCAGCCAGTGTTCGTCATGGCCCGCCCCGATGGCCGCCAGATTTGGGTGAACTTCGCCCACCCCCGCAACGACACGGTGCAGATCATCGATGTGGCCCACCTGAAGCTCCTGGACACCCTTACCCCCGGACCGGCAGTGCTGCATATGGAGTTCACCCCCCGGGGCGAACAGGTCTGGGTATCGGTGCGGGACGCCGACCGGGTGCGGGTCTACGACACCGAAACCCGCCAGCCGGTGGCCGAGCTGGCCGCCGACAAGCCCAGCGGGATCTTCATGACCGCCCGCGCCCACCGCATCGGTCTGTAGGAGGACCGCCATGGACCCCCTAGACCACCATCTGCTCAACGACTTCCAGCGGGATTTCCCCCTCACACCCCGGCCCTTTGCCGAACTGGGCCAGCGGCTGGGGTTGACCGAGGATCAGGTATTGGCCTCCCTAAACCGGCTGCGGGAGGCTGGCGCGGTCAGCCGGGTGGGGCCGGTGTTCGCGCCCCGGCGGGTGGGGGAAAGCACCCTGGCGGCCATGGCCGTGCCCGAGGACCGCCTGGAGGACATGGCGGCCCTGGTCAGCGCCTATCCAGAAGTGAATCACAACTATGAGCGGGAGCATCGCTATAACCTGTGGTTCGTGGTCACCGCCCCGGACCAGGCCCATCTGGACGCGGTGCTGGCCGAGATCGTCGAGCGCAGCGGGTTGCCGGTGCTGCCCCTGCCCCTGCTGGCCGACTACCACATCGACCTGGGATTTCCCCTGAGTCCATGAATGCCATCCTCAAGTCGGTCCCCCCGCCCCTGGACCCCCGGGACCTGGCCCTGATCGAGTCCGTCCAGGACGGCCTGCCCCTGACCGCCGCCCCCTACGCCGCCGTGGGAGAGGGGATCGGCATGACCGAGACCGAGGTCATCCAGCGCCTGGGCAAGCTGCTGGAACGGGGCTATATCAAACGCCTGGGGGTGGTGGTGCGCCATCACGAACTGGGCTACCGGGCCAATGCCATGGTGGTCTGGAATATTGCCGATGACCAGGTGGACAGCCTGGCTCGGCGCATGGCCGCCTATCCCTTCGTCACCCTTTGTTACCGTCGGCCCCGACGGCCCCCGGACTGGCCCTATAACCTGTTTTGCATGATCCATGGCCGGTATCGGGATACGGTGCTGGCCTGCGTAGCGCGGCTGGCCGAGGAACTGGAGCTGACGGATACAGCCCACGAGGTGCTGTTCAGCCGTCGGCGTTTCAAGCAGCGGGGCGCCCGGTTTCGGGGCCTAAACGGGAGGACCGGCTGATGGACGACCAGGACCGGGCTATCATCAATGCTTTGCAAGGGGGTTTTCCCCTGGCGCCCGAACCCTACCAGGCCGTCGCCGGGGAACTGGGCATGGCCGAGGCCGAACTGATCCGCCGCATCGACGGCCTGCTGGAGCGGGGTCTGCTCAGCCGCTTCGGACCCCTGTACCACGCCGAACGCCTGGGGGGCGCCCTGACCCTGGCGGCCCTGGCCGTGCCCCCGGAGGACTTCGAGCAAGTGGCGGAGCAGGTCAACGCCTTTCCCCAGGTGGCCCACAACTACGCCCGGGAGCATGATCTGAATATGTGGTTCGTGCTGGCCACGGAAACCCCGGAGGAGATCGACCGGGTGATCCGAGACATTGAGTCGGTCACCGGCCTGAGGGTTTACAACCTGCCCAAGCTGGAAGAATTCTTCGTGGGGCTGCGCTTCGAGGTGTAATGTGAATTCCCCTGTTATCGACCCCGTGGACCGCCAGATTATTCTGGCCACCCAGGCTGGCCTGCCCCGCTGCCCCCGGCCCTATGAGGCGGTGGCCGAACAGTTGGGCCTGGCCGAGGCGGAGGTGATCCGCCGCCTGCAAGCCATGCTAGAAACCGGCGTGATCCGCCGCATCGGCGTGGTGCCCAACCACTATGCCCTGGGCTACAAGGCCAACGGCATGACCGTCTGGGACTTGCCCGTCCAGCGGGTTCGGGAACTGGGCCGGGTGGTGGGGGCGCTGGCCTTCGTCAGCCACTGTTACCACCGGCCCCGCCATCCGCCCCTGTGGCCCTACAATCTGTTCGCCATGGTCCACGGCAAAAGCCGCGACCAAGTGGAGGAGCAGACAGCGGAGATCGCCCGGCTGTTGGGGGAACATAACCGGGGCCATCGGGTTCTCTACAGTACCCGGATACTCAAAAAAACCGGCCTGCGACTGGCCGGTTAAAGGGGCGGTCAGTTCCACCGTTTAAGGGGATAGCCATGGCCCGGAACTGGGCCATGGCGCGCCAGCCTTAGACAGGCTTATCGGAGCAGGTGGTTTCCACGCTGAAGGTGAAGGTAATCTCGGAATAGTTCTTGACATCGGCCGGGGCCTGGATCTGGCCGTTGTTATACACGCGCATGGTAACCTTCCGCTCTCGGGGCGCCTTGGTCGGACACTCGATACGAATCTCCTCGTCCTCCACGCCCCTGTCATCAATGCCTTCTGTAGCGTTGTTGCGAAGGGCGCTGATGACCATCGGGAAGGTGATCTCGCCGCAAGACGGGTTGGTGAACTCGAATTTGCTGGCATTTTCAGGCACCTGGTATTGGCTGGTGCGCACATCGAAATCCCCGCTACCGGTCTGGCGCTGAATGCCGCCGATCGTAAGGTCGAATGACCAACCTTTCCTCCCGGTCAGGCTCAGCCGCTTGCCGTCGATTTTCGTCAGGGTGACTTTCACCGTGCATTTGGCCGCGTCTTCCGCAATCAGGGCGTCGATGTTGCCCAGAATTTCGGGGGCCAGTTCCATCAGGCATTCGGAGGCGGGCAGGGCGGTTTGGGCCACATAGGACAGCATCAGCAGATACAGTTTCTTGATCTCGATGAGGGTCGCGCTATGGCCTTCACCCATCCGGGACTTGTACAAATCGGCGAGCTTGCGGGCGCCGCTGACGTCCTCGGCCGGTTGTAGGCACTCATCCAGTGTCATCAGGATCGACTCGGGAGGCCGGGTTCGCAACTCCGCGCCGAAACCCACGTCATCGAAGCCGACCTCGGTGCGGTGGACGTTCCAGGACACCACCTGATGACTCAAGTATTCGTTGAGTACTTCCAGGCGATCAACAGCGCGCCCTAGCAATCCCATCGCCGAATCCGGCAGGTCCTGTTGCAAGGGTTCCTTGAGCAAGGTCGTGACGAGATGGGTCAGCCTTTTGGATTGGGCCAGCAACTGGGCCTGTTTGTCCGGCGTTGCTCCCAGGGCGGGTAGCAGTTCCCCGGTGAGGGCAACCTGATGGGCAAACCTGGGTTTCCAGTGGCCGATGGAATTGATTTGAGTATCGGAGGTCATGGTGTTGCTCCTACATGCTAAGTCAATGGATGGCGCATACAGCGCATGATTGCGATGTACGTTACTAATATGCGGAGCCAACACAGGACCCGGATGTGGGCTTATTGCAGCTATCGGCAGTGAGAAAAGACCCGACCGGAGAACGGGCCGGACTTATCGGCCCTGCCTGGAAATTCTAAAAAAACTTACAGTGGCCAAGCCTGAACGGAATCTATACGAAAAGTTATTCCATTACAAAATGGCTATACATTTTATGATTTCCAAGTTGCTACCCTGTTTAAAGCTAATTATTTTTTGACTTATTCTCGATGACCGTCTTAAACGGCATGTCAAAATTATTTACACTCACCCCATTTTTTTGTGAAGCCAATATATAGATCACTGTATTTAAAAATAAAAAATTTTTTGGCGCGAATTATGCTATTTATATGATCGGTGGGCTTGACAATAAGCTTGCCAATGAGACCAAAATTTTCCCCGGCCATCACCAGCGTCAGGGGATATAAAGCCGGACCAGACCACGCTTCACGGGTTTGCTACCGGCAATAACACACCAAGCAGCGTTTCGACGTGGCAATTGTCTGGATTGGATGGTTCTGATGCGCAGGCACTCACATATAATTTTTTTTACAGTGAGTGAGGTTCGACGGTTGATCTAGTCAACCGCGTCCGTCCTTAGAGCCCAGTGGTTTATGCCTTTAAACCGCTTAATGGAGGACAGCACAGTGAAAACGGCCTATGCAAAGCGTTTCGCCACGCTTCTCACCGCCTTGTCTTGTGTCATCTGGACACCCGGCAGCCATGCCCTGAGTATTTTATTGGGGTCCGATTATTTCACCACTCCCGGCGATGGTTCCACCAACGTGAACTTCGCCGGTCTCGGCGTCCCGGTGCTAGCCCCCTTGGGCGTGGTCGGTTTCCAGGGCCGGCCCATCGGCCCTGGCGCCACCGACACCATCGTCGAACGCCAGGAGGACGCTATTCTTCCTGGGGTGGGCAGCTCCGATACCATTCCCATCGAACTGGTGGCGCTGTCTCTGGAAAGCATCGATCCCGTGGTTATCATGGGTACCCCCGGGCGATTATTCGTTTCACTAACGCCTGGCCAAGCCACTGTCGGGACCATGACCATCAACCATGAAAACCCCGATGATGGCGGTCCCCTGGCCGAAGGCACGTTCTCGTCAACGTTCTTTGATGTGTTTTTCGATCTCACTTTGGAAACCACCGGCGGTCCTAATTTTCTAGGCAGCTTTAATTTCGGAGAGCCGCTCAACGGCAACGGTTTCTGGAGCCACGAATCGCAACCCGAAGACCTGCTGGTGTCGGGACCGGCAGGTGATCAGGAGGCCAACTCCCATACCAATCCGCCCACGGGGTTCGGCGATTTCTTCCTGGCCGGCTTCGATCTAGGCGGAGCGCCCGTGGAAAGGCTCATCGTCGAGTCCACCCCGTCCGGCAATGAAAATCACGTCCCCATCCCGCCTACCCAGGTGCCTGCGCCAGCCGGTCTGTGGTTGCTGATGACCGGGTTGGGCCTGGGCGCGGTTCTGAAGCGTCGGTATCCCGCCCAGTCCTGATCAGGTCCTTCATAGGTCCAACGCGTCGGCGCCTAGCGGCTCCGGCGCAAGGCCCTGGCCGCCCGTCACTCAAGCGTCGCCAGGGTCCCGTTGACCCGATTGATTCACCCCCCAATCCCGCCCCCCGTGTGGTATGACAAGCATGGAGCGGATCGGGCGGCGTTGGGTGGTGCATCTTGAACGAACCCGAACACTGGCTACCAACGATGACAGCAACCTTTGGAAAACTCCGTAAAACCCTATTCGGCATCTCCCTGGACGAAGTCCGGGTGGAGCGGCGTGGCTTCGGAACCATGACCCAGCCCCGGCGCGACCGCCTGGAAGCCATCGGCGCCGCTTTCGTGGAGGGTTACCACGCCGCCCTATTGGAGGGCGTGTCCCCAGCCCTGAGCGGGCGGCTAGAAGCCGTGGAGCAAGAACGCCGCGGCTTTGCCCACGAGGGGGCGGCCATGGGGCTGGCCCTGCTGGACCTGCTGACGCCGGGCCGCTCCCGGCGGCTGGGGGATTTTCTGGACGGTCCCGGCGCCGCTCATGCCTATATGGTCCATGTGGGCGCCGGCTGGGCCATGGCCCGGCTGCCCTGGGGATTAACCTATTTTCGGCACTTGGACCCTCTGCTGGGTTGGCTGGCCCTGGACGGCTACGGGTTTCATCAGGGCTATTTTCACGGACCGGCTGCGGTGGATGGACAGCAGCGTCCGAAACGCTTGGGCGGCTACCAACAACGCGCCTTCGACCAGGGGGTAGGGCGCAGTCTGTGGTTTGTGCGCGGCGCCGATGTGGGGCAGATCGCCGCCACCATCGCCGGTTTCCCCGAGGCCCGGCGGGCCGACTTGTGGAGCGGGGTGGGTCTGGCCGCCGCCTACGCTGGCGGGGTGGGGGCAGCCGAACTGGACACCCTGCGCCGCCTGGCCGAACCCTATTGGCCGGAACTGGCCCAGGGGGCCGCTTTCGCCGCCAAGGCCCGGTTCCGGGCCGGCAACCCCACCGCCCATACCGAACTCGCCTGCGAGGCGCTCTGTCAGCGCCCCGCCGCCGCCGCCGCCCTGCTCACCGACCAGGCCCTAGAGGACCTGCCGGTGGACACCAGGGACTATCCCGCCTACGAGGTCTGGCGGCGGCGCATCCAGGTGAAGTTCCGGGAGGACTTGCTATGAATCACTTCCGTACCCATGCCCCACGGCTGCTGGCCTTGTTGGCCATCGTCGCCGCCTACGGTTTCGCCCGCCTGCCCACGGTTGGCGACGAGACCCGCCGGGAACTGGCCGACAGCTTCCGCTTCACGCCCCTGCCCCTGGCCGAGCCTAGTAACCTGCCCCGGCGGAGCATCCGCCAGGTTAATCCGTCCCTCTCTCGGATTAGCGCCTGGATTTCCTCGGTGGGGGCGGGCGTGGCCTTGAACGACCTGGATGGGGACGGCCTGGCCAATGACCTGTGCCAGGTGGACCCCCGCATGGACCGGGTTATCGTAGCCCCGGTTCCGGGCACCGGCGAACGCTATCCACTTCAGGTCCTGGACCCGGCGCCCCTGGCCTATGATCCGGCCACCATGGCGCCCATGGGTTGCCTGCCGGCGGATCTGGATGAGGACGGGCGGCTGGATCTGCTGGTGTATTACTGGGGCCGGACTCCGGTGCTGTTTCTGGGCCGGGATGGGGGTTATCAGCCTCAGGAACTGCTGGCCGGGGAAGCCCGTTGGTTTACCAACAGCGCCACCGTCGCCGACCTGGACGGGGACGGCCATCAGGACTTGGTGGTGGCCAATTACTTCGCCGACGGCGCCCGGATTCTGGACCAGCAGGCCCAGCTCCCCGACCACATGCAGCATTCCATGTCCCGGGCCTATAACGGCGGTGGCACCCGTTTGTTGCTCTGGGAAGGACCTGCCCGCTTCCGGGAAGTCCAGGGCGTGTTGGAGGCGCGGGTGGATCGGGCCTGGACCCTGGCGGTGGGGGCGGTCGATCTGGACGGCGACCTGTTGCCGGAACTGTACTTCGCCAACGACTTCGGCCCGGACCGGTTACTCCATAACCGCTCCATTCCCGGACGGCTCCGTTTCGCGGTCCTGGAAGGGCGACGCGGCTTTACCACCCCCGCCTCCAAGGCCCTGGGACGGGACTCCTTCAAGGGCATGGGCATCGACTTCGCCGATCTCAACGGTGACGGCCTGCCCGATCTGTTCGTGAGTAATATCGCCGCCCAGTACGCCCTGGAAGAAAGCCATTTCGCGTTCCTCAGCACCGGCCAAACTGAAGCAATGGGCCAGGGCCTGGCTCCCTACGTGGACCGCGCCGAAACCCTGGGCCTGTCTCGCAGCGACTGGTCCTGGGACGCTAAATTCGGAGATTTCAACAACGACGGCCAGGTGGAGTTGATCCAGACCACCGGCTTCGTCAAGGGCGTCGTGGACCGCTGGCCGGAACTGCACGAGCTGGCCATGGGTAACGATGAACTGCTGGCCGATCCCCGGGTCTGGCCCCGGTTTCAGGCCGGCGATGACCTGAGCGGCCATGTCCATAACCCCTTTTATGTGCGCGGGCCGGGGGGGCGATTCGTGGACCTGGCCCCGGAACTGGGCCTGGACCAGCCCATGGTGTCACGGGGTCTGGCCATGGCTGACGTGGATGGGGATGGCGACCTGGACTTCGCCGTGGCCAATCAGTGGGAGCCGTCGGTGTTCTACCGCAACGACTGCCCGGACTGTGGGGCATTTCTGGGTCTGGCTCTGGCGCTGCCTCTGAACGGCGAGGGCCTGTCGGTTCAAGCGGGCCGCCCCGGTGGTCCCTTGCGCCCGGCGGTGGGAGCGGCGGCGCGGGTGATCCTGCCCGACGGGCGGGTACTCACGGCCCAGGTGGATGGTGGAAATGGTCATGCCGGCAAGCGCGGCCCGGAACTGCACTTCGGACTGGGACGGTTGACCCCCTCCGCCGAACTGACCGTTGAACTGCGCTGGCGGGATGCCGTAGGCGCGCCCCGGAACACCACCCTGACCCTGGCTCCAGGCTGGCATACCGTGATTCTCGGCGACGGCTGAGGGAGGCTTGACATGAAACCGACCATCGATCTGCGTCTGGCCGCCTTGCGCCGCTTCGCCGTGGCCATCACCGCCCTCAACGTGCTGGGCCATGGGCTGCTGGGCTTCGAACAATCCTATGCCCAGGTGGTCGCCGCCCTGGTCACGGCCTATGGGTTGGAGTTGTTGCTGGAGTGGACAGAGTCCCGCGCCCAGAACCGACCGCCCCGGTTTGGGGGCGGATGGGTAAACGTGGTGGACTTTCTGTTGCCGGGTCATATCACCGCCCTGGCCTGCGCCATGCTGTTGTACGCCAACGAGGCTATCGGCCCGATGGTGTTCGCGGTGGCGGTGGCGGTAGGCTCCAAGCATCTGCTCAAGGCGCCCCTGGGCCGGGGCAGTCGGCATTTTCTCAACCCGTCCAACGCCGGCATAGCCGTTACCCTGATTCTGTTTCCCTGGGTAGGCATCGCGCCGCCGTATATGTTTACCGAGAACATCGCCGGGGTCTGGGACTGGCTGCTGCCCGTGGTGTTCATTGTGCTGGGGACTTTTCTCAACGCCCGTTTCACCCGCAAGATTCCCCTGATCCTGGCTTGGGTGGGTGGATTTTTCCTTCAGGCCCTGATCCGCGCCTGGTTGTTCGACACCCCCCTGACGGCCGCCCTCAACCCCATGCTGGGGGTGGCGTTTCTGCTGTTTACGTTTTACATGGTCACCGACCCCGCCACCACCCCCTTCAAGCCCGCCGCCCAAGTGCTGTTCGGCGCCTCGGTGGCGGCATTCTATGGGTTACTGGTGACCCTGCATGTGGTGTTCGGTTTTTTCTTCGCCCTGTTCATGGTCTGTAGCTTGCGCGGGGCCTGGCTGTACCTGCTGCACTGGCGGGAAGCGCGCCAAACCGGTGCTGCCCATGGACCACTAGGGGGCCTGGCGATCCGGCGCGGGCGTCCATGACCCAACCCATCGCTCTGGTAGGCATGGCCTGCCGCTACCCGGACGCCCGCTCCCCGGTCGAGTTGTGGGAGAACGTTCTGGCCCGGCGGCAGGCTTTCCGGCGGCTGCCCACCGAACGCCTGGAACTGGCCGATTATGGGCATGACGGCCCGGACGGCGTCACCCTTACCCAGGCGGCGGTGTTGGAGGGCTGGCGTTTTGACCGGCTACGGTTCCGGGTAACGGGGGACGCTTTCCGGGCCGCCGACCCGACCCATTGGCTGGCCTTGGAGACCGCCGCCCTAGCCCTAGATGACGCCGGTTTCCCGGAGGGCCGGGGCCTACCCCGAGAGAGTACCGGAGTGCTGGTAGGCAACACCCTCACCGGAGAATTCACCCGGGCCGGGCTGATGCGGTTGCGCTGGCCCTATGTCCGTCGGGTAGTGGAGGCCCGGCTGGAGGCCATGGACTGGACGACAGCGCGGCGGGCGGAATTTCTGGAGGCGCTGGAAGGAGACTACAAAGCCCCCTTCCCGGTCCCCGGCGCGGAGACCCTGGCCGGAGGCCTGTCCAATACCATCGCC
The DNA here is from genome assembly GCA_964597315.1 of uncultured Candidatus Competibacteraceae bacterium. Lineage (GTDB taxonomy): Bacteria > Pseudomonadota > Gammaproteobacteria > Competibacterales > Competibacteraceae > CAZQXD01. Next base: position 41,697 of record CAZQXD010000005.1, read on the forward strand.
GGACGGATCTGCAACCACTTCGACCTGGGGGGCGGCGGCTATACTCTGGACGGCGCTTGTTGTTCGTCACTGCTGGCGGTGGCCAATGCCTGCTCGGCCCTGGTCGCCGGGGACTTGGATCTGGTTCTGGCCGGGGGGGTGGACCTCAGCCTGGACCCTTTCGAGCTGGTGGGTTTTTCACGGGCCGGGGCCTTAGCCCAGGACGAGATGCGGGTATTTGACCGCAACGCCGCCGGCTTCTGGCCGGGGGAGGGCTGTGGTTTCGTGGTGTTGATGCGCCTGGCCGATGCCCGGTCCATGGGACGGCGCCCCTACGGGGTGATCCGGGGCTGGGGGATCGCCTCCGATGGTAGCGGCGGCATCACCCGCCCCGAGGTGGAGGGCCAGCGCCGGGCCTTGGAGCGGGCCTACCACAAGGCCGGTTATGGCGCTGATAGTGTGGCCTTGTTTGAGGCCCACGGCACCGGCACCGGGGTGGGCGACCCAGTGGAGCTGAAAGCCCTTGCCGCCGCCCGCGGTTCCCGGGCGATGCCAGCGGCGGTGGGGTCCATCAAGGCCAATATCGGCCACACCAAGGCCGCCGCCGGGGCCGCCGGGCTGATCAAGGCCGCCTTGGCCGTACAGGCCCGCCTGCTGCCCCCGGTCACCGGGTTGCGCGACCCCCATCCCCTGTTCCAAGACCTCGGACCCAGCCTGTACCTGCCCAGGGACGGTCGCCCCTGGCGCCATAACCGGCCGCTGCGGGCCGGGGTCAGTTCTTTCGGCTTTGGAGGCATCGACGTGCATCTGACCCTGGAGGCTGACGGGGAGGCCGCGCCGTCGCCCACCCCCCGCCTGGCCCTGGCCAGCCACCAGGACGCCGAACTGTTTCTGCTGGGCGGCGAAGACCCGGCGGCGCTGATCCGGCTGGTGGATACCCTGGGCGGCTACGCTGAGCGGCTGTCCCGGGCCGAACTCATCGACCTGGCCGCCGCCCTGATTCGCCGCCCTGGAGAGTTCCCGCTGCGGGCCGCCCTGGTGGCCGCCACCCCCGACGAACTGGCCCGGAACCTGGCCTCCCTGCGGCGGCGCTTGGTCCAGGGGGAGACGGCTTTTCTGGACCCTGGCCATGGCCTGTTCGCGGGCGCCGACGCCCTGCCCATCGCCCTGCTGTTTCCGGGACAGGCTGCTCCGGTGCGCTTGGCCGCCGGGGCCTGGGGGCGGCGCTTTCCGGCGGTGGCCGAACTCTACCGGCGCGCCGCCCTGCCGAGGACCGGAGATGCCGCCGACACCGCCCTGGCCCAACCGGCCATCATCGCCGCCGAACTGGCCGGTCTGCGGGTACTCACGGACCTGGGGGTGGGGGCCGCCGTGGCGGTGGGCCACAGTCTCGGAGAACTTACCGCCTTGCACTGGGCCGGTTGCCTGGACGAGGCTCCCCTATTGGAACTGGCCCGGGTTCGGGGCGCGGCCATGGCCGGGGCGGCAGGCGCCGGGGCCATGGCCGCTATCGGCGCCGATGGAGCCACCGTGACCGCCTTGCTGGCGGGGCGGGCGGAGGTGGTCATCGCCGGCCACAACAGCCCCCGCCAAACCGTGGTCGCCGGGACCGGGGCCGCTGTGGACCAGACCATGGAACTGGCCCGCCAACACGGGCTGACCGCCCACAGGCTGCCAGTGTCCCGCGCTTTCCACTCCCCGGCCATGGGCGCGGCGGCGACGGCCCTGCAAGCGCCCCTGGCCCGCGTGAACTGGCGGCCGCCTCAACGGCGGGTGGTGTCCACGGTGACCGGCGGTCCCCTGGGCGTGGGCGCCGATCTGGGTGTCTTGCTAAAAGACCAGCTCACCCATGGGGTACGGTTCACCGAGGCCCTGGACGCCGCCCTGCCGGGCATTGGCTTGTGCCTGGAAGTGGGACCGGGGCAGGTGCTGAGCGGCCTGCTGGCGGAACGGGGCGGTCCCCCGGCCCTATCCATGGATGCGGCTGGTCCGGCGCTGCGACCGTTACTCCTGGTTCTGGGCGCCGCCTGGGCCGCCAACAGCCTGGATCGGCGGGCGCTGGATACTGGCCGATTCAGTCGGCCCTTTGAGCTGGACTGGCGGCCACTATTCCTGGCCAACCCCTGCGAGGCCGCGCCCCGTTCACGGCCTGCGGCGGTTGCGGTGACGACGCCGCATCGGAACATTGAACCGCCGGTGGCGGTGGATGCCACCGACCTGGAACCATTGGAGTTGGTGCGGCGGCTGGTGGCCGCTAAGGCGGAACTCCCTCTAGAGGCGGTTGGGTCCGACAGCCGGTTGCTGGCGGACCTGCATCTCAATTCCATGAGTGTCGGCGAGGTGGTGGTGGAAGCCAGCCGGGTTTTGGGACTGGCGGCGCCGGTGGCGGCCACCGAGTTTGCCGAGGCCCGCCCCGCCGACATTGCCCATGCCCTGGAGGAACAGCGGGACGGGGCCACGGTGGCGTCCGAGCCCTACCCGGAAGGACTGGACACATGGGTGCGGCCATTTATCAAAGACTATGTACCCGCCGACCCGCCGACCGGCTCCCGATCCCTGCCCGGCGCCGGGGGCTGGCGGGTCCTGGCGCCGCCCGGAGTCCCCCTGGCCACGGCCCTGGAAGCAGCCCTGGCCAAGGCCGACGGCGGCGGCGTGGTGTTGTGTTTGCCCGTGGACGCCGGGGCCGAGACCCTGCCCCTGTTGCTGGCCGCCGCCGCCGGGGTTCGGGAGCGGGCCGCCGCCGCCCTGGCCCTGGTACAGCCGGGGGCGGGCGCGGCGGCCTTTGTCCGGGGCCTGTTCCTGGAGTCCCGGGGTCTAACCGTGGCGGTGTTGGACCTGCCCCCGGATGACCGGGCCGTGGATCGGGTGCTGGCCGAACTGGCAGTGGCCCGGGATTATCATGAAGTTCGCTATGAGCAGGGGGCGCGGCGGCGGCCCCGTTGGCGGGTGTTGCCCGACGCCCCGACCATGACGTCGCCCCTGGGTCCCGAGGACCTGCTGTTAGTCAGTGGCGGGGGCAAGGGCATCGCCGCCGAGTGCGCCCTGGACCTGGCTCGGAACTGGGGGGTGCGGCTGGCTCTGCTGGGTCGCTCCGATCCCGCCGCCGACCCGGAGCTGGCGGCCAATCTGCGCCGCTTCGAGTCCCTGGGCGGGGACTGGCGCTACCTGGCCGCCGATGTCCGGGACCGGGAGGCGGTGGCTGCGGCCCTGGCTACCCTGCAACAGGCTTGTGGGCCAGTGACCGCCCTGCTGCACGGGGCCGGGCGCAATCAGCCCACCCGGGTGGTGGACCTGGACGAAACCAAGATCCGCGCCACCCTGGCTCCCAAACTGGACGGCCTGGCCCATTTACTCATGGCCTTGGACCCCGAGCGGCTGCGGTTGCTGATGGCCTTTGGCTCGGTCATCGCCGAAACCGGTCTGCCCGGCGAGGCGGATTATGGTCTGGCCAACCAGTGGCTGGCCCGTGCCGTGGACCGCTACGGCGAGGCCCATCCCCGGTGCCGCTGCTTGACGCTGGAGTGGTCGGTCTGGTCCGGGTCCGGCATGGGGGAGCGGCTGGGGCGGATCGAGTCCCTGGCGAGGGCGGGTATTACCGCTATCACCCTCGAGCAGGGGGTGGCCGCCCTCGGGGCGCTATTATGCCGGGACTTGCCGGTTTCGACCCTGGTGGTGGGGGGGCGGCTACCGGATACGCCGACCCTGCCCCTGGAGCGGCCAAGCTTGCCGTTTCTACGGTTTCTGGAGCAGCCCCGGGTATGGTGCCCCGGAGTGGAACTGGTGGCGGAATGGGAGTTGAACGCCGCCGCCGATCTTTATCTGGACGATCACGCCCTAGAGGGCGAACGGCTGTTGCCCGCAGTCATGGGCCTGGAGGCCATGGCCCAGGCCGCCAGCGCCTTATTGGGCCGGGACGGGATGCCCCGGTTCGAGCAACTGGTCTTCGCACGGCCCATCGTCGCCCCGGCCAACGGCGCCGAGGTGGTCAGGCTGCTGGCCCTGGCTGGGGACGCCGACACCGTGGAGCTGGCCCTGCGCTGCGCCAGCACCGGGTTTAAAGTGGACCATTTTCGGGGACGCTGCCGGTTCGGCGCGGCGACGGTCGCGGCGACGCCCCTGGCCCCCGAGGCCCAGACCCTGGATTTGGACCCGGCCCGGGACCTGTATGGAAGCCTACTGTTTCAGAGGGGGCGGTTCAGGCGGCTGTTGGCCTATCAGCACCTCCAGGCCACCGCCTGTAGGGCCTTGATCGGCCCTGGAGACGGCCAGCCCTGGTTTGCCCGCTATCTGCCCGATACCCAGGTGCTAGGCGATCCCGGCGCCCGAGACGCCGCCATCCATGCCGTACAGGCGTGCATTCCCATGGCCCGGTTGTTGCCGGTGGGGGTGGAGCGGCTTGATGCCGGTCGGCTCGACGGTCCCGGTCCCTGGACCGTAACCGCCCGGGAACGCTGGCAACGGGACCGATTGTACTGCTACGACCTGGACCTGTTCGCCGCCAATGGCCGCCATCTGGAACGCTGGGAGGGCCTGACCCTGCGCCGGATCGCGGAACGGGACCCCGCTGGTCCTTGGTCGCCGACCCTGCTGGCGGTCTATCTGGAGCGGCGGCTGGCCGAGGCCGGGGCCAAGGCTCTGGCCCTGACCCTGGAGCCGGGCGCGGGCCGTGGCCCAGGCCGGGAACGGGCCGTGGCCCGGTTATTGGGACCGGAGGCGAGGCTGGCCCGCCGCCCGGACGGCAAGCCGCTGCCGG
>CAZQXD010000005.1:46438-107923 GCA_964597315.1 uncultured Candidatus Competibacteraceae bacterium
GGGCCGGGGACTTGTCTCTGGCTCATGTCGAGGGCTTGACCCTGGCGGTGGCCGGACCTGTGACGCTGGCCTGCGATCTGGAGCCGGTGCGGCCCCGGGATCGGGACACCTGGCGGGGCCTGCTGGGGGAGGAGGGCTGGGGGTTGGCCGTGACCCTCAGTGGCGTCGATGACGAATCCTGGGACAGCGCCGCTACCCGGGTCTGGAGCGCCCGGGAGTGCCTGAAAAAAGCGGGCCTACCAGTGACAACCCCCCTCAGCCTGGTGGAGCGGGACGGCCCCTGGACCCGCCTGGCTGCGGGCGACCGGCCCCTGGTTGGATACCGGGCCAGCCTGGCCGGACGCGCCGAGCCACTGATCGTAACGGTGCTGTGGATTCCGGCCACCGGGCGTTCCCTTGACCAGCCGGTGGCGGCCTCATGAGCCGGGCCTACGAGTACCGTCATCTGGTGGCTTTCGAAGACACCAATGTGGTGGGCAATGTTTATTACGCCAACCATGTGCGCTGGCAGGGGCGCTGTCGGGAACTATTTCTGCGCGACCATGCCCCCCAGGTGCTGGACGCGTTGGGCCAAGGCCTAGTCATGGTCACTACCCGGGTAGTCTGCGAGTATTTCCATGAGCTATACGCCTTCGATGAGGTGCTGATCCAGATGCGGGCCGGGGCAGTGACCCAGAGCCGGGTAACCCTGTTGTTCGAGTATTGGCGAGGTGAGGAGCTGATGGCCCGGGGCGAGCAACAGGTGGCTTGTTTGCGTAAGCAAGGGGAGGGCCACGTGGCCGCTCCCCTCCCCGAGGCCTTGCGCGCGGCCCTGGCGGACTTTAGCTAGCCTGGACCAGGCGCTTTTCGACCCCGGACTAGGTTCAGCCCCAACAGCCCGCCAGCCAGCAGGGTCAGGGTAGCGGGCAGGGGAATGGGCGCATAGTCCTCCACCTCACCGTGGGCGATGCCATCCACGGAGACGAATTTACCAAAGGGCAGCACGTCCAGGTCCATGGGGTCCCAGGTCAACCGGAACCGGCTGTAGAACGCCCGGGGGTCGAAAGGCAGCCCGAAGCGGCGGCTGTGCAAGCCCGGGGTCAGGTCGAGAATGGCGTCGATGAACAACTCGAAAGGATGATCGAAAAAGCCGCTTTCGTTCACGTCCCACCAGGCCCGTAATTGATAGGGGTTAGAGCCTGGGCGGGTAATATCGAACAGCACATCCACGAAGTCAGGGCCGAAGAACACCCCGTCCTCGTCATCGCCCAGGTCGAAATCCAGCAGGTTGATATCCCGGTCGTCGCCGTCGGCCCGGATGCTGGGCTGGCCGTCCATATCGTAGTCCCAATGCTGACCCAGGCGCTGCAAAAAGCCCTCTTCGTAGCGCGGCCCGTCGGAGTCCCGCAGGGTGCGGTAGCTGTCCGGGGCATCCCCCAGGTCCTCGACCACCGCCGCCACCAGGGCGTCGATCTGGGTCACGCCGTCGTGGCCATGATCTCCCAGGGCATGGGCGTTGATAAATACTCCGGTCGCGGGGGTGGGCAATACCCAGCGGCCCAGATGATCGTCCACCGGGGTGGCGTCGGTCCAGCCGGGGTTGAACACCTGCTTGGGCTGGTTGACCCGCTGCTGATTGCCGTCCATGTCCTGGAACATCAGATCATAGTCCAAGGCCATATGGCGCAAGTCCTTATTGCCGGCGGCGTTCACGTCCGAGTCCGAATAACGGGTGGCCAGGGAAAACACGTCCACCACGTTGAACCACTGTCCTGGAAACGTCTGCAAGTTCCCGAACTGGCCTAGTCCGCTATGGTCATGGCCGGTATTGCCGGGACCGGCGGGGGGGTGGCGGGGCGCGGCCCCGGCGCCGGTGGTCCAGAACAGCGGGTCGGCCCCTTGGCTGTGGTCGGCCCCGCCGCCCAGCCCCTCCAGGCCGAAGGCCACGGCGGCGGTGGCGGCGTTGCCGTCGTGGTCCACGGCCCGCTGGGGATGGTCGGCCACGAAATCCCAGTCCACCTTGTTGCCCGCAGCGTCCACGTTGCCCCGCTGCCCGCCGGGGAAAAATGGCCGCGTCTGGGGATCGGTGAAGATCTGCTGGACTTGGCTGCTGGTGATCTGCATCTTGCCCCCTACCGTGGCGGACAGCCGGGGACCGGCCTCGTTTATCGAGCCTGGCCGGGTGGTGAAGGGGGTCACGATATTGCCGGGGTCCTGGGAGTGGGCGGGATCGCCCGGGGTGAGCGAGTGGATGGCCTGGCCGTCGCCCACGAAGTGATAGAGTTCATGGGCGAAGGCGTCGTTGCCCCGGTTGACGGGCGGGGTGCCGCCGGCCCGGATATTGCCCATGAAAATAGCCTCGTTACCCGCCCCCGGAAAAAACGAGGGGTGAAAGGTCTCGGCCAAGGCCCCCGAGGTCAGGGAGGTAGCGTAATAATTATCGATCAGGGGCGCCCCGCTGTTGTGGTTGCCCATGATGGTTTGCTCTTCCTGGGGCAGGCCCATTTGGGCATCGCCGAGGCCGTGGCTCAGTGGAAAATCGAAGCTGCCCGGTCGGCCGGCTGCCGGGGAGTCCACCCCGCGGACACCCGCCTCCAAGACGCTCACCCCCGCCTGGAGCAGGTAGGCTTTATCGGCGTAATGGAAGTCGTTGATGCGGTCGTCCGGGGCGATGGCCCCGGTATTGTCTCGGAGAATGATGGATTGCACCTGCAGGCTCCGGTCGCTGCGGTCGAAAGCGCAGCCGGAGGCGGTGTCATAGCTGCAATCCACGTCCCGAGGACCGTTCAGGGCGGGATGGCGCACGTCGATCCAGCCGCTCCACTCGTCGCCGGTGCGGCGGCTGCCGGGGTCTGGGGCGAAGCGCAGATAGCCTTCCCCCTCCAGAGCCGTACGGGTCATGTCCACTCCGGGGGTGGTGATATGCAGCGCCCACAGGGACGGCGCCGCCATGGTCAGCACGGCGACGCCGAGCCAGACCAGCAGGGGCGGGGGAGGTACGCGTTCGGATAAGCTGCGTGGGTTCATGATCAGGCTCCCGTGTCGAGGAAAAACGCCATGGAATGGCGGTGGCCGCGCTGTCGGTCCCTGGATCAGCTCAAGGAGTCAAGGACGGACCGGGAACGAAAATCGGGTCATGGGCGGCGCTCGGACTTGCGCTAGATCAAGTTCCCGCCCGGTGGAATGGACGAAGATAAGCCGCACCGCCGGAGAATCCAGAGGAGCTAGCCATGTTCCGCATCACCCAGTACATGCAGGAACTCATCCAGCCCACCCCCTTGGGTCCGGCCCGCAAGCCCCCGGGTCCGGTGGTGATCTGGAACCTGGTGCGCCGCTGCAACCTCACCTGCAAGCACTGTTATTCCATTTCCGCCGATATTGATTTCCCCGGAGAGTTATCCACGGCCCAGGTGTTCACGGTCATGGACGATCTGAAAGCCTTTCGGGTGCCGGTGCTAATCCTCTCCGGGGGCGAGCCGCTGCTGCGCCCGGACATCTTCGACATCTCCCACCGGGCCAAGGCCATGGGCTTTTATACGGGGTTGTCCAGCAACGGCACCCTGATCGACGCCAATAGCATTGGCCGGATCGCCCAGGTGGGCTACGACTACGTGGGCATCAGCATCGACGGCATCAAGGACACCCACGACCGTTTCCGACGCCGGGCCGGGGCCTTCGACGACGCCCTGCGGGGGATGCGACTGTGCAAGGACCACGACATCAAAGTGGGGCTGCGCTTCACCCTCACCCAGGATAACGCCCACGAACTGCCACAGTTGCTACAACTGATGCGCGCCGAGGGGGTGGATAAGTTCTATTTGTCCCACCTCAACTACTCCGGTCGGGGCAACCATAATCGCAAGGACGATGTGGTCCACCGCATGACCCGGGAAGCCATGGACCTGCTGTTCGATGCCTGCCTGAGTGATCTGAACAGTGGCCATCACCGGGAGTACGTCACCGGCAATAACGACGCCGACGGGGTGTATCTGCTGCACTGGGCGCAACGGCGCTTTCCAGAGCGGGTGGCGGCCTTGCGGACCCGGCTGGAGCGGTGGGGGGGCAATTCCTCCGGGGTGAACATCGCCAATATCGACAATGTGGGCAATGTCCACCCGGACACCTTCTGGTGGGGCTATACCCTGGGCAATGTGAAGGAGCGGCCGTTCTCGCAAATCTGGCCCGACACCACCGACCCCTTGATGGCGGGCCTGAAAGCCGATCCAAGGCCCGTGAAAGGTCGCTGCGGGGCCTGCGCCTACCTGGCGGTGTGCGGCGGCAACACCCGGGTGCGGGCCTGGCAGACCACCGGCGACCCCTGGGCCGAGGACCCGGCCTGCTATCTGGATAACAGCGAAATCAGCCTGCCCGAGGACTTTGTCTCCGAGCCTCCCACGCCCTGGCGCAAGGCCGACCCGATCCGCTTTCGGCCCGCCCTCCGGCCCAGCGTTCCCCGGGGCGGCGAAGTGGCCCTGGTGGGGGCCGGTCCCGGAGACCCGGAACTGCTGACCCTGCGCGCTCATCGGCTGTTGCGGGAGGCGGAGGTGGTGGTCTATGACCGGCTGGTGTCCCCGGAGGTGCTGGCCCTGGCCAATCCCGCCGCCGAGCGCATCAATGTGGGCAAGGAGCAGGGCAAGCATCCCATTTCCCAGGAGCAGATCAACGGCCTGCTGGTGCGCTTCGCCCGTCAGGGCCGAAAAGTGGTGCGGCTCAAGGGGGGCGATCCCTTTATCTTCGGTCGGGGCGGCGAGGAAATCCAAAGCCTGGCCGGGGAGGGGATTGCTTTCCAAGTCGTTCCGGGCATCACCGCCGCCAGCGGCTGCGCCGCCTACGCCGGTATTCCCCTGACCCATCGGGACCATGCCCAGTCTTGCGTCTTCGTCACCGGCCATCTCAAGGACGAGTCCCTGGACCTGGACTGGCCGGCCCTGGCCCGGCCCCGGCAGACCGTGGTGTTCTATATGGGCCTGCACGGCCTGCCCCTGATCCGGGACCGGCTGCTGGAACACGGGCTACCGGCCCGGACCCCGGCGGCCCTGGTGGAGCAAGGCGCCAGCCCCCGGCAGCGGGTCCATGTGGCCAGCTTGGCGGAGCTGCCGGAACTGGCCGAGCGGGTCCAGGCCCGGCCCCCCACCCTGATTATCGTGGGAGACGTGGTCAAGCTACATCAGGAACTGGCCTGGTACCGGCCCCAGGCGACGCCGGCGGCCCGTTCGGTGGGAGAGGCATGAACCCTTTTCGCGCCCTGTTGGGCGGTGGCCTGTTGCTGGTGGGCCTGGCCGCCCTGGCCGCCGAGCCGGAGGCCCCGGAACTGTATCGGCAACACTGCGCAAGCTGTCATGGCGCCGACCGCCTGGGGGGCATGGGGCCGGCCCTGTTGCCGGAGAACCTCAAGCGGCTGCCCAAGTCCCAGGCCCTGCGGGTGATTACCCAGGGCCGCCCCGCCACCCAGATGCCGGGCTTCGGGGAGAGCCTGTCAGAGGCGCGGATTCAGGCCCTGGCGGAGCTGATCTACACGCCCCTGGATTTTATCCCCGACTGGAGCCGGGAGCAGATCGCCGCCAGCCGGGTGCTGACCCCGGCCGAACCTACCGATCGGCCCGTGTTTCCGGTGGATGACCCCCTGAACCTGTTTATCGTGGTGGAACTGGGCGACCACCACGCCACTCTGCTGGACGGGGACCGGCTGGAGCCGGTATACCGCTTCGCCACCCGCCCCAACCTCCACGGCGGGCCGAAGTTCTCCCCGGACGGGCGCTATGTGTATTTCGCCTCCCGGGACGGTTGGATCAGCAAGTTCGACATCTATGCCCTACACACCGTGGCCGAGGCGCGGGTCGGCATCAACACCCGTAACTTGGCCGTGTCCGCCGATGGCCGTTGGCTGATGGCGGCCAATTATCTACCCCACACCCTGGTGGTGCTGTCCGCCGCCGACCTGTCCCCGGTCAAGGTCATCCCGACGCGGGACGACCAGGGCCGCTCCTCCCGGGTCAGCGCCGTGTACACGGCTCCGCCCCGGCATAGTTTTATCGCCGCCCTCAAGGACCTGCCGGAGGTCTGGGAAATCCCCTACGACGACCGGGCGCTGGCCCTGCCCGTATTCACGGGGATGATGCACGACTACCGGGCCGAGTCCGGGGAGGACGCCCTGGTGGACTCAGGGCCGTTTCCGGTGCGGCGCATCAAGCTGGAGGACTATCTGGACGATTTCTTTTTCGATCCGGGATACGAACACCTGTTCGGGGCCTCCCGGGACGGGGGCAAGGGCCAGGTGGTCAATCTGATCGTGGGCCGGACCATCGCCACCGTGGACCTGCCGGGGCTGCCCCATCTCGGCTCCGGCATCACCTGGGCGTACCAGGGCCGGCCGGTGTTGGCCACCCCCAACCTCAAGGAAGGCACGGTCAGCGTGGTGGACATGGACAACTGGACGGTCATCCAGCGTATCCCCACTCTGGGGCCGGGGTTTTTCATGCGCTCCCATGAAAACTCGCCCTACGCCTGGGTGGACGTGTTCTTCGGACCCGAGAAGGACGCCGTGCATGTGATCCACAAACAAACCCTGGACATCGTCAAAACCCTGCGCCCAGCCCCGGGCAAGACCGCCGCCCATGTGGAGTTCACCCGGGACGGCCGCCATGCCCTGCTCAGCATTTGGGACCCGGATGGGGCGGTGGTGGTTTACGACGCCGAAACCCTCGAAGAGATCAAGCGGCTGCCCATGAACAAGCCCTCTGGAAAATACAATATCCACAACAAAATCAATTATTCAGAGGGAACTAGCCACTAGGCTAGGGGGTTTAAAAAAACTGCCCGCCGCCACCGGCTCATTCCGGTCCGAGGGTTGGCCGTCGCCGATCCAGACGGCGAGTCAAAGTGGACCGGTCGGGGCGGAATGAACCGATTCAACAGCATACATCGGTGCCTGCCGTCAACCCCAACCCATCATATAAAATACATGTTTTACATATATTTACTTTGAATTCCCTGACTTGGCTCGAATTTTGCGGAGTGTTCCTCTGACATCACCGTACTGGAGTCAGGGATTTCCAATGACCACACTGGCCGTTTTGCATTGCTCACGCTGCGTCAGCGACAGCCCGGCGAGCGCCAAGTACTGCATGGAATGCGGCGCAACTTTACATGGCGTCGGAACCGACACCGCAATCTGCGCCCCCAGTCGTCAGGACATCTTGCAAGGCGAGCGCCGACAACTGACCGTGATGTTCTGCGACCTGGTGGGTTCCACGGCCCTGGCCGAGCGCCTGGACCCGGAGGAGCTGGGAGAGATTCTCCATGCCTATCACCGGGTCTGTTCCCGGATTATCGAACGCTTTGGTGGCCATATTCACCAATACCTGGGGGACGGGGTGCTGGCCTATTTCAGCTATCCTCGCGCTCAGGAGGACGCCGCCCAGCGTTCGCTGCGGGCCGCTCTGGGCATCGTTGAGGCCATGGAACGGCTGCGTTTTGACAATGACCGTCCCCTGGCGGTGCGGGTGGGTATCCACACCGGGCTAGTGGTGGTGGGCGACCATACCCTGGCCGTGGGTGAAACGCCCAATATCGCCGCCCGCCTTCAGGCGCTGGCCGAACCTGGCGCCGTGGTCATCGGCGCCGCCACCCAACGCCTGGTGGAGAAGGATTTTGACTGCCAACTCCTAGGCAGCCATGCCCTCAAGGGGCTGTCCCGCCCGCTGCCCGTCTATCGGGTGTTGCGGGAGCATATGGCCTGCAATCGATTCGACGCCGAGGCGGCGGCTGCCCTGACGCCCTTGGTGGGCCGGGATCAAGAGTTGGCCCGATTACTGAACCACTGGCAAAAGGCCGCCGAGGGCCGGGGGCGGGTGGTGCTGATCCAGGGGGAGCCGGGCATTGGCAAGTCCCGGCTGCTGACCGCCCTCAAGGCCGAGGTGGCCGCTTGTCCGGGGGCCTGGCTGGCGGAATGTTACAGCGCCCCCTGCTACCAGTCCCGTCCCCTGCACCCGGTAGCGCAATTGCTCGGCCATAGGGTGCTGCGCTTCGAGCCAGAGGATGGGCCGTTGGTCAAGCGCCGCAAGCTGGAAGGCTGGTTGCTGCAATACGGACTGGAGCCGGAGCGGACCCTACCGCCCCTGGCCCGATTGCTGAACCTGTGGCCGTCGGGCCGTACCTGTCTGTCCCCCGCCGATCAGGCCGCTCTGGAAGCGGTGTTGCTACACATCCTGCTGGCCCGGGCCGAGCGGCAGCCGGTGTTGGTGGCCTTCGAGGATCTGCATTGGGCCGATACCGCCACTCTGGCCCTGTTGGAGCGTGTGCTGCGGGTGGTGGCGGACTGTCCGGTGCTGGTGGTGCTGACCGCCCGGCCGGGCTTTACCCCCCCCGGAAGCTGGCCCCCCGGCCTTGAAACACTGGCCTTGGAACATTTGCCGGTGGAACAAGCGCAGCGTCTGGTCTCCCAGGTGGCCAAAGGCAAGCGCCTGCCCCTGGAGTTGCTGGATGCATTGGTGGCGCGTGGCGATGGGGTGCCTTTGTTCGTGGAGGAACTGACCCGCTCGGCTCTGGAGTCGGGGTTGCTGCGGGAGCGGGAGGATTGCTTCGAGGCCCTGGGTCCCATCCCTCCCCAGCCCATTCCCTCGACCCTCCACGACACCCTGGCCTGTCGGCTGGAGCAGGCTGTGCAGGCCAAGGCGGTGGCGCAATTGGCGGCCACCCTGGGACGTGAGTTCAGCTATGGGCTGCTACGGGCGGTGTGCCCCTTGGACGATACGGCGCTCGCTCAAGGGCTAGGCCAATTAGAGACCATGGGTCTGCTAAGCCGACGTGGGGGCGGGGCTGAGGCAGTCTATAGTTTCCGCCATGCTTTGATTCAGGAAAAAGCCTATGGGTCCTTGTTACGCAGTGTGCGCCGACGTTATCAAAGCCGGATTTCCCACTGTCTGACGGTCACTCCCCGGGCCGCCCTCGGCGGGCCGACAACGGCTCCGACTCTGTCTCGGGCGGTATTATCGTGAACGGTACTGTCCAATATGGACCCGCCCCGCCAGACGTTCTCAGTCGCCGTAACGATAGTGTTGGCGGTGATTCCGGTGGGGCCGTTGTTGTTGATAGTGCCGATGGTGCCGATAGTGTCGGTGATGGCGTTGGTACTTGCGGTACTGTTGATAGTGCTTAAAACGGTATCCCGGCACCACTACGCCGTGGGAACGGTAGGGGATCACATACATGGACGGGGGCGGGCGGTGCTGATACCTAGGCCGGTCTAGGTGATGGGGGCGCCGGTATGCCCGGCGCCGGTCATGGACAGTGATGGCCGCCCCCACGGCGCCGCCCACGGCGCCGCCGATGATGGCGCCGTCGCGGCCGTTCATTTCCGAGCCGATAAAAGCCCCCAAGGCGCCGCCGATGGCGCCGCCGATGACGGCTCTTTCATCCAGGCCGCCGGCCGTAGCCGGCCCGGCGATCAATAGCAAGATGGCAAGCAGGGCGGTAGGTCTATGGTGCATTGTATTCTCCCCGGTGGCCAAAGGTATGCAGGCAGTGTAGGGGAGGGCAACTGAACGGAATCTGAACGGTAGGGAAAAAGCGCGCCTTATTCTTCGACGATATGGCTGTCGATAATCGTCCAGATCCCCCCTTGTCGGCTTAGGGACAAGCTGCCGCGAATGCCTTCGGGGAGATAGCGCAATTCCACCTCGGCGCTGTCGCCATTCACGATAAGCCGGGTCAACACCAGATGGGGGTCTTCGGTCACGAAGGCCACCGGCTCCCCAAAGGCCGTTAGGGGAAGGCTGTGGTCAAGAACGCTATTGAGCTGAATGCGCAGTGGACTGCGGTCCGCCAGGGTATCGACATGGTAATAGGGCTTTAGCGTCTCGGCGTCGATCACCGTGGCAATTAGAGGGGTCATCTCTTTGGTCTCGTGGGCCATGGTCAAGCTCCAGGCTGGCAACAGAAACAGACACAGAATTCGGACCAACATGAGGCTGCTCCTGGGTTTGATCAGGGGAACATGCCCGGCACATAGGTATCGGTGATCTGGGAACCGTATACCGTCCTTTCGAATTCCTTGCCTTCCTCCCCCGCCCTGTCGATACCGTCCTGATCGTCCCCCCAATGCACCAGTTCGTGGAGCAGCACCACCCCAATAAAATACACCTGACCACCCGAGCGGGTGGCTTGGCGATGGGGGCGGCCGGTTTCGAAGTCTTCCACTAGGCCCGTGTGAATCCGTAGTTCGTTGGAGCCGATATTGGGGGTGAATTCCCCGTATGTGCCGTCGGCGAGAGGGGTGATTTTAATGTTAGGCTCCTCGCCCCAGCGCAAGGCCCGGCGCAGCGTGGCCCGGTCCATCTGGCCTATGGACCGCATGGCCCGGACGATGGAACGCACATGGATCAGTTCGGGGATATTGCGGCGGACGTAATAGGCGAACCGGGGATAACGGGTGATATCGGCATTGGCCATTTTCATGGTGGGTTTCCTCGGAGTCATCCAGGAAGACGCAAGAAATTGATATATACCAGTCCAGCGCCCGGTCTGTCGTGACATTTATCACCCGCTGGCCCGTCACTATCCCCGGTATCGGGACCTCAGTCCCGGAGCAGTTCGTTGATGCCGACCTTGGAGCGGGTGCGCTCGTCCACCTGTTTGATGATCACCGCGCAATACAGGCTATGGCTGCCGTCCTTGGCGGGCAGAGAGCCTGACACCACCACCGCCCCGGCGGGCACCCGGCCATAGCTCACCTCGCCGGTCTCGCGGTTGTAAATCTTGGTGCTTTTACCGATATACACGCCCATGGACAGCACCGCGCCCCGTTCCACGACTACCCCTTCCACCACCTCGGAGCGGGCGCCGATGAAGCAGTCGTCCTCGATGATGGTGGGACCAGCCTGCAAGGGTTCCAGCACCCCGCCGATGCCTACTCCGCCCGACAGGTGGACGTTTTTGCCAATCTGGGCGCAAGAGCCCACCGTGGACCAGGTGTCCACCATGGTGCCCGAGTCCACATAGGCGCCGATGTTCACATAGGAGGGCATCAGCACCACTCCCGGGGCGATATATGCGCCATGCCGGGCGGCGGTCGGGGGCACGACCCGCACCCCGGCTTCGCGGAAATCCGCCTCCCCATAACCGGCGTACTTGGGGGGCACCTTGTCGAAATAATTGGTGTAGCCGTCCCGAATGACCTGGTTGTCGTTGAGGCGGAAGGACAGTAGCACGGCTTTTTTCAGCCACTGGTTGACCACCCACTCGCCGTTTTGCCGCTCGGCCACCCTGGCCTGGCCGGACTCCAGTAGGGCTAGGGTCTGGTTCACGGCGTCCCGCAGGTCGGCGGGGGCGTTGATGGGATTGAACTCGGCGCGGCGCTCAAAGGCGTCCTCGATGAGGGTTTGCAGCTCGCTCATGATGATGTGTTCCGGTCAGTGATTTAGGGTGGGAACAGAAATTATAGCGACTCCATGTAGGCCCGGATGCGCCGGGCTGCTTCCAGACACTCCTCGGGGGCGGCCACCAGGGCCATGCGCACCCGGTTGGCGCCGGGGTTGAGACCGTCGGCTTCCCGGGACAGGAAGCTGCCGGGCAGCACGGTGACGTTCTGGCGGGCGAACAGTTCTCGGGCGAATACCGTATCCGCCATGGGAACCCGGGGCCATAGATAAAACGAGGCAGCCGGCCGCTGTACGTCCAGCACCGGGGACAGGATATCCAGCACCTCGTCGAACTTGCGCCGATACAGAGCGCGGTTGTCCCGGACATGGGTCTCGTCGTTCCAGGCGGCGATGGAGGCGGCCTGGACGAGGGGCGGCATGGCGCAGCCGTGGTAAGTGCGATAGCGCAGGAACTGGCCGAGGAGGGCCGCGTCCCCGGCCACGAAGCCGGAGCGCAGGCCCGGAAGATTAGAGCGCTTGGACAGGCTATGAAACACCACGCAGCGCCGGTAGTCGTCCCGGCCGACGGCGGCGCAGGCCCCCAGCAGCCCCGGCGGCGGGGCCGACTCGTCCGGGTAGATCTCCGAGTAGCATTCGTCGGCGGCGATCACGAAATCATGGCGGTCGGCCAGGGCTAACAGCTCCCGCAACAGATCCAAGGGCATGACCGCGCCACTGGGGTTGCCCGGAGAGCAGATATACAGCAACTGGCAGCGTCGCCACACCGCCTCGGGCACGGTCCCGAAGTCCGGCAAAAAGCCGGTCTCCGCCGTGGTGTTCAGAAAATAGGGTTCGGCCCCGGCTAGCAAGGCCGCCCCTTCGTAAATCTGATAAAACGGATTGGGCATAACCACCAGCGGTCGGTCAGCCGGGTCCACCACGCATTGGGCGAAGGCGAATAGGGCCTCTCGGGTGCCGTTGACTGGCAGCACCTGGCGTTCCGGGTCCAGGCCGGGTAGCCCGAAGCGGCGCGTGGCCCAGCGGGCCATAGCCTCCCGCAGGGTGGGTTCGCCCTTGGTCAGGGGGTAGCGGGCCATGCCGTCCAAGGCCCCGGTCAGGGCCGCAGCCACGAAATCCGGGGCCGGATGGCGTGGCTCGCCGATGGACAGGGCGATGGGCGACAGTCCTGGGGGCGGGACGATCCCCGCCTTGAGGGCGACCAGTTTTTCGAAAGGGTAGGGATGCAGTCTGGACAGGTGGGGATTCATCGGGTATCCGCGATGGCCGGGCCTTGGGACGGAGTATACCAAGCCTCGCCGGGCTGGACCGAAAAACCCTCTGGGGCATAGGATAAACAGTCCTACTGCCTGCTCCGACGGGGCGAAGAGAACAACCCATGCAACGACTATTCGTGATTTCCAACCGGGTCGCCGTACCCGACGGCGGCCAGACGGCTGGGGGTCTGGCGGTGGCCCTGCACGCGGCCCTGGAAAATCGGGGCGGGGTATGGTTCGGCTGGAGCGGCAAGATCAGCGGCGGCGACGACCCCCCCCGGGCCGTGCATCAGGGCAAGGCCAGCTTCGTCACCATCGACTTGGCCGCAGGGGAGCATGAGAACTACTACCAGGGCTATTCCAACCGTGGCCTATGGCCCCTGTGCCATTACCGCACCGATTTGGCGGTGTTCGAAGACCGCTACCGCGCCGCCTATTACCAGGTCAACGCCCGCTTCGCCAAGACCTTGGTTTCTTTTCTGGAGCCGGACGATCTGGTCTGGGTTCACGATTACCATCTGATCCCCTGCGGGGCCGAGTTGCGTGGCCTGGGCGTCAAGCAGCGCCTAGGGTTTTTCCTGCATATCCCGTTTCCCAGCCCGGCGGTGCTGACCACCCTGCCGGACCACCAGCGGCTGCTGCGTTCCCTGTTCGCCTACGACCTGGTGGGTTTCCAGACCCGCGCCGATGTCCAGGCTTTGCAGGACTACGTCACCCAGGTGGCGGGGGGTCGGGTGGAGGCCGATGGTCGACTCACCGCCTTTGGTCGTAGCCTTCGCGCCGAGGCGTTTCCCATCGGCATGGAGGCCCGGCGTTTCGTGTCTCTAGCCGAGGGGGCGGTGGCGGCCAGGGCCGTGCGCCAGGCTCGGGAGGCCCTGCCGGGTCAGCAGTTGCTGATTGGCGTGGACCGGCTGGATTACAGCAAGGGCATCCCCCAGCGCCTGGTGGGCTTGGGTCGGCTGCTGGATGAATACCCGGACTGGCGGGGCAAGCTCAGCCTGTTGCTGCTGGCCGCCGCCTCCCGCTCCGAGGTGCCGGAGTATGTACGCATTCGGGAGCAGGTGGAGGGCCTGGTGGGGCATATCAACGGCCGCCATGGGACCGTGGACTGGGTGCCGGTGCGCTATCAGAACCAAACCCTGGACCGGGCCGCCATGGCGGGCCTGTTGCGGGCCGCCCGGATAGGGCTGGTCACCCCCCTGCGGGATGGCATGAACCTGGTGGCCAAGGAGTACGTGGCCGCCCAGGACCCGGCCGATCCGGGGGTGCTGGTGCTGTCCCGCTTCGCCGGGGCGGCGGATCAGTTCCGGGACGGGGCGCTGCTGGTCAATCCCCACGATACCCGGGAATTGGCCGAGGCGATCCGCCAGGCCCTGGATATGCCCTTGGAGGAGCGCAAGCGGCGCTGGCGGGGGCTGATGGACTCGGTGCTGGAGGAAGACGTGCATTGGTGGCGAGAGAGTTTCGTCCGGCGCCTGGCGGAGTAGCTGACCACCACGAGGAGCAAGCTCCCCTAGAACTCGTAGGGCGGATCAAGCGTAGCGATCCGCCTTCCGGGATACCCCCGAACGCGGATGGGGCACTGGGGCCTGGCTCCGCTACAATAGCCCTCCCCCACAACCATACCTTGACCCCATGCCCCTGCTTACCCTGGATCACGTTTCCATCGCCTTTGGCCTGCAACCGCTGCTGGATCAGGTGGATTTTCAACTCGATGCCGGAGAGCGGGTCTGCCTGATCGGCCGCAACGGCGAGGGCAAATCCACCCTGCTAAAGCTGATCGCCGGGGAACTCCATCCCGACGGTGGCGAACTGTGGCGTCGGCCGGGCCTAAAAATTGCCCGCTTGGAGCAGGATATCCCCTTCGATGAGACCGCCACGGTGTTTCAGGTGGTGGCCGGGGGGCTGGCGGACGTGGGGCATCTATTAACCCAATACCACGCCCTGGCCACCCGGGTGGCCAGCGGCCACGATCCCGCCGATCTGCGCCGCCTGGAAGTACTGCAACACGAACTGGAGGCCAAGGACGGCTGGTCCCTGAACCAGCGGGTGGAGACTACCCTGGACCGGCTGCAACTGCCCCCCGACGTCCGGTTGGCGGAGCTGTCCGGAGGCTGGCGGCGGCGCGCCGCCCTGGCCCGGGCGCTGGTGGTGGCGCCGGAGTTGCTGCTGCTGGACGAACCCACCAACCATTTGGATATCGAAGCCATCCAGTGGTTGGAGGAGCAGTTGCTGGCGTTCCGGGGGGGGCTGCTGTTCGTCACCCATGACCGGGCCTTGCTCCAGCGTCTGGCCACCCGCATCGTGGAACTGGATCGAGGGATGCTGACTTCCTGGTCCGGGGACTACCGGAGCTATCTGGAAAAAAAGGCCGCCGCCCTGGAGGTGGAAGAACGCCACAACGCCAAATTCGACAAAAAGCTGGCCCAGGAGGAAGTGTGGATTCGCCAGGGCATCAAGGCCCGCCGCACCCGCAACGAGGGCCGGGTGCGGGCCTTGGAGCAACTGCGCCGGGAGCGTCGGGAGCGCCGGGAGCAACAGGGCCAGGCCGGTTTCGTCATCGACCAGGCCGAAGCCTCCGGCAAATTGGTGGCCGAGGCCGAGGGGGTGAGTTATGGCTGGCAAAGCCAGGTGCTGATCCGGGATTTCTCGGTGCGAGTTCAGCGGGGCGACCGCATCGGTCTGATCGGTCCCAACGGTTCGGGCAAGACCACCCTATTGAAACTGCTGCTGGGACAACTGACCCCTGACAGGGGCCAGGTGCGCCTGGGGACTAAGCTGCAAGTGGCCTATTACGACCAGCTCCGGGCCCACCTGGAACTGGATAAATCGGTCATGGACAATGTGGCCGAGGGCCGGGAGTTTCTGGAAATCGACGGCCGCAAGCGTCACCTCATCAGCTATCTGGGGGATTTTCTCTTTACGCCCCAGCGCATTCGCACCCCGGTCAAGTCCCTGTCCGGGGGCGAGCGCAACCGCCTGCTGCTGGCCCGGCTGTTTAGCCAGCCCGCCAATCTGCTGGTGCTGGACGAGCCTACCAACGACCTGGACATCGAGACCCTAGAACTGCTGGAAGAACGGCTTGCCCAGTTCACCGGCACCCTGCTGCTGGTCAGCCACGACCGGGCCTTTCTGGATAATGTGGTCACCAGCAGCCTGGTGTTCGAGGGGGAGGGCCGGGTGCGGGAGTTCGTGGGCGGCTACAGTGACTGGCTGCGCCAGCGCCCGGCTCCAGCGGCTCCCTCCAAGCCTGGCGTCCGTTCCCCGGAACCGGTCGACAAGCCCCAAGGGGCGGCGACCCGGCGCCCGGCCAAGCTCAGCTTTAAGGATCAACGGGAACTGGAGCAATTGCCCGGACGTATCGAAGCCTTGGAAACGGAGCAGGCCCGGCTCCAGGAAACCGCCGCCGATCCGGGGTTTTACAAAGACGAGTCCCAGGCGGTGAAACAGGTGCTGGAGCGGCTGAGCGCCCTAGAGGGGGAACTGGAGGCCGCTTACGGACGCTGGGACGAACTGGAAACCCTCAAGAGCGGGGACTGAGCATACCCAACTGGATCGACACGTTTCCGGGGGCCGATGGCAGGGTGCGGATCTTTCTGTCCCATGGCGGGGGAGTGTTTCGTGGAGGACGGGACCGGGCTGGCCTGGGGAGGTCCCTCTACCGTCCGGCTAAATCCCGGTTACACTTTAACCTTACCTGTTGTCAAACCGTCTTTAAGACCCATCCGGGGCGTTATGGCCCCAGACTCGTTAGGAGGTTCGGGAATGAGCGATACCGAAGAGATAGCCAAGTCCGTCCACGCGGCGCTCGAACATGACCCCACCATCGACCTGCACCGTTACCCCATACACATCCGCCTGGAAGATGGCGCCCTGGTGCTGGAAGGGGAGGTGGGCAGCATCGCCGCCAAGCGCCTGGCCTCCCATCTGGCCCGTGCTGTTCAAGGGGTGCAGGCGGTGCAAGACCGGCTGCGGGTGTCGCCCAGCGAACGCCGGGGCGATGGGGCGGTGTTGGATTCCGTGTACCAGGAACTGCGCCAGGAGTCGGCCTTCAACAGCTACGCCATTGTCACCGGAGACGAACAACCGGCCCCCGAGGATACCCGGGGGGTGATCCGGGTGTTGGTGGTTGAGGGCGTGGTGCGCCTAGAGGGCAATGTGCCCAGCCTGACCCATAAACGCCTGGCCGAGGTGTTGGCCTGGTGGGCGCCGGGCAGCGTGGACGTAGACAACCGCCTGCATGTGGTGCCCCCGGAGCAGGACAACGACGACGAGATTTCCGATGCCCTGCGTATCGTCCTGGAGAAAGACCCCTGGCTGGACGCCAGCCAGATCAGCGTCCATGTACGCAATAAGGTGGTGGACCTGGAAGGGCTGCTGCACACCCAGGAACAAAAGAACATGGCCGAGTACAACGCCTGGTACATCCCTGGGGTACACGAGGTCATCAACCGCATCGAGGTGCGGCCCTAGTTCCGGCTGAATTTTGTTTTCCAGTCCGCCAGATGGGCTTTCTTGGCCAGGGGATACAGGGAGAAGGTCCCCATGCCCTTGGCCACCAGTTCCCCACCAGCGGCGTTTTTGATCTCGCCGCTGGCCACCACCAGCTTAGCGCCGGTGAAGTCCATCTCCGCGCTTCCCTCCAGGGTGTCTCCCGGATAGGCGGGGGTCAGAAAATTGGTCTTGAGTTCCACCGTGGCGCACAGTTGCTCTCGGGGCACGGCCCAGGACAACACGGTCAGGCCCAACACGGCATCCATCATGGCGGCCAGGACTCCGCCGTGACAGGCCCCCGGGGAACTCAAATGTCGCTGTTCCACGGTGAGCCGATAGCTGACCCGGCCCGGCTCGAAAATCGTGAGGGTCATGCCCAGATGGCGGTCGAAGTGGCACAACTCGGCATACAGCTTTTCGAACTCCTGATGATTCATAAACCCCCCTGGGACGAAAGAGTAAGGCCATGTGACTTTGAGGCCAGCCAGCCGCCACGGCAAGCCCCGGCAATGTTCACCGGGCTTGATGGGTCATGATTCTCAGTGATCGTCTCGGGACTCCATCGCCACCAACAGAGGACTTGTCATGCTGGATATCGCCGCGCTGCTGGTTACCCTGACCGCGTTGTTCAGTTACCTCAATCACCTGGTGTTCCGCCTGCCTACCACCATCGGGGTGATGCTTATTTCCCTACTGTTGTCGGTAGTGCTGGTGAGCCTGGGGGAACTGGGCTATATCGCCATTGAAGGCCAGGCCGAGGCTCTGGTCCGATCCATTGATTTCAATGAAGTGCTGATGCACGGCATGTTGTCGTTTCTGCTGTTCGCCGGGGCCATGCACATCGACCTGGAGGCCTTGGCCAGTTACAAATGGCCGATCCTGACCCTGGCCACCCTGGGCGTGGTGGTCTCCACGTTCATCATCGGGGTGATCGCTTGGGGAGTATTCGGGCTGCTGAACCTGGACCTGCCATTCATTTACTGTTTGTTGTTCGGGGCGCTGATCTCCCCCACCGATCCCATCGCCGTGCTGGGCATCCTCAAGTCCGCCAACGCGCCCCCCAGCCTGGAAATCAAAATTGCCGGGGAGTCTTTGTTCAACGACGGAGTAGCGGTGGTGGTCTACGCGATTCTGCTGTCCATCGCCCTGGGCGGCGGCGAGATTGGGGTGGCGGACATCGGCCTGTTATTCGTAGAGGAGGCCCTCGGCGGGGCGCTGTTCGGCCTGGTCATTGGCTTTCTGGCCTACTGGATGCTCAGGACCGTGGACAGTTACCACGTTGAAGTGCTGATTACCTTGGGCCTGGTCATGGGCGGCTACGCACTGGCCATCCAGTGGCATTTGTCCGGTCCCATCGCCATGGTGGTAGCGGGGCTGATGATCGGCAATCAGGGCCGGGCCTTCGCCATGTCCGACACCACCCGGGAGCATCTGGATACCTTCTGGGAGATCATCGACGAAGTACTCAACGCCGTGTTGTTCGTACTCATCGGTCTGGAAATGGTGATCCTGACCTTTACCCATAACAACGTGACTGCGGCCTTGGTGATGATCCCCCTGGTGCTGCTCACCCGGCTGCTGTGCGTGGGCGCGCCGGTACACTTCATGCGTCGGCGGCTGGGCTTTGAGTTCGCCCCCCACGCCATCAAGGTACTGACCTGGGGCGGGGTACGGGGTGGTATTTCCGTGGCCTTGGCCCTGGGCCTCCCCCAGGGACCGGAGCGGGAGGTGATTCTGGTGGCCACCTATGCCATCGTGTTGTTCTCCATCGTCGTCCAGGGGCTGACCATCGGCCCCTTGGTGCGCCGCACCGCCCCGTCTCAACCCGACCTGCAACCCGAGGAAAACCTGCCTTGAACAACGTCAGCCTCTCCCCACGGGACTATCAAGCGGTCATCTTCGACCTGGACGGGGTCGTGACCCGCACCGCCGCCGTCCACGCCGCCGCCTGGAAACAATTGTTCGACACGTTTTTGCAACACCGGGACGGGGCGTCCTACCGGCCCTTCACCGAGACCGACTATCTGGACCATGTGGACGGCAGGCCCCGTTACGAGGGGGTAGCGGCTTTCCTGGCCTCCCGGGGCATCCGTCTGCCCCCCGGCGATCCCGCCGACCCGCCCGGTCAGGATACGGTTTGTGGCCTGGGCAACCGCAAGAACCAGTTATTCCGGGAACTCCTCGACACCCACGGCGTGGAGGTTTTCGAGTCTACCCTGGGCCTGGTCCGGGAGCTGAGACGCCAGGGCCTCAAAACCGCCATCGTCTCGTCCAGCCAGAACGCCGCCTCGGTGCTGGCCGCCGCCGGCATCCAGGACCTGTTCGACACCCGGGTGGACGGCAACGATATTCCCCGCCTCAAGCTCAAGGGCAAGCCGGAGCCGGATTTGTTTCTGGAGGCCGCCATCCGCCTGAACCTGGAACCCCGCCAGGCGGTAGTGGTGGAGGATGCAGTCTCCGGGGTCAAGGCGGGCCGGGCCGGGGGCTTCGGACAAGTGATCGGGGTGGACCGGGCGGGCCGCTCCCAGGCCCTGAAGGAGGCCGGGGCCCATGCGGTGGTGACAGACCTGGCGGCGGTGACCGTGGACGGCGACCCCTCGGAGGTCCAGGCCCTGCCCTCGGCCCTGGACGTCTTTGAGACCATCGCCCAGCGCCTGGAAGGCCGCGTCCCGGCGGTGTTCCTGGACTACGACGGCACTCTCACCCCCATCGTCGAGCGCCCGGAACTGGCGGTGCTGGCCGAGACCATGCGCCACAAGGTCCGGCGGCTGTCCACCCTCTGCCCGGTGGCGGTGGTCAGCGGTCGGGACCTGGAGGATGTGCGCCGCCTGGTGGGCGTGAAGGAGCTGATCTTCGCCGGCTCCCACGGCTTCGACATCGCCGGACCCGAGGACCAGTGTCTGGGCCGCCAGCAGGGCAACGAGTTCCTGCCAGCCCTGGATGTGGCCGAAAAACTGCTGAAGGAACGCCTGACCGGCATCGACGGCGCTCTGGTGGAGCGCAAGAAAATGGCCATCGCCATCCACTACCGGCGGGTGGCGGAGGGGGATATCCCGGCCATCGAACAAGCCGTGGACGCGGCCCGGGCCGCCAACCCCAACTTACGCAAGGATTACGGTAAGAAAATCTTCGAGCTGCAACCGAATATGGACTGGCACAAGGGCCGGGCGGTGCGCTGGCTGCTCAAGGCCCTGAAGCTGGATAACGACAGTGTGCTGCCCATGTACCTGGGGGATGATGTCACCGACGAGAACGCCTTCAAGGAACTGCGGGACGACGGCATCGGCATCAAGGTCATGGACCGGCCCGAGCCTAGCGCCGCCCATTACGCCCTGGGGGACACCGATCAGGTGGGCCTGTTCTTCGACAAGCTGATCCGGTTGCTAGAGGGACGCCATGGCTGAATGGGTACTGGCCTATGAGGGTTTCGACCCCCAGCAAGAGGGTCTGCGGGAGGCCCTATGCACCTTGGGCAACGGCTATTTCGCCACCCGGGGCGCCGCCCCCGAGGCCGAGGCCGATGCGATTCATTACCCCGGCGTCTACCTGGCCGGGGGGTATAACCGTCTGGTCACCGCTATCGCCGACCGTCAGGTGGAAAACGAAGACCTGGTGAATTGCCCTAATTGGTTGCCTCTCGGTCTGCGGCTGGATGGTAACAAGTTCGACCCCCTGGCCGTGGAACTACAGGCTTATCGCCAGGAACTGGACTTGCGCCGGGGTCTTTTGAGCCGGACCATCCGCTTCCGGCTCCAGGACGGCCGCGTTACCCGCCTGGAGCAGCGGCGGCTGGTCCACATGGACAACCCCCATCTGGCGGCCCTGGAAACCACCCTCACCGCCGAGAACTGGGACGGCCCGGCCAGCGTGTATAGCGCCTTGGACGGACGGGTGGCGAATGCCGGGGTGGAGCGCTACAAGGCCCTAGCCGGAAAACACTTGGAGCCACTGGAGACCCAAGCCGTGGACCCCGAGACGGTGTTGCTCAAAGTCCAGACCTGTCAATCGGAACTGCGCCTGGCCCAGGCCGCCCGCACCCGGGTGTATGCCCAGGGCCAGCCGCTGGCGCCGGAGCGGCGGCTGCTCGTGGAGGCGGGCTATATGGGCCAGGAGTTCGACGTACACCTGACCCGGGGCCGGTCCTTGACCGTGGAGAAAGTCGTCGCCCTGCATACCAGCCGCGACCCGGCCATCAGCGAATGTGGCCTGGCGGCCCGGGAAACCGTCGCCCGGGCCGGGGGCTTTGATGAACTGCTCAAGGGCCATGAGCGGGCCTGGAGGACCCTGTGGGATCGCTTCGATACCCACGGCGAGGGCAATGACCCGGCGGCGGTGGCCCGGGGCGCCTGTATCTTGAGGCTGCATGTCTTTCATTTACTGCAAACCGTGTCCATTCACTCCACCGAACTGGACGTGGGAGTGCCGGCCCGGGGCTGGCACGGGGAGGCCTATCGGGGACATATTTTCTGGGACGAGCTGTTTATCTTCCCGCTCTTGAATCTGCGCGTTCCCGAGATTACCCGGGCGCTGCTCATGTACCGCTACCGGCGCCTGGACGCCGCCCGGGCCTTGGCCAGGGAGCAGGGTTTCGTGGGAGCGCGCTACCCCTGGCAGAGTGGCAGCGATGGCCGGGAGGAGACCCAGAAAGTCCACCTCAACCCCCGCTCCGGGCGCTGGTTGCCGGACCACAGCCACTTGCAGTACCACGTCAACGCCGCCATCGCCTACAACGTCTGGCAGTACTATCAGGTCACTCAGGACAGGGAGTTTCTGAGCTATCACGGGGCCGAGATGCTGCTGGAGATTGCCCGCTTCTGGGCCGATATCGCCCGGTATAATCCGTTCCTGGACCGCTACGAGATTCTGGGGGTGATGGGACCGGACGAATTCCACGAAGCCTATCCCGGAGCCGACGCCGCCGGCCTGAACAACAACACCTATACCAATCTCATGGCGGCCTGGGTGCTGTGCCGCGCCCTGGAGGTCCTGGACCTATTGTCACAACAGCGCCGCCAGGAGCTGCGGGAGCGGCTGGGGATTCACGACGACGAACTGGCCCGCTGGGAGGCGGTGAGCCGCCGGATGCGGGTGGTGTTCCACGGCGATGGCCTGCTCAGCCAGTTCGAAGGCTACGAGGACCTGGAAGAACTGGACTGGGACGCCTACCGGGAAAAATATGGCGACATTCATCGCCTGGACCGGATTCTGGAGGCCGAGGGGGACAGCCCCAACCGCTACAAGCTGTCCAAGCAGGCGGACGTGCTGATGCTCCTGTATCTGTTCTCCGCCGAGGAGCTGGAGTCTTTGCTGGGCCGCTTAGGCTATGCCTTCGACCGGGAGGCCATCCCCCGGCTGATCGACTATTACCTGCGCCGCACCGCCCACGGCTCCACCCTGAGCGGGGTGGTCAGTTCCTGGATTCTGGCCCGTTCCGACCGGGCGCGGTCCTGGCGATTCTTTCAAGAAGCCCTGGAAAGCGACGTCTCCGATGTCCAGGGAGGCACCACCCCCGAAGGCATCCACCTAGGGGCCATGGCCGGCACCGTGGATCTGGTGCAGCGGGCCTATACGGGTATCCATACCTACGACGACGTGCTATGGCTGAAACCGGCCCTGCCCGAGGAACTGCGCTGGCTCAGCCTGCGTCTGCAATACCGAGGCCACGGTTTGGAACTGAGGATCAGCCATGAGCGGGTGGCGGTGCAAAGCCTGAACGGCGAGTGCAGGCCGATCCGGGTGGGTTACGAGGGGCAGGTGGTGGAAATGGAAGGGGGTGGGCGGCTGGAATTTGAAGCCAAGGGCTGAGCTATACCCTCGGGAGGACGTCGGATGGACGCCGCCCCGAGGTGGAGGCTTTAGGCCAGCGCGGCGGGGGATCGCCTCGGAACCCGGCCCACCCCTAGCCCGATCAACCCCAGTGCCAGCAGCGCCAAGGGCGTCGGCGCCGGCACCGCCAGCGCGCCGGCCTGGCCGAAGGCGTCGGTTTCCACCACTAGGGTGTTAAAGCCACCAGCAGGCACGAACACCGAAAAGTCCAGAAAATCGCCCCCGGAGCGGGCGCCGCCGCCAGTATCCGTATCCAGGAATTCCACCACATTTAAGTGCGAGGTCGAGGTATCGAACACCCGCAGCCCGAAGCTGGCCTCGGCGAATTCCGAGGCCGGGCGGTCGACAGTGGCCTCCAGGTCGAAAAACCAATCCAACAGGAAAGTGACGAACACACCCTGGGTGGACCTGTTGTCCAGAAACACATTGCCCTCGGTCAGGGTTTCGGCAAAAGCCAGAGCAGTCGGCGGGGCCAGGGCATCGCCGAAGACGGTAGCTTCCAGTTCCAGGCCGTCGTTCTCAGTGAGGTCCAGGGGGTCCAGGGCCAGCACCTGGGCCAGCCCGTCGGCATCGGCGAAGGCATCCCCCGAGGCGTCGCTATCCTGGGACAGCACCAGGGCATCGGCGGCGATGAACAGCCCGGCGGGCGAGCTGGCCAGGGTGTTTCCGGCGGCGTCCGAATAGCCGGTGATGGTCAATTGGCTGTTCAGCAGGGCCTCGAACAGGGCTGTGGCTTGGGCGGCGCCGGCGTTCAGGGCCAGAACCAGGGTGGCGGCCAGGGCGATGCCGGAGCGGGGTAACGCGAGAGCATGAAGCGTAATCGGCATAAGGAATTCTCCCTAGTGAGTCGGTATGACGCCGCTTTTCGACAAAGCGGCGTAACTAACAGATCAGTTAATTCTAGTTGCTGCCTGCTGGGGTCAACTGGCCGCGAATTTCACCGTTGGGGAAGTCCTCGCTGTGGATATTAACGTAGATATCGCCGTTCTCGATGGCCGCGATCAAGGCATCCAGGGGCTGGCCGGCCAGGGGACCGGTGAGGTCGAGGCTGGTCAACTCGCCCCCGAAATTCCGGCGGGCGCGGCGTGCGTCGAAGTCCGGAGGCAACAGCGAAGCGACCACCGGGCCGTTCTCGCCCACCGCGCCTAGGTGCAAATGGGCCATGGTGATGGAACTCAGGAACCGAAAATGGTGTTGGTATTCCAGCCGGGCGCCTTGGTCCCGGAGCCGGTAGTCGGCCACCCCAGTGGCCCGGGTGGGGGTGGGAGGCACTTCCTGACCGCCATCGAGGCTGGTCTCCCAGTCCAGATCGGCGTCAATCACCGGCGCGGCGGCGAAGCTGATACGCGCCACCGGGTAGCCGGGTTCCAGAAAATCCCCGGCGGCGAAGCGGGGATCAGCCAGAATGCCGCCAGCGGCGGGGGGCTGGAAACCCTGCAAACCTTCCGCCAGGCCGATGACCACACCGTTTTCGGTCACCCCAGTGTTGGCGGCCTGCTGGCCAAAAAACGCTGTGTTGGCGGGCACTTCATCATTGATCTCGGTGCCCGCGTCCAGGACCTGGTCGCCGCTGATAAAAAACGGCTCCGCCACCCAGTTGCCCGCAGCGTCAAAAATTTCATGGGCCAGGGGGTTGCCGTTGGCCACGAAAAAATCATTGCTAGGCAGCACCATGGAGGCATAGCTGAAATAGCGATGGACGGGGTTCAGGGGGTCGAGGATGAAGCTGCCGCTGGCCACGTCGCCGGGGGCGATAGGGCCATTGGGACCGGGCAGGGTGGCGTCTACGCCCGCGCTCTGTAAGGCGAACTCATCGGTCAGGGGGGCGGTGTTGCCGTCCTCCGCCAAGGCTTCCAGGGCATTGGGAAAGGACGGAAAAAACAGGGAAGCTGGCTGGTTTCGGTCGTAGAGATCGAAGCCGCCGTCATGAAAACCCACCCAAAAAGGGGTCTGGAAAGTACCCCGCTGGGGCGCCAGATTCTCGATGGTGACTAGCACCCGCAGTTCCTGGGCCTGGGTGGCGGGTCCGGCGATGGCGGCGGCGATGGCGGCGGATAGAACGAGTTTTTTCATGTTATCGGTCTCCAAGAGGGTATAGAGGATGATGAAAGACAGAGTTTACTAACCTGTCAGTTTGTTTTTACGCTCCATATCCATTCTGGATGCTGTCAGACGACAATTTTTTTTCAGCGCTCGAAAATCTCCCCCTAGGGGCGGCCAAAGCCGTGCTGACCTATGCTTGGCTACACGGGACGACTGCCCAGACAACCATGGAGAGCGCCTAATGTCCGCAACTCAGTACAAGTGGATTGCCGCTGCAGCCCTTATCTTGCTGGTCGCCTTCTATATTGTGTCTAAGGAGTCCCGAAACGGCGCCGTCCATCTGCTCACCGTCAACGATGTCTACCGCATCGGCGGGGTGGATGAAGGCGCCCGGGGCGGCTTGGCGCGGCTGGCCGGTCTGCGTCGGGAACTGGAGTCCCAGTACCCGGAACTGCTGGTGCTTCACGCCGGGGATTTTCTGTTTCCCTCCTTGCTCAGCCGCCGCTACCACGGGGAGCAGATGGTAGACGCCCTAAACGCCCTGGATGCCGGGCCGGGTTTCGATGAGCGGCTGTTGGTGACTTTCGGCAACCACGAATTCGATAAGACCAAGCTGGCCGATGCCCCCCTTCTGGACCGGCGGGTGGAGGAATCCCAATTCCGTTGGCTGGGCAGTAACGTGATATTCAAGACCGGCGCCGATGGCCAACCCCTGGTGACCGCCGAGCAATTGGTGGATACGGCCCTGGTGGACAGCGGTGGGGTGCGGGTTGGGGTGTTCAGCCACACCATCGGCAGTACGCACCCGGACTATGTGGACGCTTTCACTGATGCCGTGGCCACGGCTCGCCGTTTGAGCGCCGAACTGCGCGGCCAGGGGGCCGAGCTGGTGATCGCCCTGACCCACCAGCGCATGTCCGAGGATGTGGCCTTGCTGGAGGCCCTGGGGGAAGCTGGCCCGGACCTGATCATTGGTGGCCATGAGCATAACCGCCAATGCCGAGTGGTGGACGGGCGCTATATCATCAAGGCCGACGCGGATCTACGCAGCGTGGCCGTGGTGCAAGTCACGCCCCGGGGGGGCGGCCCCCAAGGGTCCGGCCCCCCGGGGTCTGGACCCCCGGAGGTGGCGTTTCATTTTCGAGCCTTGGAAGACGCTCCGGTTACCGGCGCGCCCCTGGACCCCCGCCGTCATTGCGCCGCCGCCGCCGTCACTGCGCCCCCCCTACACACCGCCGGTCCGGTGACGCCCGAGCCGGGCATGCAGGCCCGGGTGGAGGGGTGGCTGAGCCGTTTCGATAAAGAATACTGCCAGGACCGGCAACTGCCCCCCGGCTGTCTGGCCGAGCCTCTGGGCCGGACCCGGGTGACGCTGGAGGGCGAGGAGTTGGAGATTCGCCGCTTCGAGACCAATCTTGGCAACTGGATCGCCGATCAGGCCCTGGCGGCGTTCGCGGAGCAGGGAGCGCAAATCGCCTTGCTCAACGCCGGGGGCTTGCGCCTCAACCAGGATATTCCGGCCGACACCGCCCTGGCCCGCCATCATGTGGACGAGATTCTGGCCTACCCGACGCCGTTGCGACTGATCCGCATCGACGGAAAAACCCTGGGACAGGTACTGGCCCACGCCGTGGAGGACTGGACCGGCAACGGCTGGTGGTTACAAATCAGCGGTCTGGCCTACCGCCACGACCCGGTGGCCGGGACCGCTACCCATCCCACCCTGATAACCTCGGACGGGCCGCGCCCCATCGGCCCGAATCAGTCCCTGCTGGTCGTGGTGAATGAATTTCTGCTGGGGGGTGATGGCTATACCATGCTGAATGCCGGACAGATCGTGGCGGGCAGCCCCACGGACAAGGATTTGCGCCAGGAGTTGATCGAGTCCCTGAAAGCGGCGGGGGAACAGGGCATCATCCCGGAGGTGGAGGGGCGCATCTGTAATAGCCAGCGGCCAGGGCCATGCCGGGCCGTGGGGCAATAATCGGCGGCCCCCGGATGAGCACCCACAGGCTATAATCCGCCCCTTTACAGCCCGCGAGGATTTACCCGATGCAGTATGTCAGCACCCGGGGCGGCATGGCCCCCCAGCCCTTCTCGGAGATTCTGCTGGAGGGCCTGGCCCCGGACGGCGGCTTGACCCTACCCGAGACCTACCCCCGGGTCAGCGCCCATGAGCTGGAAGCCTGGCGGGAGCATGATTACCGGGAGCTGGCCTTCGAGGTCATCGGTCGCTTCATCACCGACATCCCGGCGGCCGATCTCAAGGCCATCATCGACCGGACCTATACCCGGGAAGCCTTTCGCAGCGACGAGATCACCCCCTTGAAGCCCCTGGAGGACGAGGTTTATATCCTGGGGCTGTCCTACGGGCCGACCCTGGCCTTCAAGGACATCGCCATGCAACTACTGGGCAATCTGTTCGAGTACGTTCTGGAGCGTCGGGGCAGCGAACTGAACATCCTGGGGGCCACCTCCGGGGATACCGGTTCCAGCGCCGAGTACGCCCTGCGCGGCAAGCACAACGTCCGGGTGTTCATGCTCTCCCCCCATGGCCGGATGAGTCCGTTCCAGACCGCCCAGATGTTCTCCCTCCAGGAGCCAAATATCATCAATCTGGCCGTCAAGGGGGTGTTCGACGACTGCCAGGACATCGTCAAGCAGCTCGGTCAGGATGCCGAGTTCAAGGCCCGTTTCCACATCGGCACGGTGAACTCCATCAACTGGGCCAGGGTGACCGCCCAAATTGTCTATTACTTCAAAGCCTGGCTGGACGTGACCTCCGGTCCCGGCCAGGCTGTGGACTTCTCTGTGCCTTCCGGCAATTTCGGCAATATCTGCGCTGGCCATATCGCCCGGCAAATGGGTCTGCCCATCGGTCGGCTGATCCTGGCCACCAATGAAAACGACGTGCTGGATGAATTCTTCCGCACCGGAATTTACCGGCCCCGGCCCTCCAGCCGGGTACACACCACCAGCAGCCCGTCCATGGACATTTCCAAGGCGTCCAATTTCGAGCGGTTTATCTACGATCTGGTGGGCCGGGACCCGGCGGCGGTGCGGGACCTGTGGGGGCGGATCGCCCAAGACGGTTACTTCGATCTCACCGCTAGCCCCTGGTGGCGGGATATTGGCCGCTTCGGGTTTGTGTCCGGCCACAGCAGTCACCAGGACCGCATGGCTACCATCCGCGACGTTTACGAGCGCCGGGGGGTGATGATCGACACCCACACCGCCGATGGGGTCAAGGTGGGTCTGGAGCAGCGACGGCCAGGAGTGCCCCTGGTCTGTCTGGAGACCGCCCTGCCAGCCAAGTTCGAGGCGTCCATCCGCGAGGCCCTGGGGCGCGACCCGGAACGCCCCCCCGGCTACGAGCGCATCGAGGAGCTGCCCCAGCGTTTTCAGGTGATCGAGGCCGACGCCGAGGCGGTGCGGGATGTCATTGCCCGGCAGACTGGGGCCGGGCGTACTGATTGACCCGGTGCGCGGCTATACTCAGGGCAGGTACGGGAGCCCATATCGACCCAGCAACCGCTAGTGCAAAGGAGCGAGTCCATGACCGCCAAGCTCATCGACCGGACCCCCACCGCTTACGGTGGTTCCCTAGCCCTTGGAACCCTGCTGCGAAACGCTCTGAACAGCTACCCGGATCAGGAAATCATCTACGGCAACCAGCAACGCCTGAGCTACCGCCAGACCCAGGAGCGGGCGGCACGGCTGGCCTCGGGGCTGGCCGGGCTGGGGGTCGGACCCGGCGATACGGTGGCGGTGATGGACTGGGACAGCCACCGCTACCTGGAGTGTTATCTGGCGGTTCCAGCCATGGGGGCGGTGCTGCATACCGTGAATATCCGCCTGTCCCCGGAGCAGATTCTCTACACCATCAACCACGCCGAGGATGACGTGATTTTGGTGAATACCGAGTTTCTGCCGGTGTTGGAGCAGCTCCGCGACCGCATTGAGTCGGTAAAGACATTCATCCTGCTGGATGACAGCGGCCAGCCCCCGGATACTGCCCTGGACATAGGCAGCGAATACGAAGCCCTGCTGGCCCAGGGGGACCCCGGTTACGCCTTTCCAGACCTGGACGAGAACACCCGGGCGACCACGTTCTATACCACCGGCACCACCGGCCTGCCCAAGGGGGTGTACTTCAGCCACCGGCAACTGGTGCTGCATACCCTGGGGGCGATGGCGGCCTTGTCCGGGGCCGGGCAGGGGCATATCAACCAAGATGATGTGTATATGCCCATCACCCCCATGTTCCACGTCCACGCCTGGGGTATTCCCTATGTGGCCACCTGCCTGGGTCTCAAGCAGATTTATCCGGGCCGCTATGTCCCGGACACCCTGCTGGAGCTGATTCGCCGGGAGCGGGTCACTTTCTCCCACTGCGTGCCCACCATTTTGCAGATGCTGTTGTCCGCCCCCAAGGCCGAGAACATGGATCTCAAAGGCTGGAAAGTGATTATCGGCGGCGCCGCCCTGCCCGAGGCCCTGGCCCAAAAGGCCCTGGACAAGGGCGCCGATGTACTCGGGGCCTGGGGCATGTCCGAGACCTGCCCGCTGCTGACCCTGGCTCAGCTCAGGCCCCCTATGCGGGACTGGCCGGCGGACCGGCAACTGGCCGTGCGTTGCAAGGCCGGTCGGCCCATCCCCATGGTGGAACTGCGTATCGTCGATGCGGATATGAACGACCTACCCCACGACGGCCAGTCTCGGGGCGAGGTAGTGGTGCGCGCCCCCTGGCTGACCCAAGGTTATTTCAAAGACCCCAAAAACAGCGAGAGCCTGTGGCACGGGGGCTGGCTGCACACCGGCGATGTGGGGGTTATCGACCCGGAGGGCTATCTCAAGATCGTTGACCGGATTAAAGACGTCATCAAATCCGGGGGTGAATGGATATCCTCCCTGGACCTGGAGGACCTGATTCTCAAACACCCGGCGGTGGCTGAGGCGGCGGTCATCGGGGTGCCGGACCCGGTCTGGGACGAGCGGCCCCTGGCCCTGGTGGTGCTCAAGCCCGAGCAGGCGGGCCAGGTGACCGAGCAGGATATCCGGGCTGAGCTTCAGGCCCAGGCCGACCAGGGCGCCATTTCCAAGTGGGCGGTGCCGGAGCAGATCCGCTTCGTAGAGTCTATCGCCAAGACCAGCGTGGGCAAACTCAACAAGAAAGCACTGCGGGCGCAATTCGGCCACTGAGCCAGGCGCCGGAGGAGCAAAGGGCATGGGAAATAGAGGGTTGTGGGGATTGTGGGTCGTCTTGACGGTGCTGCCGCTCGTGGGTTGCGGCCCTATCTATGAAACTCGGTATACCCTCACCCCGCCCCCGGGCGCGGAGGGCAGGGCCTGTGTGTTCCAGTGCGACAATACCCAACTCCGTTGCCGCCAGATCCAAGACCTGGAACGCCAGAACTGTGAGCGGGACGAGCAACTGGCCCATTACGAATACCAGAACTGCCTGAATCAGCGGGAAAAAGACAGCGGTATCAAGTGCGCTCAGCGTTATGTCTATTGTCCGTCGGCCAGTTACGAGAGCTGCGAGGCCGAGTACCGATCCTGTTTTCAGACCTGCGGCGGGGTGGTGCAAAGCCGACAGGAGTGCGTGTTCAACTGCCAGTGAGAACCCCCTCCCCCTTAACCAAGGGAGAGATTGAATGGGGATTTAAGGGCCGGATCAGCCCTTCCGCCCCTCGATCTTGGCCCAGGAATCCCGCAAGGTCACGGTGCGGTTGAACACCAGCCGTCCAGGGCCGCTGTCCTGCCGGTCGGCGCAGAAATAACCCTGGCGCTCGAACTGATAGCGGCTCTCGGGGGCCGCCCCGGCCAGGGCTGGTTCCACCTGGCAGTCTTTGAGGATCATCATGGACTCGGGGTTGATGTATGCTTTGAAATCCCGTTCCTTGTCCGCCCCCGGATTGGCGACGCTGAACAGCCGGTCGTATAGGCGCAGCTCGGCGTTCAGGGCGTGGCGGGCGGAGACCCAGTGCAAGGTGCCCTTGACCTTGCGCCCGGCTCCAGGTAGGCCGCTGCGGGTGTCCGGGTCATAGGTGCAGCGCAGCTCCACGATGTTCCCGGCGGCGTCCTTGACCACCTCCTGGCACTGGATGATATAGGCGAAGCGCAACCGCACCTCGCCCCCAGGGCGCAGCCGGAAGAACTTCTTGGGCGGGTCCTCCAGAAAATCTTCCTGCTCGATATACAGCTCCCGGCAGAAGGGCACTTGGCGGCTGCCCAGGGCCGGGTCCCGGGGGTGGTGGGGGGCTTCGAAAAACTCCTCCTGATCCTCCGGGTAATTGGTGATGACGATTTTCAGAGGCTTAAGCACCGCCATGGCCCGGGGCGCCGTGCGGTCCAGGTCCTCCCGCACGCAGTTCTCCAACAGACTCATCTCAATGCTGGCGTCTTTTTTGGTGATGCCGATGCGCTCGCAGAAATCCCGGATCGCCGTCGGCGTATAGCCGCGCCGGCGCATGCCCATGATGGTGGGCAAGCGGGGGTCGTCCCAGCCGCTGACGTGATTCTCCGCCACCAACTGGTTCAGGCGGCGCTTGCTCATCACCGTGTATTGCAAGTTCAGTCGGGCAAACTCGATCTGCCGGGGTCGGGAGGGGGAGGACACATTGTCCAGCACCCAGTCGTACAGGGGGCGGTGGTCTTCGAACTCCAGGGTACACAGGGAGTGGGTCACGCCCTCGATGGCGTCGGACAGGGGCTGGGTGAAGTCATACATGGGGTAAATGCACCAGTCGTCTCCGCGCCGGTAGTGGTGGGCGTGGTGGATGATCCGGTACAGGGTGGGGTCGCGCAGGTTCAGATTGGGGGAAGCCATATTGATTTTGGCCCGCAACACCCGGGACCCGTCAGGAAACTCCCCGGCCCGCATGCGCCGGAACAGGTCCAGATTCTCGTCCACTGAACGGTCGCGCCAGGGGCTGTCCCGGCCCGGTTCGGTGAGGGTGCCCCGGCCACTGCGGATGGCCTCGGCGCTTTGGTCGTCCACATAGGCCAAGCCCTTGTGGATCAGCTCTTCGGCCCAGTCGTAAAGCCGTTCGTAGTAGTCGGAGGCGAAATACAGCCGGTCGGCCCAGTCGAAGCCCAGCCAGCGTACCGATTCCTGGATGGACTCCACGTATTCCAGGTTCTCCTTGGCGGGGTTGGTGTCGTCGAAGCGCAGATTGCAGGCCCCGCCGAACTCCTGGGCGACTCCGAAATTCAGGCAGATGGATTTGGCGTGGCCGATATGCAAATAGCCGTTAGGCTCGGGGGGGAAGCGGGTCATCAGTCGGTCGCCGTTTTGGCCGGCGCGCAAGTCCTCCTCGATGATAGCGCGGATGAAATTGGAAGCGGGGGTCTTGTCCGTGGTGTCGGTCGTGGTCATGGTTCGGTAACGGCTCGTCGGCTGCGGCGAAGTGGATTAGGCTGTAGGGGTGCAGTTTATACTGGAATCCATCCGCCGGTGGCAGTAGCCCCGCAATGCAACGGGAGTACCCATGACCCTCAAAAACGGCATTCAGGTGGAAGTCATGGGCAACTATCCCAGCCCCGATAGGCGGGAACGGGTGAAATTCTCCATCAAGGGCTTTATCTTTTACGCCGTGCCCGAGGCCCTGTGCAAACCCCTGTGACTCAAGGCGGGCAAGGGGTTTATGATTTGGATACCAGGTGTACCGTTGTTGGTTCCTGGGCGACAACAGTCGAGACGAGGTGCCTATGTTTACGGTCTGCATTCGGGATCAGTTCATGATCGCCCATAGTCTCAAGGGCGAGGTGTTCGGGCCGGCCCAGCGGCTGCACGGCGTCACCTATGTGGTGGACGTGGAGATGCGCCGTCACGACCTGGATGAAGCCAATGTAATGGTGGACCGCACCAAGGCCGTCCAGGCCCTGCGGGCGGTGCTATCGGAGCTGAACTACCGGAACCTGGACCAGGAGCCGGTCTATTCCGGGGAGAACACCACCGCCGAATTTCTGGCCCGGGATATCTTCGAGCGGATGGCGGCGCGCATTGATGATGGCGACCTAGGCGAGGCCGCCCAAACCCTGGCGGCCATGCGGGTGACCCTCAAGGAATCCCCCATGGCCCGGGTGTCCTACGAAGCGCCCCTGCACCATCACAACAACACCAAAGGCTAGTACGCCAGCCTCCGGGCGGGGCTGGTTTGGTCCGCTGTTGCTTTAGCGGCCCTCCCCGCCAGCGGGCGGCTTGCGCCAGACCAAGGTACGGTTATTGACGGGCATGGGGTGGTCCCGCTCCAGGCTCAGGCCGACCCGACGGGCCAGGGCGTCCAGGTCCGCGAAGTCGCGCAGACCGCTGGCCGGGTCCCGCCCCCGAAGCAGCCGGTCGAACTGGGCATTGCTGGGGCTGGTGTACTGGCCGTTGTAGTTGACGGGACCATAGAGGCAGAAACGTCCTCCCTCGGTGAGTATCCGGCCAACGCCCAGAAACAGGGCCTCCACCGCTGGCCAGTCCATGATATGGGTGGTGTTGGCGGTGAACGCCCCGTCAGCCCGTTCCAGAGGCCAGGGCTGCTGGGTGACGTCCAACTCCATGGGGTCGGGCAGGTTGGGCAGTTCCGCCTCGGCCAGCCAGGCGCGGATGGCGGGCAGGTACTCTGCCCGGTCGGAGGTCTGCCAGCAGAGCCACGGCAGATGGCGGGCGAAGTGAACTGCGTGCTGGCCAGTGCCGCTGCCCACTTCCAGGATCAGCCCGGGGGTGGTGAAAGCCTCCCGCAGCACGGCCAGGATCGGTGCTTTGTTCTGGTCGGCGGCTTCGGAATAGGGCTTGGGGATCGAGACTATTTCCATGACTGCTCCAGGGGGAACGTAGATTTTAGTATAGCCCCAGGGGCGTTTCGCATCCCCCCGGTGGTGGCGACCGTATAGCCTATCCAGCCACCGTCACGGAGTTCGATCATGTTTTTGCGCCCCTGTCTTATTGTCCTGATCCTGCTGTCCCCGGCCCCCACCCTGGCCGAACAGGTTTTGCAAAGCCCGGAGGCCCGGGTCAGCCTGCTGGAGTTATACACTTCCGAGGGATGCAGCAGTTGTCCCCCCGCCGACCGCTGGTTGAGCACCCTCAAAGATGATCCCCGGCTGTGGCGGCAGGTAGTGCCGGTGGCCTTCCATGTGGACTACTGGAATTACCTGGGCTGGGAGGACCGTTTCGCCGACCCCGGCCACGGTGATCGGCAGCGGCGCTATGCTCGCCAGGGCGCCATAGGAACCGTCTACACCCCAGGGCTGGTGTTGGATGGCCGGGAATGGCGGGGTTGGTTCGCCCGGCCCGAGCTGGAACTGGAGAAGGCCGCGCCGATAGGACGGCTAAGGGCCGAGCTGGACGGCGATCGCGCGCGGATTGTCTTTACCCCCGTGACGCCCGCCGCCACGGAGACCAAAATCTTGCGGCTGCATCTGGCGGTGCTGGGCTTCGGTCTGTCTACCCGAGTCGAGTCCGGGGAAAATCGAGGCCGAACCCTGGCCCATGATTTCGTGGTGCTGGGCTATGGGGAAGCGCCAGTGGCCCGGAATGGCGACGCCTATGAGGCCGTCCTGGAACTGCCCGGAACCCGCTTCCAAGCCCCCCGCAAGGGTTTGGCCCTGTGGCTGACTCGAAACGGCGAGCCGCAGCCCGTGCAGGCGTTGGGGGGATGGCTGGATTGAGGGCCAGTGGGTATGGCTTTGTTATGGGGGCGACACGAATCGGCCCTGGGGCGGCGGTATTGCCGCGCCGCCGCCCGGAACGCTATTGGCCGGCTAGGTATAATCGGTCCAGGTACTGGGTGACGCTGTCATCCCAGGAAAACCGCGCCGCTCGGGCCGCGTCGCGGATTTTCGCCCACCGCTCCGGCTCCCGTTCTCGCACTTCCAGGGCGGTGCGGGTGGTTTCCACCAGCCGCCCGGCCTGTTCGGGCAGGGAGTCGCCGGTAAAGGCAAAGCCGTTGACTCCGTGCCATACCGTGTCCTTAAGCCCGCCCACGTGATGGACCAGGCAGGGCTGGCCGGCGCGCATGGCCAACATCTGGCTGATGCCGCAAGGCTCGAAGGAACTGGGCATCAAGAATAAATCGCCGACGGCGTACAGCATTTGGGCGACCGGGTCCGAATACCCCCTCAGGAAAATAAAATTCGGCCAGCGGCTGGCGGTGGCGGTGAGATACGCTTCGTAGTCCTCATCTCCGCTACCCAGGAACAGATACACGCCCCGATCCCCCAGGGTCTCTAAAACACCCTCCAGGGCCGGTCGACCGTTGTGGTCGGCCTGGCGCAGCAAGCGCATTTTCTGTTCGGTGATGCGGCTGACGCTGGTGAGGATCACCCCCGGCGTGTCGGTGAGCCGCTCTAGCCGGGAGTAGGCCAGAAACTGGGCGCTGGACAGCACCGGCGAGGCGCCGGCCCAACGCAGCACCTGATCCAGAAACCGCTGGCGCAACTCCGGCCAGTCGGGAGCGGTGGGCAGGTCCGGGGGGTACTCGCAGCCGTTGATAATGCCCTGCAACCGGTCCTGGTTGCGGGCGTTGACCAGATCCGACTCCAGCCCCTCGCCCCCATAATAGCCCCGGGTTTCCACGGCGCTGGGAGCCAGAATTTCCTCGGCGTAGGTGGGGGAGACGGTATGCACCGCATCGGCCAGGCGGATGCCCACCCCCATGGGGTTCAGGCAGTCGGGCCAACGGGGGTCGCGCAGGGTGGAATGGTCGTAGATCAAGTTGGGGAACCAGGCCGCCAGGGACGACTCGTGGCCATGAAAGGGGCGGATGCCCTGGAGGGCCAGGTTATGGATGGAATACACGGTTCGTAGCCCCTGCAAGCGCCGGTAGGCGGGGTGGAAACGGGCCAGCAGCAACACAAAGGCGGCGTGCCAGTCGTGCAGATGCAGCACATCCACGCGGCCGAACACCCCATCTACCAGGGCCTCGGCCACGGCGGTGCAAAACAGGGCGAATTTACGGGCATCGGAGGCAAAGGGGGCGCCGGGGGGATCATCGCAATAAATCCGTCCCGGACCACAAGTGCTGAACTCCGGGTGGTCGGCCACCCAGTGGCGCACACCCTCGATAGGCTGCTTGGCCGGGGCCTCATAAAAATCCACATGAAAACCGATGCCGGCGAAACCCACCTCCATGGCCGCCCGCCGGTGGGTGCCGGGGAGATTGGCGAAAGCGCCGTAGGCGGGGGTGACCACGGTCACTTCGCAGTCCCGGCGGGCCAGGGCGGGGGGCACGTCCCGGACCACATCGCCGATACCGCCTACTTTCCCGCCGGGTAGTGCGTCGTTCTCGGCGGCAACCATCAAGATATGCAGGGGCTTATTCATGAGCTTCCCTTAATGGGTTATTTTAGAAATCGCGCCGCTCAGACAGGTCGGCGGCCATATAGCAATGTGGTTTCTCGCAGCCGCCCGGCTCGTTCGGCGGTGAGGGCGGCCTCATCCAGGCGCCAGGTCCAATTTCCGGCGGCCTGTCCTGGGCGGTTGAAACAGCCCTCCGGTCCCAGACCCAACACGTCCTGCACGGGAAAGATCGCCATGTTCGCCACCGAGGCCAAGGCGCAGCGGATAAGGTCCCAGTGGATAGCCTGAGCGTCGGTGGCCAGGTAACGGCGTAGGAAATGCTTGTCCTTCTCTTCGGTCTGGTTCCACCAGGCCAGGGTGGTGTCGTTGTCATGGGTACCCGTGTAGACCACTTGGTTGCGGACGTGCTTATGGGGCAAATAGGGAGAATCGCCCAGACCGTCCTGGTCGGTGTTCCAGGCGAATTGCAGCACCGCCATGCCCGGCAGGTCCAGTTCCTGGCGCAGGGTCTCCACGTCCGGGGTGATAAGGCCCAGGTCTTCAGCGATCAGGGGTAGCCCCCCCAAGGTCTTGGCGATGGCGTCGAACAGGGACTTGCCCGGCCCCGGCGCCCAGTGGCCGTGCAGGGCCGTGGTGTGCCCGGCGGGCACTTCCCAATGGGCGGCGAAGCCCCGGAAGTGATCCAGCCGGACAATATCCACCAGCCCCAGCAAAGCCCGTAGCCGCTCTACCCAGAAGCTGTAGCCCTGGCCCGCCAGTACTTCCCAGCGGTACAGGGGGTTGCCCCAGAGCTGGCCGGTGGCGCTGAAGTAGTCCGGGGGCACCCCGGCCACCACCGTGGGCTGGCCGGCGGCGTCCAGGTGAAACCACTCCTGATGAGCCCAGACATCGCTGCTGTCATGAGCCACGAAGATGGGCACATCCCCCACCAACCGCACGCCCTTGCCGTGGGCGTAGTGGCGCAGGGCCTGCCATTGGTGGAAGAACTGGAACTGGATGAACTCCTGTACCGCGATAGCCTCAGCCAGTTCGGCGCGGGCTTGGTGCAGGGCCGCCCGGTCGCGGCCCACCAACGCCGGGTCCCAGGCGGTCCACGACGACTGATGGCGCTCTTTGAGGGCGGCGAACAGGGTGTAATCGTCCAGCCAGTGACCGTTAGCCCGGCAAAAAGCGTCGAACTCGGCCCGCTGGTCGTCGGAGGCGCGGGCTTCGAAGCGTCGCCAGGCCTGGGCCAGCAGGTCTTTTTTCCAGGGGATCACCGCCCCGTAGTCGATGCCCCCGGCCGGGAACGCCGGTCCTCGTAGGTCGGCGTCGTCAAGCCAGCCCTCAGCGGCCAGGGCCTCGGGGCTGATCATCAGGGGGTTGCCGGCGAAGGCGGAGGTGGTCTGATAGGGGGAGTCCCCGTAGCCGGTAGGGCCTAGGGGCAAGACTTGCCAGAGTCCCTGGCCGGCCTGGGACAGCCAGTCGGCAAAGCGCATCGCTGCGGGTCCCAGATCGCCGATGCCGTAGGGTCCAGGCAAGGAAATGGGGTGCAAGAGGATGCCGCTGGTCCGGTTCATAGTTTTTGAATTTTTGGTGCGAGTGTGAATTTCAGTCTAGGCGGGAGTGGGGGGGATGCAAGCTCATCATGGAAACCCCGTCCCCTTGGGTGCATCCTGTAGAGGAACGGCGGCTTGGGAGGAGACGATGGCAAAGGTGATCCACAATCCCCGGCAGGGACAGGACAGGGCAGGGGCGACTCTTTATGAGCGTGACTTTCACGCCTGGACCGAGCAGCAGGCGGCCTTGCTCAAGGCCGGGCGGCTTTTGGACATTGACCGGGATCGCTTGATAGAGGAAATCGAGTCCATGAGCGCATCCGAGCGGCGGGACCTGGCCAATCGTCTCAAGGAACTGCTGCTGCATCTGCTCAAATGGCGCTACCAGCCGGAGCGGCGTGGCGCAAGCTGGGGGAAATATCCATTGCCAACCAGCGCGACGCCCTGCACGACCTGTTGGCCGATAGCCCCAGCCTGAGACCCCTAGCCGACGGGAGGCTGGCCGTGGCCTATGGCCGCGCCCGGCGCGATGCCAGCAAAGCAACCGGACTGGTCCCGAGCAGCTTTTCCGAGACCTGCCCGTTTACCCTGGAACAGGTTTTGGACGACAACTTCTGGCCCTCGTGAGGGTCTGCCGAAAATCCCTACCCTTCCCGGAGGGTGATCGCTCCCATGGAGAAACCGGGCAGGGCTAGGCCCCGCCCGTGGGAGGTGCGCTGCCCTCGGCTCAGGCTGGCGCGGCCCCGCTATCCTTTTCGAGGGCTTCCTGGCCGCTCTCCAGCAGTCCCGCAAAAGCCCCTTGCAAGGCCGTGGCCACCTGGTGGGGGGGCAGGGCGTAGAAATCCTCCCAGGCCCGGGCGCTATGCTCGTTATAATCCGTGCGTCGCGGGTGAGCCTTTTGCCAAGTCTGGCGCACGGCATGGCCGATCAGCACGTCCGTGACGATGGGATCGTCGATTTTCAGTTCCGGGTTAGCCTGCAGAATGACCGACAGGGCCAGCAGGGCTTCGATGGTGAGCTGCCGGAATTCGGGGGCGGCGATGCCATTGAGCAGGTTATCCACCCGCAAGGCGAAGTTCTTTTCCGCCGCCGTCATATCCGCCAGCACGGTCTCGCTGTCCAGACGGTTGCCCACATCCAGGCGGTCCCCCACCAGCAGACCCTGACAGTGGCGCAGCAGGCCCCAGACCCGGGGGTGGAAATCCTCCGGCAGCCGGGTAATGACGCCGTTGACCTCTCGCCAGGCTTTCCAGCCATCCGCGGGTCGGCC
Source organism: uncultured Candidatus Competibacteraceae bacterium (assembly GCA_964597315.1). Classification (GTDB taxonomy): domain Bacteria; phylum Pseudomonadota; class Gammaproteobacteria; order Competibacterales; family Competibacteraceae; genus CAZQXD01. The sequence continues at coordinate 85,513 of CAZQXD010000005.1, forward strand.
GGGGTCGGCGGCGGCCGAAAAGCCGACCCGGATCAGCCCGCTGGGACCATCGGCCCGGTGCAGGGATTCCACCCGGTTCAGGTTCACCAGGGAACCCCGGTCATCCACCAGCACCCGATGCAGCCGGGCCAGCAGGGTATGGGGACTCAGCTCCAGCAGCGTCTCGAAAGCCTCGTCCTGGGCCAGGCCCTTTTCCCGGGCCAATTGGCTGATGATCAGCAGCAGCAGATACCAGGCCCGCAGGGTGAGGGTGCCTTTGAAAGGCGTCGGGTCGGCTTTGATCAGCATGCCCAGGTACAGGACGATTTCCTGAATCAGCACCCGACCCCGGGGGTCATCGCCGCCGTAGTCGCGGATCAGTCCGGTGATTTCGGCTGTGCCCAGGGGGCGACGAATCACCGCATTGCGGCTATAGGCCCGGCCCACCGCCAACTGGTGCTGATGGGTGACCAGTTCGGCCACGGCGTCTTCCAATTCTGGGTCCACTTTGTCCAGCCAGGCGGCGGCCCGGCGCAGCACCCCCCATAGGGAATGCCGGGCAGCCTGGGTGTACAGGGCTTCGGTTAGGGCGCGCACCGTAGACCCGGCCACGGCCTGATCCGGTCCCAGCCGCTCCCAAAGCAGGCCCAGCAGTTCCACCTGTTCATAGGGGTTGGCGCTCTTCTCCAGGCGGGCCAGGAGCCGGTCATTGTCGGTTTGTCGGCGCCAGGTGGCGGCGACGGCGGGGCTTAGGGGTTGGGCGGCCTTGGGGTCCCAGGACTCGGCGGCGGCGCTGTCCGGCTTGGGCAGGGGCAAGGGTGGGGTGGCAAAGCGAAAGCCGCCTAGGTTGTCGATGCGTTCCCGACCGGCGGTGGGCAGGTGTTCGGCCAGGCGTTTTACCCGCACCGGCACGCCGTTACAGGCGCCGGCCTGCAAGTCCTTCATAAGTTCTATCAGCACATCCTGGCTGCCGGGGTGGAGCCGGGCGTCGGTGATCAGCAAGGCCATCAGCGGCTGGCCCGGCTGGTCCCAATGGCGGTGTACATAGGCCAGCTCGGCTTTGAACTGCTCGGCCAGCAGCCGGTTGTCCAAAGCCAGATAAAAGTCCCGCTGTTCCAAAAAGGGAGGCAGGAACACCACGTCCTGTCCAGCTAGGGAAAACACCTGGGAGGTGACCAGGGAACCCAAGGGCCGGTCGGGCCGACCGGATAGACCCAGGACTGGACAACGGCCCAGTTCGGCCAGGGCTGCGGCCAGATCGACGGCCGGACGCAGTTGCACCGGGGCGATCTCCTCGGGCATCTGGGCGGCGATGCCCAGGTCCAGCAGCCGGGCCTGGACTTCCGGGTTCTCGGCCAATAGGGTGATCTGCACCGGGGTTTCCCGGTGCAAGCCCACCCGCCAGCGGCGGCTTAAGGGGTCCACATCGGCGGGGTGGATATAGCCTTCGTGGAGCAGGGTTCCCAGCAGGTACAGGCTCTGGGCCCAGACCAGGGGCACGTTGGCGTTGGGCAGCCGCTCCTGGCTGCCCGGCGCGGCTTTTTCGGCTTGCACGTGATCTGCGGGCACGTAGTACAGCTCCGGCAGCAGCCAGGCGCCATCCCGTTCCACGAGCAGGGGTTCCAGCCGGTCCCGGTAGTCCTGGGCCTGGGCGGCATCCCGGCGCAACACCCCGTCTAGCAGCAGATAAGTAAAAAACAGTGGCCACTCCGACTCGATATGCTCGAAGCGGGACAGCTCGCCGGTCTGGTAGTGAAGTCGGCCATGATCCTCCACAACGGTTTGATGGCCGTCCCGTAGAAACCGCTTGCAGCCATAACGGCCCTGAAGCTTGGATACGATGTCCTGGCGCACCCGCTGGACCAGTGCTGGGTCCTCCACGGCAAAGGCCGGGAAGCCGATCACGCTGAGCAGGGCGGCGTCGGTCTCCTTGGAGTTGGACTCCCGGGGCAGCAGGGTTTCCAGAGTGCCCCTGGCCCGGGCAATGGCGTCTGCAGGCACATGGATTTTCGAGCCTTGACCACCGTGGCCCCCGAACAGATCGAAACCGCGCAGGGCTTCCAGGGCCGCCTTGACCATGCCCACGGAGCTGGCGTTGATTTCCGCCTCGCCCTCGTTCATTTTGTCGCCGCGCTCCCAGATGCCGTAATCTGGGGTGTGGTAGGCGCGGCTCAGGTAATGGACCAGGTTCTGGATGAAGGCCACTTCTTCGAGGGTGAACACGATACGCAGCCCGGAGGCGGTCATCTGAGCCAGCATTAGCAGAAACAACGAGGTGGCGTCTAATTGCAGATGGCCCCAGGCGTCGTCGTCCACCACCGGCGCGCCGGTACGGGTATCGTACTTGGCATGCAGGGCGTCCAGGGGGGCTTGGGTCTGTTTGAATCGCTCCACTTTGGGGGCCTGGCGCAGCATGGCCGTGAGCAGGCCGCGCATCAGTTTGACCACGCTCTGCTCTAGTCGGTAGGCGCGGCCGTTATCATCGTCCTCCCGGCGGTAGGCCAGGGCCAAGCCCCAGACCGCGAGGATGCTATAGACATTATCCCGTACCCAAGCGTGGGTGTAGTCGCCATGCACGGTGATGGCGGTGCTGGCGGGCAGCAGGCCGGTGATGGGGTCTTGGCGGGAGAGGATCACAGTTTCGGCCTGGGCGAAATAGTCGTCCAGGCGCTGGCGGCGCCGGGGGGCGTCGACGGGAAGGTTTTGAGTGTACATGAGGATTACCTTATGAAATCGGATTCAATCAGGGCGCGGGGCGGCCTGCCGGGCCTGTCTCGCATTCGGTGTCGCTAGAGGCGTTGGCAAAGCCGTGGGGCCGGACCACCACGCCCGTTAGGAGAGATGTTTTTCGATGACGATGCGTTTGGTCTTTTGCAGTTGCTGGACCAGTTCGGGGCCGCGGCGCAGGGCGACGCCCACGGCCAGGATGTCGATGATGGCCAAATCCACGATCCGGGAGGTCATGGGAATATAGGTATCGGTGTCTTCGCTGGTGTCCGAGCACAGCGCCACGGTGGCCAGCTCGGCCAGGGGCGAGTCGGCGGCGGTGACGGCGATGACCTGGGCGCCCGTCTCCAGGGCCAAGCGGGCGCTGACCAGCAGGTCTCCACTGCGCCCGGTGTGAGAAATGGCCACCACCACATCACCCGGCCGCATCATGGCCGCCGCCATGCTGTGGGTGTGGGGGTCCGAATAGGCCGCCACCGGCGCCCCTAGCCGAAAGAACTTGTGCTGGGCGTCCAGGGCCACGATGCCGGAAGCGCCATGGCCGTAAAACTCGATCTTGGCGGCTGCGGCCAGAATGTCGATGGCCTGGGACAGGGCCGCCTGGTCCAGGCGATTACGGACCTGGAGCAGGCTGGCGATGGAGCGATCGAATATCTTGCCGGCCAGTTCCGCCGGGCTGTCGTCAGGTTGCACGTCGGTATGCACATAGGGCACGCCGCTGGCCAGGCTTTGGGCCAGCTTGAGTTTGAAGTCCTGGAAACCCGTGCAACCCAAGGCCCGGCAGAAACGGATCACCGTAGGCTCGCTGACGCAGGCGCGGCGGGCCAGTTCTCCAATGGAGCTGTTGATGGCCGCCTGGGGCTGGGCCAGCACCAACTCGGCGACCTTGCGCTCCGAGCGCCTGAGTTCGGCTTTATTGGCCTGTATCCGGTTGAGCATGTCGGGAATACCCGCGTAGTCTGTTTGTAGTAAGGCGATCATCGGGAGGATAGAGGAGCTAGTTCTCTTCGTGCCAGGTCAGTTCATCACGGCCGATCAACACGGTGCTGGCGGTCGGTCCCCAGGTGCCGGCGATATAGCTCTTGGGTTTCTCGGTGGATTGTTCCCAAGCCTGGAGGATCGGCTCGATCCAGCGCCAGGCGGCGTCCAACTCGTCACGGCGCATGAACAGGGTCAGGTTGCCGCGGATGACGTCCATCAGCAGTCGCTCGTAGGCTTCCATCTGCCGGGTCTTGAAGGTTTCCGCAAAGTCCAGGTTCAGGGCCACGGGCAGCAGTTTCATTTCGTCCCCCGGCGCTTTGGCCTGGAGGAATAAGCGCACCCACTCATCGGGCTGGAGACGGATCACCAGCCGGTTGGCCTGGCCCGCCGCGTCCCCGAAGATGGAATGGGGCACTTCCCGGAAGGTGATGACCACTTCCGAGACCCGCTCCTGGAGGCGCTTGCCGGTACGGATATAAAACGGTACGCCTGCCCAGCGCCAGGTGTCGATCTCGGCTCTGAGGGCCACGAAGGTTTCGTTGTGGCTGTCCGGGTCGATACCTTTCTCATCTAGATAGCCCGGGACCGGTTGACCGCCGATGGCGCCCGCCTTGTACTGGCCGCGGACAGTTTTCTGAGCCACCTCGGCGCCGGTCAGGGGGCGCAGGGCGCGCAGCACCTTGAGCTTCTCGTCGCGCACCGCGTCGGGATGGATGTTGATAGGTGGCTCCATGGCCAGGATACACAGCAGTTGCAGCAGGTGGTTCTGCACCATGTCTCGCAGCGCCCCGGTGCGGTCGTAGAACTCGCCCCGTTTCTCCACGCCGATCTGCTCGGCTACGGTGATCTGTACGTCTCTTATCCAGCCCCGCCGCCAGAGTGGCTCGAACAAGGCGTTGCCGAAGCGCAGGGCCATCAGGTTCTGGACGGTTTCCTTGCCCAGGTAATGGTCAATGCGATAAATCTGGTCTTCGGCGAACACCGCGCCTACTTCTTCGTTGATCTGCTGGGCGGAGGCCAGGTCCCGGCCCAGGGGCTTTTCCAGCACCACCCGGGACTGGGGGGTTACCAGTTCCGCCGCCGCCAGTTGTTGGCAGATGCTGGAAAACAGGGTCGGGGCGGTAGACAGGTAAAATACTCGGATCCGTTCCCGATCGCTGTTCAGCAATTCGGCCAGGCGGCGGAAATCATCGGGATTGCCGGCATCCACCTGGAGATAGTCCAGGCGCGGCTTGAAATCGTCCCAATCGCTTTGGGTGAACTCGTCGGCTTTCAGGAATTTGCCCAGGGCTTCCTCGGCCATGGCCTGGAAGTCGTCGCGGCTCATCCCGGAGCGGGCCACGCCGATGACCCGGCCCTGTTCAGGCAACTGGCCGTCCTTATGGCGGCGATACATGGCCGGCAGCAGCTTGCGCAGGGAGAGATCACCGCTGCCGCCGAAAATAACCAGGTCGAAAGGGGATACGGGAAGCATGGCACTATTCCTCTAAAGGGGAGGTAGTCGGTATATCCAGTATATCTAGCAATATCCAGGATGCATCCAGTTCGGGCGGTAATGTACCAAAACTACATAAATTTGCAAGTATTTAAAGAATACAATAGTCGAGAGTACTGAAACACTGATCGATTTGTATCGAAAAATACTAATAAGTATCTTATATTAAATAAATTTTTTAAATTTAAGCAATAATATCTAGCAGCTTTTTTTAGGTAATCTGACTACATCCCCAGTGTGTTCTATGCTTCAGTATACATTCACGACTTTATGGCCCGAGAACGGGCAGTCGTGGCACTATCCACCCGAGCAGCCCGCGATCCGGCGCTTCTGGGGGCCGGGTAATACTTCAAGCACGCAAACCATCGGGGAGATGATATTCATGAGCGACTCTACACATGCCATGTTTGAGGCTGTTGCCAGCGGCGATTGCCATGACCCTTTTGCTGTTTTGGGGCCACATCAGGATAAGCAGGGCTGGGTGCTGCGCAGTTTCCAGCCCTATGCCAAGTCAGTGGAATTGGTGGACGGTGACGGGGACCGGTTGGCGGAGATGAAGCGAGTCCATTCCGCCGGTATCTTCGAAGCCCGCCTCAAAAAACCGCCCCAACGCTACCGGCTGAGGCTAGACGATGGCGCCGAGAAGCGAGAAGTGGAAGAGACTTACCGATTCCCGTCCCTTTTGGGGGATATGGACCGGTATCTGATGGCCGAGGGCACCCATCTGAAACTCTATGAAAAGCTGGGCGCCCAACCCACCGAGATTGATGGCGTCGAGGGGGTGTATTTCGCGGTCTGGGCCCCCAACGCCCGGCGGGTTAGCGTGGTGGGACCGTTCAACAACTGGGACGGCCGGGCGAACCCCATGCGCAACCATCCCAGTAATGGGGTATGGGACTTGTTCGTCCCCGGGATCGGTCCGGGTGAACTGTACAAATACGAGATCAAGGGACCTAGCGGCCACCTATTGCCCCTCAAGGCCGACCCCTTTGGTCGCCGCCACGAGCCGCCTCCGGGCAACGCCTCTATCGTTCCCGCCAACCGGGAGATGCAGTGGAGCGACGCCTCGTGGATGGAGGAGCGATCCGCCAAGAACAATTTGGACGCCCCCGTTGCCGTCTATGAGGTGCATCTAAATTCCTGGAAGCGCAAAGAAGGCAACGAGATGCTCAGCTACCAGGAATTGGCCGACGATCTGATCCCCTACGTCAAGGAGATGGGGTATACCCATCTGGAACTGCTGCCCATTTCGGAGCATCCCTTCGACGGCTCCTGGGGCTATCAGCCCATCGGCATGTTCGCCCCCACTTACCGCTTCGGCCAGCCCCGGGACTTCAAGCAGTTCGTGGACCGCTGCCACAAGGAGGGCATCAGCCTGATCGTCGATTGGGTGCCCGCCCACTTCCCCCGGGATGCCCATGGGTTAGGAGAGTTCGACGGTTCCCATTTATATGAGCATGCCGATCCCCGCAAGGGCGCCCATATGGACTGGGGCACGCTAATTTTTAATTTCGGCCGTAACGAAGTGGTCAATTATCTGCTGTCCAACGCCCTGTTCTGGCTGGAGGAATACCATATTGACGCGCTGCGGGTGGACGCCGTGGCCTCCATGCTGTACCTGGACTACTCCCGTAAGGCCGGGGAGTGGGTGCCCAACGAGCATGGGGGCAATGAGAATCTGGAAGCCGTGTCCTTCATGCGTAAGATGAACGAGTTCGTCCATCAGCAAGGTGGGGTGACCATGGCCGAGGAATCCACCGCCTGGCCCATGGTGTCTCGGCCCACCTATCTGGGGGGGCTGGGCTTCACCTATAAATGGAATATGGGCTGGATGCACGACACCCTGGAATACATCAAGGAGGACCCCATCCACCGCAAGTATCATCAGGATAAGCTGACCTTTGGTTTGCTGTACGCCTTTACCGAAAACTTCATCCTGCCCCTGTCCCATGACGAAGTGGTCCACGGCAAGGGTTCCATCCTGGGGCGGATGCCTGGGGACAACTGGCAACGTTTCGCTAATCTGCGTCTGTATTACTCTTTTATGTATGGCCATCCTGGCAAGAAACTCTTGTTCATGGGCGGGGAGTTCGGCCAGGAGCAGGAATGGAACTACCAGTACAGCCTGGACTGGCATTTGCTGGAAAACCCCCTGCACAAGGGCGTCCAGACCCTAGTCAAGGATCTCAACCGGGTTTATACCGCCAATCCCGCCCTTTATGAGGTGGATTTCGACGCCGCTGGTTTCGAGTGGATCGACGCCTCGGATCGGGAAAACTGCGTGATTTCCTTTGTTCGCAAGGCCAAGGACCCCGACGATTTTCTGGTGATTGTGTGCAATTTCACCCCCGTGGTCCGAGAGAAGTACCGGATCGGCGTTCCCAAGGCCGGAACCTATCGGGAGATTTTCAATAGCGATAACTCGGAGTACGGGGGCAGCAACGTGACCAATAGCGGCGATCTGGCCAGCGAGGATGTGACCACCCATGGTCGGCCGGCGTCCCTGGTGCTGACCCTGCCGCCCCTAGGGGCTATGATTCTGAAACCCGAGGGCTAAGCTCGCTGCTTCAAGTTCGGGGATAATCCTGACGATAAATCGACCGGGGCGGCTTAGCCCCGGTCGATTTCGCTACCTGACGGAGTGTCCATGCAGCATCCCCAAGACGATGGTTATCTCAAGCCCTGGGAACGCGCTTTTAACCGGGTGCTTACCCCTTTCGATGAATTCATCCACGCCAAGTCCTCCAGCGGTGTCTTGCTGATGGTCTGTACAGTGGTGGCCCTGCTGATCGCCAACTCGGACTGGGCCGAGGGTTATGCCCACCTGCTGCACACTCATTTGACCCTCAGCCTGGGTAGCTGGACCCTAGATCACACCTTGCATCATTGGATCAACGATGGGCTGATGGCCTTGTTCTTCGTGCTGGTGGGTTTAGAAATCAAGCGGGAAGTGCTGGTGGGGGAATTATCCGACCCCCGGCAAGCGGTTCTACCCATTTTCGCCGCCGTGGGGGGGATGGTGGTGCCGGCCCTGTTCTACGTCGCTGTTAACGTCGGCGGCCCCGGCATAGACGGCTGGGGGGTGCCCATGGCCACGGACATCGCCTTCGCCGTGGGGGTGCTGGTGCTGGTGGGCAGCCGGGTGCCCAAGGCCCTGTTCACGTTTCTGGTGGCTTTGGCCATTGTGGATGATCTGGGGGCGGTACTGGTGATCGCCGTGTTCTATACGGAGCAGATCCATTGGGGCGCCCTGGGCGTGGCGGCTTTGCTGGTGGGTGTGTTGGTGTCTCTCAACCTGGGAGGGATTCGTCGCAGTATCCCCTATATTCTGGTGGGCCTGCTGCTATGGCTGGCGCTGATGAAATCCGGGGTTCACGCCACCCTGGCCGGGGTACTCACCGCCCTGACCATTCCGGCCCGTTCCAAATACGAGCCGGGCCGGTTCAGTTTTCTGGTGCGGGATGTCATGGACCGCTTCGATGCCACGCGCCGCACCGGCGACGAGAACCCCATGCGCAATCAGGAACTGCGGGCCATTCTCCAGACCCTGGAAAACGGCGTCTATAAAGTGCAAACCCCTTTACAGCGCATGGAGCACAGCTTGCATATACCGGTATCGTTTTTGATCATTCCCCTGTTCGCCCTGGCCAATGCTGGCATCCCCATCGTGCTGGACGACTTGGCGGCGATGCTGGCCGAACCGGTCACCCTGGGAGTGATGCTGGGTCTGGTGCTGGGCAAGCCCCTCGGCATCGCCGGTTGCGTCTGGCTGGCGTTGCGCCAAGGCTGGGGGCAACTCCCTCCCGCCTGCACCCTACAACATATCATCGGAGCGGGGCTGCTGGGGGGGATCGGCTTCACCATGTCCATTTTCATCTCCGAACTGGGTTTCAAAGGCCAGGAGGAGACCCTGATCATGGCCAAGACCGGGGTGTTGTTCGCCTCCCTGGTTGCCGGGGTCGGCGGTTGTCTGTGGCTGTTGCTGGTGGCCCGTCCCGCGCCCACGACGCAAAGAGCGACCCAGGGGGCGTGAGGCTGGCGAGTGGCGGGAGGCCCTGCTGGCCCTGACTCTGCACGACAGTCTGGGCGATTACTGATCCGGCAAGCCTGAGCGCGGTCGGTAGCCTATGTTTTCCAGGCTGGCTTTCTATACTTCACGGATAATCCGAGCCGTGACAACCACACGCTAAGTTTTCTTGTGCGCCGTCTGGAAACGTCTTTTCCCTGGGCGGCGCACAATCGGTTTTATCGCACTTTAAGCCCAAGAGGTCATCTCCATGCCCAAAATCAACGTTAACAACGATGGCCGCCAGCGGGCAGTCATCGAGACCGTCACACCCCAAGTGGATGGCGGTCGATTCCCCATCAAGCGTACCGTGGGAGAGACCGTGGTTGTGGAGGCCGACTGTTTCGCCGAGGGCCACGACCAAATCACGGTGCGGCTGCAATACCGCAAGCAGGGGGCGAAGGACTGGGAGGAAACGCCCATGCACCCCACCCATAACGACCGCTGGTGGGGGGAGTTTCCGGTCTCCGAGTTGGGTCGCTATGACTATACGGTGACGGCCTGGGTGGACGGCTTCAAGTCCTGGCGCCACGACTTCGGTCGCCGGGAGGACCCCAAAGATATCGAACTGGCCCTACGCATGGGCGCCGAACTGGCCGAGGCCGCTACCGGACGGGCCAAGGGGGACGATATAGCCTTTCTCAAGAACCAGACCAAGAAACTGACCGGCGACGGAGAGTTGGAGCAGCGCCGGACTCTGGCCCTGGACCCCCGGTTCGCCGAACTCATGGACCACTATCCAGATCGGCGCCACGCCTCCCGCTACGAGCGGGTGCTGGAGGTCAGCGTGGATGACGAACGAGCCAGGTTCAGCTCTTGGTATGAGTTTTTCCCCCGCTCCATGGGACCGCAAGGCCAGCACGGCACCCTCAAGGATGCCGAGCGGTTTCTGCCCCATATCAAGGAACTGGGTTTCGATGTGGTGTACCTGCCTCCCATCCATCCCATCGGCCAAACCAACCGCAAGGGCCGCAACAACAGCCTGACCCCCACCCCGGAGGATACCGGCGTGCCCTGGGCCATCGGCGCCAAGGAGGGGGGCCACAAGGCCATACACTCGCAACTGGGCACCCTGGAGGACTTCGAGAGTCTGGTGACCACCGCCAAGGCCATGGGTCTGGAAATCGCCCTGGATATTGCTTTTCAGTGCGCCCCGGACCATCCCTGGGTCAAAGCGCACCCGGAATGGTTCAGGTGGCGGCCCGACGGCACCGTCCAATACGCCGAAAACCCTCCCAAGAAATATCAGGACATCTACCCCATCAATTTCGAGTCCAAGGACTGGGAAGGATTGTGGACCGAACTAAAAAGCGTGTTCGAGTTCTGGATCGGCAAGGGGGTACGAATTTTTCGGGTGGACAACCCCCACACCAAGGCGTTTCCGTTCTGGGAGTGGTGCATCACCGAAATTAAAAAGCAAACCCCGGAGGCGATATTCCTGGCTGAGGCGTTCACCCGGCCCAAGGTCATGCACCGGCTGGCTAAGCTAGGCTATAGCCAGAGCTATACTTATTTCACCTGGCGCAACACCAAGTGGGAACTCATCGACTACATGACCGAGTTGACCCAGGGAGAAGGGCGGGAATACTTCCGGCCCAATTTCTGGCCCAATACCCCGGATATCCTCCACGAGTATTTACAAGTGGGCGGTCGCCCGGCCCATATGACCCGGCTAGTGCTGGCCGCCACCTGCACCGCCAATTACGGCATTTACGGCCCCCCTTACGAGACCTTCTACGCCAGTCCCCGCCATCATGGCAGCGAGGAATACCTGGACTCGGAGAAATACCAGATTTTCAAGTGGGACCTGGATCGTCCCGATTCCCTGGCCCAGTTCATCGGCCGGATCAACTGGATTCGCCGCTCCAACCCGGCCCTACAAGCGGACTGGAGCTGGCGAGCCCACGAAACCGATAATGGCGAGATTATCTGCTATAGCAAGCGCACCCCGGATCACTCCAATGTGATTCTGGTGGTGGTGAACCTGGACATTCGCCATGTTCACGCCGCCTGGGTAGACCTGGACCTGGGCGAGTTGGGGGTGGACCCTCATCATCCCTTCGAAGTTCACGATCTCATCGACGACGCCCGCTATATCTGGCACGGACAGCGTAACTTCGTGCAGCTCGACCCCGGTCGGGTCCCGGCCCATATCTTCCGGGTGCGCAGCCGCACCCACACCGAGCAGGATTTTCCGACGTATTTCTAAAGCATTGCAGGCCCCCGCCGGTCCGGCGGAGGCAGTGAGAATAACAGCGAGGGCACAGCGATATGACCCAGCAAAGCGATCCGTCCTGGCAGGACGACCCCCTGTGGTACCGGGACGCCATCATTTACCAGTTGCATGTCAAGGCTTATAACGACAGCAACCAAGATGGCTACGGTGATTTCAAGGGCCTGACCGAAAAACTGGACTATGTGCAGAGCCTGGGGGTGAACACCCTCTGGCTGCTGCCCTTTTATCCCTCGCCCCTGCGGGACGATGGCTACGATATTGCCGATTATCATAATGTCCATCCCCAATATGGCAGCCGTCAGGATGTCAAAAACTTCATCAAAGAGGCCCATCGCCGGGGCCTAAAAGTCATTACCGAACTGGTCATCAACCACACCTCCGACCAGCACCCCTGGTTCCAGGCCGCCCGCCGCGCCCCCAAAGGCTCCAGCAAGCGGAACTTCTATGTCTGGAGCGACACCGACCAGAAATACTTGGGCACCCGGATCATCTTCACCGATACCGAGGTCTCCAACTGGACCTGGGACCCGGTGGCCAAGCAATACTTCTGGCACCGGTTTTTCTCCCACCAGCCGGACCTAAACTTCGACAACCCCCAGGTCATGAAGGCAGTCATCAAGACCATGCGCTTCTGGCTGGACCAGGGGGTGGACGGCATGCGCCTGGACGCCATTCCCTACCTGAAAGAACGAGAGGGCACCAACAACGAGAACCTGCCCGAGACCCATCAAGTGCTCAAGGACATGCGCGCGGCCCTGGACGAGCATTACACGGGGCGCATGTTCCTGGCCGAGGCCAACCAATGGCCGGAAGACACCCGGGATTACTTCGGGGACGGGGACGAGTGCCAGATGGCCTATCACTTTCCCCTGATGCCCCGCATGTATATGGCCGTGGCTATGGAAGACCGTCACCCGGTCATCGACATCATGCGCCAGACCCCGGATATCCCCGAGGGCTGCCAGTGGACGATTTTTCTACGCAACCACGACGAGCTGACCCTGGAGATGGTCACCGACAAGGAGCGGGACTATATGAACCGCACCTACGCCGCCGACCCTCGAATGCGCATCAATGTGGGCATCCGTCGGCGGCTTGCCCCGTTGATGGACAACGACGCTGACAAAATCAAGCTGATGAACAATCTGCTGATGTCCATGCCCGGCTCCCCCATCGTCTATTACGGGGACGAGATCGGCATGGGGGACAATATTTACCTAGGGGACCGCAATGGGGTGCGTACCCCCATGCAGTGGTCCCCGGACCGCAACGCCGGTTTCAGCCGCGCCGACCCCCAGAAGCTGTATCTGCCTCCCATCATGGACCCCATTTACGGCTTCGAGGCCGTCAACGTGGAGGCCCAGAGCCGCAGCCCCTCGTCCCTGCTCAACTGGATGCGGCGGCTGATCGCAGTGCGTAAGAATTACCGGGCCTTTGGCCGGGGCAGCCTCAAGTTCCTGCACCCTGGCAACCGCAAGATCCTGGCCTACGTACGGGAATACGAAGACGAAATTATCCTCTGCGTCACCAACCTGTCCCGCTCCGCCCAGCCGGTGGAGTTGGACCTGGCCCGGTTCAAGGGGCGGGTGCCGGTGGAGATGATGGACCGGACGATTTTTCCGCCCATCGGTGAGTTGCCCTATTTGCTGACCTTACAACGCTACGGTTTTTTCTGGTTTAAGCTCACCTCCATGGAGCAGGTGGATCTGCCCGCCTGGCACCACGAGCGACTGCCCCCGGCGGAGTTGCAGGTACTGGTGCTGTTCGAGGGCTGGCGGAGTTTCCAGCCGGATCAGGTGGAACGCTCCAAGCGGCCCATGGCCGAGCAGATGCTCAAGCAGTTCCAGACCGAGGTGCTGCCGCCGTTTCTGCCCACCCAGCGCTGGTTCGCCGCCAAGGGCGAGCGCATCGAATCGGCCCGGCTGCGGGAGCACGCTCCCTGGGGCGAGGGGGAGCAGCAGTGGCTACTCAGCCGGGTCACCGTGGAACTGGCCGGGGTGGAGCCTCAGCAGTATTTTCTGCCCCTGGCCATCGCCTGGGATACCGACGGCAGCGATGATCACGCCAACGACCTCTGGCCGGTGACCCTGGCCAAGGTCCGGGACCGGGCGCGGCTGGGCATTCTCTACGACGCTTTCACCGACGAGGCGTTTTGCCGGTCCCTGGTCGTGGCCATGGGCGAAGGCCGGGAGACCTCGCTGCCGAGCGGGCGGCTGCGGTTTTCGGCCACCCGCGCCTACCGGGATCTGGCCGGTGACGACCTATCGGCCCTGCCGGTAATGCGTTCCGGGGCCGAGAGCAGCAACAGCGCCGTGGTACTGGGGGAGCGGCTGTTCCTCAAGGGTTACCGGCGGCTGCATAAAGGCGTCAATCCAGAACTGGAGATTGGCCGGTTCCTCACCGAGCATGGGGATTTCCAGCATGTGGTGCCCGTGGCTGGCGCCTTGGAATACGACAGCGACGAAGGCTTCACCGTCACCCTGGCCCTGCTGCAAGGCTACGTGGCCAACCAGGGCGACGCTTGGACCTTCATTCTGGATTATCTCAAGCGTTTCCTGGAGGACTGCCTGCTCAAGCCCGACGAGGTCCGGGAACAGCTCGACGAGGTTCACGCCGTCAACCTGATGCTGATGAAGCTATTGGGTACCCGCACCGGCGAGTTGCACGCCGCCCTGGGGCGCCAGACCGGCAATCCAGACTTCGATCCCGAACCGGTGACCCTGAAGGAGCTGGACGCTTGGAGCGAGTCCATCCGTGACGAGGCGGTGCGCACCCTCAACCAACTGGAGCGCAACCGTGACCGGTTGCCCCAAGTGCATCAGGCCGGGGCCGATCGGCTGCTGGCGTCTATAAATGGGGTGCTGGAGCGCCTCAACACTTTCAAACCCACCGATCTGAAGGCAGCCAAGACCCGTTATCACGGTGACTACCACTTAGGTCAGGTATTGGTGGTCGAGAACGACTTCGTAATCATTGATTTCGAGGGCGAACCCCTGCGACCCCTGGAGCAGCGTCGGTTTAAGCATTCCGCCCTCAAGGACGCGGCCGGCATGTTGCGCTCCTTCAGCTACGCCGCCTTCGTGGCCCTGTCCCGGGTCACCAGCGAGCGGCCCGACGATGCAGCGGTGCTGGAGCCTTTCGCCAAAGACTGGGAGCAGCGGGCGCGGGAGGCGTTCATGGATGGCTACCAGGAGGCCGTGGCTGGCTGTCCGGTGTGGCCGGAAGACCCGAGCCACGCTAATAGTTTGATCGAGTTGTTCACCCTGGAGAAAGCACTGTATGAGTTGCGCTATGAACTGGACAACCGGCCAGCCTGGGTGGGCGTGCCCCTAAACGGACTGCTGGAACTGCTTAGGCACGACTAGCCAGTCCGGGGCACGGTGAGCAGCGGCTTGGGCAATGAGGATTTTTGGGCCGAGCCGCTGCTCTTTAACCGCCCCCGAGTTGTAAAAAATCTGTACGCAAGAAGTGTCCACCGTCATGAAATTTTACAATCCTATTGTTCAATAGTTTTTAACAATTTGAATTAAAAGGGGGTTGTGAGTCGGCTTGAATCTTGCATTTAGCGGCTGGACATCAGCATATACTGGGCAGATTTGTAAAATTTTTTGAATCTGCTATTCGTTTCTCACCCAAAAAAATTAACGGAGAAACGTTTTATGAGACTTCAGCCTGTCCCCATGACCCTGGCCGCCACCCTTCTGGCGGCCACCGCACCAGCACTAGCGATACCTGTGCTGGCAATTGACCTTGACCCCTTGACGCCCGGAGTTCAAACCACGCTGGCTGTCACCAGTGGGTCCAGTTTCAAACTGGATATCGTGTTCAGCGGTGACGGCGCTGTGCTGACGGAATTCGATACGGCCATCCTAGCGGTGTATTTCAATGACAGCGGCAGCGCGGTGCTTGGCCAGACGGGAGGGGTTGCTGCGGGCCTTCTGGCTGATCGGGCGCCAATCGCTGCGGCGGATTCCTTTGGCAATCCATCCGTCAGCATTGCCTCCGGTGACCCGCTGACCAGTCTTAATATCGCCGGTCCCTTGAACAATTTTATCGACAACAGCGGTCTGACGGGCTTGCAGAGTACGGGTGGCCCGGCTTTTAGTTTGAACAACACCGCCGAGACTATCCAGGTCATGTCCCTTGAATTTCTGGCCCTGGCGATTGGAGAAACGGGTCTCGCCATTAACAATATCACGGGCGGAACAGATGACCCGGAACTGGCCTTCACGCCCGCGCCCACCGTGACCGATCCGAATCCAGCAACGGTCCAGGTCCCGGTTCAGCTTAATGGCGCGC
This sequence comes from uncultured Candidatus Competibacteraceae bacterium, assembly GCA_964597315.1. Classification (GTDB taxonomy): domain Bacteria; phylum Pseudomonadota; class Gammaproteobacteria; order Competibacterales; family Competibacteraceae; genus CAZQXD01. Next base: position 101,296 of record CAZQXD010000005.1, read on the forward strand.
GCGTCCAGGTGATCGCCCCGACGGTGGTCCCGGAACCCGCCGCCAGTCTGCTGCTGGCTGGTGGGCTGCTGCTGTTGGGTCGTCGCTGGCGCTAGACGGCGGCCAGGCCGACCCGGCCCCGACCGGGGTTTGGCTGAGTACTGTTTTGGGGGTTACTCTAGGGGGTTTCCTGTGGAGTTTCCGCCCATGCCCCAGCCTTTACTGCGCGCCGCCGTAGACGCCGATCTGCCCCGGATCGTGGCTATTTACAACGCTACCGTACCTACCCGCCTGTCCACCGCCGACACTGAACCGGTGACCGTGGACTCCCGGCAAGCCTGGTTCAGCAGTCACACCCCGGAGCATCGACCGATCCTGGTCCACGATACACCGGATGGCATCGACGCTTGGGTCAGCTTCGGGCCTTTCCATAGTCGGCCCGCCTATGCCCACACCGCCGAGATCAGCATTTATATCGCCCCCGAGTCCCTGGGCCAGGGGTTGGGTGGGCGGTTGTTGCGAGACGCCATACACCGCTCGTCGGGGTTGGGGATCAAGACGCTGCTGGCCTTTGTGTTTTCCCACAATGCCCCCAGCATCGGCCTGTTTCGGGCCTGTGACTTTAGGCTATGGGGGGAGTTGCCCGAGGTGGCCGAGATGGATGGCCGGGAGTACAGCGTGTCCATTTACGGGCGGCGGATTGGCTAAAAAATAACCGCCGGGCGCCCGGGGGCGTCCGGCGGTGAAGGGGTGATGCTCAGTTTAAGCGGGCGAAGAAGAACGGCGCGCCCAGGTCACCCGCATATTTGATGGGGGCGTACTGGGGATCTTGCTCCACATTGAGCTTGGCCGCCGCCGCCTTGACCCGGGCCGCCACCTGCCGGTACAGGTCCGGGCCTTCCATCAGCGAACGGTTGCCTTGCAGGGCTTCCAGCAGATACTTGGCGAACACCGAATGATCGCCGCCGCCGCTGTCCAGCACCGGAGCCAGACCGCCAGACGTGAGTACCGTGCGGGAGCGCACCCCCACCATCAAATCCAGCCACTTCTTACGCATCTCGTAGCTGCGTCCGCCTTCCGAGGAGGTGGTCACGGAGCGGTTGGCCAAGGTGCCGGAGTAGCAGGAGTCGGCGATGACCATGACATGCTTGGCGGACATGGCATTGAGGATGTCGGTGATTTGGACATTGGATATCCAGTTGGCGGTGCTGCTGGGTTCGGCGTTCACCGGTAGCCAGTGACCCCGCTGATTGGCGCTGTCCAATTCTCCATGGCCAGCGTAGTAGAGCAGGAAATTGTCCTTGTCGGTGAGTTTCTGCCGGTACTCGTTGAGGGCCGACAAGATGGCGTAGCGGTCGGCGTCCACCAGGACCCGGGTATCGAAGCCGTAGTTGTTGCGCAGCACGTTGGCCACAGCCTTGGCGTCATTGACGGCCGTTTTCAGTTTGGGGAAGGTGGCATAGTTGTTATTGCCGATCACCAAGGCATAGTAACGGCCGAAAGTAACGGCAGGCAGCGGCTGGGCGGTGACCGGCTCCACGGGCGTCGTGACCACCGGCTCCACCGAGCGGAACTGGGTCATCAGGGTGAAGTTCACCGTGGCCAACTGACCTTGTTTGTCCACGGCGGTAACGGTGACCGGATTCTCGGTGCCGGGCAGGGGCACCGTGGCCCGGAACGTGCCGCCGGGGTCCACATCGTAGCGCTGATCATTGACGGTAAGGCTCAGAAGCCCACCAGGAGCCGACACTTTGCCGACAATCTCCCGTTGGGGACTGGCCGAGCGCATGGTCACAGTAGGCTGCCCGGCGCCCCGGGTGGCGACGATGGGCGGGTCGATAATCTCGATCACCGGGCCAGCCATGGCCAATTGCTGGCCTCCGACCTGGGCCGTCTGGGCCTGGGCCTGGGCCTGGCCGATCTGCTGCTCTAGCGCCGCCTGCTTACGCTGGGCTTCCTTGAGTTCGGCGCTGTAGCGGGCTTGCTGGCGCTGGGTTTCCTGTTGCAGATAGCTTAGCTCCTGGCGCTGTTCCTCAATGACAGCCTGCTGCTGTTCAAGTCGCCGTTGCAGTTCCTCGGTTTGGCGGCGCACGGCCTCGGAGTCCGGCAGCGCCCGTTGCCGCTCCAGGTCGCGACGGGTCTGTATCTGATCCTGTTCAACCTGTTGCAGACGATCCAGCCGGGCCTGATATTGTTGTTTGGTGTTGTCCAATTGCCGGCGTAGTTCCTTGGCTTCCTTGTCTCGCAAGGCGATTTCCCGCTCCAGTTCCTTACGCTCCGCTTCGGCGACCTTGACCTGCTCGTCCCACTGGCGCTGGACATTCAGCAGTTCCAGCCCCAGGCGGGCGCGCTGCTGATTGGTTTCTTCCTGGATGGACACCAGTTCCCGACTCTTTTGTTCCAATTCCCGCTGCTGGGACAATAGCTGGTCCTGGAGAGCGCGGATATCGGCATTGTCGGGAGAAGCGCCGGGGGCGACACTGCGTTCACGCAGTTGCTGGCGGGTCCGCTCCAGTTCACGACTGAGATTTTCCAAGTTCTTGACCCGGGAATCCAGTTGCCGCTGGGTGGTGCGTAATTGCTGGCGCAGGGCATCGGCTTCCCGCTGGCTGACTCGCGCTTGCTGGCGGGCGGTGGCCACGTCCTGGCGACTTTGCGTCACTTCCAAGCGCATGGACTCGGCCTCCTGCTCCAGTTCCTTGATAGAGGTGCTGAACGCCAGTTGATCGCTGGTCAGGCCGGAGGCTCGGCGATACCAGTTGAGGGCCTGGACCGGGTCCTTGGGTACGCCTTGCCCCTGTTCGTAAAGCTGGCCCAAATTAATCTGGGCGCGGGAGTTGCCCTGCTCGGCGGCCTTGAGATACCACTGGGCGGCCAGGGCATAGTCCGGTTGCAAGCCAAGGCCCTTCTCGTAGATTTCGCCCACATAGACTTGGGCGTCGGCATCCCCCTCCTGGGCCTGGGGCAACCAGACTTTCAAGGCGGTGGCGTAATTGGACCGGTCATAGGCTACGTATTCGCCGCCGCGAATCTCGCAGTCGGCGGCCGTGGCCTTGACGGGGCGACGGGGACTTAGGTAGGTGAGCTTGCTGCCCAATTTGCGGATTTGCCCAGGTAGCAGACAGTCCACGACCAATAGCTTGTCGGCGTCGCCTCGGGGCAGGGACGCGCCTTCGGGCAGAACCGGCGAAGTGGCTCCACAAGCGGTGAGCAGGCCAGCAATGCTCACGGTAAGGGCGGCTCTATGCAGGCGGTAACGGATGGCGGATGAAATCATGGTCCAAACCTTCCCCGCAACCAAGCGGTGCGTTGCTGTGTTATTAAGTTAATCAACATAGTTTAGACTCCCTCGGGGCCGCTACGTTGCATTCTCGCGGCGTGGACATGGAGTGGCTTGACCTCAAGGCCGCCCAAGGTGGGACGCCGGCCAAGGGTCGGTGAACAAGAACGTATACGCAAGTACAGTGCCAGTTATAAGTGACTGAAAATGCTCTATACGGAGGCTGGATCAGGCCAATTTGGCCCGCTATCGGTCCAGTTTGGACCGTCTGGCGGGCAGTGGCCAACTCTGACCCGATGGGTTCGTATCGGGCCGCAAAAGGCCTCTATCAAGCGTATAAAATCACTCTAACTGATTGAGGTAAATAGACAATATAATTTTGGCCCTGATTATGCATTTCCTTGGATAGAGCGAAACAAGCCACCGAGGAGAAACAGCGATGTGTATCCACAAGTCCAACCGCTTCATCGAGTTCCTGGCCCGGGTGCGTTACGTGGTGCTGAGCCGGATCATCAAGGCGGAGCCGGTGGAACACATTGAGTACCGGGATAGTCGCTGGTACAAGTTCGACCGGCAAAACCGAGTGGTGAAAATCGCCATGACGTATTTCGAGGTGATGCAGCCTTATTGAGCCGGGCGGTCCCTAGCCTTAGGGAAACTCTGAACAAGTCTCAGTCGATGTGGGGACGGGTAGAATAGCCGGTCTTATTGAGCCTCCACACGTTGAGCGTGAGAAGCCAGCCGCCTTCGACTGAACTCACCCAACCTTCTTCCAGGGCTGTGCAACGCTATTGATATTCGAATATTTCGATCCTGAAGGTTTCGAGCGTAGATTTGGGGCTAGACTAAGTGTCTTTTTTAAAAATCAAGATAGGGTTGAGTGTGGGTTACCCTTTTGATTCACTTGTGAAGTGTTGAAGCTTTACAAGGAGGATCGTAGGGTATGGACACCCGACACTCGCCGGATCGGGAATCCCCTTCCTGTAGGGAGGAGAGGATGTCAAGTGACCTATCCTTTCCCTTACAGGGTGCAATGAAAGGCGGTTTGCACAGTTTTATTTACAGGCTCCTTCGGTGAGATTGGTGCGCTATGTCGATTTTTAAAACAGACTCTAAGGGAGTATCATAAAGCCAAGCTATTGAGAAAATGCTAGCTCGGCGCTGCATCGAAGCGTACCCGAGGAGTTCAGTTCGTTATGTATTTCTAGAGAATTATCGTGACTGACGAAAAATCTAAAATTTCCTCTGGTGGTTGTTTTTGTGGCGCCGTACGGTATGAAGTAAAAGGCCCGCTAAGGGGCGTTGTTAATTGTCATTGTAGTCAATGCACCAAGCTAAACGGTAACTTCGGATCACATTCAAAGGCCCTAAAATCCAAAATTTTAATAACTAGAGATGAAGGTCTTAGTTGGTATAAAATTTCGGATATAGCGCGACGAGGATTTTGTCGAGAATGTGGGTCGGGATTGTTTTGGGATCACATTGAACAAAACGCGCTAGGCATTATCGCAGGCTCGCTTGATAGTCCGACCAGCTTAAAGACGATAGGACATATTTTTGTCGAAGATAAATCAGATTTTTACGAAATCACAGATGATCTTCAGCAATTTAAAGGCTCTTCCGACGGAAAACTCGAAGATGATTATTTGTAGCAGTGGGACGCAAGTTACAAGCGACAGTCGTACCCGCGAGATCAGCAGAAGCGCCGTGACCATGACCGACGGAGGATAATCCGGCTTCAGCAGAACGGGATAGCTGGACGCCAAAAGTGCATCCACTGCGGCAATATCGCCATTATCGCAGGCGTGAAGCGTAAGTGTTCCAGCCACCACCACCCCGGTCGATCATGCGCGTGTCACCCAGAAAAAGCGGTGCTGCATGGTTTGCGCCGGTTCCAGACGCGGACTGCGGCGCCAGACCGAAATCGCGTGTTCGGGCCGAGAAAACACCTGTACCCCGGCACTGAGATAATGAAAGATGCTGCTGCGCATCTCGCCGACCTGTCGCACTTCGATGCCGGCCACGACCAGCACGCCGCCGTTCCGGTGGCCTTCCATGATCTGCGCGACGTTGCGCTCGGCCTGGGGTTTGCGGTTGTTGATCGCATGGTTCACCGAGGCGTCATTGATCGCGGACATCCCGGCCTGAAAAAGCGCAGCAGCAGCTTCACCGCCCGAGGATACCGGCCCGTCTCTGCGTCCTGCCAGGGTCCATGCCGGGGCTGACCCGATCCCCTGCGTAATTTCCGTCCATGTATAACTCATTGAAAAAAACACCTATCTGACGAATGCAACGATACCCTATCACGATTCAGGCATCGCAGTCATTGGGAGGCATGGGCAGTTTTCGGTGAAGCAGAAAGGGCCTGGTCGTGAGACTGGGAATTCCCTTCCTTCAGGGAGGGGAGGGGGTCAACGACGTGCAATGCATCGCCGCCTACCCCCCGTGTGGGGATAAAATCCCTATCGCCGGGGCTTGCCCGGAACGGGCGTTCCGGCTACCGTTGCCGCCATCCAAAACAATGGTCGCCCGTAGGGCGCGAACAGGGGGGAACCATGGAAATCGCATGCCTGGACCTGGAAGGGGTGTTGATCCCTGAAATCTGGGTCAGTTTCGCCGAGCGCACCGGCATAGAGGGGCTGAAAGCCACCACCCGGGACATTCCCAACTACGATGTGCTGATGGGTCAGAGGCTGAAGCTGTTGGAGGAAAACGACCTGCGGCTGGCGGACATCCAGGCGGTGATCGACGAGTTGACCCCTCTGGATGGGGCAGCGGAGTTTCTGGACTGGCTGCGGTCTCGCTTCCAGGTGCTGATTCTCTCCGACACGTTCTACGAATTTGCCGCTCCCCTGATGCGCCAACTGGGCTGGCCAACCCTGTTCTGTCATCGCCTGGACGTGACCGATGCGGGCCGAGTGTCCGGCTACCGGCTGCGCCAGATCGACCCCAAGCGCAAGGCCGTGCAGGCCCTCCACGGACTCAACTTCCGCATCATCGCCGCCGGGGATTCCTATAACGACACCACCATGCTGGCCGAAGCCGATGCTGGGATTTTGTTCCGCCCCCCCCAGAACGTCATCGACGAGTTCCCCCAGTTTCCCGTGACCCGAAACTACCAGGAACTGGCTGACGCCTTCCGGCAAGCCAGCAACAGGACCCTACCCTGAGAGTAAAAAAAACCGCCATGGAAGGGGCCATGGCGGCAATCGCTTGTCTAGGGCTATGAAGCAGGCTAACTAAAGCCAGGTACAGTAAAACCCAGCCAGATGCCAAAATCCATTAGGAATAGCTCTTGGATTTTGTGGTTTATACTTAGCAAAACTCCGCGTAAACCCTCGCCCAATCGGGCGGGGATACAAGCGGGAA